>CACASE010000006.1:0-20000 GCA_902535165.1 uncultured Bacteroidota bacterium | reverse complement strand
TTTAACTGTCTTTCGATATTTTTAATCGTTTTTAAATTGTAATCATGATTAACATACCCAAAACTTGTAAATAAATTAAAAATACCGTCATATCTGTTATTGGTATCTTCAATCATCTCCATTTGTAAAAAACTTAGAGATTGATTTTGATTAGCTTTTGCTTTGTTAATATTGTTTAAAGATTTATCTGTTCCTACAACTTTAAAACCAATTTTTTCTAAATAGATAGAGTGTCTTCCAATACCACATGCAAGATCCAAAATTTTTGAGCCTTTTTTTATATTAAGATATTTAATAATCTTATCTATAAAATTTCTAGCTTCATTATAATCTCTATGTTTGTATAGAATGTGGTAATAATCTGAGTCAAACCAGTCCATGTTTATTTTTTTACAATTGGAATTCGGTAAGTTAGTGTGTAAGTTATCCCTGTTCCGAAATTATTGTCTTCGGTTACAATATTGAATCCAGGTATGTATAAGTTTCCAAAGTTTTCTGGGGACTTTTGATTAATCATTCTGTTAAGTCTCAATGATGTGCCCATGAATATATTTTTTGAAATTTTAGCATTAAATCCAAGAATTAATTCAAACCAATTAGCATTGAGATTTTTAAACTCTTTGTAGTCATCGATTCTACCATTCTCCCAATATTTATCAAAATCATATACTAAATAATCGAAAACTTCACTTTTAAATGAGCTTGTAGCAAATCTAAAACCGAAATAAATTTCATTTTCTAAACCAGGTGGATTGTTGTAAAAGTTGTAATTAAAACCTGCTTTTAAATAGTTTCCTTTGAAGTTAGCGTTAATATTTTCATTGAATATTTTTTTATCATCATTACCAATTTCAGTGACGATGAATAATCTTTCCTTAATTCTAAAATCACTATAAAAGGATATTCCTTTGTAATCTTCGGTTAACATTCTAACTTGTTTACTTAAATCAAGTCCAATTCTAATACCATACTTTTGCTTAATTTTTAAAGAGTCTTCAATTACTTCTTCTTGTTCTTCTTGAGAAAAACTATAATTAAATATTAAACAAATAAAAATACTAATGATATATTTTGACATGGTGAGAAATTTCATCATTAACTACTCTTTTTTCAATAATTGAGTCTTCAATCCAATTTAAATTATCATTTTCAACAATAATGTTTTCAATTTCATATTCCATTTTATATCCACAAGACCTTGATATATAAACATTATTTCTAACGTAATTAAAATAAATTAAATCCTCATTTGCTTGATTAGAATCAAATTCTTTTGTAAATGAAAAGGGTGTTGTATTTTGATAATTACTAAGTGGAATTGAAATTGAGTCTACTGTTCCTATAAAAAAATCATTTTCACTATCAACTCCTTTGATTTTTAAGTTAACCACAGGCTTATTTTCACCTGAGTTAAAATCTAAGAATTTTATGATTAAGTTAGGTGTATCTGTATTTGATTCTAAACATATATCATCAGGTTCACAAGAAGATAAAAAAAACAAGATTAAGACTCCTCTTAAATAATAGTGAAAATTCATCTTTTCAAAATTACAATTTCATTTGCTTCTACACCATTATTTAATATATTTAATAGAAATTTTGAGCCATGAAAAAATACTATATACTCCCACTATTTGTCTTCTTTTTGACTATTTCATTTTCACAAAAGAAAAAAAACATCAGTGAAGAACTAAAGTCATCTGATTTAACTGGTCTTAAGTTTAGGTCTGTTGGTCCTGCTTTTATGTCAGGTCGTATTGCTGATATCGCAATAAATCCTAATAATGAAAATGAATGGTATGTCGCAGTTGGATCTGGAGGTGTCTGGAAAACTGTTAATTCTGGGACAACTTGGAATCCTATTGCTGATGATCAACCTTTTTATTCAACTGGGTGTATAACAATAGATCCTCATAATTCATCTAAGATTTGGTTAGGTACAGGTGAAAACGTTGGGGGAAGACATGTTGGTATTGGACATGGTATTTATGTTAGCGAAAATGGAGGAAAAAATTGGAAATCCATGGGTTTAAAAAATTCTGAACATATTTCAAAAATTATTGTTAGTCCACAAGATCCGAATACAGTTTTTGTAGCATCACAGGGTCCTCTATGGTCTTCTGGCGGAGAAAGAGGGTTGTATAGAACTGACAATGGAGGAAAAACATGGAAAAACGTTCTAAGTGTTAATAAGTGGACAGGTGTTACTGATATAGCTATTGATCATAATAATCCAAATATTTTGTATGCTGCAACATGGCAAAGACATAGAAACGTTGCTTCATATATGGGTGGTGGACCTGGAACTTCCATATATAAGTCAACTGATCATGGAATTTCATGGACAGAAATTAAAAATGGTTTGCCAGGCTCTAATCTTGGAAAAATTGGTTTAGCAATATCTCCATTTGATAGTACTATACTATATGCTGCAGTCGAAACTGACAGAAGAAATGGGGCTGTTTATAAGACAACTAATTCTGGTGGAAGTTGGAAAAAAATGTCCGATACTGTATCAGGTGCAACTGGTCCTCATTATTATCAAGAGCTTGTAGCGTCACCACATGTATTTGATAAAATTTATTTAATGGATACTAAAGTTCAAGTATCTGAAAATGGAGGAAAGGATTTTTATATTATGAATGAAAGTGACAAGCATGTTGATAATCATTCACTTACCTTTAAAATGAGTGATCCTAACTATTTATTGATTGGAACAGATGGTGGTGTTTATGAATCTTTTGATGACACAAAATCATGGAAGTTTGTTGCTAATCTTCCCTTAACTCAGTTTTATAAGCTTGCAGTTGATGATGCATATCCATTTTACAATATTTTTGGTGGTACACAAGACAATAATACACAAGGAGGTCCAAGTAGAACATTTAAAAATTCTGGTATTACAAATTCTGATTGGTTTGTACTTCTTGGTGGAGATGGTCATCAACCTGCTACTGAGCCAGGTAATCCTGACATTGTTTATGCTCAGTCTCAACAGGGAAATATTCATCGTATTGACAGAACTAATGGTGAAGCTACATTCATTAAACCACAAAATGATTTAAATGAAGACTATGAAAGATTTAATTGGGATGCTCCCATACTTGTTAGTTCGCATGACCCTAAAACAATATTTTTTGGATCTCAAAGAGTTTGGGTTTCAAATAATAGGGGAGATGATTGGAGGGTAATTTCCGAAGATTTAACTCTTAATCAAGAAAGATTTTCACTACCAATAATGGGCAAAGTCCAAAGTTGGGATAATCCATGGGATGTTTACGCTATGTCCACATATAATACAATAACATCTTTATCTCAATCACCTGTAGATGAAAATATCATTTACGCAGGGACTGATGATGGTATAATTCAATATACACAAAACTACGGTGAAACTTGGACTAAAGTTAATGTTGAAAAATTACCAGGTGTTCCAAAGGGATCTTTTGTAAATGATATAAAGGCAGATTTATTTGATGCAAATACTGTTTATGTATTATTGGATAACCACAAGTTTGGAGATTATGAGCCCTATGTGTATAAATCTACTGATGGGGGTAAATCATGGAAAAATATTGGGGATGGAGTTCCAGATGGTTTTATATGCTGGAGACTTGTTCAAGATCATGTTGATAAAAATTTAATGTTTTTAGGAACAGAATATGGTATATTTGTTTCCGTTAATGGTGGTAATAAATGGGTTAAGTTTTCATCCGGTTTACCGACAATTTCAATAAGAGATTTAGCTATTCAAAAACGAGAAAATGATTTGGTTGCTGCAACATTTGGTAGAGGCTTTTATGTACTTGATGATTATTCGTCTTTAAGATTTTTATCATCAAATTCATTAAAAAGTAATATAGTGTTTACCCCGAGAAAAGCACTTCAATACAGTCCAATAAGATCAGGATCATCTTCTCAGGGAAGTAATACTTATTATGCAAAAAATCCTGACTATGGTGCAATTTTTACTTTTTATTTAAGTGATGAAGTATCAACAAAAAAACAAAAAAGAAAAAAAATAGAAAAAGAACTTGAAAAATCTAATTCTGACATACCGTTTCCAGGATGGGATGAGTTAGATGCAGAATTGAATCAAAACTTGCCAAAAGTAATAATTGAGATATATGATGATAATAATAATTTTGTTGACAGGTTCTCTACAGCTTATAAAAAAGGATTTAACAGAATTTCTTGGAATTTAACCAAAAATATAAGTACAAACGTGAGTTCTGGTTCAACAAGATCATATTCACCAAGTATAAGAGTTAATCCTGGAAAATACTCATTTAATTTATACCTAAGTTTTGATGGAAAAGTTAATAAAATTGGAAGTAAGTTTTTTGAGGTTGAAAGAATTAGATCTGGTGTTTTGAATAATCCAAATATTGATAAAATCGATGAATATGTTACCGAAATTGAGAATGAATATAAAAACTATTCTCTATTGACCAGTAAATTTGGCAAAATTAAGGATGATAATAAATCTATTATTTCATTGATTAATAAATCATCTAATTATAAAGATTATGTTTCTCAACAGAATTCTATTCAAAAATCTATTGATAAAATTGATGCTTTTATTTTTGGTAATAAATCTAAAAAAGATGTAAGGGAGAAAGATGTTGAAACAATCTCAAACAGACTAAGTGTAGCTACAAGAGGAATCAATTCATCATATGGACCTACAGGAATGCAGATTGCCAGTTTGACCAAAGCAAAATCCTTGATTATTAAACTTGCAGAAATGATTGATAATTTAAAGCTAGAATTCACAAAACTTAAAAATCAAGTTGAAAGTGAATTAGATGCTTATATCTTAGATTGATAATCATTAATTAATAAATCAATAACCAAACTGTAGGTTTTTAATCCTGCTTTTTGGTTATTGTTTTTTAAAAATATATCATAACCTTTTTTGAAATAATCTTCAAACTTATTCTCAAATTTTAAGTAATAATCATTTTTTTCCTTGATATTTTTAACAACACCTATATTCAATTGTTTGACATAATAATTGTAACTTTTAATATCTAATTTTCTGATTTCAGAGAGAAGATATTGAACAGCTATTAAATTGCCTGAATATTGTAAAAAATTGTCATTGCTTTTTGTTAAAGATTTTATTGCAATAAAATTTGCCTCATCTTCGAAAGCATAACCTATTTGATGTGCTATTTCATGTGTTATAGTTACTGGTAAGGAAATATTAGGAATATTATAATTAATGTTTGCTTCAAGTGTAAACGGATTTATATATCCTGAAAATCCCATATATGATAGAGGAGTAGAAAATAGTGATTTTTTAACAGGAAAATTGTTTAATTTTTTATTAATTAATGACCAATCTTCATTATTAATTGTTTTTATGCATTTGATTTTAATATCGTTAAAAGATAGTTTTGATTCGACTTTATTTTCTTCAGACTGTGATAAATTGACTTGTAAATCATTTAATTTATTTATGTAAAATTGAGTAGTTAAAGATAAATCTTCAAGGCTGTAAGTATTCTTTTTTAATGATTCAAACTCAGAGTTTTTATTATAATTAAATCCCCAAGACCAATAAAAAAAACAATATATAATTAAAGGTACCTTTAATATGTAAATCAATTTATCTCTTCTTCTTTTGATTTTAAAATAATAAAAAATAATTATTATTGGAGTTATCAAGTAAAGTATATCACCAACTGAGAAGTTAAAAATTAGATAGAATTTTGATAATATATTAAACCAGCTCTCATAAATAACTATATATTCTTTATTTATATCAAAAGATGGAGAGTTATTTATGCTATATGTTAAAATAAATAAAAGAAGAAAAACAAATTTAAATATCTTTGATTTTCTGGTCATTATTATTTTTGATCTACAATTTCTACCTCAAAAATTAAGTTCGATTTAGCAGGAATTCCTCTTGATTCTGTTTCACCATATGCAAGATAGTAAGGTAAAAATAATGTGGCTTTATCACCAATTTTTAGAAGTTTTAAACCTTCTTTAAATCCTTGAATCATCATGTCTTTTGGACCAACTTTTGCCTCTATAGGCGAGTACCCTCCAGCCTGAGCTCTTCTGCTATCTAACATATTATATTTTTCAGCAACATTAAGAATTGAGGTGTCCAATAAGTTCCCGTCTTCAAAGTATACAGCATAATGAGTTAGTATTGTCTTATTTTCATCAACCATTTCTCCATTTCCCTTTTCATTAATAAAAAATTTAAGTCCAGTTGAAGTTTCTGTAGCTTTTTCTTTGAGTTTTTCATGGATGTTAGAAACATCATTTTTAAGTTTTTCGAGGGCTTTTTCAGCTTCCTTTTTTCTTTTTTCTTCTTCTTTAAAGTGGTTGCTGAAAATTTTTGGAGCATTAAATCTTTTTGCACTACTACCATCTCTTATAATTTCAATATTAATAATGGAGTCTCCTTGTTCAATTTTATCTACAATTTCTTGACCATCAACTACTTTTCCAAATACTGTGTGTACACCATCTAACCATGGAGTTTCTTTATGTGTAATAAAAAATTGACTGCCATTTGTTGCTGGACCAGCATTTGCCATAGATAATATTCCAGCAGAATTATGCTTAAGTTCATCAATAAACTCATCCTTAAAGGTATACCCGGGAGATCCTGATCCAGTTCCTGTTGGATCTCCGCCTTGAATCATAAAGTCTGGAATAACTCTGTGAAAAGTAATACCATTGTAATATTTTTTTCCCTTATATTGTTCACTTACTTCTTTGTTCTCGCCCTCTGCAAGTGAGATAAAATTTGCTACAGTTACTGGTGTAAGATCATAATATAAATTAGCTTTAATTGTTCCTTTTGAAGTTTCTATAGATGCATAGATTGTATCGTTGTTATTTTTTTGTGACATATTACATGAAAAATTGATTATTAATATTATTATAAAAAAGTGTCTATTCAAACTCATAATTAATTAGTTTTAAATGTTTTCAAAGATGATTTAAATTTTTTAATTGCATTTACTACAGTTCCCTCAAATTTTCCTCCAGCTGCATTTTTGTGACCCCCGCCAGAGAAAAATTCTTTTGCAAATTTATCACAAGGAAATTCATTTTTAGATCTGAATGATATTTTAATGAGATTAATTTCGAGTTCATCTTCAATAAAAATAGCAGTAAAGTGAATGTTTTTTAGAGAAAGTCCATAATTCACAATTCCTTCAGAATCACCTTTTTTGTACTGATTTTGTTTTAATTCTTTTTTTGTTAAAAATGTATAGCTAGTTTTTTTATCGTGAATTAATGATAAATTTTTAATAGCACAACCCAATATTTTTAATTTACTGAGAGTATTGCTATTATATATATTATTATAAATTTTACTATGATCTATACCTTTTTCCAGTAAAAAAGATAGTGTATTGTGAGTTTTTCCATTGACACCATTATATTGAAATGATCCAGTGTCTGTCATCATTCCAAGGTATAAACATGTTGAAATTTCCTTATTAATTAATTCCTTTTTTCCCAAGTTGACGGCTATATTGAAAATTAATTCGCATGTTGATGAGATCTCTGGGTGTGAAAACATAATAGTAGCATAGTCATTTGGTGATTGGTGATGGTCAATCATAACTAATTTATGATATTCTAAATCAATGTTTTCTGCAATTTTTCCAGATCGACTTAAATCATTAAAATCAAGTGTAAAAATTAGATTAGAATTATTAATTGTTTTTTTAGCCAATTCCACATCGTTTTCGTAAACAATTATGTGTTCGCATCCCGGAACCCAATCTAGGAATCCTGGATGTTGATTTGGGGTAATAACTTTAACATTTAAACTCATTTTTTTAAATAAGTGGAATAGTGCTAAGCTACTTCCTATGGCATCCCCATCGGGGTTAGTATGAGTAGTTATTACAATTTTATTCTCTTTGGAAAGTAAATTTTTTAACTGTTTTATTTTTCCTTCCATAATTTATCAAAGATAAGGATTACTTTAGGAATTTTTAGATTATACTTGAAGTCATTTTTTGTAAATTTATTTAAAAAAATAAGTGAGTTTAATAAATATTTTTAAAAGACCGAGGAATAAAAAGTTCAGATATTCACCAAGATATTCAAAATCAAATAAATCTAACATATATGGATTTGATTCAGCTTATTCAAAACATAGAGAATCAAATAGTGTTTTTGACAAGTCAAATGCCTGGGATGAGGCAAGGTTAAGATCCAGAAACCGCTCAAATAGTTTATTTTCAAAAACTATCATATTTATTATAATTCTTCTTACATTAATTTTTCTCTATATAATTGACTTTGATTTATCGATTTTCATGAAATGAAAGGATTAATACATAAATTATCTGATGATTTAATTAACAAGATCGCTGCTGGAGAAGTCATTCAACGTCCTTCTTCAGTATTAAAAGAACTTATTGAAAATTCAATTGATGCTAATGCTAAAAATATTAATGTAATTGTAAAGGACTTTGGTAAATCGCTAATTGAAATTAGTGATGATGGTGATGGAATGAATAAGAAAGATCTTTGTTTGTGTTTTTTAAAACATACTACATCAAAAATTAAATCATCTTCTGATTTGTTTTCTTTGACTAGTAAAGGTTTTAGGGGGGAAGCCATATCAAGTATTTCTTCTGTTGCAAAAATTACAATATCATCATCAAATAATAAAAATGGAATTAGAAATATTATCTCGGTTGTTGATAGTACAATAGTTGATAAAAAGGAGGAAAGTGGTTTAAACGGTACAAGTATAAGTGTTAGAAACTTATTTTATAATCTACCAGCTAGAAGAAAATTTTTAAAATCTGATAATGTCGAATTAAGACATATTATAAATGAGTTTACTCGACAATCTTTATGCCATCCAGAGATTTCATTTTCACTCAGGCATAATGACAATGATTTGTACAAATTGAAGAAGTCAAACCTTAAAGAGAGGGTAATACGTTTGTTTACAAACAGCATAAATAAAAAATTAGTACCGATTGATGAAAATACTGATATTGTAAAAATTAAGGGTTATATCTTTAAGCCTGAATATTTAAATAAATCAAGATCAATGCAGTATTTTTTTGTAAATGGAAGATGTGTTAAAAATAATTATTTAAATCATTCAATAGTGACTGCCTATGAGGGGTTAATAAAGCCTGAAAGTAGACCCTCTTATATTCTTTTTATTGATGTTCCAACACAAACTATTGATGTAAATGTTCATCCTAATAAGATTGAAGTAAAGTTTGAAAATGAGAGTTCCTTGTATGCAATTTTAAGATCTTGTATTAGACATTCTTTAGGGAAATTTAATGTAGCTCCAAATATTGATTTTAGTAATAATATTAATATTTCCTCTCCATTATTAGATTCAAAAAACTTGAAATTACCCAAAGTCGATTTTGACAATAATTATGATCCTTTTAATGAAAATGAAAATAAAGAAAATATTGAAAAATCTGAATTAAATACTCAAAACTGGAATTCATCAAAGGAAATTTTTTCAGAAAAGGACTTACAAGGTTCTACACATTATTCGAATTTTAATTTTTTAAAAAAGTTTATTGTGACAAAAACAAAATCAGAATTATTAATTGTTGACATTAAAAAAGCTTATCAGAGGGTTTTATATGAAAGAATTCTTTCTGAAATTAATAATAAGAAGAATGTATCGCAGACTCTTATTTTTCCAATAAACTTATCTTTTAGTAATATTGATTTTCAAGTTTTATTTAAATTGAAAGATATTTTAAGTCACCTTGGCTTCATTTTTGAAAAATTTAACGCGAATGAAATTGAGATAACTGGGGTTCACCCAGTTTTTAATTGTAATATGGTTAATGATTTTTTTAATGAACTAATTGAGAATGATATCTTAAACTACTCAGATCACTCAACAAGTATTAACGATTACCTAGCTAAGTTAATATGCATTTCAAAATCCCTAAATTTAAATCATTTAGAAAATGAAAAGGAGCAAACCCTTCTATTAAACCAATTATTTGCATGTAAGGATTCAATGGTTACTCCTCTTGGAAAAAAGATTTATATTTCGATTGAAGATAATGATATTAAAAAAAGATTTATTTAATGGGAAATACACCGCAAATAATTAAGCATCTGCTCATAATAAATATTATTTTCTTCATTGGAACCAAGTTTTCTGGTCAAATTAGTACTGATTTTTTAGCTCTTCACTATTTCGAGAATGATAAGTTTTTTATCTCTCAAATGTTAACCCATATGTTTATGCACGGTAACGAGGCGCATCTTTTGTTTAATATGTTTGGTTTATGGATGTTTGGCTCAACATTAGCTAATATTTGGGGAACAAATAAGTTTATATTTTTTTATCTGTCATCAGGCTTAGGAGCGGCAGTTATTCAAATGTTAGCTTATTATTTAAATATTGAATCAATCACATCAGCTTTAGTTGAAAATGGCTTATCAAATGAATCAATAGTAGAATTATTTAGATCTGGAACAGTTAACAGTTCGGTTTTTGAATATGTTTCAAAAGAAAGCCTTGCGAGCGTTTATAATGATTATAACTCGGTAATGGTTGGTGCCTCTGGAGCAATATATGGTGTTTTAGTTGCTTTTACCTTCATGTTTCCAAACTCAAAACTGATGTTGTTGTTTCCCCCGATTCCTGTAAAAGCCAAGTATTTAGTACCAATCATTATTTTAGGAGATGTGTTTTTTGGATTTACATCAGCATCAATAGGGCCAATAGCTCACTTTGCTCATTTGGGTGGAGCAATAACAGGTTTTCTAATGATGTGGTATTGGAAAAAAAATCAGTTTAACAATAAGAGATGGAACTAAAAAATAGAATCAACATCTTTATTTCAAGTTTGAGTCTCGTAGAGAAGATAATTGTCTTAAATATTGTTATATACATAATACCATTTATTTTAAATACTTTTCTTTTTTTATTTAACGTAAAGAATCTTGATGTACTCAGCTGGTTCACAATCGATGCAGACTTTAGTAAGCTGATTTTTAAACCTTGGTCATTTATAACTTATGGTTTTTTACATGGAAGTTTTAGTCATATTTTTTGGAATATGATTATTTTATATTATTTCGGAAAAATCCTCAATAATTTATTTGGTGATAAACTCTTTAAAAATTTATATTTGAGCGGAATAGTTATCGGAGGTTTAACTTATGTTTTAAGTTATAATATATTTCCTGCTTTTAAGGGGGTAGATTCAGTAATGATTGGAGCTTCAGCAGGTGTTATGAGTGTTCTGTTTTATTTAGCATCATATAACCCGAAACGTATAATTAGAATATTCTTTTTTGATATAAAAATTATATACATAGCATTATTTTTATTTATTTATGATATCGTTCAAATACCAATTAATAATTCAGGAGGACATATTGCTCATATAGGAGGTGCAGTTTGGGGTTATTATTATTGTATTAGATACAATAAGGGACAAGATTTAGTAAAGTCTTTTTTTAAAAATTTTAAAAACAATAAAACATCAAATGATACAATCACAAATGATAAACGTTCTTCAAATTTTGATCAAAAAAGAATTGATTCAATTTTAGATAAAATATCAGATTCTGGATATGATAGCTTGTCTAAATCTGATAAAGAATACCTTTTTAAAGTAGGAAAAAATAAAAATAAATAATTTATAAATAGACTTTAATTTTTTATAAACAATAAACTGATAATCAGTCATTTAATTTTGTAAAAAAACTAAAGGTAGAGTCTCCATATTTCTTAGATTTATTGAAATATTGGATTTTATTAAAGACCTTTTTTGATGAATGTTCTATAATTAAATATCCATCTGATTTTAAACAATTTTTCTTAAATATTTCATTGATCATTGCTAAATATTTATTGTCTTCAAGGCTATAGGGAGGATCAGCAAAAATTATATCAAATTCAGTTTTGATTTTTTTTATGTACATAAATACATCAGATTTAATTATAGAAATATTAAACTTTTGATCTTCACTAAATTTTTTTATAAAATTTAAAGACTTTATATTTTTATCAACTGATACAATTTTTTTGGTTCCTCTAGATGCAAACTCATAACTAATACCTCCAGTTCCACTAAATAAGTCAAGAATTTTAATACTATTAAAATCAAATTCATTATTTAAAATATTAAAAAGAGCCTCTTTACACCTGTCTGTAGTAGGTCTTAAGTTTAAATTTTTGGGAAAGTTAATCCTAATTCCGCCACTGTTCCCCCCAATAATTCTCATTCCGAATATATAAAGTCAATTTTTTTATCATTGATAATTTCGAAATTATCAAAAAATTTATCTGCTATCTCCAATAATAAATCATTTTTTTTGTCAAGTATAAAATTGATTTGCGTCTCTTTTATTTCTAAGCCTTTTTCTTTAATTGACAATAATAAAAAGTAAATGATATCAGTTTCGCTTTCAATTTTATAGGAATTAAAAAAAATCAATTCATCCTTATTGAAAATGATAATTTTAAGCTTATTGTTATCTACATAAGCAAAGAATGACTTATCATTTTTTATATGAAAAACTTTCTTAATTAAAATACTATTAAAGTGATAGTAATTGATGTTTTTGAATATATCAACTAGAAAATTATTGATGTTAACATAAGGAATATAAACGTTTTTAATTTTTAATTCTTCAATGTTATCATTAGAAATAAAATCAGTTTTTTTAACTTTTGTTATATATTTCAAATAGGTTTTTTTCTCTTTTTCATCAAATAATTCCTCTGGTACTAAAGTAAATAAGTCATTTTCCTGATAAAGTTTGATATTTTCTACATTCTCATAATTAATATTATTTTCTTTTAAAAATGAATTTAAAGTAGATGTTAGTGCGTTTGTTTTAATTCTCTTTTCGAAATCTTTTCTGGAATACTGACAAGACTCAGAGTCTGCATCCTTGCTATATAAAGATATAAAGTGGTTTCCTAAAGAAAGCTCTAAGTTAACTTTCTTGTTTTTATTTTCTTTCAAAATCAAATGTTGTAGGCCAATTACCGTTTGTACTCACATCTGATAAAGATCCGAGAACAATATCAGGTCCGTTAACACCATCTACTGAAACCGTTTGCTTCTCTTGGGTAATTAAATCCTTATTTTGATCAAACAATATTAAGTCTTTCGATACCCTAACCTCAAAAACTGGTACGTTATATCCATTTTTATCAATTATATCAGCCTTTAACTTGAATTTATCATCAATACCTTCAATTGGAATAGATGCCATTAATTTGTAGCTGTCAGTGTCTGAGAATAAAGAATCTTTAACCGAGACATATCCTAGAGTATCGATTACAATAACTTCTCTTAACATGTCAATTCTGTATATTCTATCATACTGCATATAACTTGAATCTCTTTTTTGTACAATTGTAAATTGTGCTGAATCAACGAACTTTACTAATTCCTCAAAACTGTTAGAATAAATACCGTTTACGCTTTTGAAAGCAACTTGAGCATTTCTTATGTCTTTTAGTCTGTCAATTACCTTCAAATATCTTTCGTTTTTTACTTTATTGAACTCAATAGGAGAGTTGATAGATTGATAAATTGCGAAAACAAGCAAGGCAGAAAAAAAGAAAAGAACATATGTAATTTGTTTTCTATATTTTTCAGTTATTTCAAATAGTTGTTGTAGCAATTTTTTCATAGGTCAAAACAAAACTACAATTTTTTTTAATTTATGAAAATAATTTATTTGAATCGTTTATTATATGTTTTTATTATCTTTCGGCAAATTTAAAATGTGACGGTTTCTGCTTTAATCCCTGCAAGACTAAATTCAACTAGACTTGAAAAAAAACTTATTAAAAATCTTGATGGAATACCCGTAATTGTTAGAACCTATCAAAACATTTGTTCAACTAAACTATTTGATGAGGTTGTTGTAGTTACGGACTCAGATGAGATAATAAATGTTTTAAAAGAATTTGAAATAAAATTTCTTAAAAGCAAAGAAGATCATAACACTGGAACTGACAGGATAGCTGAATTTTCAAAGAAATTTAAAAGTGATATTATTATTAATGTCCAAGGTGATGAGCCTTTTGTTTTAAAAGAGGATCTATCAAAAATAATTAATACGTTCAAGAATGACATTGAAAATAAAATTAACGTTATATCATTGATGACTAAATTAATTTCTATTGAGGAAATTAATAATCCAAACAACGTGAAAGTAGTAGTTGATAAAAACAATAATTCTTTAATGTTTTCTAGAGCTATTATTCCATATAAGCGCGTTGAAAACAACGTTAATTACTTTAAGCACATTGGTATTTATGCATTTAGGAATTCATTTTTAAATAAATTCAAAAAATTCAAGCAGACAAATTTGGAACTTACTGAAATGATTGAAGCTTTACGAATTATCGAACATGGTTACAATATCCATATGATTGAAATAGATCATGAACAAATATCAATTGACACCATAGATGACTTTAATAAGGCAAAATCAATTCTTAATAAAAAATGATAAAATTTATTTTTTTCAAAATTTTTAAATGGAAAATTATTGGCTTCAAAAAACTTGATAAAAAGTGTGTTTTGATTGCAGGTCCGCATACACATTGGTTAGATTTTTTTTTAGGCTTAGCAATAAGAAATGCTATCAACGAGGATATCAAGTTTATTGGAAAAAAAGAGCTGTTTATTTTTCCTTTAAATTTAATCATGAATTATCTTGGCGGAATTCCTGTAAACAGAAATAGTAATACTAATACAGTAGATCAAATATCTGATATTTTTAATAGAAGAAAAAAATTTAAATTAGCAATCTCACCTGAGGGAACTAGAAAAAAAGTGCAAAACTGGAAAACAGGATTTTACTACATTGCAAAAAAATCCAATGTACCTGTTGTATGTATTTCATTAAATTTTCCCGAAAGAACAGTTACTTTTTCAAAGCCTTATGAATTAACAAATAATAAGGATTTTGATTTTAAAAATTTGAAAAAAAATTTTACTGGATCAGTGGGGAAAATCAAAGAATATTCATGAATTTCCAATGTTATGATAAACATTTTGTACATCATCATCACCCTCACACATTTCTAAAAGCTTGTCTATATCGCTTTTTTGATCCTCATTCAAGTCTTTATAATTGTTAGCAATCCTTTCGAATCCAGAGTTGATGATTATTATATTCCTTTTTTCTAATTCACTCTGAATTTCTCCAAATGAATCAAAACTTGCATATATAATAAGATGATTTTTATCATTATCAATAACAATTTCTTCTAATCCATAGTCAATTAGTTCAAATTCCAGATCATCTTGCTCAACATTGTTTTCTATTTTAAATGTAGAATACCTATTAAATAAAAATTCAACTGATCCACTTGTTGCAAGGTTACCATTACATTTATTAAAATAACTTCTAATGTTTGCAACAGTCCTGTTATTATTATTAGTTATACACTCAATAATTATGGCAATTCCGTGAGGACCATAACCTTCCAAAACAACTTCTTTATAATTCTCTGTGCTTTTTTCAGATGCATTTTTAATTGCACGAGTTATATTTTCTTTTGGCATATTGGCAGCCTTTGCATTTTGAATAACTGCTCGTAGTCTTGAATTTGATTCGGGGTTAGGGCCACCTTCTTTAACAGCAAGAGAGATATCTTTACCAATTCTGGTAAATGTTTTTGCCATTGATGACCAGCGCTTAAGTTTTCTTGCTTTTCTAAATTCAAAAGCTCTACCCATGATTTATTGGAAGTTTTATTATTTCTGCTTTTACCAATTTGTTTCTTATTGAAATAAAGATTTTATCACCTATTTTATGACTATCATTGATATAGGCAATTCCTAATCCCACTTTATTTGACGGTGAGAATGTCCCAGATGTAACAAATCCGATTTTGACTCCTTTCTCATTTTTTATTTCGTAACCATTTCTTGGTATACCCCTTTCAATCATTTTAAAATTTATCATTGTTTTTGATGAATTTTCAATGGAACTAAGAACTTTTTCTTTTCCAATAAATTCTTTCTTTAGGTTAGTGATCCACATTAAGTTAGCTTCAAACGGTGTGGTTTTATCGTCAATATCGTTTCCGTATAAAGAGTAACCCATTTCCATGCGTAAAGTATCTCTCGCACCTAATCCTATTGGTTTAATATTATATTTCTCACCTTTATTTAATAATTGTTTCCAAACATTTGGAATTATTTTATTGTGTGCATAAAGCTCATATCCAGGTGAACCAGTGTAACCCGTGTTTGACACCATAATATTTTCATTTTGAAAAATGATGTTTTTAAAAGAAAATTTTTTTAAGTTTTCAAATTTATAATCAAACAACTCTGAAACAAGAATGAGTGATTTAGGCCCTTGAACTGAAATTAGTCCTGTACTTTCTGAAACATCCGTAATTGTACAATTAAATCCTTTTAAATTTGTATTCAACCAAATCCAATCTTTTTGAATATTGGAAGCATTTACGACTAGCATAAATTTATTTACATCAATTCTATATACAATTAAATCATCAACAATCCCCCCATTTGGGTTCACAAAACAATTGTACTGAGCTCTTTCTATCTCTATTTTACTGATATCATTTGAGCAAACATATTCAAGAAAATTTATAGAATCATTTCCATCAAGAATAAATTCACCCATATGAGATACATCAAATATTCCTACATCATTTCTAACCGCATTATGTTCAATTGAAATACCAGAATATTGAATTGGCATATTAAATCCACCAAAATCAACCATTTTAGCACCAAGATTTATATGCTGATTGTAAAGAGCTGTTTTTTTCATTAAATTCAATACAAATTAATATCAAATTTTATTACTTTACAACATGATTCAAGCTAAACAATTTCCATTTTTATTCATTTTCATACTTTTTTCATTTTTTTCGTATTCACAATATTCAATAGAAGATGCCATAAAAGGAAAAGTTGCTGGTTTAACTATCTTTTCTCAATCAGGTGATCCAGGAGCTCCCAGCTATATCAGAATTAGAGGGAATGGATCAATCTTAGGTAATAACGCACCTTTATTTGTAGTAGATGGTTTACCATATGAAAATTATACAATAGGAGCTAATCCTAGATTTCCTGGATTTGATATGCTATCTTTTATAAACACCCTGGATGTTGAGTCTATCCATGTTTTAAAAAATGCTAAGGATGTCGCACCATATGGTGTAAAGGGATCGAATGGAGTAATTGTAATTACAACCAAAAAAGGTGTAAAAGGTCCAACTTTGAAAGATCTTTTGCTGGATATGGATCTGATTAAATAAAAATTTTATGAAAAAAAACCTAGTCATATTATTTTTTTTATTTCCAATTATCCTTTTTTCCCAAAATTTTACTAGACAAGATACACTTAGAGGATCAATAACCCCAGAGAGAGTATGGTGGGATTTAACTTACTATCATCTAGATATTGCTGTTGATCCTGATAATAAATTTATAAAGGGAAGCAATATTGTTCAATACAAGGTTCTAGAATCTAATGATGAAATTCAAATTGATTTACAAAAACCTTTGAAAATCACCAAGGTTACACAAGATAATAAGGAGTTAACATTCAGATTAGATGGATATTCGCATTTCATTAAATTGAAAAAAAAACAAAGAAAAGGCAGCGTAAATACTATAAAGGTTTTTTATGAGGGAAACCCAAAAGTTGCTGTCCGACCACCATGGGATGGAGGTTTAACATGGACAAGAGATTCAAATGGAAAACATTTTGTTGCAAATAGTAATCAAGGAATAGGAGCGAGCATTTGGTGGCCTAACAAAGATCATATGTATGATGAGGTTGATAGTATGTTAATTAGTGTTAATGTGCCTAAAGACCTAACAAATGTTTCTAATGGTAGATTAAGGTCAATTGAAGATTTAGGAGAAACTAAAACTTTTCATTGGTTTGTTTCAAATCCAATAAATAATTATGGTGTTAATATAAATATTGGTGATTATATTGAATTTTCAGAGGTTTACAAAGGTGAAAAAGGAGATTTAGATATGATCTATTATGTACTTAGAGATAACATTCTGAGGGCAAAATCACAATTTAAAGATGCAGTCAAAATGATGCAGGCTTTTGAATACTGGTTTGGACCATATCCATTTTATGAAGATAGTTTTAAGATAGTTGAGGTTCCTTATCTTGGTATGGAGCATCAAAGTTCAATAACCTATGGAAACAAATATATGAAAGGATATCTTGGTAGAGATCTTTCTCGAACTGGTTGGGGATTAAAGTTTGATTATATTATTATACATGAAGCAGGGCATGAATGGTTTGCTAACAATATAACTTACAAAGATATTGCTGACATGTGGATTCATGAATCTTTTACAACATACTCTGAAAATTTATATTTGGATTACCATTATGGAAAAGAAGCAGCATCTGAATATGTTATTGGAACTAGGACAAGTATTTCTAATAGATCTCCTATTATAGGAAAATATGGAGTTAATTTTAGAGGCAGTGATTTATATTCTAAAGGAGCAAATATTTTACATACTCTGAGGCAAATAACTAGAGATGATGAAAAGTGGAGAAGTATACTAAGGGGTTTAAATAAAGAGTTTTACCACCAAACTGTAACTACAGCTCAAATAGAAAATTATATTTCAAATAAAATGAATTATGATCTTTCTACATTTTTTAATCAATATTTAAGAGATTTTAGAATACCGACTCTTGAGTATTTTTATGAAGATGGCAACTTGAACTGTAGATGGATAAATGTTGTAGATAATTTTAAAATGCCTGTTGAGCTAATTGTAGATGATAAAAAAGTTTTTATTGAAATTGACTCTTCTTATAAAAAAATTCCTTCAATTTCAGAGAAACTCAAAATTGATAAAGACTACTACGTTTTTTTGAAAGAAATCTAAAGTTTAAGAACTTTTTTTTGCACTACCACATCTAATTGCGTTTGGCATGTCTGCATCAAATATTGCATTTGCTTCATGTTGGTAAACAGCTTTTATGCGCCTGAAAAAATATTTGCCGCTTTTTTCTAGCTTGTATCTAACTTCCCAAGTATTCATTATACCATCTAATTGATGTGGATCAGATAATTTTTATATCTAATGATTCAGAATTTTTAGTGTGGGTAATATTTATTTTGTTACCTTTTTTAATTTCACCAGTAACAATTTTTTTAGCCAATGGATCCTCTAAATATTTTTGAATTGCTCTTTTTATTGGCCTAGCACCAAACTCTTTGTCATAACCTTTGTCAGAAATAAATTTATATACCTTATTATCAATTTTAACATTGTAATCAATTTCCTTCAATCTTTGAACAAAGCTGGAGATTTCAATTTTAGCTATTTTCTCAATTTCTATAGAAGTTAATTGATTAAATACAACTATTTCATCAATTCTGTTCAGGAATTCTGGTGAAAACTTCTTACTTAAGCTTTTCTTCAAAACTTCAGAAGACAATTTATTTTCATCTTTCTTTTTATAATCAGTATCAAAACCAACACCAGTTCCAAAATCTTTAAGTTTTCTAGTTCCAATGTTTGATGTCATGATTATAACAGTATTTTTGAAATCAACTTTTCTACCGACGCTATCAGTTAAATATCCATCGTCTAATACCTGCAAAAGCATGTTAAACACATCTGGATGAGCTTTTTCAATTTCATCAAGTAATACAACCGAATAAGGCTTTCTTCTGACTCTTTCACTTAATTGTCCTCCTTCTTCATATCCAACATATCCTGGAGGAGCACCTATTAACCTACTTACTGAAAATTTTTCCATGTATTCACTCATGTCAATCCTTATTAATGAGTCTTTATTGTTAAATAGTTCTTCACCTAAAGATTTAGCTAACTGGGTTTTTCCAATTCCTGTTTGCCCCAGAAATATAAAAGATCCTATTGGCTTATTGGGGTCTTTTAAACCAGTTTTATTTCTTTGAATAGCATTAACGACAGCATCAACAGCTTTATCTTGACCAATGATCTTGTCCTTTATACTTCTTTCAA
>CACASE010000005.1 GCA_902535165.1 uncultured Bacteroidota bacterium | reverse complement strand
TGGTTAAGTCTAATTGAATCTTCCAGCCATTGTGAGTTTACTTGTGGATGTCTCTTTAATGCTGCAGCACATGCTTTAATAACTATATCATTAAATGAAATTTTAGTGTCTGGAATGGAATTATATTGTTCTCTAAAAGCAATAGCATTGTCCATGTTGAATTCAACAGAAAGATAGTAGTGTGGAGCAGAAAACTTAGATTGACTTAGTCTTTTTGCAATCGCGTTTCTCATTGAAGAATTTTTTACATCTTCGTGAGACTCCTCACCTTTAATAACATTCCTAATAGTAGGTACTGTTTGAATTTTCTCACTGGGCTCAGGATTAATTTCTTTTTCGTTAACAGCATCTAATTGGATATTATCTAAATCACCTTTTACAATTCTTCCATTATCACCAGATCCTTTTATTGTAGATAAATCAATATTCTTTTCAGCTGCAATCTTTTTCGCAAGAGGTGATGCAATTATTCTAGCACTCGAAGCACCAACCTCACTATGATCTTCTAAATTATTTGAAAGTTCAATTGAATCATTTTCGTTTACTACTGTCTCGGTTGCAGAATCTTTATCACTGTTTGGTTCGACATTGTCATCGTTTCCATAATCAGTCAATAATTGGTTCACATCTGCATCACCATCAGAAATTATGGCAATTAAATCATCTACTTTTACAGTTTCACCCTCTTTTACACCAATGTGAACAAGTTTTCCGCTGTAAAATGATTCGAATTCCATTGTAGCTTTGTCAGTCTCAATTTCGGCTAAAATATCCCCTTCAGAAATATTGTCACCAACGTTTTTTAACCATGATGAAATTGTACCTTCCTCCATAGTGTCACTCAACCTTGGCATTTTTATATATTCAACATTAACATCTTTGCTAATTATTTCAGTTTTAGACTTTACGTCATTTTCTTGTTCAATTAATGAAGGTTCTTCATTTTCAGGGATTATTTCTTCTTTATTCTGTTCTTGCTCTTTAATTTGATCAACTAAATCCAATTGAGAATTTGAACTTTCTTCACTAAAATTTGAAGCAGTTGAAATTAATGAAGAAATATCTTCACCTTCTTCCCCAATTATACAAAGCAATGAATCAACATTAGCTGCAACTCCTTCATCAATAGCAATATGCAAAAGGGTTCCATCATAAAATGATTCAAATTCCATAGTTGCCTTATCAGTTTCAATTTCAGCTAAAATGTCTCCCTCTGAGACTTTATCACCAACCTTTTTTAACCATTGTGCAACCACACCTTCTTCCATGGTATCACTAAGTCTTGGCATTTTAATTACTTCAGCCATTTATTCTGGTTTATGTTTTAGAAATGGATAATCTTGTTGTTCATATACAGAATCGTACATGACATTTTTTTCAGGATATGGTGATTCATCAGCAAACTTTTCACACTCAATAACTTTTTGTTTAACTCTGGCATCAATTGCTAAAATTTCATCAGGAGATGCATAATTATTTTGAATGATAATTTCTTTTACCTGAGTTATTGGATCAATTTTTCTATACTCCTCAACTTCCTCTTTAGTTCTATACTTTTGTGCATCTGACATAGAATGTCCTCTGTAACGATATGTTTTCATCTCAAGAAGTGTTGGACCTTTATTTGATCTAGCTCTTTCAATAGCCTCATCTAAAGCTTCAGCAACTTTAACTGGATTCATTCCATCAACTGGACCACATGGCATCTCATATCCTAAGCCAAGTTTCCAAATATCAGTATGATTAGATGTTCTTTTAACTGATGTCCCCATAGCATAACCATTATTTTCAACAACAAATACTACTGGTAAACTCCATAGCATTGCCAGGTTTAGAGTTTCATGAAATGATCCCTGTCTTACAGCACCGTCTCCCATAAAACAAAGCGTTACAGCTCCTCTATCATAATATTTATCACCGAAAGCCATTCCAGCTCCTAATGGAATTTGTCCACCAACTATACCATGTCCTCCATGAAATCGGTGTTCTTTTGAGAAAATATGCATAGATCCACCTAAACCCATTGATGTTCCAGTTGCTTTTCCATATAGTTCAGCCATTACTTTTTTTGGATCAACTCCCATTCCTATGGGCATCACATGATTTCTGTAAGCAGTTATCATTCTGTCTTTATCCATATTCATAACGTGGAGAGCACCTGCTAGTACAGCCTCTTGTCCATTATATAAATGAAGAAAACCTCTCACCTTTTGCTGGATGTATACCGCTGCTAATTTATCTTCAAACTTTCTCCAAAAAAGCATGTCCTCATACCAATTCAAATAAGTTTCTTTTGTAATGGGGTTCATAATTCTCTGCAAAGATAACTGAAATTTTTAAGACAATTGTACCTAAAAACAGTAAGAATTAATGAGTTTTAAATCTACTATTGAAAGTTAAATCCAAGAGATAGTCTGAGCGTATTCTCTAGTGGACTGATAACATCTGAGGTTGAGATTAAATACGATAAATCAATTTGTAAATTCCTGTCGGTACTAAAACCTGTTCCTATGGTTATAAACTTTCGGGACCCCTTCAGTTCATGTTCACTAAAATATCCTGATCTCAAGAAAAATGATTTATTGAAAGAATACTCTAACCCTAAGCTATATGTTAATTCTTTTAACTCTTCAGAAAATCCATCTGGTGCGTCATTAAATGAATTAAAGATTCCTTGTAAAAATCCAACATCAGGCTGTCTGTAAGCAACTAAATCACCATTAACATTAAATACCTCTTCACTTGGTGAAGGAACTAACAATTTATTTAATTCTACTGATATAGTAAAGCTATTATTACTATCAAAAATGAATTCAAAGCCACTCCCAAATCGTAAATTCGCAGGTAAAAAACTTTCAGTACCATTATTTAATTTCGAATATTTCATCTTAGGTCCAATATTAGAGATATTAAAACCTGCTCTTAAAATTCCATCGTAATTCCTGTAAGAATTAATATCGGATTCAAAAAACCCAGAAATATCAACAGCAAAAGAACTAGCAGCCTCAGTCTCAGAGTCAAGTGTTTGTAATTTTACATCAGAAAGCAAGAACCTTCCACCAACAGAAAGAGCAAAATTTTCATTGAGTTTTAATGAGTATGCTGCATCAATTGTAAATTCATTTGGATTTTCAATTATTGGAATATCAAGTGGATTTTGTAAAATATCAATATCTCCCAAACTAAAATATTTCAAACTTGCGCTCCATGCAGATCTTTCATTTATTTTATTGAAGTATGAAATATTCGCTAAAAATATATCGTTAACAAGCTTGCTTAAATAAGGTGTGTAACTGAATGCAATCCCTGAGCTGGATTCAGAAAAAACATATTTTGATGGATTCCAGTGTTGAGAAAAATTATCCATGGATGTTGCTACACCCTGTTCGCCAATACCAGCTGCTCTGGCATCTGATGCTATCATTAAAAAAGGGACAGCTGTAGTAATGACTCTTCTCTCTTGAGTAAAAGATGAGAAAATTGAAAATAAAATAAATATGATAGCATAATTTAATCGATCCATAATCCTGCGTAATATTAATAAATATAATTATAATGGAAATGAATTATTTATAATTTTAGGCATATTTATTGTTATTGTTTATTTGTGTTTGTAATAAATAACAGATTGGTAATTTTATTTGTTATTTGTAAAAGAATAACTAATCTTCATATATTTACAATCGATTTATGAAAAAAACTACTCTATATCTTATTATATTTTCCATTACCTTTTTAATCTCCTGTAATAGGAATAGTTATAAATCAGGCAAAAATGTATCTCAAGCAACAGGGTGGAAGATTAATTCCGCAGACGGCGGTTTTAAGCTAAACAGCAAATACAAAGGTCAAATCAATGCACCGGGGATGATTTTTATCCAAGGTGGAACATTTGTTAAAGGAAATACTAAGGATAATGTAATGCATGACTGGAATAATACACCAACCCAACAATACGTTAGATCCTTTTTTATGGATGAAACTGAAGTTACAAATGCAATGTATATTGAATACTTGTTTTGGCTTAAGAATATGTATGGTGATGATGAACAGCTAAAAGATATTTACAATGCTGCACTACCTGATACTCTTGTCTGGAGAAATCCACTAGGTTTTAATGAAGATATGGTTAATAACTATTTAAGACATCCTGCTTTCCAAAATCATCCTGTTGTAGGAGTTAGCTGGAAACAAGCAACTAATTATGCCAAATGGAGAACGCAAAGAGTTAATGTTAGAATTTTGGCTGAAAAAGGATTTTTAAAAAGAGATTCCGTTCTAAACCCAAACTCAAAACTAAACTTTAATACTAGTAGATATCTTTTAGATCCAGAGAATTCATTAGGAGACAATATTGATGAATTGATTGGTGAAAAGGCTAAGAACGAAGGAGAAGAAGCTTATGAATTTGCTGGGATTGAAGATGGTATTCTTTTACCCGCATACAGACTTCCAACAGAGACTGAATGGGAATATGCTGCTCTGGGCATGGATGAACTTAGAAATGCTAATTTATACAGAGGAAAAAAGAAATTTCCATGGCAAGGTGAATATACAAGATCTCAAAAAAAGAAAACATTAGGCGATCAATTAGCAAATTATAAACTTGGTAAAGGTGACTATGGAGGAATTGCAGGCTGGTCCGAGACTGGATCTGGCATTACGACCTCAGTAAGATCGTACCCAGCTAATAGTTTTGGATTATACGGAATGGGTGGAAATGTTGCTGAATGGGTTGCTGATGTTTACAGACCAATAATTGATGAGGAGGCTAATGACTTTAATTATTTTAGAGGTAATTTATATACAAAGCCCGTCATAGATGAAAATGGAAGAGTTGCTGCAGTTAACTCTGAAAACCTAGTTAATCAGATTGAGAGACTTCCAAATGGAAGAATTAATTTTAAAAGTTTACCTGGAGAATTAGTTCAAGAAACCTTGGATGCAGATGATCTTGTAAGAACAAATTATTCAAAATCAGATAACCGTGATTTTAATGATGGAGACTCTGAATCATCAAGGTTCTTTTTCATGGGTCAAGATCAAGATAAAGATATGTATAGCTCTCCCTCTGATGATCAATCTGATCCTAGCGAATTTAGATCTTCCTTAATTAGTAATGACTCCAGAGTATACAAAGGTGGTTCATGGCTAGACAGATCATATTATTTAGATCCAGCACAAAGAAGATTTTTTCCAGAATATATGACAACAAACTACATAGGCTTCAGATGTGCAATGTCTTACCTTGGTGAATCAAGAAATGCCACTAAACCAAAAAAAAGATAAAAATATTCTAGTTTTTTTTTTAACTAATCTCTTTATATTTAAATAGTGGATATCAAAGACTTACATAATAAGTTTTTAGAGTGTAGTTCAATTGTAGACATTGATTCTAGATCTATTAGAGATGGATCAATGTTTTTTGCAATCAAAGGAGATAATTTTGATGGAAATGAGTTCGTTGAAGAAGCACTAAATAAAGGTGCTAAATATGCAATTGTTGATTCAGATTCTGTAAGTATAAATAATAGTAAAATTTTAAGAGTAAAAGATTCATTAGGAACATTACAAAAACTTGCAACTTTTCACAGAACAAAATCAAACTCCATTGTAATTGCATTGACAGGAAGTAATGGAAAAACAACAACTAAAGAGTTAATCGACTGTGTTTTAAGTTCGAATTTTAAAACAATTTCAACAAAAGGGAATTACAACAATCACATTGGTGTTCCACTCAGCTTATTACAAATACAAGATGATACAGAGTATTCTGTAATTGAGCTTGGTGCAAATAATTTTGGTGAAATTGATTTTTTGACTAAAATAACACTGCCTGACTATGGATATATCACAAATTTTGGAAAGGCCCATTTAGAGGGATTTATTGATATTGAAGGTGTTATAAAAGCTAAAACTGAATTATATAACTGGATTATTGAAAATAATAAAATACTGATATTAAATTTTGATGACAAACAACAAAAAAAGTTTCGAAATCATAAAAATATTTCATTTACGTCTGAGTATGATGGAGACTATAAATTTGAATTAATTTCTGGTAAGAAAATTTCAGTTAAAAATAGAGATGTTAAATATCATTCAAATATTTACGGTGATTACAATTATTCAAATATTTGTGCTGCAATTAGTATTGGGCTTCACTTTGGAATAAACTCAAATAAAATTCAGGATGCACTAAGTTCATTTGAGCTAAATAACAATAGGTCTCAATTAATAGATATTAATGGAAAAGAAATAATCCTAGATGCATACAACGCTAACCCAACTAGTGTTAGTAATGCTATTGAATCATTTTCTAATGTGAAAAACTCAAAAGCCATAATCCTAGGTGACATGTTTGAATTAGGCAATAAGTCACTTGATGAACATAGAAAAATTGTTGAATTATTATCGAGCAAAAATATTGATAGCTGCTATTTTATTGGTGAAGATTTTTTTAAAGTAAAATCTACATATGAATCATTCTACTTCTACAGAACCAAGGAAGACTTTTATAATAGTGATGATGAAATTTCTGAGTCACATATTTTAATTAAGGGCTCAAGAGGGATGAAAATGGAAGAAATTATTAAAAATAAACTAAAATGAAAAAACACATAACATATTTGATAGTTCTATTAATTATTGGTTGTGATTCCAATCTTAAAAAATGGATAGCTTATGATGAAAAACAGGAGATTGAGAAAAATAGTAATTCAAAAATTAAAAAACTTCAATACAAAAGAATTCAATCTATAAGCACTGATAAAAACGAACTAATTAAAGGATATGAAAAAGAAATTAATTTATTTTTAAAAAGTAAATATAATGAACTCAAACCCCTTATAATTGAAAAATCTATTCCAGAAATTCAGCAACAGATTATTGACAATAAATTTACTTATTACGATCTATCTCTATTTTACATCTCAAGAATATATTTAATAGAATTTAACAAAGAAACCTTTTTGAATTCTGTCATTTCATTAAATAAAAATATTTTAAATGATGCTAGGGAAAAAGACAAATTAGGCAATGACAATATTTATTCAATTTTTGGTATTCCTATATTACTTAAAGATAATATAGGTTTTGAATCGCTACCGACGACTGCAGGAGCTTACAGTCTAAAGGATAATTATACTGAAGATGCATTTATAACTAAAAAACTAAAAAGTGAAGGAGCTATAATTCTTGGAAAAACAAACCTGAGTGAATGGGCAAATTATTTTTGTTCAGGCTGTCCAAATGGCTACACATCACTGGGTGGTCAAACCTTAAATCCTTATGGAAGGAAAATTATTGATACTGGTGGTTCAAGCTCTGGGAGTGGGGTAGCTACGGCTTCAAATTTATCTTCAGTTTCTCTAGGCTCAGAAACATCTGGATCAATACTTTCACCATCCTCAGCTAACTCATTAGTTGGTATGAAACCGACAATTGGTAATGTTAGTAGGTCAGGGATTATACCAATTTCCTCTACATTGGATACTGCGGGTCCAATGACAAGAAATATTATTGACAACATAATTGTCTACAATGCAATAAATGGATACGATTCAAAAGATAGCTACTCAAAATATAGTAATGATATTGATATTGAAAAGGTTTTGAATTTTGATAGTGCAAAAGTTCGACTTGGCTACTACAAAAACTTTTATGAAAGTGATTCATTATACAAAAGAGCTGTGGACCATATTAAAGAAAATAATATAACTGCAATTGAAATAAAGTCTCCTAGAGTAAATCTTTCAAATTTTGTTAAAATTCTAGATGAAGACATGAGAAAAGATTTAAAAGTTTATTTATCTGTTTATGGAAATGAAAAATTGGAAGTTTCGGATATCTCATCCATAATCAAATTTAATGATAAAGACTCTGTTGTTAGAGCTCCTTATGGCCAAGGAATTTTCAAAAAAATAATTAATGATACCATGAATAAAGAGAAATTTGATAAATTAAAAATTAGATTAATGAGTGAGGGAAACAAATTTTTTGATATTCCTATTGAAAAATATAATCTTGATGCTGTTATTTCATTAAATAATTATCACGCTGGATATGCCGCGGTTGCTCACAATCCATGTCTCACTGTCCCAATTGGACTTAGACAAAACAATCAACCCGCAGGCGTCACGTTTATTGGTAAATCATTTGAAGAAGAATTGTTATATCAGATTGGATTTTATTTTGAAAAAATCTTTGATGGAAGGGTTCCTCCAGAAAATTCAATGTGATTTACTCGATTAATGTGACTTGAAGCTCTACTTCATCTAATATCATCCTATCACCGAGGTTTTCGAAAAGACTACCCGATCTATATGTTACATCATATTTTATTCTGTCAAAAATTAAATTAGCTACGTAATTTCCGTTGACTGGTTCCAGGGTAAAAGAGATGGGGTTGGTTATTCCTTTAATTGTTAATAAACCATTAATATTGTATTTACCATCTTTTAGTACAGATTTTGAATTAAATTCTAGAATCGCCTCTTTATGAACTGTTACTCCAAAAAAATCATCATCTTTTAAATGATTTTCTAACCTTTCTTTGCCACCACCCTTTATATCATCAACTGTCATAGTGTTCATATCAACAATAAACTTTCCTTTGATTAAATCTTTGCCATCAAAAACCAAATTAGCTTCAGAAAAATATAATGAGCCCCAGTGAGAGGCATTAGTAATTTTCTTACCAGTCCATTTAATTTTACTTTTTTCTAGGTCTAAGTTTATTTGAGAAAATGAAAATTGTATGGATAAAACGAATAGAGTAAATAAAAATTTTTTCATAATATAAATGTAACTAAAATTATGCCACGCTAATTATTATATATGTAATCTAGAGTCAAACCAACCATTGATCTGATTCCAGTGGATATTGCAGAATCATCAACATAAAAATCTGGCGTGTGATGCGGAGCAACTGTAGATAAATCAACTCCTGGTTTTTGACCACCAATAAAAAAATAAGTCCCTGGAACTTTTTCTTGAAAATATGAAAAGTCCTCAGCACCTGTAATTGCTTTCATTAAATGAACATTTTTTTTACCATTAACTCTTTCCAAAGTCGGTAAAATTTCCTCGTATAAATAAGGATCATTAAAAGTAATAGGATATGAAACTAAATATGTGATTTTAGATTCAATATTGTTTGATTTTGCTACATTATGAACTATTTCTTCAAGTCTTTTTAACACAGTAGCTTTCATGCCATTATCAAGAGTTCTAATTGTTCCAAGCATATATAAATCTTCGGGAATTATATTACTTCTAACTCCCCCATGTATACTTCCAATAGTCACAACAGCTCCTGCTTCAGTTAAGGGTAAACTTCTGCTGACTATTGTTTGTAATGAATTAACAATTTGAGCTGCTGTTACAATTGGGTCTTTTCCAGTCCATGGCGTCGATCCATGAGTTTGAACACCTTTCAAATCTATTCTAAATTCATTAACTGCTGCCATTATACCCTCAGGTCTAAGATATACTTGACCTGCATAAAGTCCTGACCAGACATGTAAACCAAAAATAGCATCAACATCAGGATTCTTTAATACACCCTCTTTCACCATTAGCTCAGCTCCTCCTTCTTCACCTGGCGGGGCACCTTCCTCGGCAGGTTGAAAAATGAACTTAACTTGTCCAGGAATTTCATCTTTTATGTCATATAAAATTTTAGCTGCAGCTAATAGTATAGCTGTATGCATGTCATGTCCACATGCATGCATGACTGGTACTTCCTCTCCATTGTAAACACCTTTCATTTTTGAAGCCCATGGAATGTCAGCTCTTTCTTTAACGGGTAAGGCATCAATATCTGCTCTCAGTCCAACAACAGGTCCAGGTTTTCCAGGGTTCAGAATAGCTACAACTCCTGTTTTTGCAATTCCGGTCATTGGTTCATAGCCAATTTTCTTAAGTTCATCTGCAATTCTTGCTGCAGTTTTAAATTCTCTGTTGCTTAACTCTGCGTTTTGATGAAACCAATGTCTCAATTCAATGGTTTCATAAAGATTTTCATTTATTAAATCTTCAATTTTCTGATCAAAGGTTTGACTGTAAGATAAAAATGTAATAGAAAATAAAATAAATGTTATACAATAATTTTTCATAATAAATTACTCTCCGATTAAGGTAATAAATATTTTTCTTCCTGAGGCATTATTTCTGTGTTCGCACAAATAAATTCCTTGCCATGTTCCAAATTGAGGCTCTCCATGTTTAATTGGAAATGAGACAGATGATCCCAAAATACTACTTTTTATATGTGATGTCATGTCATCAGGACCTTCTGAGTTATGTGTAAAATAATTTTCATTTTCTGAAACCATTTTGTTAAAATGAGTTTCAAAATCAAATCTAACACTAGGATCAGCATTTTCATTGATAGTCAAACTCGCCGAAGTATGTTTTATAAAAATATTGACAATCCCAGTAGAATTAGGAAGCTGACTAATTACATCATTGGTAATCAAATGGAATCCTCTCTTTTTTGGTTCCAGTAATATCTCTTTTTGAAATATCATTATCAACAAATATAAATTAATTAACATTCAATCTTTTTTTTGGTATTAAATTTGCACCTTACTTAGAACAACATGAATAGAAAGTTAATATCTGTTTTATCTGGTTTTGGGGTACTTATCATTACCTATTTATTGTCAACATTAATAATGAGTCAAGAAGATGAGACCTACAATAAAAATACCAACATAGTACATTCAGTAAGAACCATTAAAACATCTAACACTTCTAATCTCATCTCAGTTAAGGTGAACGGAACAATATCAGCAAAATATAAAGTTGATTTGTTTAGTCAAGTTCAAGGAATTGTTATCAATTCAAAAAAAGATTTCAAAGTTGGTCAACAGTACAACAAAAATGAAGTATTATTAAATATTAATTCCCAAGAATTTTTAGCTACTGTTAAACAAAGCAGAAGTGAATTGCAAAATTTGATTGCTTCTGTGCTTCCGGACATTAAACTAGATTTTCCTGAAAATTATGCTATTTGGGAATTATATTTCAAAAATTTTAGTGTAAACTCCAATACAAAAAAAATGCCTGAACCTAAATCTGATAAAGAAAAATTCTATCTGATTGGGAAAGGGCTACAGTCACTATATTACAGTGTCAAAAACCTCGAAGAAAGACTTAAAAAATTTACATTAATTGCTCCTTTTGAGGGTACATTAATTGAATCATACACGACAGAAGGATCATTAGTATCACCAGGTCAAAAAATTGGGACGTTTATCAACTCCAATCTTTTTGAGTTAGAAGTAGCTGTTCCATCAAAGTATGGTAATAAGTTAATTGAGGGTAAAGAAGTCTTATTTAAATCCGATGATAATATTGATCACATAGGAAAAATAATCAGAATTAATAACTCGATTGATGATGACTCACAATCAATAAGGTTATTCATCGAGTTTGAATCCTCAACGTTGAAAGATGGGATGTACTCTGAAGTAAGTGTTCCCCTTGGAAATATTGAAGAAAGTTTTTCTTTATCAAGATCATTATTGATCAATGACTCTTACATTTACTACATAAAATCTGATATGACCATTGGGATACAAAATGTTGAGCCTATTTTTTATGATGATGAAACTGTTATTGTAAAAGGCTTAAAAAATGAAATGTTAATTCTTAAAAATTATATTCCTGGTGTATATGATGGTATGAAAGTAAAAATTGTTGATTAGTGAGAAAAATAATCAGATACTTTGTAACCTACCCAAAAGCAGTAAATATTTTAATATTGTTTTTTGTTGTTTTTGGAATCGCTGGAATTATTTCATTAAAATCATCATTTTTTCCACTTATTGATTCCAAATTTATTTCAATAAATGCTACATATCCTGGAGCATCACCTGAAGAAATTGAAGAAGGAGTTATTCTAAAAATTGAAGAAAATCTAAAAGGTATTCCTGGGGTTATTAGAGTAACATCAACTTCAAGAGAAAATACCGGTAGTATTATTATTGAAACCGATGATAATTATGAAATAGATGCAATGTTATTTGAAATTAAAAATGCTGTTGATAAAGTACCATCTTTTCCAATTGCGCTAGAGCCTGTTGTTGTTACTAAAATTGAGGAGCAACAACCAACAGTAATATTTTCGCTCAGTGGAGCAGATATTGATTTAAAGTCATTGAAAAATATGGCTAAAAATATTGAGGATGACCTCAGAGGAATTGACGGAATTTCACAAGTGACACTTTCTGGATTTCCAAATGAAGAAATAGAGATTTCAATTAATGAAAATAATCTATTAGCCTACAATCTAAGTTTTCAAGAAATTGTTAATGCTGTTAGCAATTCAAATATTTTGGTAAGCGGAGGGAATATCAAAACGAACGAGGAAGAGTTTTTGATAAGAGCTAACAATAAAAATTATTATGCTAATGGACTTCAGAATTTAGTTTTAAAAAAAGATTTCAAAGGTAAAATTGTTAGGTTAGGTGATGTGGCAAAGATTAGCGATCAGTTTTCTGAAACACCTATTTCAACCTTTGTTGATTATAATTCAGCTGTTGTAATATCCACCTCTAGTACTAACAGTGAGGATTTGTTGGATTCTGCTAAAATTATCAATTCATATATTGATGAATTTAATTCCTCAAATCAAAGGTTTAAATTAACTGCGTTAAAGGACTACTCTATTGCGTTAAAACAGAGAACAAATCTTCTTTTAGAGAATGGTGGAATTGGTATTTTTTTAGTTTTAATTTTTTTATCATTATTTCTAAATATACGATTGGCATTTTGGGTAGCCTTTAGTATTCCTATTTCATTTTTGGGAATGCTAATCTTTGCAGGTGAATTCGACATAACTATTAATTTGATGTCTTTGTTTGGTATGATTGTGGTCATTGGTATTTTGGTTGATGATGGTATAGTTATAGCTGAAAATATATACCGACATTATGAACAAGGTAAATCACCAGCTGACGCAGCAATTGATGGTACCATTGAAGTAATGCCCGCAATAGTTTCAGCAATAATGACTACGATAATTGCATTTTCAGCATTGATTGTACTCGATGGTGATGTAGGAGACTTCTTTGGCGAAGTCGCCCTCATAGTTATTTTGACATTAACCGTCTCGCTGGTAGAGGCTCTAATAATTCTACCTGCACACCTCTCCAAGTCAAAGGCTTTACAAACTGTAAAATCAAAATCAAAATCAAAAAAGTTTAGCTTTTTTTGATTACATGAAAAAACTCAATGCTAAAGGCTTTGAGATCATGGATTGGCTAAGAGATAAAATATACAGTCCTACTTTAAAATTTGCCCTTCAAAACCGATTTGCTAGCTTTTCAGGATTTGTAGCTGCACTATACCTAACTGTAAGCTCAGTTATTGGAGGAATTATTTCTGTAGATTTTTTCCCTGTAGTTGATAGTGATATTTTGACCGTTGATTTAAAGATGCCAATGGGTACAAATGAAAAGATCACTGATTCAATTATTAGTATGGTTGAAAAAAAAGCAATTGAGGCTGGTAAGGAGTTAGAGACTAAATTTATGCAAAATGATGATAGAAATTTAATAGAATATATTAACAAAAATCTTGGGTTTTCCGCTGATAATATGTCAATGATCAAAGGTTTTGGTGATGTTGGGGGGTCATCAACTGCATCTCTAGAAATATATATTTTGGATAGTGAAGAACGACCAAGCTCTGTGAATGCATCGATGCTAGCAAGCTTAATAAGAGAAAAAACTGGAGAAATAATTGGAGCTGAAAGATTTACTTTAAATGATGCTGCAAATTTTGGTGGAAGTCCAGTATCAATTTCACTTATAAGTGAAACAAATAATCTAAATGAATTAAAAAGTGCAAAGGACGAGTTAATAAATCAATTAAAAAGTAATCCATTATTAACTGATGTTTCGAATAATGATCCTGAAGGTATTAAGGAAATTCAAGTTAAACTTAAAGAAAATGCATACTTATCTGGACTAGACTTTTCAAAGGTTATGTATCAAATCAGATCTGCTTTTTATGGTATCGAAGCACAAAGATTTCAAAGAGGTGATGACGAGATAAAAGTTTGGGTTAGATATGATAAAAATACAAGGTCATATGTAAACAATATGGAACAAATGAAAATTCTTACTCCATCAGGGTCCAGAGTTCCTCTTAATGAAATTGCAACATATGAAGTTAAAAGAGGTGATGTTTCAATAAACCACTTGGATGGAAAAAGAGAGATTCAAATCAATGCTAATCTAATTGATCCTAATCTTAGTGCAGCCGATATTGTATTTAATCTTCAAAATAATGTTATTCCTGAAATCCAAAAACAATATCCATCAATTTCAGCTTCCTTTGAAGGACAATATAGAGAAGCAAATAAAACAATACAATCTGCATATACAGTATTTCCATTAGCGTTATTTCTAATTTTTGCAACTATTGGATTTACTTTTAGAACTTACAGCCAACCATTTTTACTGCTGCTTTTAATACCATTTAGTTTAACAACTGTTGCATGGGGTCATCTTTTACATGGATTCCCTGTAAATGTTATCTCATTACTTGGAGTTATAGCCTTAATCGGTATTTTGGTAAATGACGGATTGGTTTTAATTTCAAAATTTAACTCAAATCTAAAAGAAGGTATGTCATTTGACGATGCAATCTTTAAAGCTGGACTTGCAAGGTTTAGAGCAATATTTCTTACGTCTATAACCACTATGGCTGGTTTAGCCCCAATAATTTTAGAAAAAAGTTTTCAAGCGCAACTTTTAAAACCAATGGCTATTTCAATTGCATATGGTATTGCTTATGCAACAATCTTAACATTAATTCTTTTACCAATATTGATATCTATTACAAATTCATTTAAAGTAAAAGGAATTTGGATTTTATTTGGAAAAATTGTCAACAAAAGAGATGTTGAGTCACCAGTTGTAGAATTAAATAGAAGAAAATGAACAAGTTATTTCAAATATCTATTGTAACATTAATTCTGATATCTAATTACTTAGCAGGACAGCAGAAACTAAGTCTTAATGATGCTGTGAAAATAACTTTAGAAAATAATCTTGATATTAAAATTGTTGAAAACCAAGATGAAATATTTAAAAATAATGCTAGCTTTTTAAATAGTGGTTATTTACCTACAATATCTTCAAATGCAGGAATAAATAAAAGTGAACAAAATATTGAAATTGAAACTCCTAACAATTTGTCTGGAAAGCTTGATAATATGAAAAGTGAAAATAGTTATTCAAATATTTCTTTAAACTATATTTTACTTGATAACTCTGGTAGAAATTTCAATTATAAAAAATCAAAAGAATTATCAAATAGGTCCAAACTTGAAGTTAAAGAAGTTATAGAAAATACCCTCTTACAATTATTTACAGTTTATTATGAAGTCTGCCGACTTTCTGAAGAGAGGGAAATTATTAAATCCTCACTTGAAATATCAAAAACAAGGCTTGAAAGAAAAAATACAGAATTTGAATTTGGCCAATCCACTAAATTAGAAGTTTTAAATGCCGAGGTTGACGTCAATACAGATAGCATAAAATTATTAAGTTCAATTAAAAATTTATCGAATGCAAAGAGAGACTTAAATCTAATTATGAATGTAGATTTAAATTCTAATTATGACTTGGATAAAAATATATTTTATAATTCAAAAGATAAAATCTCAGAATTTTATAATAATGCAGCTGAAAATAATACCAGGCTCAAAATTTATGATAAATCAGTTGATATCTCAAACTATGAACTAAAGTCAATCAAATCAACTTACCTACCGACCATTGGTCTTGTTGGATCTTATGATTGGAATGAAAGCATTAATGATAATCCATATGCATTCTTTAATAAAAATATATATGACGGAATTTCTGGTGGCATAAATTTATCATGGAATATTTTTAACTCTGGCAAGAGAATAACTGCTAACAAAAATGCAAAAATTAATCTGGAAAATTCAAAAATTGAAAAAGAAAAAGTATTCTTAATATTTCAAAAAGAACTTAATAATGCCTACGAGACGTATATAAATAATTTATTTATTCTGAAGGTGCAAGAAAAAAGCCTGCTAACTAGTGAGAATAACTTTTTGAGAAATTTAGAGAAGTATAATATTGGTATCGTTTCCTCAATTGAATTTAGAAGAGCGCAAATTAATTTACTAAACGCAAAGCTTTCTCGAAATACTGCAATGTATGAAGGGAAAGTATCCGAACTATACTTTCTTAAAGTTGCTGGCGCTATAATTGGTAGCTCTTTTTAATCTAATCAGAATTTAAATTTCTGAGATATGTTCCTAATGAATCTTTAAATTCAATTCCATCCTGCATTCTATTTTTTGATAATTTTTTGAATGAAGACAATCCCCAAAGCAATACCTCTTTTATAAAATAATGATCAGCTCGATCAATATTTTTACAGTACTTTTTAATCAAATTATCAAGTGGCTTCATTGCGTCAATAGCATTCCTATATTCAGAATCTGTGAAATCATCCCCAATAAATAACTCATTATTATTTTCTATAAACCAACTTAAAATCCCATCATACGGTGTTACTTCGTTGGGTTTTTCAAGTTTACTGATTTCAGGAAAATATTTTAAAAAAATTGTTTTAACTCCTTCATTAATTAAATTGAATGATATTTGATCAGCTCCTTGTTCTTCACCCTCATATACAAGCTCTATCTTACCATTAATTGCAGGAATAATTCCACTAAAGTCTGAAAGTCTTATCGAACTTTCTTTTTCACCATTAATAAGCATTCTTCTTTTGGCAGTGCTGACCAAATTTTCAAAAGCGGTAATACTCATTCTCGCACTAACACCACTTTTAAAATCTACAAATTCACTTTTTCTAGCGGCAAAATTTATTTCCTCAATTAAATCACTTGCCAATTCCGGAACATGTATGTTAGAAGCTTTGACATCTGATTCTTGGCTGGTAATTTTTTTGGCAATACCTAAAGTATGAGGATAATGAGTTATAATTTGAGAACCAATCCTGTCTTTCAGTGGAGTAACTATACTACCACGATTTGTATAATCTTCAGGGTTAGCGGTAAAGATAAATTGTAAGTCAAGGGGTATTCTCAACTTAAATCCTCTGATCTGAATTTCTTTTTCCTCTAAAATTGAAAATAAACTAACCTGTATTCTTGCTTGTAAATCTGGTAATTCATTTATAACAAAAATACATCTGTTTGCTCTTGGAATCATTCCAAAATGAATCACTCTCTCATCAGCATAGGAAAGCTTAAGACTTGCAGCCTTAATTGGATCAACATCTCCAATTAAATCTGATACTGTAACGTCTGGGGTTGCAAGTTTTTCATAAAACCTATCGCTTTTGTGCATCCATTCAATTTGCGTTTTATCACCATTTTCAGCAATGATATTTTTCCCATGCGATGAAATAGGATTCAGTGGATCATCATTAATTTCAGATCCCTTAATAATTGGAATCCACTCATCAAGTAAATTTACCATCATTCTTGCTAAACGGGTTTTAGCTTGACCCCTCAAACCTAAGAAATTGATATTATGCTTGGATAAAATAGCTCTCTCTAAATCAGGAATAACTGTGTTTTCATAGCCATAAATATTTGGGAATGTTGGTTTTCCAGACTTAATTAGTTCAGATAGATTTTTACTCAACTCATCTTTAATGGATAACGTACTGTAACCTGATGCCTTAAGCTCTTTTAAGTTATTAATTATAGGTTTCTTTTTCATATTTTTCTTTTTCTATTACTCTCGTAGTCTTCAAAAATCATTTCTCCTAAATTATCAAGACCAGTGTAGAATGCTTTGCCTCCATTTGCCTTAGCAAATTCTCTTACAAAATGTTGTAAGTAAGCATCTCTTGCTATCATAAAGGTAGTAATTGGTATTTTTAATTTTTTTGCTTGTCTAGCCATGGTATAGCACTTATTTGTAATTTTTGAGTCTAAACCCGAACTGTTTTTGTAATAACTCCCATCACTCAATTTTAAACAACTAGGCTTACCGTCAGTAATCATCAATATTTGCTTATTATTATTTTTTTTCTTCTTAAGAATATCCATAGCTAATTGCAAGCCAGCAACTGTATTGGTATGGTAGGGACCAACCTTGAGGTAAGGTAACTGTTTCAGAGTAATGATCTTGGCGTCATTACCAAAGACTAATATATCCAGTGTATCTTTTGGATATCTTGTAATAATTAATTCTGCTAAGGCCATAGCAACTTTTTTTGCAGGTGTAATTCTATCTTCACCATACAATATCATACTATGACTTATATCAATCATCAGTACTGTACTCATTTGTGAATTATGAGTTGAATTTTTTACTACAATATCATCTGATATCAAATCTAACTCATCAGATCCAGTTCTTGTGTACATATTCTTCAAGCTTTCACTAACAATAATATTATCAACTCGGTCTCCATATTGGTAATTTTTAAAATCATTACTATCATCATCATCAAACCCTGAATATTTTGATTTATGATTTCCAGACCTTGACTTTTTAATTTGTCCAAAAATCTTTTTTAATGCGAACTTTCTCAGCGCCTTCTCCATCTTTGCTGAAATCTTATTGTAGGTTTTATCTCCATCAGAATTTATCTCGGCTTGTATATAACCCTTATTTAATAAATCCTCGATAAAATCTTCTATTGTATAATTTTCATCTGTTAAAACATACTCTTGATCTAATTGTCTTAACCAATCAATCGCCTCATCAAAATCTCCAGATGTGTAGGTTATGAGTTCTTTAAAAATTTCAAATAATTTTTCAAATGGTGAAATATTTTCTTTTTTAAAGAGACAATATGACCACCCTTTAATCGGGATGGAGTCGAATATTTTCATTAGAAATTAATTAACAAATTAAATGCCAAAGTTGACTAAAAAATCTACAAGAATACTCTTGTTTTTTTTGTGGGTGATACTGGATTCGAACCAGTGACCCCTACCCTGTCAAGGTAGTGCTCTGAACCAACTGAGCTAATCACCCAAAGGACAACGAAATTAAAAAATTAAATTAATTCAGCTATCATACACCTTACACTTCCGCCACCACATTTTTGTATTACAGGAATTGGAATTGTGATAATTTTAGATTCTCTAGATAAAATATTTTTTTGTTCTTTATTTAAAGATAAATAAGCGCTTTTACTTATTACAATAATTTTATTTTTTTTATCACCTAATTGAATTATGTTTCCAGCAAATGTCTCCATTTGGTTCAAGCTAATCTCAACTATATTTTTACCACTATTTTCTAAATATCTTCTCACAAGTTTTCTTTCCTTAAAATCTTTAATTGAATTATAACAAATTAATGCAAAATCATCTCCTATACTCATCATAACATTTGTATGATAAACAACTCCACCATTAGAATCAAATGATGAAAAAATAATTGGTTTATATCCAACATCCTCACAAAAAATATTAAATAATTTTTCATTTGATCTTTTAGAGATTGAACAGTAAGCTAATTTGTTTATTCTATCCAAAATGACACTTCCAGTACCCTCCAAGAAGACATTTTTATTTTCAAATTCTGAATAATCCTTCAGTAAACTGTATTTAAATCCTATGTCATTTAATTTTTTAATGAATTTATTATTCTTTTCTAATCTTCTTGACTTAGCAAACATAGAATGAATCACGTATTGCTTACCATGAAAAGAAATCCAATTATTAGGGAATATATCATCAGATAATTTTTTTTCTTTTTCATTTTCCATAACGATAACATTTATTCCATTTTCTTTTAAAATAGAGCACATGTTTGAGAATTCATCAAGAGCAGAGGATTGAATTTGATCTGAACTTAAATTATCTTCGATCTTTTGAAAAAAATTATCTTTAGCAGTATCTACATTATATGCAAAAGATGAAGGCTTTATCATTAATATATTTTTAGTTATTTGGCTCATTTATTGTATAATTATTTTAACTTTTAAAATTCTATGCTAAAAAATGTTTCATATAATAATCCAAAACAAGAAGATGAAATTAACAATTTTGTTGGAAAGCCCTTCAGCTTAATAGAAAGATTAAAAATGAAAGGAATTGGATCAGGGAAACTATTGATTGTTAGTGCCAGCAAAGAAATTGAAAATTTACTAATACTTGATCAGAACATTAATCAATGTAACATCGAAAGAAGACCAAAAGGTATACTGATTTATTTTAGAGTACTACTTGAAACATATGCACTTATTATCCCATATTATAAACTCGTAATTTTTAAAGTTGACAGTGATGTCTATACAATACATATTGATCATAGAAAAGTTAAAATTAAAGTTAAAAGTAATAAAGACCATGAGTTCTTTCGAAACATTTTAAATGAGAAAGCGAACTTAAAGATTTAAAAAATTTATTAATTTTATTAAAAAAATCAAGATGAAGAATTCAATTTTAAAATATCTACCACTATTATTTATTTTTCTTTTTACAGCTTGCGAATTTGAAGATGTAATGTCAGACGATGAGCTTATTGATGCAATTATAAACGCTGAAGAAAAAGTCCAGATTCTTGAATATGATCTTCCAATAGATGCGAAAAACACTATGAGTAGTGATATACCTGATGATTTTTTTGATAAGGGTAATTTAGCTAGTCAATTAGGATACCAAATCAATATGAGGTCATTTGATTTTTTCTTCTTAGGAGTTAAAAGTGATGATATTTTCTTTGATTTAAGTGGAAGAGAACTTTTTAGGACTGAAGGCTACAATAAGAATGATGATAAAAAAGATGATGACGGGAAAGATGATGACGGGAAAGATGATGATGGTAAAGATGATAAAAGTGATAAAGATGGAAAAAAGGATGGAAAGAAAGATAGAAAGAAAAATTGCTTTTACCTTGAGTATCCAGTATCATTGGAATTACCTGATGGCTCCTCAATAAAAGTTAATGATAAAAAAGAAGCAATAGAGTCTCTGAAAAAATGGTATAACCAAAACCCTGATGTAAAAGAAAAAGCTAATCTTGTCTTTCCAATTTCTATCTATTGGGTTGAAAAGAAAGAAAAAATAAAATATGATGTTGAAAGTGAAATTGAAATGAAAGAACTTTTTTCTAAATGTAAAGGCTCAAAGGACAAAGAAAAGAAAGACTAAATATTTCTTCAATCTTAATTAAAAATAAGGTATTTAAATGATACCTTATTTTTTTTTTGCAATTGCAAAAACTATATACAAAACCATTGATAGACAAATAAAAATAAACCCAATTGGCAATAAATAAAATGGTTCATTTACATAACCATTTTCATCGACATCTCCACCAATGAGATAAAACAATACGAAGCAAACAATTCCTGCAATTAACAGACCAGTCGCTACTTTGTATTTAGTTGCCATATATTATTAAATTTTCTACTTTCATTAACCTTCTTTCTTCTTTCAATCCAACTGTTATGATTGTACTCAGGTAAATCAGGAATTGAATCTAATGAGGTTTTAAGTAACAAATATATTTCATTGTCAGTTTCTGATAATTTATTCAAGTCGATTGGATTTTTTTCATATAAATCCTTTGAAAAGTTAAAAAAGTTGCCATTTTTATACAGTTTATATTCTTTATTTTGAGCATATACACCCCTGCCCATCGTGGTATCTCTCCACATTGGATCATAGTATGTTATTAGAACATTTCTTTCATTGTAATAATTATTAGTCATTAATGGCAGAATGCTTTTGCCGTACGACTGCTGGTTGTTAAGATTTAGAATGTCCTCAAAAGTTGCATAAAAGTCTGTGAAATCAATCATTGCATCAGAATTAAAGCCTTGTTTGATTTGACTTTTCCAATTAACAATCATTGGTACGTTTGATGCGTATTTAATTGTTGATCCTTTTGCGCCACGAATCTCAACCCCTCTATTGAGGGTTACAACTTTTGTATCTGTTCCATTATCACCAATGAAAATTAATATTGTGTTATCTAATTTATTTTTATCAAGTGTATTTGAAATCCTACCAACAATTTTGTCCATATAAGTCAACATATCCGAGAAATAGATTGGTTTATTTCCTTTGTTTCTTTTTTCTAAATCGTTCCAATCATCAGAATCTGGTGTTGGCAGAAAAGGGTCATGAACTAAAGCCATAGGATAATAAATAAAGAAAGGATCATCCCTATTTTTATCTATGAAGTCAACAATGAAATCGGTAAATATGTCCGGACCATAATCATCAATGCCTTTTTTTAATTTGTTGCCGTTTTGAACAATATTTGGATTAGCAAATCTATCTCCTCTTTCTCTTAACCACCATAAACAATATTCATCAAAACCAAACTTATATGGCCTGTCTAAATCCTGATTATTATCTAAATCAAACTGAACTCCATTTAACTGCCATTTACCAGCTAGTGCAGTTTTGTAACCATTTTCTTGAAATAAATTTCCAAAAGTTTTTTGGTTTGGATTTAAATATGTAAAATATTCATAGTTAACATAATTTGGTTTACCAGTCATAATTTTAACCCTAGTTGGCGTACAAAGTGGTTGCGAATAAGCATTATTAAAATTGATACCATTTAAAGCTAGAGAATCCAGCACTGGTGTTTTATATTCATCCGCTCCATTTATACCTAATGCTTCATATCCAAGATCATCCGCCATAATTAGGATAACATTAGGTTTACCATAAGTTATGTTTGATTCTTCACAAGAATTAAATAAAAATATAAATGAGATAAATATTAGAGTTCTGGTGTAAAATTTCATAATTTTAAATGTAATAAAAAATGATTCGTTTTAGTAAAGAAAAAATAGATAATCTTGATAAAATTTACAGATTAAATTTAATCAACAGCTGCACTGGGTACAAGTCTGCGAATCTGTTAGGAACAATAGATTCTGATGGGAATACGAATGTTGCTGTTTTTAGTTCAATAACACATCTAGGGAGTAATCCTGCAATGATTGGATTTGTTCTAAGACCCAGAACTATCCCAAGAAATACCTATAATAATCTTTTCAAGATGAAATTTTTTACCGTCAACCACATAAATATTGATGATATAAATGATGCTCATCACACTTCTGCAAAATACCCTAAAGAAATTTCTGAATTTGATAAAACCAATCTAGAACCTGAATTTCTGGATGGATTTGTAGCACCGTTTGTAAAAAGTTCAAAAATTAAGCTTGCTTGTAAATACTTAAATGAGTATAGTATTAAAGAAAATGATACTATTTTGGTTGTCGCCTCGATAGAGGATTTATATGTTGAAAAAGAAATTTTACAGGAAGATGGATGGTTGAGACTTGATCATGCAAAAACTGTCGCAATAAATGGTTTAGATGGATATGCAGAGACCAAATTAATAGAGAGATTTGAATATGCACGACCTAAAAAATGAGTGAGATAGTCAATAATAAAATTGAAGAGTATATAGAAGAAAATTCATCAAAAGAATCTAAAATTTTAAAGGATTTAAATAAAGAAACAAATCTTAAAATTTTAAATCCAAGAATGTTAAGTGGCCATCTGCAGGGTAGATTTTTGTCGATTATAAGCAGATTAATAAAGCCAAAAAAAATACTTGAACTAGGAACCTACACCGGATACTCTGCTATTTGTTTGTCAGAGGGTTTAGTCAAAAATGGTATTATTCATACAATTGATATTAATGAAGAGCTTAGTACAATCCAAGATAAATATTTTGAAAAAACTAATAATTCAAACTCAATAATTCAACATATTGGTGATGCAAAGGAAGTCATCAAAAAAATTGATGAAATTTTTGATATAATATTTATAGATGCTGACAAAGAAAACTATATACAATATTATAACCTATGTATAGACAAATTAAAGTCTGGCGGACTTATAATTGCTGACAACGTCCTATGGACTGGGAAAGTTGTGGCCCCTTCCTCATACGACGATGAACTTACCCAATATTTGATAGATTTTAATGAAATGATAAAAAATGATGACAGAGTTGAAAATATTATTCTGCCACTTCGAGACGGATTAAATATTATTATAAAGAATTAAAGGTCTCTTTTTATAGAACCTGTTAAATCATCAATATCATCTTTTACTTTATCAATTTCTTTTGAAATTGAATCTGTATCAATTCCTTTTTTCTCAGCGCTTTTCTTGATTTCAGTTTTTATTTCTTGTGTAGCATCCTTTACTTTTTTAATACCCTTGGCCATTCCTTTAGCTATATCAGGAATTTTATCTGCTCCAAAAATCATTAGAACTATAAAAAAAATAAATACTATTTCAGCCCCGCTGATAAATAAGAATATCATCCTTGAATTCTTGATTTAAATTTATCAAAATCTGTGTTTTCCTCTTTTTTAGGCCATGAATTATTTCTAGTATCTACGTCTGCCGTTTCTTCATCTGGATCTAAAATAATCTCTGATATTTTTTTATCAGATGTAATAACTTTTCTAACCTCTTTATCATTCTTTCTCCAAACTTGGGCAGGATACTTTTTACGGACAACTTCACCATCCTCAAACTTAATATCAACAATTATTGGCATCACTAATCCACCTGGTTTTTCAAATACAATTTCATAAAAATATTTTGGTATTTGTAAATCATTAATTTCTTCATCAGAGTAGTTTTCGTTTAGATAGTTATTTAATAATTTAGAATTTTCTAAAGGATTTTTTTCTCTGTTATTTTCTAAATCATTTTCAAAATTTTCAAAGAAAATTAGCGGTCTCAGTCTACTTCTTTCCAAGCCTCTTTCTTTCATAATCTCTTTCATCTCTTGACCCGGATTGGGAGATAAAAAATATTGGTTTAGTTCTTTTATAGAAATATCTACAAAATCAGTGGTGTAAAACCATCCTCTCCAAAACCAATCTAAATCTACAGCTGAAGCATCTTCCATAGTTCTAAAGAAATCCTCAGGCGTTGGATGTTTAAACATCCATCTTTGAGAATATGTTTTAAAAGCATAATCAAATAAATCCTTGCCCATTATTGTTTCTCTCAAAATATTTAAAGCAGTTGCTGGCTTTCCATATGCATTCGGACCTAAACTGTAAACATTTTCAGGGTTTGACATTATAGGAGCAAGATAATTTTGATCAACGCTCATATAATCAGTTATCATATTTGCTGGTCCTCTGTCGGAGGGAAAATTCTTATTTGGATATATTGCGTCTGGATATTTTTCTCCAAATTCTTGCTCTGCTAGGTATTGTACAAAAGTAGTTAGACCCTCATCCATCCAAGCCCATTGTCTTTCATCACTATTTACGATCATCGGGAAGAAATTATGGCCTATTTCATGAATAATAACACCAATCATTCCAAATTTAACATCATCAGAATATGAGCCATCAATATTTGGTCTACCAAAATTAAAACATATCATCGGGTATTCCATTCCAATATTATGAGCATGAACAGAAACGGCTTTGTGATATGGATAATCAAAAGTATATTTTGAAAATGATTTTAGTGCCTCAACAACAGTAATTGTTGAATATTCCTCCCAAAGTGGATTTCCCTCCCTTGGATAGATTGAAACAGCCATTACATCTTCATTTCCGATTTTTACTGCCATCATATCAAGAATATATTTTCTGGATGTGGCAAATCCAAAATCTCTAACGTTCTTAGCTGAAAACTTCCATGTTTTTTTCTGATTAGAAAAAGTTTTTTCAGCTTCAATTGCTTCATCCTGTGAAACAATTATTACTGGCTTATCATATGATTTTTTTGCTTGATTATATCTTTTCATCATCTCCTTGCTATATACATCCTTTCTGTTAGTTAATTCACCCGTAGCTTCTAAAATATGATCAGATGGTACAGTGATATTAACCTCGTAATCTCCAAATGGTAAAGCAAACTCACCATCTCCCCAAAACTGATAATTTTGCCAACCTTCTACCTCATTGTAAACACACATTCTTGGGAAAAATTGAGCGATTATGTATGCTCTATTTTCATCATTTGGAAACGTTTCATAACCTGATCTTCCATCTTGCTTAACATGATCATTAATGTTATACCACCACTTGATTTTAAACTGAAAACTTTGTCCAGTTGAGATTGGATTTGGCAAATCAATCCTCATCATGGTTTGATTAATTATGTACCTTAAAGGCTTATTATCAATATCCTTTACATACTCAATGTTAAAACCACCATCAAAAGGATCTGAGAGAAATTCTTTATCAAATGAGTCAGGTATATATGCAACTGAAACTCCTTCAGAATTAATGTCTAAACTTGGTGAGTCTTTTTTTCTAACATTTTGATCCAACTGAACCCACAAATAACTTAATGTTTCGGGGGAATTATTTGTATAAGTTATTATTTCATCTCCATATAATTTTTTGTTTTTATCATCTAACTCAACATTTATCTTGTAATCAGCTCTTTGTTGATAATATGCTGGTCCAGGGGCACCTGAGGCTGTTCTAAACATATTTGGACTTGCAAACTGGTCATAAAGTTGTCTGAATTTATTTGTATTTGTATGACCTTGTTGTTTATTATCTTGTGAGAAAATATTAATTGGAGAAACAAAACATATAACTAAAATTGCAAAGAAGATTTTTTTCATAATAAATAAAATTGTAAAGTAAATTTAATAAATATATGCTTAAGGTAACATGATGGAACTTTGAAAATTCCCAGATGTGTGTATATAGCTTTTTTTATAGTTATTAACTCTAAAGAGAATTATATTTTTTTGATTCCTAAATGATTGAAATAAGATTTTATTTTCAACAATTAAACTTTTAATATTTTTAGCATTGAATACTTCTATATAATAAATAACCAAGTCATTTTTTCTTTCATATCCTAGGAAATCTAATTCTAATTCAGTTTCATTACTGTAAATTTTAAAATTATTGATTAAATATTCAATAATTAGAGAATTTGTTTGTTCATAATCATCATAATCTAGCTCATTCATTTCAAATCCTAAGTCTTTTTCTAAATCATCATGAAAAATCTTTAAACTTATTTGATATGTTCCTGACTTTTCACTGTAATCGATGAGTGTAGAACTCACATAATACTTATGAGAAAAAATAAATATTAATATTGTAATTAATTTAATTATTAATTGATTCATGAAATTTTTGGAAATTTGTTAATACAAGAATATGATTTGAATTTTTAAAATCTCTCTCCACATCATAATTTTCCATTGATCCAATTACAAACTCGTATACATCATTAATTTCCAAATTATAATTATTTATAAAAAAATCAACACCATAAAATTGAATAATATCAACTACAGTACCAGATCTTGATTCTAATACTCTAGCTTTTCTAAGTGTATCATAATATCCACTTAGTTGTTTGTATATTCCATCAATATCTAGAGGCATAATGGGAAGTAGGATTACATTAACAAGTATACTTGCTGAATTTTTATATGCTATTTTTTCTTTCCTTTCACCTTTAAATCCAGGGATTCCTGCGTCATCAAAATTAAAAACTTCTTTCTCTTCAACTTGTTTAATATCGGCAAATAAGTCACCAGATAAATTAAGTGGAGAAACAGTCACGCCTTCTAATTCATTCACTATTGGTTCCAAATAAACTCTAATCGAATCGGCTTCATAAACTGATTTTTCAATAATTATCATTTGAGTTTTAATTTGAACAGAAGTAAAAAAAATTGAATCATTCTCTCTTACTCCAACTTTAAAAAAACCATCACTATCAGTAATCGTTTTACCACCTGAGGAACTATTAATTACGTGTATGCCACTAACATTAATTGTATCATTAAGGACTTCGCCAACTATTGTCTTAAAATTTCTTTCTTGGCTAAAAAGAAAATTAGATATAAATACAAAGAATAATATGTATCTAGCTTTTTGCAATTGACTTAACAAACTTTTTGCTTTGTTTGACAAGAAAATCAATCAATTCAAACTCATTGTCTTTTTGAAGTAAAATTCTGTCAGGAAAATTATCGTCACAGTAAAGCAAGAACTCATTTATTTTATCATTTGGAATCATTAAATTTTGAGTAAAAAATAAATCATCATAAAGTTCTCTTAATAGGTCACTTGGATTATATTTAAATGATTTCTCATTTTGATTTGAATCATTTTTTAAAGAGTTAGAGATAAGTCTATATAAATTGACAAAATTTAAACCATCCTTAAGTTTACCTTGCTCATTGATTACGTTTGTTACTCTTGTAGATTTATCGAATGTGTAATCAAATCTTTTAAATTCTTCTTCTTTAAGATCCAAAAATTTTTCTTGATTTTCTGGTGTTACAACAACTTGGTCAAGTTCCGTAACTTTTTCATTTACGTCAATTACTATTCTATTTTTTTGCAGAATCTCTTTAGTAATACTTAGCTCCCTGATTTGATACTGAACAGATGAAAAAATTAATTTATCATTTAATTTGACCTCAATTTCAAATTCACCTTCATCATTTGTTGTTGTAGCCATTTGTGATGTATTATTAACAACATTTGCAGAGTTAACATTAACATTTTTATACAAAACTTTTCCTCTTATCCAGGTTCTATAATCATTTTGTGAAAATGATAAATCAAATGAAAATAAAATAAAAAGTATCAAGAAAATTCTCATATTAATCCAAGGATTTAATCTTTATATTTTTAAATTTTATTGGGTGACTTTCAGATTGCAAAGAAATATATCCCTCACTCAACTTTTGATCTTTTTTATGAATCATATTTTCAGGAAGCCTACCATCATCACCATATCTCAAATTTGTATATGTTAAAACAGTTTTACCATTTATAATGTGATGAGCTATTGAATCGCTGTAAACAATAATTTCTGCCTCTACCCAATCATCATTATCATAAGTATCAGAATTAGATGTTGTACAATGTTTCTTTACTTTTTCAGACTTCATATCAACATCAGTTCCAGGTGTACAAAGGTTTCCTGTAGGCCTAGCCCCTGTTCCAAGCCCACCTAAAAACTGCGTTTCTATGCTAACAGGAAATGGCTGATCAATTAGCATGGTTTCTGGGTGTTGACTGTGAAACATAACACCACTATTTTTAGTTGCCCAACCTTCACCTCCATTAGCTTGTTCTCCAAAAAACTTGTATTCTAACTTGAGATGATAATTTTTAAATTTTTTCTTAGTATAATATAAATGACCATATCTAAAATCAAAATTTTCATAGTTCTCATAAGAGACTTGAATTTCTCCATCTTTTACTTTAAAAGTATTTCCAAAATTTTCACCACTTGGATAGCCCTTAATTTTAACAGTCCAATCATCAAGATTGTTCCCGTTAAAAATGTATTCCCATTCATCATCATTAGATAAACTTTTGAATCCTATTGAAACATAAAAAATCGCTAGAGCTAGATAAAAAAAATTTAAATATTTTTTCATAACTATATTTTTATCTGAGCGGGAGACCGGGTTCGAACCGGCGACATTCAGCTTGGAAGGCTGACGCTCTACCAACTGAGCTACTCCCGCAAAAAAAATTTTATTTATTTTAACAAATAAATTTCTATCATTGAATTTAACTATAAAATTGATTAAATCAAACGAGCTTTTATTTTTAAGAAGTAAAATTCTTAGAAATAACCTAGATCCAAATAAATGTAAATTTACAGGAGATGATTTTATTGACTCTTATCACTTTGGAGCCTTTAATTCAAATAGTCTTGTTGGTGGAGTAACTATAATAAATAATAAATGTGAGAAAATGAAAATTGAAAATTGTTACCAAATGAGGGGACTATGTGTTGATGACTCATTTCAAAATAGAGGAATTGGAAAAAAACTTGTTAAAAAAGTTGAGGAAAAGTTAAAAAAATTAAAAATTGATAATGTTTGGATGAATGCTAGAGAATCTGCTATTCAATTTTATTTAAATTTAAATTATAAAAACACAAATATTAATTACTCTATTGGGCAAATTGGTCTTCATTTTCTAATGTATAAAAAACTATGATAGATTATAAATTAGTATGTTTGATATTCTTAGCTTTTGGATTTAATACAGTGAAATCTCAAAATATTAATTATAAAACGTTGTTAGGAATTGAGCATTCCAATTTAGTAGGTGATTCATTAAAACTGGAGAAAAACACATTCATTGCATTTGAAAAAATGAAAAAAGCAGCATTAAATGATGGAATAAAAATAAAAGTTGTTTCAGGATTTCGTGATTTTAAAAGACAAAAAGAAATATGGAATAATAAATTTTTAAAATTTACCAAAGAGAATAACTTTAGTGGGATTGATGCCATAAATGAAATTATTCGTTTTTCAACTATTCCAGGTACTTCAAGACACCACTGGGGAACTGAAATTGATGTAATAGATGAAAAATATAAAAATGAAAAAAATCCATTGATGTCAGATAAATATGAAAAAGATGGAATTTTTTCAAAATTAAAAAAGTGGATGGATGAAAATTCAGAAAAATTTGGTTTTTACCTAGTTTACACTAACAATCCAAACAGAGCAGGTTTTGAATATGAGCCTTGGCATTATACTTATCTGCCAATTTCAAAAAAATATCTTAATGAATTTTTAAAAATTGATATAATTGAAATAATATCAAAAATTGATATTGAGGGTAAAGATTTATTTACTAAAAATTTTATTGAAGATTATTATAATAATAATATTCTACAAATTAATCCTGATTTGAAATAATATTTAATAACTAAATTTGCAGATATAAAATAGTTTGAAAAAGCAAAAGAAATTAATCCTCTTAATTCTAGATGGCTGGGGTATTTCAGATGATAAAAAAACATCTGCTATAGCTAATGCTAATACTCCTTATTATGATTACTTGATTGAAAATTATCCTAATGCTAAACTAATAACACATGGAGAAAGTGTAGGCCTTCCTAAAAATCAAATGGGGAATAGTGAAGTTGGCCATATTAACATTGGTGCTGGAAGAGTTGTGTTTCAGGAGCTAGCAAAAATTAATAATGATATAAATAATGGAACTTTTAAAGAAAATCAAAAATTGAATGAAGAGATTGATCGGGCTATTTTAAATAATAAAAATATTCACCTAATTGGATTAACTTCTTACGGCGGTGTTCACTCTCATATATCACATCTATTTGAGATCATCAATGTTTTAGAGGAAAAAAATGCAAAAAATTCTTTCATCCATGCATTCACTGATGGAAGAGACGTTGATCCAAAATCAGCTATTAAAAATATTCAAGAAGTTTTAAATTTTATAGAAGATAAAAATATTGAATTAGCATCAGTTTGTGGAAGATACTACTCAATGGACAGAGATAAAAGATGGAGTCGTATAAAAAAGGCTTACGATCTTTTGGTTCATGGGATCGGTAAAAATTCAATATCAGCACTAAATTCAATCCAAGAAAGTTATAATCGAGGTATTACCGATGAATTTATAGAGCCAATAGTGATGATGAATAGAGATAAACCAATGGCTCAAATCAAAGATGAAGATCTTGTTATCTTTTTTAATTTTAGAACTGACAGGGGAAGACAACTAACCGAAGTTTTGACTCAATATGATTTAGATGATTTTGATTTAAAAAAATTGAATTTATATTTTCTGACAATGACAAAATATAATGATGAATATCATGGTATTTCAACAATTTATGAAAATGAAAATTTAAAAGATACACTTGGAGAAGTTTTAGCAAGTAATAATATTAAGCAAATAAGAATTGCTGAGACCGAAAAATATCCACATGTTACATTCTTTTTTAATGGTGGATCTGAAGAAGAATTTAGAAATGAAAAAAGAATTCTGTGTCAATCTCCAAAAGTTGCAACATATGATTTAAAGCCTGAAATGAGTGCTAATAATATTACAAAAGCAATAATTCCAGAGATTAATAATATTAATACTGACTTTATCTGCTTGAATTTTGCAAATCCTGATATGGTTGGTCATACAGGTAATTTTAGTGCAGCTGTAAAAGCTTGTGAAACCGTAGATAAATGTACTAAAGCAGTTGTTACAGAAGCAATTAAAAATAAATACTCGGTAATCATAATTGCAGATCATGGTAACAGTGATATGATGATAAATGAAGACGGCAGTCCCAATACTGCTCATACAATAAATCCTGTACCAATTATTGTTATTGATGAAAATGTAGCTAAAGTAAAAGATGGGATACTTGCAGACATAGCTCCAACAATTTTAAAAATTATGAATATAAATAAACCGTCATTGATGACAGGAGATTGTTTAGTATGAAAAAAATAATTTTAATAATTCTGATATTTTTTACTTCATGTAAAAATCCTAACACTAAAAATAAAGATCATTCAGAGTCTGATAAGGATATTGAATATGTTGACTTAATTGGAGATTTTAAAATAAAAGATTTGACAAAAAACCCTTACGACTCATGGTATATTGAAAACTATGATAACTATGAACTTGATTTTGAAACAGCAAAAAAAATTAAAAAATTAATAAATCGTAAAATATCAATCAAAGTTATAATGGGAACATGGTGCAGTGACAGCAGAGATAATGTGCCAGGATTTTTTAAATTAATGGATTACCTAAAGTTCAGTGATAGACGAATCGAATTGATTGGACTCGATGTTGACAAAAAAAATCCAAATGAAGATGAATTAAAATATGATATAATCAATATACCAACTTTTATTTTTTACAAAAATGGAGAAGAAATTAATAGGATTGTAGAATTAACAATTGAATCAATTGAAAAAGATATTTTAAAAATTCTTGATGGTTCCGGATATGAAAATGCATATTATGGATTCTAAAAAGATAATTTTAAAATCCATTCATGAAATTAAACTCATGCATGAAAGTGCACAACTAGTTTCTAAAACCTTAGGCTTAATTGCAAAAGAGATTAAGCCTGGAGTCACCACACTTTTTCTAGATAAACTAGCTGAGGAATTTATTAGAGATAGTGGAGGAAAACCTGGGTTTTTAGGAATGTATGATTTCCCAAATACATTATGTGTTAGTCCAAATTACGAGGTTGTACATGGTATCCCAAATAACAAACCGCTTTGTAATGGTGATATTATTTCAATTGATTGTGGTGTACTAAAAAATGGTTTTTATGGAGATCATGCATATACTTTTAAAATTGGTCAGGTAAGTGATAAAGTTGAAAAGCTTCTAGATACAGCACTTGAGTCTCTATACATTGGAATTCAAGAATTTAAATTGGGAAATCGAGTTGGAGATATCAGTCACGCAATCCAAGCACATAATGAATCAAATGGTTATGGTGTTGTAAGAGAATTAGTTGGTCACGGACTAGGTAAAGATTTACACGAAGCTCCTGAAATTCCAAACTATGGTAAAAAGGGTAATGGAAAAAAATTTGAAAATGGGATGGTTATAGCTATCGAACCAATGATAAATATGGGAACAGAAAAAGTTGTTTTTTTAAAGGATGGATGGACAGTTGAAACTGCTGATAAACTTCCTAGTGTTCACTTTGAACATGATGTGGCCTTAATAGATGGCAAGCCTAGACTCCTATCAACTTTTGATTTTATATATGAATCTTTAGGCATAAAGTCAGAGGAAGAAAATGAATTTAAGTGGAATGAAGCAAGTAGTTAAATTCTTACTAAATAATTTTCCAAGAGGTTTTCTTATAAGATTAAGTATTGCACTCAGACCATTATTTAATTTTTTCCTGTCAGGACAAAAATTTATTGATCCAATAAATGAAAGGTCTTACTCCAAGTTTTTTCCATACGGTTATAACAGTCCTAGAAAAAATGCTCTTTCACCAGGTACACTTTCATTAGAGAGACATAGATTATTATGGTTATACTTAAAAAATGAAACCTCTTTTTTTCTAGAAAATAATAAGATACTACACGTTGCACCTGAGCAATGCTACTATAATTTTTTTAAAAAACATTTCAAAAATTATATAACAGTTGATCTTAACTCTCCTCTAGCAGAATACAAAGCTGATGTTTGTGATATGCCATTTGAAAGTAATTCATTTGATTTTATATTATGTAATCATGTTCTAGAACATGTTTATGATGATGAATTGGCAATTATTGAATTAAGAAGAGTTTTAAAAAAAAATGGTATTGCAATTTTACAAGTTCCCTTGAACTTAAATTTGAATAAGACGATAGATGGAAGGGACATAAATGATATTAAAAAAAGAAATGAATTATTTGGTCAATATGATCACTTGAGAATGTATGGAGCTGATTTTTTTGATAAAATTAAAAATCATGGATTCAAGGTAAATAGAATACGTTACTGTGATAATCTATCTACAGATGAAATTAAAAAATATGGTTTAATTAAGGATGAAATTATTCCTGTATGTATTAAGGTTGAATAACTAATTTTTTAAACCCATCAGACATATATTCAGATAAATTATTATCAGAATCAAAATAAATTATATAGGCTTCTATTTCATCATTATTTTCAGTCAAGCTTTTTGAATAATCTAAACTCCCAACCATCATTGCTGTTGCATATGCATCAGCTGTAAAACAAGATTCAGAAATTACAGAAGCACTTAAAATATTGGTTTGTTGAGATTGACCATTAATTGGATTCAAAGTATGAACATATTTTTTACCACTTTTCGGGTCAACTCTATAATTTCTATAATTTCCAGATGAGGCAATTGAAATATTATTCAATTGAATTTTTTTAGTTATTACATCCCCATTTTTATTTTTTTCAGGATTTTCAATTCCAATTTTCCAAAAACTATCCTTAAAATGATTCTTACCTTTAGATCGTAATTCTCCACCAATATTGATCATATAATCATTCACTCCATTTTTGTCAAGCATTTCTGCAATTATATCAACTGCATAACCTTTAGCTATAGCATTAAAATCTAGCTTAGTTAATAAGTTTTGTTTTAATACTTTATTATTAACAATTGATACTTTATCAAATCCGACTGATTTTAAAATAAGTAAAATTTGATTTTGATCAATATCATTTATCTCTTTATTTGGACCAAAGCCGTAGTATTCAAGTAATTCTCCGATTGTTGGGTCAAAAAGTCCAGCCGTTTTTTGAAATATCACTTTGGATTTATTAAACACATCAATAAATAATTCATCAACGAGAACATCTTCATTTTTATTTACTCTAGAAATTATTGAGCTATTAATGTAAGTAGATAATGAATTATTAAATATTGAAAAAATTGAGTCTAGATCGGATTGTTTGATTAAGTCTTCAGCATGACTAAAAAACTTAACATTGTAGTATGTCCCAAAGATAGATCCCTGAAATTCTTCATAAGGCTTTTGATAATTACAAGAAATTATTAATAAAGAAGATAGTGTTACTAAACAGTATTTTTTAAAAAAATAATACTTATTCCCCAAAATCATCGAATCTAATATTCTCAGGTGGTACACCAAAGTCTAATGCCATTTTATCTACTGCCTTATTCATTAGAGGTGGTCCACAGTAATAAACTTCAATATCCTCAGGAGATTCATGATGATTTAAATAATTATCAATGACAGCTTGATGAATAAAACCAACAAAACCGTCTCCTTCTCCATCGAGACCATCTTTAACTTTCCAATTATCTTCTTCCAGTGGTTCAGAAAGTGCTATATAAAACTTAAAATTTGGAAAATCTTTTTCTAGAGCTCTAAAATGATCAACATAGAATAATTCTCTTTTTGATCTTCCTCCATACCAGAAATTTACTTTTCTACCAGACTTAATAGTTCTAAATAAATGATATAAGTGAGATCTCATTGGTGCCATACCTGCTCCTCCTCCTATATACAACATTTCAGCATCGGACTCATTAATAAAAAAGTCACCATAAGGACCAGAAATTGTTACTGTATCACCCGGTTTTTTTGAGAAAACATAAGTAGAGGCAATTCCAGGATTAACATCCATCCAAGCATTTTTATTTCTATCCCAAGGTGGAGTTGCTATTCTAACGTTCAACATTATTTCTTTACCCTCTGCTGGGTAAGAAGCCATAGAGTAAGCCCTTTCTACATCTTCATCATTTTTCATTTTTAAATCCCATAGACCAAATTTATCCCATTCCAATTTAAACTTGTTTGCATCATCTGGATGTTCTTTTGGGTGAGAAGTTATATCTATGTCTTTGTAATCTACCTCACATTTAGGTATTTCAATCTGAATATACCCTCCAGCTTTATATTTCATTTCTTCAGGAATCTCGACAACAAATTCTTTAATGAATGATGCAACATTATAATTTCTAACAACTTTGGCTTCATACTTTTTAATTCCAAAAACCTCTTCAGGGACATGAATTTTCATATCCTCTTTGACCTTAACTTGACAACCTAACCTCCATCCATCTTTAATTTCTTTCCTTGAGAAATGAGGAACTTCTGTTGGTAAAATTTCTCCTCCTCCATCATTGACAATACATTTACATTGAATGCACGTTCCACCACCCCCACATGCAGATGGTAAAAAAACTTTGTTGTCTCCCAAAGTAGAAAGAAGTGTACTCCCGGAATCAACCTCAATTTCTTTCTCTTCGTTGATTAAAATTTTCACAGGACCAGAGGGCAAAAGCTTAGCTTTTACACCAAGTAACATAGCTACTAAAACAAAAATTATCATTATAAAAATGATAGCACTAATTAATATATATGTATAAACACTCATATTTATAATTTAATTCCCATAAAACTCATAAATCCAATTGCCATCAAACCAGTAATGATAAAAGTTATTCCTAAACCTCTTAGCGGTGCTGGAATATTTGAGTATGCAATTTTTTCTCTTATGGCAGCAATACCAACAATAGCTAAAAACCAACCAACACCAGATCCAAAACCATAAACAGCAGCCTCACTAACACCTGAAAAATCTTTAATCTGCATGAAGAGAGACCCTCCTAAAATTGCACAATTTACAGCAATCAATGGAAGAAAAATTCCTAATGAACCATATAAAGCAGGTGAAAATTTCTCAACAATCATTTCAACCAACTGTACCATGGAAGCAATTACAGCAATAAACATTATTAAGCTTAAAAAACTAAGGTCAAGCTCAGCATACTCTGGACCAATCCAAGCTAAAGCACCATCAGAAAGTAAATATTCAAAAATTAAATAATTTAAAGGTACTGTTATGGTTAAAACGAAAATTACCGCAAATCCCATTCCTACACCATTTTTTAAAGTTTTTGAGATAGCTAAGTATGAACACATTCCTAAAAAATATGCGAATACCATATTTTCAATGAAAATACTTTTTACAAAGAGATTTAAATATTGTTCTAACATATTAATTTTCTTCTATTAAAGTCCTATTTCTCGATCTCTGAATCCAAATAATTAAACCAACAGTAATAAGAGCCATTGGTGATAATAACATAAATCCATTATTTACATAGCCATATTCCTCATAGATAAAATCTGGAATAACTTGAATACCCCATAGAGTTCCAGCACCAAAGAGTTCTCTGAAAAAAGCTACAATGATTAATATAATACCATAGCCAATTGCATTACCAATTCCATCTAAGAACGATTTCCAAACTCCATTGCCCAAAGCAAATGCTTCCAACCTACCCATAACAATACAATTAGTAACAATTAAACCAATAAATATTGATAATTCTTTACTAACATCATAGGCATAAGCTTTTAAGAATTGATCAACAAGAGCAACCAAAGAAGATATTACTACAAGAAAAACAATAATTCTTATTCTATTTGGAATTAAGTTTCTTAGAACAGAAATAATTACATTACTACATGCCATTACAAAAATTACTGACATAGTCATTACAACAGCTGGTTTAAGTTGTACTGTTATTGCCAAAGCTGAGCAGATTCCAAGCACCTGAACTGTAATAGGATTGTTATCATCTAAAGGATCGGTTAAAAGTTTTCTATTTTTCTTTGATAAGATTGGTTCATCGCTCCTGCCAATAAATAAAAAAGATGGTTTTTTTGTATTTTTATTATCCATAATCTACAGCTGAGCAATATTTAATTTTTCCAAGTAAGGTAAGTAATTGTTTAATCTCTCTTTTATCATATTTGTTACACCGTCACCAGTAATAGTAGATCCAGAAATTGCATCAACTTCATGATCATTTTTATCTTGATTTTTTGGATCATTGTTGCCTTTTAAAACAGTAATTCCAACTAGTTCTCCATTGTCGTTGAATACTTTTTCATTTACAAAACTTTCTTTAAACCAATCTTTGGTAATTTCAGCTCCAAGACCAGCTGTTTCTCCCTTGTGATCAAATGAAACACCATTAATTGTGTTGAAATCACTTTTTAAAGATATGTAACCCCATATTGCATCCCAAAGTCCAACGCCTCTTAATTCTATTATATAATATTTTTCAGATTCTACTTCAGCTACATACAAAGGAAAATGCTGGTTTTTATAATCCTTCTTCAGTTCTTTTGCTAAATTAATTTCAGAAAATGGGTTAAGAGATTCATTTACTGACCCATCAATTTTTAGTGCTAATTCTTCTTTAATGTATTTAGAATATAAACCTTCAGCCTCTTCTCTAGAAACATTAATTCCTATTGTTGAAAGTATATTTTGCATCTTTTCGTTTTTTACATTTTCTTTTTGCATTGGCTTGAGTGTTTGGGAAGTAAAAGCCAAAATAGATGCTATACCAATAACCATTATACCTACGAAAAGAAAAGTATATATATTAGAATTTTTATCCATTAAGCCATTTTTAATTTTGAGTTAACTCTTTTCTCTCTTCTTTTAATACTAGCATCAATAACATAATGATCAATGGTTGGAGCAAACACATTCATTAAAAGTATTGCAAGCATCACACCTTCTGGATATGCAGGGTTAAAAACTCTAATTAAAATACAGAAAACCCCAACTAAAACTCCATATATCCATTTACCTTTAAGCGTTTGAGCTGCTGATACAGGATCAGTGGCCATAAAAACAACGCCAAAAGCAAATCCACCAACAATTATATGATTGTACCAATCAAAACTCATCAATTCATTAGCACCCCAAAGATTAAATAACATGCCTGTCAAAGCTGCTCCAATTACAGATCCAACCATTATTCTCCAACTTCCTACGCCTGTGTAAATCAATATAAATGCTCCAATTAATACCATCAATGTTGATGTCTCAGCAATAGACCCAGGTATTGAGCCAATAAACATATCCATCATACTAAACTGATCAGTTGATCCACCTGCAGCAAGCATTCCTAGAATAGTTTCTCCAGAAACACCATCAACATTGGATGCCTCAGAGACCCATACCTGATTTCCAGACATATATGTAGGGTATGCAAAAAATGCAAAAGCTCTCGCTGTTAAAGCAGGATTCAAAATATTCATTCCTGTTCCACCAAAAGCTTCCTTTCCTATTAAAACCGCAAAAGCTACGGAAATGGCTACCATCCATAACGGAATATCTACAGGCATTATCATAGGAATTAAAAGACCTGTAACCAAATAACCCTCATTTACTTGATGACCTCTGAAAACGGCAAAAGCAAATTCAATGCCAAGACCTACAATATATGAAACAGCAATCATTGGAAGAATTTTATAAGATCCATGAATTACTGCATCTAAGACAGTAAATTCTTCACCTGTTTGATATAAATACTGATAACCAGTATTATAAATTCCATAAAATAAAGCAGGAAGAAGAGCAATAATTACTGTGATCATAACTCTTTTTAAATCAATTCCATCCCTTATGTGTGCACCCGTTTTTGATGTATGATTTGGTACAAATAAAAAAGTTTCAAAAGCATTGAAGGCGGGATATAACTTTTCAAGTTTTTGACCTTTGTCAAAAGGTACCTTCATTTTATCAACTATTCCTCTTATATTCATATTACAAAGTTTCTTTAATTAAATAATCTAAACCATTTCTAACAATTGTCTGCGCTTCGATTTTTGATGATGATGCATAATCAATCAAAGCAAAATCTTCAGGCGCGACTTCATATATTCCTAATCTTTCCATTTTTTCAATATCTCCAATCATACATTCTTTGACTAATTGCATTGGATAAATATCCATAGGAAAAACTTTTTCCATTTCACCAGTTACAACAAATGCCCTTTCCTCACCGTTTAAATTAGTATCATAGTCTTTAGGCTTTGATGAATTAAGCCAACCAAATGATGATCTGTATATACTTGGGACCGAATTATTAACAAAAGGAATCCAGCCAAACAACTTATAATTATTTCCCTCTTTTAGAACCGAAATGTTATTATTATAGAAGCCTATATAACTATCTGATTCAACTGTTTTTCCAGTTAAAACATCACCATTAATAATTCTACATTGAATTCCATTTTTAAAATCAATTTGATTTAATATTGATTGTAATTTTGCTCCAATAACAGTCCTAAAATATTTTGGGTTATTTATTGGAGGACCGGAAACTGCAAGAGTTCTAGTTGGAATAAACTCACCCTCTAAAAATAAATTACCTATAATGCAAACATCTTCAGGTCTGATTATCCAAACAGATTCACCAATGTTAATTGGATCAATATGATGAATCTGAACACCAACATTTCCAGATGGGTGAGGTCCAGAAAAAATATTTTTATTAAAATCATCTAATTCTTTTATTAAAAACTCTTGATTTTTATTGACTCCAATATTTAGGTTCCCAGGTGTGATTTTTTCTAGTATCTTAAGTCCATATTTGAATGACTCAATTTGGTCTTTAAGAATAAATTCAAAATCTACAGAGAGAGGAGCAGAATCAAAACATGAAATAAAAATAGATTTAGGATTTTGAAGAGGATCGGCTATGATATCAAATGGTCTTTGTTTTATGAAAGGCCAACATCCTGATTCTAATAAAATATCAATTATATTTTCTCTTTTAATTTTTTCTAAAACTGGAATTTTATGCTTAATTGCATAATCATTTTTGTCAGTAGAGATTGTAATTTCTAATATTCTTCTTCGTTCACCTCTTACTATTTTTTCAATCTTTCCATGCGATGGTGAAACAAATTTGATATTTTCATTTGACTTGGAGTAAAAGATAGGTTGACCTCTTTTTACAGTATCACCCTCTTTAACTAAAAGCTTGGGCATAATGAGATGGAAGTCTTCTAAAATTAGTGCGAGTTTATTTGGTAAAGGAACTTTTTTTAATTCTTTATCTGCAACACCTTTGATATTTATGGATAAACCATTTTTGATTACAATGCCCTTTGACATAAATCCAATAAAATTCGTTGTAAATATACAACGAAGTAAAATATTTATTACTAATATTATGTAGTTTTTTTATGGTAAAATCTAATCTATTTATTAACTACTTGTTTTTAATAATTTTTTTATTAAATAATTGCTTTTCACAAGAGAAAATTGTAAAAAGCATAAGTATTTCTGGAACCCCATCTAACGGCAATAAAATTGTTTTTTTTAATAACGAAATTATGAATGTAAATTTTGATGAGCTAAGTGCAAAACCTTACAATTTTTATTACATAGTTGAACATTATGATTATAACTGGGAACTGTCAAATATTTTTAAAAATGAATACATTACTGGTTTTGATGATATACGTATTTCTAAGTATAAAAATTCATTTAATACTTTACAAAAATTCACTAATTATTCATTTAATATCCCCAATAGAAATTTTAAAATACGATCTTCTGGAAACTATAAATTAATTGTAAAGGATAATAGAAATAATATTGTTTTTGAAAGAAAGTTTGTTTTCATTAATAACTATAAGCTAGGAAATATTGAGATTTCAAGAACTAAAGAAATTAACTTAATTAATGAATATCAAAATCTAAAAATTTCCTTCAGCTGTACAAATTGTGTATATGACATAAATTCCGAATATAAACTTGTTGTTCTAAAAAATAAAAATTTTAATGATTTAAAAATATTTGAGAAACCAACTCTAAAAACATCAAATAAATTAATTTTTGATAACATATTGTTTAATGCTGGGGATGAGTACCATGGTTTTGATACAAAAAATATTTTAAGTACAAGCAATGAAATAAAAAGAGTTGAAAATGGTACTTTATACTCAACAGTTTTGTATGATGATGTTCAAAAAAATAAGTACACTTACAATCCTGATAGAAATGGAATTTTTAAAATTAACAATAATGGTATCAATATAAATACTGAGTCCGACTATAGTAAAGTAAAATTCTCATTTATTTCCAGTGAAGATATTATTGGAGATTTATACATAGTTGGAGGTTTTAATAATTATGAATTGAATGAAGAATTTAAACTTTTAGAAACATCTAAAAACACTTATACAACTGAACTATTATTGAAACAAGGTTTTTACAATTACAAGTATGTTGTAAAAAATAATAGATTCATAAATGATACTTCAAATTTTTGGCAAACAGAGAATGAGTATACTGCTTTTTTATTTGAAAAAAAACCCTCTGATAGATTCTACAAAATAATTGGATATGCTAATAAAAATTCATTAAAAATCGTAAATTAGAAATTGATAAATTAAACTGAATGATTGGAAAAATAACTGATTTAAATAATTTAAAAGGAATAAGAATTTCTACATCATCTTACTTTATCAAAAAAACACATCTAAAAAAAAATATTAATTACCTATATAAAACTGTTATTACTATATCCAATAAAAGCAAGAACTCAATTCAAATATTATCTAATCATAAAAAGGTCCTTGAAATTTATGGTATAAAAAGATTGAACTCAATTTTAAAAGACAAACCGATTATCAAGCCTGGAAAAAAAATTACTTTAAATTTAGATTATTCAATCAAATCAAAATTAGCTACTATCATTGGATATTTTTCGATTATTAGCTTGAATAATTCAACCAAGTTTAAAGCTTACATCCCAAAGATAAAACTCACGCATCCTGAAATTTTAAATTAATGAACAAAGTAAAAATTTACGAAGCTGAAAATGAACCTGTGCTAGGTTATAAAAAAGGTTCAAAAGAAAGGTTAAATGTTGAAAAAACCTACAATGAAATGTTTAATTCTAAAATTGATATTCCACTATACATTGGAAGTGAAGAAATATTAACTAATGACAGAAAAAATATTCACCCACCTCACGATCACAAGAACATAGTTGGGACATATTCCCAGTCAAACGAAAATCATGTAAATGATGCAATAAAAAATTTACTTGAAAATAAAAAGTCTTGGTCCGAAACTCCGTGGGAAAAAAGATGTGAAATATTTTTAAAAGCAGCTGATCTAATTTCTAAAGATTATAGAGCTAAAATTACAGCTGGGACTATGATAGGTCAATCAAAAAATATATTTCAAGCTGAAATTGATGCAGCATGTGAATTTGTTGATTTTTTAAAATTTAATGTTTCATACCTAACTGAAATATATAATGAACAACCGATTAATGGCCCAGGAAAATCGAATCATCTTGAATATAGACCACTTGAGGGGTTTGTTTATTCAGTGACTCCATTTAATTTTACTGCTATTGGTGGTAATTTGTGTGCAAGTGCTGCATTAATGGGGAATGTTGTCTTATGGAAACCAAGCGATAATCAAGTACTTACTGCAAAAATAACCATGGATATTTTTAAAGAAGCTGGTCTTCCTGATGGAGTTATTAATATGGTTACAGGAGACCCTGAAATGATAACTGATATTGCTCTTAAACATCCTGAATTTTCTGGACTACATTTCACTGGATCAACATCTGTTTTTAGAGATTTATGGAAAAAAATAGGAAATAATATAAATCTCTACAGAGATTATCCAAGAATCGTTGGAGAAACTGGTGGTAAAGATTTTATTTTTTGTCACCCAAGTGCAAATATTGATGCAACTTCTACAGCTATAATTAGAGGCGCATTTGAATACCAAGGTCAAAAGTGTTCTGCAGCATCAAGAATATATATCCCAAATTCAATTTCGAACGATCTAATTAACAAGGTTGTTGATGAAACAAAAACCATTAAAATGGGCTCACCAATTGATTTTAACAATTTCATGACAGCAGTAATACATAAGGGTGCATTTGAAAGAATATCAGGCTATATAGATTATGCAAAGTCAAGTGATGAGTGTGAAATTCTCATTGGAGGAAATTATGATGATTCAGTAGGATATTTTGTTGAACCTACAATTATATTAACTACGAACCACCAATTTAAAACAATGAAAGAAGAAATATTTGGACCTGTCGTTACTCTGTATATATATGATGATAAAAATTGGGAAGAGATGCTAGACATTGTTGATAAAACGTCTGATTATGCTTTAACAGGTGCATTTATTTCTCAAGATGAAAAGAGTATTAAACTTGCACTTAATAAATTAAAATACAGTGCAGGTAATTTTTATGTTAATGATAAACCATCCGGAGCTGTTGTAGGTCAACAACCTTTTGGTGGGTGTAGGGCATCAGGAACGGATGATAAAGCAGGTTCAAAGCTTAATTTATTGAGATGGGTTAGTCCTAGATTAGTGAGCAGGACACATAATCCTCCAACTAGCTATCCGTATGATTATATGGATTAGGTATGTAGAGTATTTTTTTTGTTTCGAAAAATTGTTCTGAAAAAAAAGATTTTAATTCAACTATTTGAAACTCATCAATGTTTTTCAATTCAGAGTTTAAATTACCCCCTTTAAGACAAATTATTCCGTTTTTAATTTTATTTTCTCCTTTGTAATCTATTTTCCCTTTACATAATTTAATTAAGTTATCAGCGGAAGTTACAGCCCTATTTACAATAAAATCATAACTATGATTTAAATCAACAATATCAATATTTTGAGCTAAAGCGTTATTAATGCCAAGTTTTCCGATGATTTCATTTAAAACATTAATTTTTTTATTCTTTCTATCAATTAATTTAAATTTTGAATCAGGAAAAAAAATTGATAGTGGAATCCCCGGTAATCCACCTCCAGTTCCAAGGTCTAATATCTTTGTATCTTTTTTAAATTCAATAAATTTTGAAACGCTTAAAGAATGTAACAAGTGATTAACTTCAAAGTTTTCAACATCTTTTCTTGATATTAAATTAATTTTATTATTCCATTCTTTTATTAATTTTTCAAACAGAATTAATTTTTCAACTTGAAGTTCTGTAATTTGTGGAAAATATTTTTTTAACAGGTCCATTTAATCAGATTATACTAATGTAATTTAAATATCTTTGAAAATAATAATTTGAATTTATGAAAGAATATTTGACTGATAAAATTAATAACCTTCCTGCCTCTGCAACATTAACTATGGCAGCTAAAGCTAGAGAATTAAAGAATAGCGGAATTGATATAATTGGGTTAAGTTTGGGAGAACCTGATTTTAATACCCCAGATTTCATTAAAAATTCAGCAATTGATGCGATCAATCAAAATTATAATTCATATACACCCGTTGATGGATATTTAGAACTTAAAGAAGCTATTTGTAAAAAATTTCATAGAGATAACAAAATAATTTATAATCCAAATCAAATTGTTGTCTCAACTGGTGCAAAACAGTCAATTGCTAATGTAGTTCAGGCAATGATAAAACCAGGTGAGGAAGTTATATTATTAGCTCCATTTTGGGTAAGTTACTCAGCTATTGTTTTAATGGCTGATGGTATTCCAAAAATTTTAAAAAGTGATATCTCGAATGATTTTAAAGTAAGTGCAAAACAAATTGATGATGCAATTTCTGAAAAAACAAAAATGATAATTATTAATTCCCCAAATAATCCAAGTGGAAGTATTTATAATAAGAAGGAATTATATGAAATAGCAAGTGTAGTGAAAAAATATCCCAACGTATTTGTTCTTTCAGATGAAATATATGAACACATTAATTATGGAACCGAACATGTAAGTTTTGCTAGTATTGAAGGAATGTATGATAGAACGATAACGGTTAATGGAATCGCTAAAGCATTTGCTATGACTGGATGGAGAATTGGATATTTGGGTGCACCTATCTGGATTGCAAAGGCATGCACAAAATTGCAAGGTCAAGTAACCAGTGGGGCTAATTGTATTGCTCAAAGGGCGACAATTGAAGCAATTACTGAGTCACCTGAAAAAATTAAGTATATGGTTAAAGAGTTTGAACAAAGAAAGAATCTAATAATTAAACTATTAAGTGAAATAAAAGGTTTTCAGTTAAATAATCCGGATGGTGCATTTTATATTTTCCCTGATATATCATATTATTTTGGAAAAACAATTGGTGATGTTACAATCAAAAATGCTTCAGATTTTGCAATGCTTGTTTTAGAAAAAGCTCATGTAGCTACTGTTACAGGTGATGCATTTGGTTCTCCGAAAAATATCAGAATTAGTTATGCAGCTTCAAAAGAAAATATAATAACAGCAGTAAATAGAATTAAAGATTTATTACATTAAATATTTTTCCAGAAATATGGCGTAAATATTATTAAAAATGTAAATAGCTCTAACCTGCCAACTAACATTAAAAATGCACACCAAACTTTGGAAAATCCAGTTATACTTTCAAAATTAAAAGCTGGACCAATTGACCCTAGTGCTGGGCCAACATTACCTAATGATGCAGCAGATCCACCTATTGATGATATAAAATCTAAGCCTTGAGTACTTAACACACCTGCACCTACAATAAATAATATTAGGTATAACATGAAAAATGCTAAAATATTTACTACAACTTCCTTTTTTACGACTGAATGATTATATCTAAGTGGCAAAATTGCGTTTGGATGTAATGATCTTTTGAACTCAAGAAAACCATTTTTAATAAGGATTAGATGTCTTGAAATCTTGATTCCACCAGAGGTTGATCCTGATGAAGCACCAATAAACATAAGTCCAAAAAACAACATTGTCAAAAATGGTGTCCAAGCAGCAAAATCACCCGTTACAAAGCCAGTTGTTGTGATAATTGCAACAACTTGAAAAAGAGCATGTCTAAAACTTGCCTCTAACTTACCAAGAACTTGAGGGTGACTAAAATTAGTTGAATCTAAGTCTACATTAGAGTTAAGAATGACTGTAGTTATTAAAACAAAAGATGCAATTAAACCTAAAAACCAGATGAATTCAGTATTGTAAAACAACTTTTTAAACTTTCCGATCAATGAGAGATATATTAATAAAAAATTTGTTCCAGCAAGAATCATAAAAAAAATGATTATGTATTGTATTTGAGGCATTGAATTCCAAAATGATAAACTGTCATTTTTTGTGGAAAAACCACCAGTTGCTATATTACTCATGGAATGATTAATTGCATCGAAAAAACTCATTCCTGCAATATTTAATAAAAGAGTTTCTAAAAGGGTTAAGCCAAAGTAAATAAACCACAATCTTTTTGCTGTGTTGCTAATTCTAGGATGAATTTTATCCCCACTAATCCCGCTACCAGGTGCTTCAGCTGAAAATAATTGCATACCTCCTATTCCAAGCATTGGTAATATTGCAATTGCTAAAACTATTATACCCATTCCGCCGAGCCAATGGGTCATGCTTCTCCAAAAAATAATGCTTTCAGGCAGTGCTTCAATATCACTTATAATACTTGAACCTGTTGTAGTATAACCTGACATTGTTTCAAAAATCAAATCAGGTATATTATCAATTGTATTAGTAAATATGTATGGTAACGTTCCTGAAAAAACCATTGTTAACCAACCAAGAACCACAACTAAATAGCCATCGCGACGATTTATAATCTTTTTGGGATTTTTCGAAAAAAACATTATCAACAAACCTAAAGCGAAGCATATAATGCCCGATTTTAGCACATTAGAAAAAAAACCGTCACTGAAATAATAGCTTACAAAAGATGTTAGAAAAATTGCCGTTGCATTAAATAAAAGCAATAAACCAATAATGTAAGAAATAAGTCTATAGTTGAGTTGTGACATAATTAAAGGAATAACTTTTCTACTTTACCAATTGCATTGTAAAGTGCACAGACTAATATTCTATCTCCTTTTTTTATTACAAAATCACCAAGAGCAATTTTACCAACACCATCTCTTATTACACCCCCAATTATTGCTGACCTTGGAAAATCTAAATCTCTAATTTTTTTTCCCTTGACCTTTGAATCTTTATTAACTAGAAATTCAAGAACCTCAGCATTCATATTATTTAATTTGTTCAGTTCTAAAATATTTCCTTTTCTAATAAATCTAAAAATTTCATTAGCAGCTAACAATTTTTTATTGATTAATGTATCTACTCCAATAGATTCAGATAGTTCAAAGTAATCGGTATTATCAACAATGGCAATTGTTCTACCAATGTTTTTAGATTTAGCCATTAAGCATGACATAATATTCTTTTGAGAATCACCTGTCGTGGCAATAAAAGCATCCATATCTTCCAAATTTTCTTCGCTTAGTAGATCAACTCTAGTCCCATCAATATTTAAGACTAAAACATTACTCAAAGAATTTGCAATATTCTCTGCCTTGCTTGCATCTATTTCAACTAATTTAACCTTATATCCTTCACTACTAAGTTCTTTAGCAACTTTATAACCAACTCTGCCCCCTCCTAAAATCATAATTTTTTCTATTTCATCTCTTTCTGTGCCCATCAAATTATACAATTCATCGATACCATCACTACATGTTATAAAATATACATGATCATCTTTTTTAAAAGTGGTATCCCCTCTTGGAATTATAGCTGAATGACTTCCACTTCTTTCAATTGTTATAGGCATGAATTTTATACCAGGAAAAACTGAAGCTGCTTCTTTCACAGTTTTTCCAATAAAAGGAGCATCATTCTGAATTTTTGCAGCCATCATATTTAAAGCTCCATCCTCAAAATCATGACTATTTGTAAACCCTGAATTATTAATCAATAATTTAACTTCATTAACTGCAAGATTTTCAGGGGAAATAATTTCATCGATTCCAATAGATGAAAAATCAAACTTGCTTCCATTCTCAATGAACTCCGTATTTGTAAGCCTAGCGATAGTTCTTTTAGCACCTAATTTTTTAGCTAGTATACATGTAAAAAAATTAATTGATTCACTTGCCGTAACTCCAATTACCAAATCAGCATCTGAGACATTTGCATTCTTTAAAGACGATGGCGATGTAGAATCACCATTAACAACTTTTATATCTAGGTAATTTTCACCATCCTTTAGATTTACCTCATTGTTATCAATTAATGTGATATCATGAGATTCATAAGATAATAATTTCGATAAATGTAGTCCAACCTCACCAGCTCCTGCAATAACAATTTTCATTATTGAAAGATTAATTCACAAGCAAATATACTTGATTTTAGAAATTTACTAGGAATTTTAACTTATTAATGAATTGTTTATTAGCTTTGATTTTGTGTTAAAAAAATTAATTTTTCTCTTACTTATATCATGTAATTTGATTTTTTCACAGTTTAAAAATCTTCAAAATTTTGATGAAAGAGACTTAAGATTTGGATACTATATTGGCTTAAATCAATATGATAATAAAGTTGAGTACAAAAATAATACTCCATACCCAATCTCTGTTGAAAGGGCTCAAGGTATAAATGTTGGGCTGATAGGAGAGCTCAAATTAAATAAAAATTTATTCTTAAGTCTAGAACCAGGATTACATGCAAATAAAAAAAATATAATTTTTAATGAAAGGAAGGACTTTACAAATTATGGTGACACACTTTGGGTTGTAAAATCTAATAACATCCATATACCCTTGCTTTTAAAGTATAGTTCAAAAAGATTAGACAATTTTAGACCTTATTTAAAAGCTGGAATTTCAACCGCAATAAACTTAAATGAAATTGAGGGGACATTATCTAATCATGGATTAGATAACTTTGAATTTGAAAAGTTTAACTTTTATTATGAATTAGCGTTTGGTGTTGATTTCTATTTAAGGTATTTTAAATTTTCACCGTCAGTTAGGGGAGTTTTCTCTTTGAAAAATGAAATTCCTGAAAATACACCTGATAATCCATGGACTAGAAATATAGATAAGTTTTTTACTAGAGCTATTTTTATAAATTTTAGCTTTTATTAAATTCTTATTTTACTTAATACAATACCTAAAGAGACAGAAAGATTCAGACTTTCGGTTTTTACAGCTTCACTATGCTTAGGAATTTTTATTTTAAATTCAATTTTTTTTAAAATACCTTCAGAGATACCATTTGATTCAGATCCAAATACAAATATGCCATCATCAATGATCTCATTTTTCAATTTCTTACCATTTAAAACTGCTCCGTAAATAGGGATATTTTTGGAATTTAAAAATTCTAAAATATCCATGTAAAAAACACTCACTCTTGACAGCGAACCCATAGATGATTGAATTACTTTAGGATTGAAACAATCAACAGAATTGTTTGAGCAAATAATTTGATCAATACCGAACCAATCACATGTTCTAATAATTGTTCCTAAATTCCCGGGATCATTGATGCCATCAAGAACAATATAAAGTCTTTCATTTTTGATTGATTTATCTATTAAATTGAAAACTGCTAAATCACCATTAGGACTTTTTAAATTACTTATTGACCCTAAATTTTTTTCAGATAATTTATGACAGGGGTAATTATGATATTTTAGTGGATCAGTTGAATAAACTTTATCCAATTTATAATCAGAGTCAATAAATTCCCTAATAATTTTATCTCCCTCTACAATAATTTTTTTTGATTTTATTCTATTTTTTTTTAAACTCAATCCCTTTAGGAATTTTATTTGATTTTTGGTAACCATTTATTTAACTGTATTTTTGGTATAATAATCTAATGAGAATTTATAAAGTAAAAATAGTATTATTTACTTTGATAACAACTTTATTATCTGGTTGTTCAATTTCAAAAAATTTAACTAGTAATGAAAAAATTTTAAAAAAAAACAATCTATACATCAATGATATTTTAACACCAAAAGATTCACTTAATAATCTATTTTTACAGAAAAAAAACTCAACTTTTATTGGTATACCTGTTGGTGCATTACTATACTCAACAGCCAAAAATAATACTGATAGTATTTTTAATAATTGGTTATCCAAAAGGAATAAAGCTAAAAGTTTAAATAAAGTTTTTTCACAAAAACAAGTAAATCAACTAAAAGGATATTATAAAAACTTTAATGATTGGAAAAGAAAGAATGGAGAAGAAATTCAAATCATTGATTCTTTAAAAACTGATGAAACAGCAAAAAATTTAAATTCTTATTTTCAAAATATAGGCTATTTAAATAATAAAGTTGATTTTAAAATAAATATCAATGAGCTAAACACAAATTATGCAGATGTTGATTATTTAGTAACAACTGGGCCACAATATTACATCGGAGAAGTAAACACCTTAATTGATTCGAATGCTTTAGATTCTATTTACAAAAAAAACGTTAATAAATCATTTCTTGTAAAAAATGAATTATTTAAGACTAAAAATTTTCAACTTGAAAGGGAAAGATTATTTAAGTTATTTAAAAATTCTGGCATTTATGATTTTCAAATAAATTCTGTTTTTTTCGACGTTGAAATTGATTCTAGTAATAATATTTTCTCACTTCCTATTAAAATTATTATTGAGGGGAAAGATTATAAAGTTCATAAAATTAAAAAGGTTTCAGTTACTAGTTATGACAAAAAAAAATTAGATTTTAACAAGGACTTTATAAATAATCAGATAAAATTTAAAGAAAACTCAGCTTTTAATGACTCCTTGAGAACAGTAACAATTCAAAATTTTAATAAGCTAGATCTATTTAATTTCCCTTCAATTAGTTACAATTATTTTAATGGTAGTGATGAATTGCTAGAGGCAAATATTATTTTAAATTCAAAGAAGAAATATAATTTGGGTTTTGGATTTGATGTAAAACAATCAAATATTGAGGATATTGGAATTTCATTTGAAAGCAGGTTAAAAAACAGAAATATTTTTAAAAATGGAGAGAATCTAGAGTTATCCGCTACCGGATCTATTGGAAAATCAGGGAATGTGACCATATCTCAAATAAACTATGATCTGATTTTAAAATTCCCAAAATTTATTTTTTTAGGTGAAAAAGTTAATAACTCTACTAATCTCTTAAATCCTAGATCCTATGTAAATTTTGGTTCCTCGAATCAAAGAAATATTGGTTTGGATAGAAATAGTTTAAAATTTGACTTTAACTATTCATGGAATAAAAACGATAATTTTTTTAATTTTTCAATTTCTCAGGTTGAGCTAATTAAAAATAAAAACATTCAAAATTATTTTAATATTTACTCAAATTCATATGAGACAGTTAATGAAATAGCTAAACAATATACAACTGATGCAAAGTATTTTAGTGATGGTAACTTACAAATTCCAAATGGAATTGATTTATTCTTAAATGATGTTCCAACAATTTTTTCATCAGTTCTGAATTCAGACGATCTCAAGACTATCAATTACATATCAAATAGGAAAAATAGATTAACAACAAATAATCTAATTATTGGATCATCATTTTCAATATCAAATAATTACGATAATAGGTATGATAAGTCTAATTTTAATCAATGGAGAATAAACTTTCAAAGTGCAGGTTTATTAACAAACTTATTTACTGGAAATTCAAATAAAAATGGTGAAGGAAAAAAAATAATTTCCGATTTACCTTTCTCTCAGTTCTTGAAATCTGAGATTAGTTACATAAAACACTGGGATTTAGGAGAGAGTTCAACATTTGCTACAAGATATTTTATTGGTTTTGCACTTCCATATGGCAATTCTGATAATATTCCATTTTCTGAGTCTTTTTTTGCTGGCGGTTCCAATGATAACAGAGCATGGGAAGTCTACAGGTTAGGTCCAGGAAGTAGTGGAGCAACAGATGAATTCAATGAAGGAAACTTTAAAATAGCAATGAACTTTGAATATAGATTTAAAATGTTTGGAAGATTTAATGGGGCGTTATTTTCTGATATAGGAAATATTTGGAACCTACTGGACGATACTGAGGATGAAAATAGAAAATTTAATGGTTTTGAAGACCTAAGTGAATTAGCTATCGGGTCTGGTTTTGGTTTAAGATATGATTCCGGTTTATTTGTATTTAGATTAGATATGGGGTTAAAAACTTACAATCCTGCTCAAGAAAAAAACAGAAGATGGCTGAAAGATTTTAACCTTAAAAAAGCTGTTTTTAATATTGGTCTCAATTATCCTTTCTAAGTAAATATATTCTTATTAGTTTTGTTAATCAATAGTACAAATGGTATTAACTGGAAGTGAGGTTCAAGATTTATTTAAACATGCTAAAGCAAATAAATTCGCAATTCCAGCTGTCAACGTAATAGGATCCAATTCAATCAATGCAACTCTTGAGACTGCATCTAAATTAAATTCACCTGTTATTATTCAGTTTTCAAATGGTGGAGCAATTTTTAATGCTGGTAAAAGTTTAGACAATAGTGATCAATCAGCGGCAATAAAAGGTGCAATTTCTGGTGCTAAACATGTTCATGAGTTAAGTAAATTATATGGGGCAACTGTAATTCTTCATACAGATCACGCTGCTAGAAAATTATTACCATGGATTGATGGATTAATTAATGAAAGCGAAAATAATTTTAAATTAACTGGAAAACCAATTTTCAGTTCACATATGATTGATTTGTCTGAGGAAAATATTGAAGATAACATTGATACTTGTTGTGAATATTTAAAAAGAATGTCTGCAATAGATATGACCCTAGAAATTGAACTTGGTGTAACAGGCGGAGAAGAAGATGGAGTTGATAACACTGGAATTGATGAATCCAAATTATACACTCAGCCAGAGGAAGTTTTATACGCATACAATAAACTTTCACAGATTAGTGATAAATTCACAGTCGCTGCAGCATTTGGCAATGTTCATGGTGTTTATAAACCTGGTAATGTTAAATTGAAACCAGTTATTTTGAAAAACTCACAAGATCTTATTTCAAAAGAATATAACTTAGGGGTAAATCCAATTGATTTTGTTTTTCATGGAGGATCCGGATCTTCTGTTTCTGAAATTCGTGAAGCCATTGACTATGGTGCAATTAAAATGAATATTGATACAGACATGCAATACGCATTTATGAAGGGAACTCGTGAATATTTCAATGAAAAAACTGATTATCTTAAAAATCAGATTGGTAATCCCGATGGCCCAGATAGCCCTAATAAAAAATATTATGATCCTAGAGTTTGGCTTAGAAAAGCTGAGGAAAATTTTGTCATAAGATTGACAAAATGCTTTGAAGATTTAAACAATATAAATACTCTTTAAATTTAATTTATTTAAATGGCTTGGTTTAAAAGAACAAAGAAAGGAATTCAAACAACCACTAAAGATAAGAAAGATACACCAGAGGGGCTATGGCATAAAACACCCTCTGGGAAAATTGTTGATAATGATGAATTAATCAAAAACAATTATGTTTCTCCTGAGGACAATTTTCATCTCAGAATTGGATCAAAAGAATATTTTGAAATTTTATTTGATGAAAACGACTATGAGGTTTTGTTTGGTAATCTAGTAAGTGCAGATCCATTAAAATTTTCTGATAATAAATCTTATCCACAAAGAGTGAAGGAGGCTAATAAAAAAACAGGGCTTAATGATGCAATTCAAGTTGCTTATGGAAAATCATTTGGAAAAAATATAACTATTGCTTCAATGGATTTTACCTATATCGGAGGTTCTATGGGCTCTGTTGTTGGAGAGAAAATTTCTAGAGCAATTGATCATGCTATAAAATTTAAGTCTCCTCTTTTGATTATTTCAAAATCAGGCGGTGCAAGGATGATGGAAGGAGCAATTTCTTTAATGCAAATGGCAAAAACTTCTGCTAAATTAACTCAACTTTCCAAAAACAAATTACCATATATTTCATTGTGTACTGATCCAACAACTGGGGGAACAACTGCTTCGTTTGCCATGCTCGGAGACATAATTATTTCAGAACCAGGAGCTTTAATTGGTTTTGCAGGCCCAAGAGTTGTAAAAGATACGACAGGACAAGATCTTCCTGATGGATTCCAAAGATCAGAGTTTCTATTAGAAAATGGTTTTATTGACTTTATAAGTCATAGAAATGATCTTAAAAAGAAAATTAATATGTATATAGATTTAATCCTTAATAAGCCTCTTAGATCATACAACTAAATCTTTAAAAAATTATACTATATTTGCCGACAAATTATTGATAAATGTATTTAACAAAAAGTATTAAAGAGGGATTATTTAAGGAACATGGTAAATCTGAGAAGGATAGCGGCTCAGCTGAAGGTCAAATAGCTCTTTTTACAACTAGAATAAACCATCTTACAAATCATCTTAAAAAGAATAGAAAAGATTTTAATACTGAAAGATCATTGGTCAAAATGGTAGGTAAAAGAAAAAATCTTTTAAACTATCTAAAAACTAAGGATATTGAAAGATACAGATCAATCATAAAGAAGTTATCTATAAGAAAATAGTTTTCATTGGTTGCTACTCACACAACACATTAAATTAATGAAAACATATGAATACAAAAGTTTATAAAAAAGAAATTAATCTTCCTGATGGTAGAGTTATATCTATAGAAACAGGAAAATTAGCAAAACAGGCTGATGGCTCAGCAGTGATTCAAATGGGTAACGCGATGTTGCTTGCAACAGTCGTGTCATCAAGAACAGCAAGCCCAGTTGATTTTTTACCATTGACGGTTGATTACCGCGAAAAATTTGCATCATCTGGAAAATTTCCAGGAGGTTTTTTTAAAAGAGAAGCTAGACCATCGAATGATGAAATACTTACAATGAGGCTTGTTGATAGAGTTTTAAGACCTCTTTTCCCTAAAGATTATCATTATGAAACACAAGTCATGATTCAGCTTATGTCTCATGATGAAGATGTTATGCCAGATTCACTTGCTGGCTTAGCAGCATCAACTGTTATTCAACTTTCTGATATCCCATTTGAGTATCCGATCTCAGAAGTTAGAGTTGCAAGAATAGATGGAGAATTCATAATCAATCCAAGTAGAGCCCAGCTTAAAGGATCAGATATAGATATAATGGTAGGAGCTAGTTATGATTCAGTCTCTATGGTTGAGGGTGAGTTTAATGAAATTTCAGAAGAAGAAATGACTAATGCAATAAAGTTTGGTCACGAAGCTATTAAAGTACAAATTGATGCTCAAAAAGAATTAGTAAAAGAAGTAGGAACTGACAATATTAGAGAATATGACCATGGTATTGAAAATGAAGATTTGTTAAGTAAAATTCACAAAGATTGTTATGATAAATGTTATGGTGTGGCTAAAGAAGGCTTAAGCAAAAAAAAGAGGTCCGAACAATTTTCAACAATAAGAGAGGAATTACTTGAGTCTTTTTCTGGTGAAGAATTAGAGGAAAATGAAAGTTTGATTAAGAGTTATTTTTCCAAAGTAGAAAAAGAAGCAGTAAGAGAATTAGTTTTAAGTGAAGGAGTCAGACTAGATGGGAGAAAGACAACAGACATTAGGCCAATTTGGTGTGAGGTAGCATATTTACCTTCTACTCATGGCTCCGCAATTTTTACTCGAGGAGAAACTCAAGCGTTAGCAACAGTTACACTTGGAACATCTAGAGATGCTAATATTATAGATTCTCCTACAAATCAGGGAGAGGAAAATTTTTATTTACATTATAATTTCCCTCCATTCTCAACTGGTGAAGCTAGGCCTCTTAGAGGAACGTCAAGAAGAGAAATTGGTCATGGAAATTTAGCTCAAAGAGCATTAGGAAAAGTGTTTCCAGATGATTGTCCATATACAGTCAGAGTTGTTTCAGAAGTTCTAGAGTCAAATGGGTCATCATCAATGGCAACAGTATGTTCTGGTACGATGGCTTTAATGGATGCAGGTGTAAACATATCCAACCCTGTTTCTGGTATTGCCATGGGTTTAATATCTGATGGAGAAAGATATTCAATTCTTTCAGACATATTAGGTGATGAGGATCATTTGGGTGACATGGATTTTAAGGTTACTGGAACCGAAAATGGAATTACTGCATGTCAAATGGACATTAAAATTAAAGGCCTGTCTTATGAAATACTAGAAAAAGCCTTGGAACAAGCAAGAGTTGGAAGGATTGAAATTTTAAATGAAATGAACAAAACAATTGATAAACCATCCAGTTCAGTTAAACCTCATGCACCAAAAATGGTAAAAATGATTATTGATGGTGATTATATTGGTGCTGTAATTGGTCCTGGCGGTAAAGTAATTCAGGAGATGCAAAAAGAAACAGGTACTACAATTGTTATAGAAGAAGAAAATGAAAAAGGTGTAGTTGAAATTATGGGAACAGATCAGCAAATGATTGATTCTGTTATTCAAAAAATAGAGGATATTACATTTAGCCCTGTTGTTGGTGAAACTTATAATGTTAAAGTTGTTAAAATTTTAGATTTTGGAGCAGTTGTCGAGTTTAGACCCGGAAAAGAGGTTCTTTTACATATTTCTGAAATAGCATGGGAAAGAGTTGAGAAAGTTGAAGATTACTTGAGATTAGGTGATTTTGTTGATGTAAAATATGTAGGGTTTGATTCAAAAACCAAAAAACAAAAAGTCTCAAGGCGTCTACTATTGGAAAGACCTCCAAAAAAAGATAAATAAATTGAAACCTTTTTAGTTTTTATTCGTATAAGTAAGTAAAGGAACTAGATGAGACAATTAAAAATCACAAAACAAGTTACTAATAGGGAAACCGCGTCTTTAGATAAATATTTGCAAGAGATAGGAAAAGTTGACCTAATTACAGCTGAGGAGGAAGTAGATTTAGCGCAAAGAATCAAAGCTGGAGATGAAATTGCACTAGAAAAATTAACCAAGGCAAATCTTAGATTTGTAGTCTCTGTTGCAAAACAATACCAGAATCAAGGCTTAACGCTTCCAGATTTGATAAATGAAGGCAATCTAGGTTTGATTAAAGCTGCAAAAAGATTTGATGAAACAAGAGGTTTTAAGTTTATATCTTATGCTGTATGGTGGATAAGACAATCCATTCTACAAGCTCTAGCTGAACAATCTAGAATTGTAAGGTTACCTCTCAATAAAATTGGATCAATAAATAAGATTAACAAGATGTATGCTTTTCTAGAGCAAGCAAATGAAAGAGTTCCGTCTGCTGAAGAAATTGCTAAAGAGCTTGATATGACTGTTTCTGATGTTAAAGAATCGATGAAAAATTCCGGTAGACATGTCTCAATGGATGCTCCTCTCGTAGAGGGTGAGGACTCTAACCTTTATGATGTTTTAAAAAGTGGTGAATCACCTAATCCAGATAAAAAATTGCTTCATGAATCACTTAAAACTGAAATTGAAAGGGCTTTGGAAACACTAACACCAAGAGAAGCTGATGTTGTTAGATTATACTTTGGGTTACATGAACAACACGCTATGACACTTGAAGAAATTGGTGAAACCTTTGATTTAACAAGAGAGAGAGTTAGACAGATAAAGGAGAAAGCGATAAGAAGACTAAAACATACTTCTCGAAGTAAAATCTTAAAAACATATTTAGGATAATTAATGAAAATTATTGCTCCATCAATGCTCTCTTGCAACTTTGGAAAGTTAGAGGAGGAGATTGAAATGGTAAATCAAAGTGAAGCTGGTTGGTTTCATCTTGATGTTATGGATGGTGTTTTTGTGCCTAATATTACATTTGGAACTCCAATTCTTGAAGTTTTTAAGAAATATGCAACCAAGCACTTGGATGCACACCTAATGATAGTTAATCCAGAAAATTATATTGAAAAGTTTGCATCACTTGGTGCCAATACAATAACAGTTCACTATGAGGCATGCGATAATCTTCAAAATACCATAAATCAAATAAAAAAACTTAATGTCAAAGCCGGAGTAGCTATTAATCCTGATACGGATGTATCAGTATTGTATTCTTTAATAAATGAAATTGATTTGATATGTTTAATGAGTGTATTTCCTGGATTCTCTGGACAAAAATTTATTCCTGATACATTTGAGAGACTAGAAAAGCTAAAAAAAATTATAACAGATAAAAAGTCTCAGGCATTGATCCAAATTGATGGTGGTGTTAGTACTGATAATGCAAAAAAATTAGTTTCATTAGGTGCTGATATCCTAGTTGCAGGAAGTTTTGTCTTCAAATCTGAAGATGCATCTACTACAATTAAAAAATTAAACTCAGTAATTAATTAATTTTTCTTTAGTTTTTTTTAAATTGAATTAATGACCAATTCAATAAATATTATTGGATTAATGAGCGGCACATCTGTTGATGGACTTGACATATGTTACGTCTCCTTTGATAATCATGACCCGTCTAAATATGAGATTATTGATTGTGAAACTATAGATTATGATTACAACTTAAAAACAAAGCTTAAAAATATTATCAAACTGGACAATGATCAAATCAAGCAAATTGATAAAGAGTTTGGTGAGTTTATTGGATTAAGTGTTTTAAAATTTATAAAGAAAAATACATTATATAAAGCTGATTTGATTTCTTCTCATGGACATACAGTTTTTCATAAACCAGAGTTTAACAAAACTTTACAAATTGGAAATGGGGAAATAATTAATAAGATCACCAATATTAAAACTGTAAATAATTTCAGAGAACAAGATATACAACTTGGCGGCCAAGGCGCTCCACTAGTCCCAATTGGTGATAAATTACTTTTTGATGATTATAAATATTGTTTAAATCTTGGCGGTTTTACAAATATTTCTGTAAAAGATTCAAGAACAATTTTTGCATATGATATCTGCCCTCTTAATACAGTATTAAATCATTATGCCAATAAACTTGGTTACGAATGTGATCTTGGTGGTAAATTATCAAAAAAAGGAGTAATAAATATTGATCTATTTAATGAATTAAATGATTTGGATTATTATAAAAAATCATATCCAAAATCTTTAGGACTTGAATTTGTTATTGAAAATATTTTTCCAATAACTGAAAAATACAAAATTAAAGTAGTTGATATTCTTGCTACATATATTGAACATGCAAGTTTTCAAATTAAAAGAAACATTGATAACGGGTCTAAAGTTTTACTTACTGGGGGAGGAACGTTTAATAATAACTTAATAAAAACTCTTAATCATGATTCAAAAATAAATTTTATTGTTCCAGATAAAACTATAATTAATTATAAAGAATCTTTAATTTTTGCTCTTTTAGGTTATTTAAAGATTAATGGTAAAGTAAATTGTTTAAGAAGTGTTACTGGTGCTTCTAATGATCATTCAAGTGGTGATATTTATGGTTAAAGCTTTTGAATCCTTAAATTTTTCCACTTAACCTTGATTCCTCCACCATCATGAATTTGTAAAGCAACGCCACCTACTCCTTCCCCAATTATTGAATCATTAATTTTAATCATTTTCAAATCATTAATCCAGGTTGTAACCTCATCTCCTAATACTTTTATTTTCATCTTGTTCCACTCTCCCATTTTTACAACCGAATCATTAGACTGATCAGGCTTGATTAACCATCCACGACCATAAGATTCATATATTCCACCTGAATGTAAACCAGGTGGTGCAACTTCAACTTGCCAACCCTTTACTTTAGTACCATCAACAGTTGATCTAAAGAATACGCCACTATTGCCATTATTTTCCTGTTTAAAGTTTAATTCAAGAATAAAGTCATCGTAATATTCATCAGTACCTAAATAACCGTACTGCTCGTCAGGACCACTTTCGCAAACAAGCTCATTATTCTCAACATACCATTTCTCAGTTCCATAAATGGTCCAACCATCTAGATTCTCACCATTAAATAGCGAAATAGTTTCTAATTTTTGATTCTTATTGCAAGAAAATAAAAAAACTATCAGAGGGAATAATAAATAATATTTTTTCATAGTAAGCTGTTTTAATTTTTTCTTAAATTAATGAAAATTTGAATGAAAAATATTTTTAATACAATACTATTTTTTTTTTCATTTCTAGCTATCGCTCAGGATGTAGGTTTTTCTAATGTTTTAGATGCCGTTTACCCTGATGTTAATAAAACTAAATTTCCAAAATCTTACACTGTTAATACAGCGATAAACACCACTGTCGATGTTAATCTAATAGTTTATTCTAATCTAAATTCAATTATTGAAGTTAATTACCAAAGTCCAACAATCAATAAAGTTGATCTAAGTGAAGTTCTCGCAGTACCTGTTGAACAAAACACTGGATTGGATAGTAGGACAGAACAATTTAAAGGATTAATAAATCCTCATGTGATAAGGCGAGCACCTTTTGAAATCTTTGAGGTCATTAAGCCATTAAATTCTAAAAGTATAATTACCAAAACAAACTATAGTTTAATTAATATTAAGATTCCTATTGATAAAGATTTAGTGGTGAAAAATCACAAAGTAGATTTTAAAATATTAATTAACAGCATACAATATAATTTAAAACTTAAAATAAATATTTACGATGCTTTAATACCTAACCTTGATTCAAGTAATTTCTTTTACACTAACTGGTTTAATTTATCTAAAATGGAGGAATATCATAATCTTACCAGATGGAGTTCTAAATGGTATATAATGTTGGACAAATACGCTAAAATGATGGCATCTGGCAGGCAGAATTGTGTTAAAATACCAGGAGAATTAATTAATCTAAAAGATGGAGAGATTTTTTTAGATGAAGAAAAAATGATTTCATTTGTAAATGTATTTCTTAAATATGGTTTTAAATATTTCGAGTCCCCACATCTCTTAGGTAGAGGTAAAAATGATGACTGGGGAAATCCTGAACTTATTACAAAACTCAGAAATGTAGGCTATTATACTGATGAAGGAAAAAATGAAATAGAAATTGTCACAAAAAAAATCAAAAAATTTACTGAAAAGTATAACTTAACAAAGCAATGGTTACAACATATTGCCGATGAGCCTACATCAGTTAATGCTAAATGCTATTCCGATGTCTCAATGCAAATCAAAACAATCTATCCTGAAATTAAGATAATGGAAGCAACAAATACTAGAGAAAGCTTAGGTAATGCAATTGATATTTGGTGTCCAATAATTAATGATTTTCAAGAAAATGAAGATTTTTTTAGATCAAGAGAAAAGTTGGGTGAAAAAGTACTTGTTTATACATGTTTGGTACCTGGCGGAGAATGGCTAAACAGGACATTAGATATGGAAAAAATTAGACAAGTTTATTTTGGTTGGGGTGGTTCAAAGTATAATACTATGGGCTATTTACATTGGGGTTTGAACCAATATAAAGCTGATCCTTTTACTCAAAGTGTTATAAAACATCCATCTCCAATTGCAGGTCCAAATAATTTCCTTCCGGCAGGAGATACTCATGTTATATACCCTGGTGAAGAGGGCCCTTTATCATCTCTTAGGTTTGAAGCTCACAGAATTGGATGTGAAGATTATGAGTTATTAGAAATGTTAAAAAAAATTGATTTTGATTTTCATAAAAAGATAATTGATAAAATTTTCATAAACTATACAACATATTCAACTTGTCTAAAAAAATATAAACGAATAAAAAAACGAATATTAAAAACTGTTAGCCTATGAAAAATTCAAAATACATAATCATATTTTTTATTTTCTCTAATTTGATATTTTCTCAGGGAGTTAAAACATTTTTCAAGAGTCCTAAGGGTAAATTTTTTATATCTTCAGATTTACACATACATACAGTATTTTCTGATGGATTAGTTTGGCCAACTGTAAGAGTTGATGAAGCGATTCGTGATAGCATAGATTTAATATCACTAACTGAACACATTGAATACCAATCTCATATAGTTGATATACCGCATCCAAACAGAAACAGATCATTTCAAATAGCTTCTGGATATGTTCAGAAACAACCCTTGGCTGTTGTTCATGGAACAGAAATTACTAAGGGCATGCCACCAGGTCATTATAATGCAATTTTTGTAAATGACGTTAATAAATTTTTTGATTTAGACAAAAAACCTAAAGAATTTATGGATGCAATAAAAGAAGCTAATAACCAAGATGCGTTTGTTTTTTGGAATCATCCTCATTGGGAAGCACAAAGAAGTGATGGCATAGCAAGACTTGACCCAATTCACAAAGAAATAATTAAAAAGAAATATTTACATGGAATTGAAGTTGTAAATATGTTTACTTTTTCTGAGGAAGCGATGCAGATTGCATTAGAAAATAACCTTACTATGATTGGCACAAGTGATGTTCATGTCCTTATCGATTGGGATTTTAAAAATGAAAGAGAAAGTTATCATAGGCCTTTAACTTTTATAATAGCTGAGAATAGAACAATAAAAGCAACTAGTGATGCTTTATTTCAGGGTAAAACTTTTATTTGGTTCCATGACTTGATTATTGGAAAAGAAGAAAATCTTTATGTCGTAGCTAGTGAGAATCTAAGTGTGATTAGTGAAGGTTATAATAGTGGTGGAATGTTTAGTGCTGAAAAACTATTGAAAGTAAAATTAATAAATCATTCCGTAGCACCTATACAACTAAAATATTTTGGTGAATTTACCTTTCACAGTGATTTTAATTTCATAGATCTAGCTCCTAAATCTGAGAAAGAGGTCTATATTAAAACTAAAAATATTTTGACAACCTTAGACCTTCCTTTTGAAATTTTGAACTACGTAATAGCTCCAAAAACAAACTTAAAAATCAATAAAAAAATAAATATAGAATGAAAAATGTATTTTTTGTAATTGCAATATTTTATGCAATAAACCTAAATTCTCAAACTAATTTAAGCTATTATTTTGGAGATAATATAAATTTTGATGAAAGTATACCAAAACCCTCTGAAATTATAGGTCATGAAGTTGGCGAGTGGCATGTAACACATGATAAATTAGTGCAATATATGTATGCCGTTGCTGAATCATCTGACAGGGTGTTAATTGAAGAAACAGGCAAAACATATGAAAATAGACCATTGCTTATTTTAAAGGTGTCTTCAAATAAAAACATTAAAGTTTTAGAAAAAATTCAAAAGAAACATATTGAAATTTCAAACGGTAAAAAAATGAATGAGTTTGAAAATATGCCAGCTGTCGTTTATCAAGGTTATGGAGTTCATGGAAATGAGGCCAGCGCCTCAAACGCAAGCATTCTGGGAATATACTACTTAGCTGCATCTAACTCTGAAGAAACTAATGAAATTTTAAATAATACCGTAATTCTTTTTGACCCATGCTTGAACCCAGATGGATTTCAAAGATTTGCTAACTGGGTTAATTCAAATAAAAACTTAGTGCCAAATCCAGATAATAATGACAGAGAGTTTAGTGAAGTCTGGCCTGGTGGCAGGACAAATCACTATTGGTTTGATTTAAATCGAGACTGGCTCCCAGTTCAACTTCCGGAATCTCAAGCAAGAGTAAAAACATTTACGGAATGGCTGCCAAATATAGTTACTGACCACCATGAAATGGGGACAAATTCTACATTCTTTTTTCAACCTGGTGTTCCATCGAGAGTAAATCCATTGATTCCTAATTTAAATCAAGAGTTAACAGAAAAAATTGCAAAATATCACGCTGATTATTTAGACAAAATTGGAAGCTTGTATTACAGTAAAGAAGATTATGACGATTTCTATTTTGGTAAGGGATCAACATATCCCGATGCAAATGGTGGCATTGGTATATTATTTGAGCAAGGTAGCTCCAGAGGACATATACAAAATAGTCAAAATGGTATTCTTACGTTTCCTTTTGCCATAAGAAATCAATTAACTACAACATTATCAACACTAAAAGCTGCTAGTTCGCTCAAAAATGAGCTTCTTGCTTATATGAATACCTTTTACGTTAATAATTTTAATGAAAGTGCTAAATCAAAATATATGGGAATTGGTTTTGGAAATAATCAAGATAAAACCAGTAGTTATCAACTAGCAAAAATTCTTAAGGCTCATAAAATTGACGTTTTTGAGACTAATGATCAAAAATTTAAATATTATGTGCCCATTAAGCAAAAAAAATCAAAATTGATAAAAGCAATGTTTGATACGCAAACAAAGTTTGAGGATAGTCTGTTTTATGATGTTTCTGCGTGGACTTTTCCATTAGCATTTAATTTGAATTATGATTTTCTTAAAGAAAGTTTTGATGTAAATAAATTATTTGAAAAACCAGTTGGAAAAGTTAGTGATTTTTCAACCTACGGATATTTAATCAAACCACATGATTATAATATCCCAGCATTTATCAATTATTTACAAGAAAAAAAAATAAGACTAAAATCAAGTAGTAAATCATTTAAAATAAAAAATAATTTTTTTGATTATGGGAGTATCCTTATCCCCGTGGAGGGTCAATATCAAAAACCTGAGAAACTTTTTAATCTTTTGACCAATATTTCTAATAAAACAGGAATTGATGTATACGCTTTATCAAGTGGATATGAGGATAATATAGGTGTTGGGTCCAATTCTTTTACAACTATTTTAAAACCAAAGGTTGGATTAATAGTTGGAAATGGTGTTAGAGCATATGATGCAGGAGAAATTTGGCATCTTTTTGATACAAGATATAAGATCCCAATAACTAAAATTGATATAAGAAATTTGAATAGAGCAAACCTATTAGAATACTCTCATATTATTCTACCAAGTTATTCCGGAAAAAATATAGACATTAAAAAAATTGAAAACTACTTAAAAAATGGAGGTAATTTAATTGCATACAGAAGTTCAATTAATTGGCTTAAGGAAAATAAAATTATCAATATTGATTTTCTTAAAAATGATAAATATGCTTCTAATATTTCCTTCGAAGACAGAGGAAAATTTACTGGATCACAAGTAATTGGAGGTACAATTTTCAATACAAAAATTGATAAAAGCCATCCTATTAATTTTGGTATTATAAATGATAATCTACCAACTTTTAAAAACAATACTATTTTTATGAAACCTGAAAAAAATAGTTTCAATAATCCTATTCAATACTCAAAAAATGCACTACTTAGTGGTTATATTTCTAATGATAATTTAGAATTATTAATTAAGAGCGTACCATTCAAAATTAAAAGATATTTCTCTGGAAAAATTTTCTTATTTGCTGATAATACTAACTTTAGAGCTTTCTGGTATGGGACAAATAGATTATTGATGAATACTATTTATTTATCAAATAAAATGTGATATTGAATTTTTTAAAACCTTATACTAAAGAATTTTCATATAACCTAAAACTAGCATATCCAGTCATTATTGGTATGATAGGTCACACACTAGTGGGATTTGTAGATAATGCTATGGTTGGTCAATTGGGAACATCTGAATTAGCTGCAATATCACTAGGAAATAGTTTTGTGTTTTTAGCAATGTCTTTTGGTATTGGATTCTCAACTGCAATCACACCTTTAATTGCAGAAAGTGACGCGTTAAAAGACAATAATAAAACAAAATCCATTTTGTCAAATGGTATAATTATTTGCTCAATTTTAGGGTTTATTTTAACTGTTTTAGTTTTAATTTCAAAACCAATAATATATTATATGGGTCAGCCTGAAATAGTGGTTACTTTAGCATACCCTTATATTACGTTAGTAGCAATATCCTTGTTTCCATTAATTATTTTTCAATCATTTAAACAATTTTCTGATGGATTATCTTTTACAAAAATTGCAATGATTTCTACTGTAATTGCTAATATCATTAACGTTGTCTTAAACTATATTTTAATCTATGGAAAATTTGGTTTTCCTAGATTAGAGTTAGTTGGTGCAGGTATTGGGACATTAATATCAAGATTTATTATGGTTCTAATTATAATATACCTTATTAAGTCTAATCCAAAAATAAATCAATACATTGATAAGCTATTTAAACTAAAATATTCTTCAAAAATTATAAATAAAATTGTGAATCTCGGTTATCCATCTGCATTACAAATGATGTTTGAAGTTGGATTTTTTATTTCAGGTATATGGGTTTGTGGAATTATAGGCGTAAACCATCAAGCTGCAAATCAAATTGCACTTAATTTATCTTCATTAACATTTATGGTTGCATTAGGCCTTAGTGTTGCTGCTACAATAAGAATTGGAAATCAAAAAGGACTTTGTGATTACATAAACCTTAAGCGCATAGCAATATCAATCTTCTTAATTACAATTCTAATTGAAATTATATTTGCTATGGTATTTATTATTTTCTCTGACTTATTACCCTGGCTTTATTTAGATAATAACGAAAGTTTTGATGTTTTAGAGACCGTTAGCATTGCTTCTAAATTATTAATAATAGTAGCTTTATTTCAAATCTTTGATGGAATACAAATTGTTGCTCAAGGTGCCTTACGTGGTATTCAAGATGTAAAGATACCCTCTGTTATTTGTTTTTTATCATACGTGGTTTTTGGTGTCCCAATTATGATTTATCTTGGATTATATACAGATCTTAAAGCCACAGGTGTATGGATTGGTTTTTTAATAGGTTTGTTAATAGCATCTATTTTACTTTCAATAAGATTTTTCAATAAATGTAACTTGAAAATAAAAAAATAGTGACCAAGGAAGGATTCGAACCCTCAACCCTCAGAGCCGAAATCTGATGTTCTATCCAGTTGAACTACTTGGCCATTAATGTATTATGAAAGATTTTTCCGGACTATCTGTGAAATTGTTTTTCCATCAGCCTTACCTGAAAGTTCTTTTGTTGCCAAACCCATAACTTTACCCATATCTTTCATTCCTGAGGCATTTATTTTGCTTATAATTTCACTTACAATTTTTTCTATTTCAATCTCCGTCAACTGTTCAGGTAAAAACTGTTTAATTATAGCAGCCTGATCAGTTTCAATTTTAGCTAACTCAGGTCTATTTTGAGATAAATAAATATCTGCACTTTCTTTTCTTTGCTTAACTAATTTGCTAAGGATTTGAATTTCATCATTTTTAGAAAGATCCCCTGAGCCACCCTTTTTTGTATTGAAAATAAGAATAGAGGATTTTATAGCTCTTAAAGATTCTAGTGAAACAGAATCCTTATTTTTCATTGCTTCTTTTATTTTATTATCAATATTTTCAGATAGTGTCATAAATTAATCTACATTATCATGTAGGAATGAATTTTTAGAGTTTATATCTAAATTACCATCATTATCTTCATCTAGTGAGGATAAAGTAACTGAACTATCATAGCTCTCATCTAAATCAATACCAGCTCTTTTGTAGGCAGGTTCGTTTTCCATGTCTTCTACTTTTCTTTGTTTTACAAATTTATAATTAAATTCTTTTAATTTAATTTTTCTCTCTTCTGTTCTTTTTGCTAAACCATCAACAATAGGGCTGTTCAAAGGGCTGATTTCTTTATTGGAATTTAATTTTTCATCTTTCATACTATCATCAGCAACAACTTTGGAATTTTTTTCATTAACAACTGTATATGGGATAATTTGGACAGGATCAATAACTTCAATTTCATTTATATCTTCTTCTAAAATATGAATAACCCTCTCATTGTCAATATTTTTAGAATGAGGAAAATCAAATTTTAATTCTTTACTTATTTTTACAAATTCTGGTTCATTAACCTCAATATTATTTAAAATTCTACTATCAATTAAATCTATTTTTTCATCAACTAGTTCATTGATATTTGAAACTGATTCAAATTCAATATCAATATTCTTAATTTCATCATTAGTTTTAACAAAATCATCATTTTGAATTTCATCAATATCAAAATCTATATTTTTAAAATCAATCTCATCAGTTGAAAATTCAAATTGGTCAGTAGGTTCCTCCTCTTTAAAATTCTCTACAATTTCAGTTTCATCATCCAAATTATAAATAGTTTTCTTTGGTTCAATATGCAAGATTTCATCTTGTTGTTTCATATCGAATCCAGTAGCAATAACAGTTACAGTTATTTCTTCACCCAAATTTGGATCATCACCAATACCCATAATAATATTTGCATTATTTCCAGCTTTTTCCTGAATGTAATCATTAATAATACCTATTTCATCAATTGTAACTTCACTAGATCCCGATACAATTAACAATAAAACATTTTGTGCTCCATCAATTCTATTGTCATTCAGTAACGGCGAATCCAATGCATTTGAAACTGCATTTAATGCTCTTTTTTCACCTAAGGAACTATATGATCCCATAATAGCATTTCCACTTTTTGAAAGAACTGTTTTGGCATCCTTTAGATCAATATTTTGAGTGTAGTGATGCGTTATAACTTCAGCAATTCCTTTAGCTGCTGTAGCTAATACTTCATCTGCCTTAGAAAACCCTTCTTTTACCCCTAAGTTTCCATATATATCTCTTAACTTATTATTATTTACAACTATTAATGAATCAACATTTTTTCTCAATTTTTCTAAACCTTTATTTGCATGACTCATTCTAATTTTACCCTCAAATACAAAAGGCATTGTTACAATACCAACGGTGAGAATATCCATTTCCATAGCCAATTTTGAAATAATTGGAGCTGCGCCAGTTCCGGTTCCACCTCCCATACCAGCAGTAATAAATACCATTTTAGTGTTTTTTTCTAATAATCCCCGCATTTCATTTAAACTTTCTATTGCAGCCTTTTCACCAACGACAGGATCAGCACCCGCACCAAGTCCCTCAGTCTCTTTAATTCCTAATTGAACCTTGTTAGGTACAGGACTATTTTCAAGTGCTTGAGAATCTGTATTGCAAACTACATAATCCACACCCTTTATGCCTTTATTGTACATATAATTAATTGCATTGCTACCACCACCACCAATTCCAATAACTTTAATGACATTACTTTGGTTCTTGGGAAGTATAAATTCTATATTATCAAATTGATTTTCTTTATTCATAATTGTATTATTCTGCGTTTTCTAAAAAGGTTTTTATTTTTTCTGTAAATTTTTCAAATATTGACTTTGATGGATCAGTACTTGTTCCATCTGAACTAACTTCAGTTTCATTTTCATAATTTTTATCAATTTCATCGTTTTCAAGATTTGATTCCAATGGTTTACTTTTTCTTTTTTCCATGGAATTCATAACAAGTCCAACTGCCGTTGCAAAAGTTGGATTTGAAATTTCTATTGAGTTATTTCCAGCCAAATGTTCATTTGGCAAACCAATCCTTGTATCCATTCCTGTAACATACTCAACAAGTTGTTTTAAATGCTTTAATTGACTCCCACCTCCTGTTAAAACAACTCCAGCAATCAATTTTTTCTTTTGATCTTCATGTCCATAGTTTTTTATTTCCATGTAGACTTGCTCAATTATTTCAACAACTCTTGCATGAATTATTTTTGAAAGATTCTTTAAAGAAATTTCCTTTGGATCTCTTCCTCTAAGGCCTGGAATTGAAACAATTTCATTGTCTTTATTCTCACCCGGCCATGCAGATCCAAATTTAATTTTTAATAACTCTGCTTGCTTTTCAATTATTGAACAACCTTCTTTAATATCATCCGTAATAATATTACCACCAAAAGGAATTACAGACGTGTGTCTTATTATACCATCTTTAAAAATTGCTAGGTCTGTCGTACCTCCCCCAATATCAATTAGTGCTACGCCAGCTTCTTTTTCCTCTCTACTCAAAACAGCGTCAGCTGATGCTAAAGGTTCCAGTGTAATTCCATCAAAATCAATTCCTGAGCTTTTTACACATCGAGCAATATTCTTTATGGAGCTAACCTGACCCACAACCACATGAAAATTTGCTTCCAATCTTCCGCCAAACATTCCAACGGGTTCCTTAATTTCACTTTGACCATCTATTTTAAACTCTTGTGGAAGAACATGTATAATTTCCTCTCCAGGCATCATTACCAACTTGTAAACCTGATTAATTACCTTCTCAATGTCTTGTATATCGATAACCTCATCCGAGTTCTCTCTTGTTATATAATCGCTATGTTGTAGACTTCTTATATGCTGACCTGCTATACCAACAATAACTTTATCAATTTTTTCATTAGAATTATTTTCCGCTTCATTAATAGCAGATTGTATAGATTGAATCGTTTGACTAATATTATTTACAACACCCCTATGAACCCCTAAACTTTTTGATTTTCCAACTCCAATAATCTTTAACTTATCATATTCATTAATTACACCGATCATGGCAACAATTTTTGTAGTTCCAATGTCAAGTCCAATGTATAATTCTTTTTTTTCCATTTTATTTTTTTTGTACAATTACCTGGTTAGTAAATTTTAAATTTATTTTTTCTGCTTCTTTAATAGAGTTTGACTCAGATTTTGCAGCGTAAAAAAGTTTGTAGTTTGTTAACTTAGACTCAATATTATCTAACAAACCAAATTCTATTACATAATCATACAGTTTTGGCTTGATATAAATTTCAAGAGAATCTGAAAAAACATAATTAAAGTGATTTTTGAAAAAATCATCACTCATTATTGTATTTCCGAGTCTAGCAATTTTTTTATTATTTAGTGAATCTAAATTTCCAAAAAATGCTATTACTTTAGGAGAATTTATTTTTGACTTTGAAACAATTTTACCTTCATTATCTAAATAAAAATTATCATTTTTAATTTCTATAACAGGATTTCTTTCGCTGATGTGGATTACAAGTGGCGAGTTAATTCCATAAAATGCATTAGACATTTTTAAATAATCAATATTTTTCAATTCATTTTCAATTTTATTCAAGTCAACATCATGGATTAACATAGAATCTTTAATTGCATTTTTTTTCTTTAAAAAATTAAAAACAGAGTCTTTAGTAATTAAAGTGAGAGAATCATTAACTATGCTATTTACATTAATATAAACTGATCTATTACCATGTTTGTAGTTTGAAAAAATCGTTGATGACAATAATAAAATTGAAAAAAATGATATTGTTAAAATTTTCATTTTCATAAGTTTTCAGCTAATGTCTTTTTAATTAATTCTACCTCATCACCAATATCTCCTGCCCCCATTGTTACAATTAGTTCTGAACTATCAGATTTTAGTAATTCTGGAATTTCAGATTTTTTTATTATAGATTTGTTTTCATTCTCAATTATATCATAAATTGATTTTGAGCTAATGCCGTCAATCGGCTCCTCTCGAGCGGGATATATATCCAACAATACTATTTTATCAAACTTCTCTAGAGCTTTGGCAAAATCAATTAAAAAATCTTTTGTTCTGGAAAATAAGTGAGGTTGAAAAATTACCAGGTTTTTTAAACCTGGATATAATTTACTAATTGAATTATATACTGATAAGATTTCACTTGGATGGTGAGCATAATCATCAATAAATACCTTGGGTTTAATAAGTTCGAGTGAGAACCTTCTTTTTATTCCTGGAAATGATTTTAATGCTTTTAATATGGTATCAATATTAATATTTAAATTTAATGCTATTATAAATGCAACCAATGCGTTCAGCGCATTATGAGTCCCCAACATATTAAAAATAACATCCTTGTAAATTTTTTCATTTATTTTAATATCAAAACTTAATTTTCCTGAGACATTTTTTATGTTGATTAATTGAGCATCAGAATTGGAATTCAATCCAAAAGAAAACCCATTAAAATCCAAATTGGAATCATGAAATAATATTCCGTCTTTTTTAAGATTATCTGAAAATTTTTTAAATGATTTTTTCAAATCATTAAAATCAGAATATATGTCATAATGATCACCATCAATATTCATAATTGATGCTACATTAGGATGTAGTTTTAAAAATGTTTTATCATATTCATCAGCTTCAACAACGAAAATTTCATCACCATTTAATATAATATTAGTTTCATAATCTTTTAAAACACCTCCCACAAAAGATGTAAAATTTAATCCAGCACTATACATGATATGAGCTAAAATTGATGTTGTAGTAGTCTTACCATGGGTTCCTGCTATTGCAATACAAAATTTGGAATTAACAATTTCAGCCAATAAATCAGACCTTTTAACAACGTTATAATTATTTTTTTTGAAATAATTTAAAATACAGTTCTTATTACTTATTGCTGGGGTATAAACTACTAAGGTGTTAGAATTATTGACTAAGTCAAAGTCAATGATCTCTGTACCGTCTTTGTGTGAAATATCAATACCTAATTTTGTTAATCTTTTTGTTATTAATGAATTATCTCTATCATATCCTGAAACATTCTTTCCTATTGAATGAATATACTCAGCAACAGCTGACATTCCGATTCCTCCAATTCCAATAAAATAATATTTATTATAATTTAAATAACTCATTTTATATACTGTTTAATTTCATCCACAATAATTTTTGATGCATTTGGTTTTGATAAAGATGCGATCTTTTCAGAAAGAGATTTTTTATAAACATCACTAATAAAAATCTTGTTAATAATTGATTTGAGTTTGTATTCTATTTCATCCTCTTCAACATACTCAGCTGCACCGACATCATAAAGTTTTCTTGCATTTTTAGATTGATGATTTTCTGCTACGTTTGGTGAGGGAATAAAAATGACTGGTTTTCCAACAAAACATAACTCTGATATTATACTTGCACCCGATCTTGAAATAATTAAATCTGCAGATGAAAATGCTTTATCCATATCATTAATAAATGGTAAAATTTTTAAAAACTTATTCTCAAAATTTTTGTAGTCATCATAATATCTAGTTCCACATTGCAGAATTATTTGTAGATTATTTTTTTTAAAAAAAATCAAGATTTTCAATAATAAAATCATTAAGTATTTTTGCACCAAGACTACCTCCAAGTACAAGAATAGTTTTACAACCAATGTCTAGTTTAATTTGATTTAAAAATTCTTTTTTGTTCTTACCATTAAAATTTTTAATTGATTTTCTAATTGGATTTCCTGAAAAAATTACCTCTGAATTTTTAAAGTACTTTTCCATTCCATCATAGGCAACAAATATTTTTTTTGCATATTTTGAAAGAATTCGGTTAGTCAATCCAGGATAAGAATTTTGTTCCTGGATAAAAACAGGTATTCTTAGTAAAGCTGCAATGTACATTACTGGTCCACTAGCATATCCTCCAGTTCCAACAACTATTTTAGGTTTATATTTTAATATAATTATTAGTGAATGAATTAAACTATAAATTAATTTAAAAGGCAATGTTAAATTTGAAATAAAATTGAGTTTTCTTTGATATCCTGAGATGTAAAGGCCAATTATTTTATATCCATTTTCCGGTACTTTTTTCATCTCCATTTTATTTTTTGCACCAACAAACAGAATATTGCAATCCTCAACCTTTTTCTTTAATTGATTTGCAATGCTAATTGCAGGATAAATATGCCCTCCTGTTCCTCCACCTGAAATAATTAAATTTTTATTCATTAACATTTTCGCTTAAATCTAATTCCATAATATTTGCATTATTTCTACTAACACTCAACAAAACTCCAAATGCAAAAAAAGTTGTCCATATTGATGTTCCTCCAGTACTTATGAGAGGCAATGGTTGACCAGTAACTGGAAATAATTGAACGGCTACACCCATATTAATTAATGCTTGAAATACAATTGGCAATCCGACTGCAAGGGCTAGCAACTTGCCAAAATAATTGTTTGATTTTTGTGATACGATTACAATCCTGAATAATAATATTACATAAAGTAACAATATTATTAAAGCAACAAATAAACCATATTCCTCAGTTACTATAGAAAAGATAAAATCAGATGTGCTTTGTGGTAAAATATACTTCATTGAACTCTTTCCAGCTCCAACGCCGAAAATTGATCCGCTTGCAATCGCAGCCTTAGCTCTATTGATTTGATAATTTGAATCATTATCCAAGCTTGGATTTATAAAATTTTCAATTCTGTTGGACCAGGTATCAATTCTGTTTGGGACTAAATCTGGATAGGTTTTGGATAATCCTACAAAAGATCCGCTAAGAATAATTCCTGAAAATATTATTAATATAATTTTCTTAATGGGATATTGACCAATAAAAATTAAGATTAATGATAGACTAAAAATCATAAACGATGTTGAAAAATTTGATGGCAAAACTAACATCACAACTAAAAGAATTGGTAACCATAGTCTAAAAACAGAATTATTAAAATTTATTTTTTTTTCATGAACTTTTGACAGATAATTTGAAATATAAATCAAAAGAAAAATTGATGCGAGTGATGATGGTTGGAATGAAATATTTATAATTGGAATACTTATCCATCTACTTGCATTTGCTCCATCAATTTCACTGCCTTGTATGGCAGTAATTAAGAGTAAAAAAATTGCAAGGGGGAGGATTATTAATGACAAGCCTCTTAAATATTTATAGTCTAAAAGATGGGTAGCATACATAATCAATATTCCGATGAAAATTATAGCAACATGTTTAAATACACTTGAAAAAATTAAATTAACACCAAAGTTTGAGCTAGCGCTATAAACTGGCAAGAATGAAAAAATAGATAATGATAACACCACTATCCATATAACTTTATCGCCTTTTAAACTATTAATTATACTCATAATTTTCTTACTTCCTCTTTGAACTTATTTCCCCTGTCTTCATAGTTGTCAAACAAATCAAAACTGGAGCAGGCAGGAGATAGCAATACAGCATCACCAGGTTTTGAAACCTTGTATGCACTATTAACAGCGTCGCTCATATTATCAGTACTGATTATAAGTTCAGTACACTTTGAAAAGACATCTATTAAATTTTTGTTCTTTTTTCCTAAACATATTATTGCTTTAACCTTCCTTTTTACCAAAGGAATTAAATCATCATAATCATTTCCCTTATCAATACCACCAACAACCCAAATAATTGGTTCATCAAATGAATTAAGAGCATAGTAAACTGAATTTACATTAGTTGCCTTTGAGTCATTGATATACTTTACCTTATGGATTGTTAAAAAATGTTCAAGACGGTGAGGAATACTTTTAAAAGTTTTTAAACTTTCTTTTATTTTTTGATTAGAAATTTTCAAAATTTGAGCAACACTAATTGCAGCCATTGAATTTTGAATATTATGAATTCCTTTAATCTGAATTTTATCTGTACTTAACATAAATTTTTCTTTATTTATTAATGAAATGATATTATTATTATTTGTGTATGTGGAGTGTTTAAGTCCACTATTTTGTTTTGTTGAAAATGAAATTGATTTTGATTTTATTTGAACTCTAGAAAATATTTTTTTCGTCACGTTACAATCGTTATTGTAAACGAAAAAATCATTTGGTTTTTGATTTTTGACTATACTATATTTCGATTGTGTATATAAATCAAAATCTTCATCATATCTGTCTAAATGATCAGGTGAAATATTAGTTATTACTGAAATATTTGGTTTAAAAGTTATTGAGTGATCGAGCTGAAAACTACTAACTTCTAAAACATAATAATCATATGAATAATCACAAACCGATGAAGCAAAACTTACACCTATATTACCTGCTAGACCTACATTTAGACCTGCGTTTTTTAAGATATGGTATATTAAGGTAGCTGTTGTTGTTTTTCCATTGGAGCCTGTTACAGCTATGATAAATGCATCCGTAAATCTACTTGCAAACTCAATTTCAGAAATAAATTTTTTACTATCAATTTCAGGAAAAGATTTTTTTAATTTATTAAAAGAAATCCCTGGACTAATAATTATTTCATCTGACTCAATTAACTTTTTTGGATCATGTCCATTTTCTTCAAAATCAATGTGTTCATTTCGTAATATTTTCTTAGTATCCTCATCTATTATGTTGCCCTCAGACAAGAAAACATCAATATCCATTTTCTTAGCTAGCATCACAGAACCCATACCACTAATACCAGATCCTAAAACCATTATTTCTTTCTTCGTAATCATCTAATTTTTAATGTTATTAGCGAAAGAATTGCAAGCATTATAGATATAATCCAGAATCTTGCAACAATTTTACTTTCACTGTATCCTTTTTTTTGAAAATGATGATGAATTGGAGTCATTAAAAAAACTCTTTTACCAACACCAAATTTTTTCTTTGTGTATTTGAAGTATCCAACCTGTATAATAACAGAAAGAGTTTCGATTAAAAATACACCACAAAGTATGGGAAGTAAAAGTTCTTTTCTAACGAGAATTGCAATTACTGCAATTATTCCACCAATAGTTAAGCTACCAGTATCTCCCATAAAAACCTGTGCGGGATATGTGTTATACCAAAGAAAACCTATTAATCCACCAAGTAAGGCAGAAACAAATACAACAATTTCTCCAATTCCAGGTAAATACATAATATTTAAATAATCTGAAAAGATTATGTTACCAGAAATCCATGAAAAAATACCTAATGTAAATACGATTATGGAGGATGATCCTGCAGCTAATCCATCAAGTCCATCTGTTAAATTTGTTCCATTTGAAAGTGCTACAATTATAAATGTTACAATGATGACATAAAATATCCAATTAAAATTATCAGATTTCATTTTAAAAATATTTACATAATCAAGCTCGTTATTTTTAAAAAATGGAACAGTAGTATTTAATGATTTAATATTTTTCTCACCTAAAATAATTTCTGAGTTGGAATTACTATCAACATTACGTGTAGTTATTTCAGGATGAAAATAAACCATTAGACCAATAAATAATCCTAAAATAACTTGAGCTAAAATTTTTATTGAACCTCTTAATCCCTTTTTATTTTTTTTAAAAACCTTTATATAATCATCAATAAATCCAAATATGGTTAGCCAAATAGTTGTTATTATTAAAACTAAAATGTAAATATTTTTAAAATCAGAAAATAAAAAGATTGGAATTAAAGTTGATAAAACAATTATTATTCCACCCATTGTTGGAGTGCCTTTTTTATCATTCTCTCCAGGTAAATTTAACTCTCTAATATTTTCATCTATTTGTTTTGATTTTAAAAATTCTATTATTTTTTTTCCAAAAATCGTAGAAATTACCAGTGCTAAAATAAATGTTAATGCAGATCTAAAAGATAAGTACTGAAACAGACTAGCTCCAGTTAATTGATAAGTTTTTTCAAAGTATTCAAATAAATAATAAAACATTATACTGCCATCTTTAGGGTTTGGGTTAAAATTTCTTTATCGTTAAATCTTATTTTTTTTGATTTAATTATCTGATATTTTTCATGTCCCTTTCCAGCAACAAGAAGAATATCGTTTGGTTTAGCAACTTTGGAGGCTTTAACTATTGCCTCTTTTCTATCTACAATATTTAAAATCTTATTTTTATCCGCATCATCAACTCCTGCGATCATATCGTCTATAATTGATTTGGGATCTTCATCTCTCGGATTGTCTGATGTAAAAATTACTTTTTGACTTAGCCTTGAAGCTATACTTCCCATTTTTAATCTCTTGGCCCTGTCTCTACCTCCACCACATCCAACTACTGTAATTATTGAATTTTCATTTTGCTTTATTTTAACTATTGTTTCCAATACATTTAATAATGCATCTGGTGTATGAGCATAATCTACAATTCCAATGATTTTATTTTTAATTATTACATCAAATCTTCCTTCAGGGTTTTTTAATAAACTCATACTAATTAAAATTTTTTCAGTATTAATTTTCAAAATTTTAGATACTGAAAAAACAGTTAATAAATTATATGCATTAAACTTCCCTATGAGCTTGGTATTTACTTCAATACCTTCAATTTTCAAAACAAGCCCGTCAAAGCTGTTCTCTACAACTTTCAATTTAAAGTCTGCATTTTTAGAAATTGAATAAGTATGAACTTTTGATTTAGTATTTTGAATAATATATTTTGAATTTTTATCATCTGAGTTAATCAGCGAATGAGCATTATTATCCAAATCATCAAAAAATTTCTTTTTAACATTTAAATAATTTTTAAAGTTTTTATGATAATTCAAATGATCATGAGTGATATTTGTAAATATTGCTAATTCATACTTTAAACCTGAAATTCTTCTCTGATCTATAGAATGTGATGATACTTCCATAAAACAGTATTTAATATCTATTTTAATCATTTCATTTAAATAATAATTCAAATCATATGAGTCAGGAGTTGTTAAATTTGTATCATATTCTTTTGAACCAATAATTATTTTATTAGTAGAGATCAGGCCACACTTTAATCCATTTAAATTGAACATTTGGTGCATAAGACTTGTACAAGATGTTTTGCCATTTGTACCTGTAATACCAATTAGTTTTAACTTGTGACTAGGGTTATCAAAATAATTTGAACAAATTCTAGAATATGTTTCTTTTGAGGATTTAGTAATTATATATGTTATGTCTTCTAATCTGATAAGTGGATAAACTTCACAAACGATACAAACAGCTCCTTCTTTAATTGCATCATCAATAAAATCATGACCATCAAAATTTGAGCCTTTAATTGCTATATATATGTCACCAGATTTAATTTTTTTTGAGTTATTTGATACATTATTTACAGCTATTTGATTTGATCCAAAGATTTCCAAATCATCAATATTTTTAATTAATTCGGTAAGCTGTATCATGAATCTAATTTATTTTTAGGATTAGACTTGTTCTGTTTTTTGGAAATTTTAATCTTCTCAATTATTTGTTCGTAATTATGTTTCTCAATAATTGGGAATCTTGATGAAATTTTCTCAGCAATTCTTTTAAATACAGGAGCTGCTACATCAGAGCCATAATATCCTATATCTTTATTTGGACTATTAACAACTACTATGCACGAATACTTAGGTTTATCGGCAGGAAAATATCCTACAAAACTTGATATGTAATTAATTTCATCTGTTCCATAACCAATTTGAGCTGTCCCAGTTTTTCCTGCAATTTTAATATGTTCGGATTTAATATTTTTAGCTGTTCCGTTTTTATGGTGAATAACATCCAGCAACATTTTCTGAACAATTGACAATGTCTTTTTAGAACATATTGAAGGGTTTATTATTTCTTTTTTGAATTCATAAAAATTTGTTGACCCTAATTTACTTGTGCTTTCTAGAAATGTTGGTTTTACCATTTCTCCATTATTTGCAACACCATTGTAAAATGATAAAATTTGTAATGGTGTTAACAAAATTCCGTATCCGTACGACATCCATGGTAACGACAATCCATTCCAGTCATTTTCCGAAGGATGAGGAATTTTAGGATTTGGTTCACCTTTTATTCCTAAATCAATTGGGTTATTGACGCCCATATTATATAATCTATTAACAAATTTTTCAGATTTTCCCTCATAGGCATCTGTAATTATCTTCACCATACCTGTATTTGAAGACAATCTGAAAATATCCATTGCATTTATTTCCCCATATCCACCCTTCCTAGAATCTCTAACTTTGAAACCATAAAAATCTAACTCACCATTTTCAGTATCTATCAATTGTAAAGTATCTATAACCTGATCTTCAAGTGCAGCTATCATAGTCATCAGCTTAAAAGTTGATCCCGGCTCTGTAGCTTCACCAATAGAATAATTTAGTTTTTCATAATACTTTCCATCATCAGTTCTGCCAAAGTTTGATATTGCCCTTATTTTTCCAGTTTTCACTTCCATTAATACAGCAGTTGAGTGATCTGCCTCATATTTTTGAGTTTGTTCAAGTAAATAGTCATGAACAATATCTTGCATGCTTGTATTTAAAGTTGTTCTTACATCTAATCCATCAATCGGTTCTTTGTTTACATTATTTTCCAAGACTTTCCATTGACCATTTGATATTTTTCTTTTAATCATTTGACCATTTTTACCTCTTAAATATGAACCAAATGCATGCTCTAATCCTACTCCTCTATAATTTCCCTTTTCATCAATTCGCTCATAGCCAATAGTTCTCTCAGCAATTTTTCCTAATGGATAATCTCTCTTAATTTTCCTTTCAATGATTAATCCTCCTCTGATTGAACCATATCTTAGAATTGGAAAAGTTTTAAGTTTTTGAACTAAATCCTGAGAAATATTTTTTGCTAATGGTAAAAATCTATTACCATTTTCTCTGGCATCAATTAAATAATCATACCAAAATTTTTCTTCCCGATCCAAATGATTTGATAAGCTTATTGAAAGATTTTTAATCTCAGAATCAAATGTATTTTTTGATACTGTTTTGGAATCAAAGTAAATATCATACTTAGTTGTGGAAGTTGCTAATAAACTACCATCTTCAGAGAAAATATTTCCTCTAACTGAGTTAACAGTGAAGCTTTTGAGAGTTTTATCCTCAGCTATTTTTCTGTATTTTTCACCATCGACAAACTGTAAATAAAATAATTTATATCCAATGCCAATACCAAAAATCAATAGTATTGATGAAATCAAATACAACCTCCATAAAAAACTATTATTTTTATTTTCCATTACTTATCAAAATTTTAGTTGGAGGGTTTAATGAAGGTCTAATTTCTTTGTCTGAAAGCTGAACTCTTATTGTTGATTCCATCCTTGAATTCATCAAATCTTTCCTCGTGTTTAGGTAAATACTTTCAACAATATTTAAATCATTATTTAATTTATTGATTTCAAATATTTTCCTATCAACACTGTGTGATGAGTATATCATGATTAGTGCAAGACAAAAAATAAATAAAATGAATCGTACAGTTTTGGCATTAGTTTTTTCAAGAATAAACTTTCCAGCAACTATATCAATTATTTTTTTTCTCATATTAGTTTTGCTACTCTAAGTTTTGCACTTCTCGATCTTGAATTATTTTTTAACTCAAAATCATTAGCGGTTTTAAATTTTTCAGTTCTAAATATTTTTATTTGATTTCCAAAATCATCTTTCACCGGTTCTTCATTAAAACAACCATTTTTAAAGAATCTTTTAACTAATCTATCCTCAATGGAATGGTAAGTTATAATTGAGGCTATTCCATTTTTTTTGAGTACTTGTGGAATTTGATTTAATAATTTTTTTAAACAATCAATTTCACTATTAACCTCTATTCTTACAGATTGATAAATTCTTGCTAAAATTTTATTTTCATAACCCTTTGGTAGAATTGTCTTCAAAATATTATTGAATTGATTTGGGTTAGTAATTTGTTCTTTAGCTCTTTCATCACAAATTAAATCCGCAATAGCTCTTGAGTTTTTTAAATCACCATTATAAAAAAATATATCTGCTAGTTGCTTTTTTGAATAAGTATTCAATATTTCAACTGCATCCTTATCTTGATTTTTATTCATTCTCATATCAAGATTATAATCTGAATCAAATGAAAAACCTCTTTTTTTATTATCAAATTGATGTGATGAAACACCAAGATCAGCAATTATTCCATCGACTTTGCCAATTTTCAAAAAATTTAAATTTTGCATCAGATATATAAAATTTTGTCTCAAAAATGTGAACCTAGAATCATCAACTATATTTCTCTCCGCATCTTCATCATTATCAAAAGCAATTAGTTTTCCTACCTCTCCTAACCTTTTTAGTATTTCTCTAGAATGTCCACCCCCTCCAAAAGTTAAGTCGACATATACACCATTTTTTTTAATTTCTAAACTATCAATCAACTCTTGTAATAGGACTGGTTTATGATAAATTTGAGTCATCATTTCCCATTACGTCCTCAGTTAATTTTGCAAAATCAATCTTTGGATTATTGATATTCTTTTCATACAAGTCTTTGTCCCATATTTCAATAATATTTATTGATGATGATAAAACAACTTGCTTATTCAGTTTAGATATAGTTATTAGATCTTTAGGAATTAATATTCTACCATTAGAATCCATATCAATTGATCTAACACCAGCTGTATACATGCGAATAAAATCATTATTCTTTTTCACAAATCGATTCAACTTATTAACCTTGTCCATTAATGATTTCCACTCCTCGTAAGGGAATAGTTCAAGACAGTTCTGAAAGACAGATCGCTTCAAAATAAAGGTCTTTGTAATAACTCCATCAAGTTGTTTTTTTAGCTGAGATGGAATCATAATTCTACCCTTATTATCAACTGTACATTCATATGTTCCAATAAGGTTGATCATATTCGATTAGCGTTAATCTCAAATATATTGAAATTTTACCACATTTTACCACATTTTACCACATTGTTAATAATTTCTGTCAAATGAAATCAATAATATTATAACTAATTGTTTTTCAGTGATTTATAAGATAAATCAATATTTTGAATTCAATATATTTAATTCATTTTCATCAAAATGAAATGCATATATTTGCTTGAAAAGTTTTTTTTACTAAGAAAAATAATGAAATCAATTAGTGAAAGTGGTTATAATTATCTCTCTGTGGGATCAGGACAACCTATACTAATTTTACATGGCTTAATGGGCGGATTAAGCAATTTTGATGGTGTTTTTAAGTATTTTCCAAATCAAGGCTATCAAGTTATTGCTCCAGAACTACCTATCTATAATTCAAGTCTATTAAATACTAACGTAAAGTTTTTTGCCAAGTTTGTCTATAAATTTATCAAGTTTAAAAATTTAAAAGATGTTATTATTTTGGGAAATTCTCTTGGAGGTCATGTTGGTTTAATTTTTTCAAAATTATATCCTAAACTGATCAAGGGTCTAGTCTTAACTGGAAGTTCTGGTTTGTACGAAAATTCAATGGGAGATTCATATCCAAAAAGAGAGGATTACAATTATATTAAAGAAAGAACTGAAGCAGTTTTTTTTGACCCAAAAATAGCAACAAAAAAAATAGTTGATGAAGTTTATGAAACTGTTAATGACAGAAAAAAATTGATTAAAATTTTAGCAATGGCAAAAAGTGCTATTAGACACAATATGTCAAATGACCTGCCTAAGATTTTAGCTGAAACTGCAATAATTTGGGGAGAAAATGATTCTGTAACTCCACCTGAAGTTGCTGATGAGTTCAAAAAATTACTTCCTAATTCTCAACTTTACTGGATAGAAAATTGCGGTCATGCTCCTATGATGGAACATCCTGAAAAATTTAATTCAGTCATGAATAGCTGGCTAAGAGAAAAAAAACTGTAAGGTGAAAATTAAACATGTCTCTTTTGAAAAAAGCAGTTCTGAAATTTCTAACTGTCCAAATTCTACCTTTTTTGAAATCGCATTTATTGGGAGATCTAATGTTGGAAAATCTAGCTTACTAAATATGCTTCTTAATAAGAAGAGTATTGCTAAAGTTTCTAAAATACCTGGTAAAACAAAACTTATTAATTATTTTTTGGTGAATAATGAGATGTATTTTGTTGACTTACCTGGATATGGTTATGCAAAGCTATCAAAGAAAAGCATTCTTACAATAAATAAAATAATAGAAAATTATATCACAAATAGAGCTCAGTTAAAGCATATTTTCCTACTTATTGATATTAGACATCAACTTCAAAATTCTGATTTCAAATTCATCAAGTTTTTAAAAACAACAAAAAGAAATTTTACAATAATTTTTACAAAAAGTGATAAAATAAAAAAATCAATTATTCAGAAACATTGTAATGAGTATATTAACACTGTAAATAAATTTTATAATAAAAATTATTTTACCAGCTCTTCAAAAACAAAAAATGGTAGGGAAGAAATTTTGGAATATATTGAGAGATTAAATTCTTGAAGTATTATTTCTTTAATTCTAATTTTTCAGCAAAATACTCACAAAACTGATTAAAAGCATCATTCATTTTTTCATTATTAGTTGCCTTAAAGTATGACTCTGACATGCTAACTAAGGTTTGGTGAAAAAAAACATTCATTTGATCGATTGGCATATCTTTGGTCCATAGATCGATTTTCATTGTTTCTTGGTTTTTATCATCCCATGATGAAAAAAGCAAAGCTTTTGTAGATTGATTTTTAACTCCTCCGTCCCTAGCGGACCAACTCATCTTTTCTGGGATTTTATTATCATCAAGACATATGGTAATTACAATATCAGTTTTTTTCATTTCTTATTTAAGGTTTATAGTTTGATTCTAAATATAATTCATAGTTATCATAGGCTAATATCTCAATTAGATTTTTAGTTGATTTCTTTGAAAAAGATTCTACAATTTGGAAACCAAGCCATCTTCCAACCATTGGAGGTGATTGATAATCTATACTCAATCCAAATTTTGAAAATGGTGCATTAACCAAAAATCTATAGTCAAGTGATGATTTAGTTGAAAATAACAAATCATTTTCGATAAAATATTTCCAAACCTCTTTTTCATTTTCATTAATCCAGCTGGATTTAATTTTATCATAGCCTAATAACTTACTAGCGTTATTATCTGAAAACTTGTTCATTAGAAAAAGTAATTTTCCATGATAAATAATCTTTGAAATAAATTTTCTATCAGTTGGGAACTCAATAAATCTTGATGAAATTAATTCATTAATATCATTTGAAATAAAATCTGGATTCATTTGATCTGAAATATGTTTCGGAATATTACCATAGAGCAATTCATCATCCAAATAGCAGTCTAACGAGAGTAAAATAATACTGTCTGAATCAATCAAATTGTATTTATAATCAACTCCATTGTTAAGTGTAATTATCTTGGGAATATTAAAGTTTGGAAAATAGCCTTTGGCTCTAGAAAATATTTTTTTAAAATCTTTCTCTAACCCTGATGTATCTTCAAAAATATTAACTGTCTTATTGTAAATATAATTTCTAGTAGAATCTCTTTTTATTTCAATCCAATTTGAAACATTAAACTCATTAGAAAAAAGAAAAGGATACTCATTTATTAAATTTGAAATAGAGTCTTCCGAAATTTCAAAAAATTTTTTCTCAAACCTATCGATCTGTATATCAAAATCTGAGTCAAATTTCTGGGTGGTATTTGAAATACACGATAAGAAAGAAATACAAATAATTGATATAAAGATTTTACTTTGAACACTAAATGATTTAATTTGGCATTGAATTTGACTAGTATTAAATTTTAAATTAATCATACTAATATGAATTATCCAAAGTTAATCAAACACATTGTTAATTGGCTTAATTCTTACTCAAAAAATTCAAAAACTAATGGTTTTGTAATTGGTGTCTCAGGTGGAATTGATTCAGCAGTTACTTCAACACTGTGTGCAAAAACAGGACTCCCAACTCTTTGTTTAGAAATGCCTATCCATCAGTCAAGCAAGGAATTAGAAAGATCTAAAAAACACATTCAATGGCTTAAATCTAACTATAGTAATGTAGAAAGTAAATACTTAGACTTGGCTAAATCATTTGATGAAATTAAAAACAGTATTTCTATAACGAGTAAAAAAAATAATGAGCTTGCTTTAGCAAATTCTAGATCAAGATTAAGAATGCTTACACTTTATTATTTTGCTTCAGTAAATAATTTTTTAGTGGCTGGGACTGGAAATAAAGTTGAAGATTTTGGCGTTGGATTTTATACGAAATATGGAGATGGCGGAGTTGACTTATCCCCGATTGCTGATTTGATGAAGAGTGAGGTTAGAAATATAGCTAAAGAGATGGGCATTAATAACGATATTATTATTGCTGAACCAACAGACGGTCTTTGGGATGACACTCGAACGGATGAAAATCAAATTGGAGCAAGCTATAAAGAGCTAGAGTGGGCAATGAATGAGTGGGATAACGGTAAATCAGAATCAGATTTCTCTGGAAGAGAAAAAGAAGTTTTTAATATTTTAAAAAGCTTTAATACTGCAAATAAACATAAAATGGTTGCAATCCCTATTTGCGAAATCCCAGAAAATTTGAAAAACTAAATTACCCTATTAAGTTTTTTTGACAGTAAAGATTTTAATTGATAATAATTAACAATTTCCTCCAAGGTATCTTTATTAAAATTCTCATCTGTACCATCACTTAATTTACTCAGATCCTGTACTTTCTTATTTATTAATAATGTTCGTAGAGTCAAAATGGTTTCAGTAACTAATTGAGATATTGATCGGTCTTTTCCTTTGACTATCACATTTTTTGATCTCCAATTATGTAATTGATAAATCTCATCTTCAATTAAAATTGAAGTAACAAGCTCAGATAAATTCTGCGGTAAAGAATTAATAAAAACCTTAGGATCAAAATTCTGTTTTTTCTGAAATTCATTTATTAGTTTATTGTACAGGATTTTAAAATCATCATTAGCAAATTCAATTTCATCTGATTGTAGATCTAAAAAAATCTTTTCATGTACAAAAGATTCTACCTTTTGCGGTTTATAAACTATATCACCTTTATCATCTTTAAGCATTTTAATTTCATCAAAAGTAACTTTACTATTCCCATATAAAATTAAAATCTCAATAATTTTCTTCTCCAATTTAAAAATTTGAGTTGTTTTTTCAGGTTCAACTTTTTGAGATTGTTGCTGAGTTACATTTTTATTAACACTAGATATTTGAGTTAACTGAGCAAGTGCATTAAATAATGTGTTCTCAGTAATTTCAAGCATTTCTGAACATTGCTTGATGTAAATTTCTTGTTTAATCTTATCAGGAATTTTTGCAACACTTGATATTATATCATTAATGACCTGAGCTTTTTCAGTTGCTGAATTTCTTTTAGATTCACTAAGTTTTTTTGTTTTAAATTCAATAAAATCAATTGCATTATCATTTAAATATTTCTTTATCTCTTTAGTTTCTTTTTTAAAAGCAAAACTATCTGGATCTTCATTTTCTGGAAATAAACAAATATTAACATTCATACCTTCAGATAAAATCATATCAATAGATCGGATTGTTGCATTAACTCCTGCATTATCAGAGTCAAAAAGCATAGTAATATTCTTGGTTAATCTTCTGATTATATTTATTTGTCCAGTAGTAAGAGCTGTTCCTGATGATGAAACTACATTTTTGATACCCTTTTGGTGAAAGCGAATGACATCAGTATATCCTTCAACGATATAGCAGTTATCATTTTTAACTATTTCATTTTTTGAATTATTTAATCCATATAAAATTTTGCTCTTATTATAAATGATCGAGTCAGGACTATTGATATATTTTGCAGATTTGGATGAACTTTTAATTAATCTGGCCCCAAATCCAACAGTTCTTCCAGAGATAGTTTTGATAGGAAAAATAATTCTAGATCTATAAATATCATTTTGGTTTTTACTTGAAATTAATCCAAGACTTACTAAGTCATCAATATCATATCCTTTCTCGACTGAGAATTCTTTTAAAGAATCTCTTTTTTCAGTTAAACATCCAATTTCAAAGTCTTCTATTGTACTTTTATTAAATCCTCTTTCTATAAGATAATTATATGCGATATTTTTTCCAAAATCTGTTTTATTTAATTGTTCTTTAAAAAACTTCTTTGCAAACTCGCATATCAAAATTAACTTCTCTTTTTGATCAATTTTTTCTTTCTGTTCAGATGTTATAGCTGTTTCCTCAACTTCAATATTATATTTTTTTGCTAGAAATTTAATAGCTTGAGGATAGGATAATTGTTCATGTTCCATCAAAAAAGCCACAACATTTCCACCTTTCCCACTACTAAAATCTTTCCATATTTGTTTTGCTGGAGAAATCATAAAACTCGGTGTCTTTTCATTAGTAAATGGACTAAGTCCTTTATAATTTGAACCAGACTTTTTTAATTGAATGAACTCACCAATTACTTCCTCTACTCTGGAAATTTCAAAAACCTTTTCTATGGTATTCTTGGATATCAAACTAATAATTTCTCTCTATAACGTAATTAACCATCTTTTTTAATGAGTCTTTATAAGAACTATCTTTAAAAGTCTCTAAATCATCAATAGAAAGTTTGTGATACTTATTCATAATCTGAATAGCATAATCAAGACCACCTCTTTCTTTAACTAAACTAATAATTTGATTGATTAAAGCTCTACTTTTTTTATTCTTTTTTAATGATTTAATTAGCCATCTTTTTTCTGACTTATTAATATTATTTAAAGTATATATTAATGGCAGAGTAATTTTCTTTTGTTTAATGTCAATCCCTCTGGGTTTACCTATTGTTTTTTTTCCATAGTCAAATAAGTCATCTTTAATTTGAAAAGCAATTCCAATATACATTCCAATTTTTGTAATTTTTTTGATTTCAGAAGATGAGCTATTAACAGAAACAGCAGCAATTTTACAACATGAACTTATTAGAGATGCTGTTTTCTTTTTTATAATTTCAAAGTACGTTTCTTCATCAATATCTAATTTTTTAGCTTTTTCAATTTGTAACAACTCACCTTCACTCATCTGTTTGACAGATTCAGAAATAACATCCAGAATATCATAGTCTTTATTATCTATACATAATAACATGCCTTTAGATAATAAAAAATCTCCAACCAAAACAGCAATTTTATTTTTCCATATTGCATTGATTGAAAAAAATCCTCTTCTTTTGTTACTCTCATCAACTACATCATCGTGTATAAGTGTAGCTGTATGTATCAATTCAATTACAGATGCACCCCTATAAACCTTTTCATTAACCTTTCCAGAGCTCAATAACTTGGAACATAAAAAGATCAACATTGGTCTCATTTGCTTTCCCTTTCTTTTGATAATGTAGTGGGTAATTCTATTGAGCAATGGTACATCTGACAACATCAATTTCGAAAATTTATTCTCGAAAATTTCCATTTCCTCTGAAATTGGCTCTCTTATTTCGTATACTTTACTCACTTATTTAAATTAATATTTATTTGCCAATTGACCGCATGCAGCATCAATATCTTTACCTCTTGATCTTCGTACAGAGACAGGAATTCTATTTTCTTTTAAGGTAGTTAGATAGTTATTTATCCATTTATCATCTGCATTCTGAAATGCAGAGTCATCTGTATCATTATATTCAATAATATTTACTTTTGATGGAATTCTTTTACATATACTTACTAGAGCATTGATATGTTCAAAATCATCATTAATTTCTTTCCATATTAAATATTCGAAAGTAATTTTTCTTTTAATTTTTTTATACCAATATTCTAAGCTATCAACTAGCTCTTTAATTGGGAATGATTTTGAGAATGGCATCACTTTATTTCTTGTTTTTTCTAATGCTGTATGCAGTGATATAGCTAGATTAAATTTAACATTGTCGTCAGCCATCTTTCTTATCATTTTAGAAATTCCAGAAGTTGATAATGTTATTTTTTTATATGAAATTCCAATTCCAAAATCACTAGTAATCTGATCTATTGATTCAATTACATTTTTATAATTCAATAAAGGTTCCCCCATACCCATGAACACGATATTAGTTATAGGAGATGAAAAATGATTGATTGATTCTTTGTTCAAGAGCATAATTTGATCAAAAATTTCATAAGACTCCAAATTTCTCATTTTCTTAATCTTTGATGTTGCGCAAAAATTACAATCTAAACTACATCCAACCTGACTTGAGACACATGCAGTGATACGCTTGTTTGATGGTATCAATACAGCCTCAACAATAAGATTATCATAAAGCTGAATTGCAAACTTTATTGTTCCGTCAGAACTTTTTTTAATCGTATTAACTTTTGATTTATTTAATTTAAAATTTTCAATAAGAAAATGTATTAAATCATTCGGCAAATTTGACATTTGATCAAATGATTGAACATTAATTTTTCGAGCCCAGTTCTGAATTTGTTTTGATCTATATTTTGGAAATTTATTCTTTTTGAGCAATTGCTCTAAATTTTCTGGCCTAATAAGCCTTATATCTTTGAAGGACATTTTATAGAATTAGCATTGCATCTCCATAAGAGTAAAATCTGTATTTCTCCTTAACAGCAACCTCATAGGCTTCCATCATGAAATCATGGCCACAAAAAGCTGATACCATCATCAACAATGTAGATTTTGGCATATGGAAATTAGTTATTAATGAATCTGCAATACTGAATTTATAAGGTGGAAAAATAAACTTGTGAGTCCATCCTCTGTACGGATTTAGAGTTCCCATTGACGACACTGAAGTTTCTAAACCTCTCATTACTGTAGTGCCTACCGCACACACTTTATTCTTATTCTTTTTAGTGTTGTTAACTAAGTTTACTGCTTCACCATCAATTATTAATTCTTCAGAATCCATTTTGTGTTTGGATAGATCTTCCACTTCAACTGGACTAAAAGTGCCCAAACCAACATGTAACGTAATTTCTCCTAAGTTGACACCCTTTATTTGAAGTTTTTTTAGTAAATGTTTGGAAAAGTGTAGTCCAGCAGTTGGTGCTGCTACAGCTCCTTCATTTTTTGCATAAATAGTTTGATATCTTTCTTTATCAAAATCTTCCTCCGATCTTTTGATATATTTTGGCAACGGTGTTTGACCAAGCTCTATTAACTTTTCTCTGAATTCGTCATAAGAACCATCGTATAAAAATCTAAGTGTTCTTCCTCTGGATGTTGTATTATCAATAACCTCTGCAACTAGACTATCATCATCACCAAAATATAACTTATTACCTATTCTAATTTTTCTTGCAGGATCAACTAATACATCCCAAAGTCTTTGATCTCTATTTAATTCTCTTAGTAAGAAAACCTCAATTTTAGCACCAGTTTTTTCTTTGTTACCCATCAATCTGGCTGGAAATACTTTAGTATTATTTAGAATAAATGAATCACCATCATTAAAATAATCGATAACATCTTTAAATAATTTGTGTTCAATTTTATTTGAATCTCTGTGTAATACCATTAATCTAGACTCATCTCTCTGATCAGAGGGATATTCAGCAAGTAATTCTTTTGGTAAATCGTAAGTAAAATTTGATAGTTTCATAATTTAAAAAATGCAAATATACATTTGTGAAATATTGGTTGTCAAGTAAAAATCCAATTAATTATAAAAATTAACTGAAAACCCCACATCTTTTAGTTTTTTCCAAAATTCTGGAAATGACTTTGAAACTACACTAGGTTCATTAATATCCAATGATTTTAAAATGGACAATGGTGCAAATGCAAGAGCCATTCTATGATCATTGTATGTCTCAATAGTACAATGCTTAATATTTAGTTTTTTTAATTTAAAAATTTCAATTGAATCATTAGTTATTTTACATTTAGCACCGAGTTTAGTTAATTCATTGTAAAGAGCTTCTAGTCTGTTAGTTTCCTTAACTTTTAATGTAGATAAGCCTGTTAATTTAGTAGGGATATTCAGACCAAAAGATGTTACAATAACTGTCTGTGCCAAATCTGGATTATCATTTAAATCAATCTCAATTTTTTTTGGAAGATTTTTATTTTCATCCTTAGTAATAATTAGTCTATTTCCTTCAAATACAGTTTTGATACCATAAGTTTCATAGTATTTACAAACATTTACATCACCTTGAAAACTTTCCTTTTTATAATTTGAAATTGATAACTTTAAATTTTTAGTTAATGCTACCATTGAAAAAAAGTACGATACAGATGACCAATCTGATTCAACGTCATATGTTATATCATTAATTTTTTTTAATGGCTTGACATTAATTAGATTTTTTTCAAATGTTGCATCAACACCAATTTTATTTAATATTGAGATAGTCATATTAATGTATGGTTTTGATGTTATATCATCCTGAAGAATAATTCTTAAACCATTATCTAAAGAGGGCGCAATTAATGTTAAAGCGCTTACAAACTGACTACTAACATGAGATTTTAAAACAACTTTGTGATGCAAATTTTTTGAACCAATAATTTCTAGTGGCGGAAATCCTCTTTTGTTCAAATAATTTACTTTAAAACCAAGAGAATTTAGGGCATCGACCAACAGCCCTATAGGACGTTGATGCATTCTCTTTGATCCTGAAATAATAAATTTTTTATTTTCTAAAGTTGCTAGATATGCAGTTAAAAACCTCATAGATGTACCTGCATGACCAACATCTATATTTTTATTCAAATTTTTTAAGCTGTCATTTAAGACAGATGTATCATCTGATGATGATAAATTATTAATTTTTATATTATTAAATATTGATTTAAGAATCAAAATTCTATTTGATTCACTCTTTGATCCAGAGATGTCCAATTCACAGTATGACTTTAGATTTGAACCATCAATGCTGACCTTTTTCATTTTAATTTTTTGTTAGATAAATGTCTAGTTTTATCTCTTTGTGCTTTTTTCTTTAATTTTTTTTCAAAGGACTTTTCCAGATCTATTCCAGTTTGATTAGCTAAGCATAAAAGAACAAATAATACATCTGC
>CACASE010000004.1 GCA_902535165.1 uncultured Bacteroidota bacterium | reverse complement strand
ATACTTTAGATAGAATAGCTTAGTCTCTTCCTCCTTGTAAATAACTTCCTCGTTTGAAAGTGTAGTAAGTGCTTCTGGATCCCAATTAACAATTTTTTTATCTCTATATAAATAACCTTCATCAAATAATTTAATAAATGTATCAATTACTGACTCTGATAAATCACTATCAAGCGTGAATTTAGTTCTGTCCCAATCACATGAGCAACCTATCCTTTTTAATTGGTTTAATATTAAACCCCCATGCTTTTCAGTCCAATCCCATGCATAAGTCAAAAATTCATCCCTACTGATATCACTTTTCTTAATTCCCTTTTCCTTTAACATTTTTACAACCTTTGCCTCAGTTGCAATTGAGGCATGATCAGTTCCTGGGACCCAACATGCATTAAGTCCTTTTAACCTAGCCCTTCTAATGAGAATATCTTGTATAGTATTATTAAGCATATGACCCATATGGAGAATTCCAGTAACATTTGGTGGAGGTATTACAATTGTATATGCTTCTCTTTTGTCAGGAACTGATTTGAATAAATTTTCTTTATCCCATTTTTTTAACCACTTATTTTCAATCTCATTAGGATTGTAAACTTTATCAATTCCCATCACAATAATTTAAGCAAAAGTAACTAACTACTAATAGATTTAAAAGAGAAAATAATTTTTGTAAAAGGATTTAAAGGATTATTTTTATAAAAAAAGGAACCAAATGAAAAAATTTATTCTAATTTCTTCTCTATTCTTTCTTCCGCTATTAGCTTTTTCACAAGAAAAACAAGCTGAAGTTAAATTTGATGTGACAACCATCGACTATGGTGAAGTTGAATTCGAATCAGACGGCAAGAGAATTTTTAAATTTAAAAATATTGGAACTGCTCCACTTGTATTCACAAGAATTTCATCTTCATGTGGTTGCACTATCCCAAAAAAACCTGAAAAACCAATTGAACCTGGTGGTGTAGGGGAAATTGAAGTTGAATATGATACAAAAAGAGAGGGGTTATTTATGAAAGCAATTTCTGTAGTCTCTAACTCTAAAAATCCTTCTACGATTCTTAGAATAAAAGGAGAAGTTCTTCCCGAAGAAGAAGAAGAAGAAGAAGAAGAAAAGGGAAAAGATTAATTTTTTAAACTTTCATTACTCTTTGAAAAAAGTTTCCTTAAAAAATTATAATTCGTTTAGTGTAGAAGCTAAAGCAAAGAATTTAATTCATATCTCCAACGAGAGGGAAATCATAAATTTTATAGAAAAAAACAAAAAAAAAGAATTGTTAATATTAGGTGGAGGAACTAATATTCTGTTTACTTCTGATATTGAATATCCAATTCTAAAAATAGAAATTAAAGGTATAGAGATTATTAATGAGGATGATAATGAAGTTTTAGTTTCTGTGGGTGCAGGTGAGAGCTGGAATGAATTAGTTTGGTGGTGTATTGAAAATAATTTTGGTGGAATTGAAAACTTAGTTTCAATCCCAGGAAATGTTGGAAGTGCTCCTATACAAAATATTGGTGCATATGGAAAAGAAATTAAAGATGTAATTGAAAGTTGCAAGGGAGTTTTTGTTAATAATGGATCAATAAAAATTTTTAGCAAAGACGAATGTAAATTTTCTTACAGAAGCTCAATATTTAAAGAAGAATTAAAAAATAAATTTATCATAACTAATATCACATTAAGATTAACCAAAAAAAATCACAATATTAATATTGAATATGCATCGTTGAATAATTATCTAATTGAAAATGGAATTAGTAAACCCTCAATTAAAAATATTGCAGAATCTGTTCATTTAATTCGAAAAAGTAAGCTTCCAAATTACAGAGAATTTGGTAATGCTGGAAGTTTCTTTAAAAATCCCATCATAAGTAAAAAACAGTTTAAACAAATCAAATCATTGTTTCCAGAAATAGTAAGTTTTAAAAATAAAAATTCAGATTTTAAAATTTCAGCTGCATGGTTAATTGAAAATTGTGGTTTTAAAAATATTAAAGAGAAAAATGTTACAGTATATAAAGATCAAGCACTGGTTATTATTAATACTGGAAATGCCAAGGGAAAAGATATTTACAATTTTTCTCAAAAAATTAAAAAAACTGTTAAAGAAAAATTTGATATCTTGCTTCAAGAAGAAGTAAATATTTTATAGAAATGGAGCTTTACATAATAACAATTATTTTTTTGGGTTTAGCATTTGCTGGAATTTCTATAAAAATTATCATGAAAAAAGATGGAAAATTTTCAGGAACATGTGCTAGTAATAGTCCTTTTTTGAATAATGATGGTAAACCATGTGGAATTTGTGGAAAATTACCTGATGAGAATGAATGTAAGAAATCTACAATGAATCTTAATTAATTTTTCTGGTCAATAATGTCGAAAGAAGAATTTCCGTCATTTGACAAGCTTTTAAATTCCAATTGGGATTATGTCTACAGTTACCTATTAAAAAAAACTTCAAACAAATATATTTCTGAGGAAATTACAATCCAGTCATTTTCAAAAGCGTTTGAAAAAATTAAAACCTATAATCCAAACTATAATTTTAAAACGTGGTTAATTTCCATTGCAAAAAATACTTATTCCGACTACTTAAAGAAAAAGAAATTACTATATAAAGAGGTAAATTCTAAAAAAATTGAAAATATTGTTTCTGAATTAAGCCCTGAGGAAAGTATGATTAATAAGGAAAGTTATGATAATCTTAATTCTAAGATTGATGAATTAAAACCTATGTACAGAGACATGATAAAGTATAGGTATATTGAGGATTTATCAATACAAGAAATTTCAAAAAAATTGAATCAACCAATTAACACAACTAAAATAAAAATTTTCAGAGCCAAAAAACTTCTGAGTGAGAAGCTGAAAGAAAATGATTAAATATCTAAAAAAATTAGGACCAGGATTACTTTTTGCAGGAGCTGCAATTGGTGTATCGCATCTTGTTCAATCTACTAAAGCTGGTGCTGAGTTTGGATTTGGTTTAATTTGGGCATTAATCTTATGTAATTTATTTAAATATCCATTTTTTTTGTTTGGAACAAAATATACACATGCCACAGGTGAAACATTGTTAGACGGCTATAAAAAGATAGGCAACTATGTTTTATTTATATACCTACTATTATCTATTGTCACAATTTTTACTATCCAAGCTGCAGTAACTATTGTCACTGCTGGTTTAGCTATTGAATTGTTTGGGATTTCATCAAATATTACTATTTGGTCAGGTATAATTATAATTAGTTGTTTATTGATTTTGATAATTGGAAAATATCGAGTTCTTGATAACTTAATAAAAGCTATCATATTGGTTCTTGCAATATCAACTATTACAGCTGTTTTTTATGCAAGTTTTAATTCAAACTCATCAATAGGAATAGCCCAAATTATCCCTGATAATTTTGAGGGAATTATATTTCTAGCAGCTTTTATGGGCTGGATGCCAGCTCCTCTTGATATTTCAATTTGGCAATCGATATGGACTAAAGAAAAAATGTCAATTAATAAAAAAATCGAATATAAAACTGCATTATTTGACTTTAGATTAGGATATCTAACAACTGTAATACTTGGAGTTTGTTTTGTAGGTTTGGGTGCTTATGTAATGTTTGAATCCGGAGAAAAATTTTCAGATCAAGGTGGTGAGTTCGCTGGTCAATTAATTAATTTGTATACTTCAAATCTCGGCGAGGGAATGTTTATTTTCATATCATTAGCTGCATTCACAACAATGTTCAGCACCACTCTGACCTGTTTAGATGCTTCACCAAGGGCAATGGATCAATCCTTAAAGTTACTAGGTTTCAAAAAATTAGCAGGATATACTTTTTGGCTTGTGCTACTTTCTGTTGGAACTTTTATGATTTTTGTTTTTTTAATGTCTGAAATGGGTACTCTTGTTAAGATTGCTACAATACTTTCATTTATTACTGCCCCAATATATGCTATACTTAATTTTTCATTGGTCAACAGTGAATTCATGCCCAAGAACCATAAGCTAAAAATTGGAATGAAAATATATTCAATTTTAGGAATAATTTTTCTTTCATTTTTTTCAATTTGGTACCTAACATTGATTTAAAATTAATATATATTTGCATGTAATTAAATCTAATTGGAAACTAAAACAATTTCATTAAATGATAACGAAACAAAAAGTTGGACTAATCTTGACATTGGTGTATCTAAAAGAGTTATCAGCACTGGGGATAAAAAAGCATTTGTAAAAAAACCCAAATGGATTAGAGTTAAACTTCCTACCGGTAAGAAATATTCTAATCTCAGAGGCCTAGTTGATAAATATAAATTAAATACAATTTGTTCCTCAGGAAGTTGTCCAAATATGGGCGAATGCTGGGGGGAAGGAACTGCTACATTCATGATTTTGGGAAATATTTGTACTCGGTCTTGTGGATTTTGTGGAGTTAAAACAGGGAGGCCTCTAGAGGTTGATTGGGAGGAGCCTGAAAAGGTTGCTAAATCTATTTCAGTAATGGGCATAAAGCATGCCGTAATCACATCAGTTGACAGAGATGATTTAACTGATATGGGATCAATAATCTGGGCTGAAACTGTCAAAAGTATAAGGAGAATTAATCCAGGTATTACATTGGAAACATTAATTCCTGATTTCCAAGGTATTCACAAGCATCTAGATAGAATAATAGATGTAATGCCTGAAGTGATTTCTCACAATATTGAAACTGTTAAGAGACTAACCAGAGAAGTTAGAATACAAGCAAGATATGAAAGAAGTTTAGGAGTTTTAAATTATCTGAAATCACGAGGTGTAAATAGAACTAAATCTGGTATTATGTTAGGTTTTGGAGAGACAGATGCTGAGGTGATTCAAACAATTAAAGACTTAAGAAATGTAAATGTAGATGTAGTGACTATTGGACAGTATTTACAACCATCTAAAAGACACCTTCCAGTTAAAAATTTTGTTGATCCTTCAAAATTTAAATTTTATAAAAAAATTGCTGAAGATTTGGGATTTGTACATGTTGAAAGTGGTCCTTTAGTAAGATCTTCTTATAAAGCCCAAAAACATATTACTTAATTAATTTATATAACTCTTTTATAAAGTTCTTTTCATCATTAAATAAAAACTCAATATTAATGTCTTGGTAGAATAAATTTTCAAGATTTTCTATCTCTAAAATTTTAAAATAATCCTTTTTGGTAGTTATTATATTTTTATTTTTTGATTTTGACTTGATCAAATTAACATCTTGCTTTGAATATCTGTGGTGATCTTTAAATTTTAAATGATTGAAAACAATATTTTTTTTATTTAAAAAATTTTCCAAAGTAGAACTGTCTGCAATTCCTGTCACAAGAACGACATCTTGTTTTGATATTTTTTTATGATTCAATTGATATTTACCAAGAACATAATTTTCGTATTTGATAGATGTAAAAAATATTTTTTGATCAGAATTTGGGTTAATTTTCCAAACAAAATCATTTTTTGTTGTTTCACTTAAATTATGTGGGCATTTTGAAATTATTATAATATTTGCCCTTTTGATACCAGAAGCTGGTTCTCTTAATTTTCCACTTGGAATTATAAAATCTTTAAAAAAAGGTTGATTAAATTTTGAAAGTACAATATTGATTGAAGCTTCCAGACTTCTATGCTGAAATGCATCATCAAGTATAAAAAGATTAGATTCATTTTTATTTTTTATTGAAGTTTTTATACCATGGACTCTATTTTCACATACTGCAACTGATATATCATTGTGGGTTTGCTTTACAAGAAAAGGCTCATCTCCGATTTCATTTACCGAACTATATTCATTTGCCAGTATATAACCAGAGTTCTTTCTCATATAACCTCTACTTAAAAAAGTTATGTTGTATTTACTTTTAAGTTTAGTTATTAAATAGTTTGCTAAGGGTGTTTTGCCTGTCCCTCCAACTGACAAATTTCCAATCGAAATTATTGGAAAATTAAACTTTGTTGTTTTTAAAATATTTAAATCAAATAATTTATTTCTTATTAGTTGAAATAAGTAATATAGTATTGAAAAAGGAATTAGCAATATTCTCAATAGAGGCATTTGACGAAAATATAAATTTTATATTTGATAAAAAATTTCAATGAAATTAATAAAAATTCAAAATCTTCTTGAAGAATGGTCTCCTTTAGAAAATTCTGAAGATTTTGATAATGTAGGACTTATAATTGGTAATCCAAATTCGGAAGTTAATGGTGCTTTAATTACAATTGATGTAACAGAAAAAGTTATCGATGAGGCTATTAATATGGATTACAATCTCATTATAACTTTTCATCCTCTAATGTATAAAGGTTCAAGTAAATTAAATTCGGAAGAGTACGTCGATATATGCATCGAAAAGGCTCTTAAAAATAATTTGAATGTGTATTGTATACATACAAATCTTGATAATAATCCTAAAGGTGTGAGTTATCAAATTTCTAAGAAATTAAAGTTAATAAATCCTAATATTTTTATTAAACAAAATGGAGTTGATAACATTGGTATGGGCATAATTGGTGAATTGAAAGATGAACTATCAGAAATTGAGTTTTTAGATTATTTAAAAACAAGTATGGATTTATCTAACATAAGGCACAGTAATTTTAGAGGAAAAAAATTAAAAAAAATCTGTGTTCTTGGTGGATCTGGCAGTTTTGCCATTGAAGAGGCATTAATTAATGAAATAGATTGTTATGTTACAGCTGATCTAAAATATCATGATTTTTTTAAATCGAACAATAAAATATTATTAGTTGACATTGGACACTACGAAAGTGAAAAATACACAAAGGACCTTATTTTAAATTATCTTAATAAAAAAATTCCTAAGTTTGCATGCGTTATAGCAAAAACTAGGACAAACCCTGTAAATTATTATTGAAATGGCAAAAAAAGTCGAATACTCTGTTGAAGAAAGATTAAGAGCACTATATGATCTTCAATTAATTGATTCAAGAATTGATAAATTAAGAAGTGTCAGAGGAGAATTACCTCTTGAGGTTCAGGACCTTGAAGATGAAGTTTCAGGTCTTGAAGTAAGAGTCGAAAAAGTTAATAGTGAAATTGCTGATTTAGAAAACCTAATCAAAGAAAAATTGAATAAGATAGAAGAATCAAAAGCAATGATTAAAAAATATAATGATCAACAAAAAAATGTCAGAAACAATAGAGCATTTGAATCATTAAGTAAGGAAATTGAGTATCAAGAACTTGAAATCGAATATTCTGAAAAGCAAATAAACGAACTTAAAGCTCAAATTGAACAAAAAAACGAGAAGCTTTCTGAAGCAAATGAATTAAAAGATGATAGAAATATGCATTTAAAACACAAGAAAGGTGAGCTGGATGCTATAATGAAAGAAACAGAAAAAGAGGAAAATGGATTAATTAAAAAATCAAGTGAGTACGAGTCAAAAATTGATGAATCACTTTTAAACTCTTACAAAAAAATAAGATCTAGCGTTAAAAATGGGTTAGCTGTTGTCCCAGTCGAGAGAGGTGCGTCAGCTGGTTCATTTTTTGTTATTCCTCCACAAGTTCAGTTGGATATTGCATCGAGAAAAAAATTAATTACTGATGAACACAGTGGAAGAATTTTAGTTGATAAAGATTTGGCAGAAGAAGAAGAGAAAAGGATGGAAAGTATTTTTAATTCTATCTGACCACAAAGGATTTACTCAAAGTTTGTCCACCAGAAATTCCTATTCTATAAAAATATTGACCGGAAGAAATTTTACCACCCCTGTTATGGCTTAATGGAAATGTATGTTCACCACCCATTAACTGACCATCAAAAACAGTACTGATATGTCTACCTAAGATATCATAAACTCTAATTGTCACATTGTGGCTTTGCTTTATTCTAAGATTCAAATTAATCTTATTATTTGAATTAGTATAAATTGGATGATGATAATTAAATAAATCATTATAATCTGTAATATCTAAGTCATTACAACTAAATCCAAGACCTAATGCATCATACTCATTTCCAAGCATTGCCTTATCTATATATTCTGAATCACCACACAACCAATCTTTAAGAATTGTTTGATATACGGATCTAAAATCAATACTATTATACATGTTACCTCTTCTATTTAAATTATCTAAGCTTGGCCATTCACCTATTATTCCACTTCCTCTCAAAGGAGGTCCAAATAATAAAGTTGGTGCAGCTGAACCATGATCTGTTCCTTGAGAACCATTTTCTTTAACTCTTCTGCCAAATTCTGAAAATGTCATTGAAAGAACTTTAGAATCTAACCCCTCATAATTTAAATCATCATAAAATTTCTTTATTGCATCTGCTACATATGTTAGAAGAACTTCATGTGTTAATGATTGATTTCCATGGGTATCAAATCCACCAATAGAAACCATGTATATTTTAGAACCTAATCCCCCTTTAATTAATCTTGCAACTAATCTTAATTGCTTCTCCAATCCAATCTCGTTATCATACGTGTCTGAATCTGTGGAATTTTTAAAAGCTTCATTAATTACTTTAGCATAATCGTAAGTTGTATTAGTAACCCTCCTGAGATATTCTAATTGATCACCATGAGTACAATCTGGGAGATTTTCTAATCCAAAAAACTCACCTCTTTCTGCTACTCTCTCAAGTCTTGATTCATTTGCTACAGCAAAAGCATAAGATCGTTGAGCCCCACTGAAAATTAGGTTTGCATTACTTCCAATTTGTACGGCAATTGGCTTCTCAGGTGGATTCATATTATAATCGAAGTGTTTCTCATCATAATATCTTCCTAACCATCCAGTAGAAACCATGTCACTTTTTTTTGTTGAGCCAGTAGCCCAATAATCAGATGATGTAAAATGAGATAAATTTTGACTCTCATATCCGACACCATTCACAATTTTCATTTTTCCTTCATTCCAAAAAGGCATCAAGTTTGACATATAATCAGGTATTCCATGATTATCGTCCAGTTTAATTATTTTATTATTTGGAATATGTAGGGTTGGTCTTTTAGACACATAAGTATCATATTGTGACAGTGGAACAATTGTATTCAACCCATCATTACCACCTTTTAATCGAACTAGTACAAGTATTCTGTCAGATATTGAATCAGAAAGTGCATTTGTGATGAAATTTGAATTTAACACTGATAGATTTGTATTGCCTAGTGAAATAGATCCTGCACCAGCCAATCCAAGAACTTTCATAAAACCTCTCCTGTCCCATTTAGAGTGCTCCTTGCGATGTTTTTCAGAATTTATATATTTCTTACTCATTTTAATTGATATTCTGGAAGTGTTACAAAAAATCTAAGCAAGTCATAAAATTGCTTTGGAACAGTACTATCATTAATTGACCATCCTCCCCCATCAAAGTAGTTGTCAGGGATATCTCCTTTAAATATAGAAACAGCATCATTCAACTCATCTTCTTGAATTTCATAATTACAAAACATATATTCTTTCACTGTTTTTACAATATTTTCAGCATTATCAATACTATCACCAATCATATCCTTTAAAAGAGTTCTAAATTGGTCCTTATTTCCAGCATAATATCTATTTAGGAGATAATCACCAAACTCCCATCTCATGGGTAATGTTCCAGTGGAAATCCAATCATGATTTTCTTGCCAGCCTGCTACATCAATTGGATTTAAAATTTGTTGACCCATATCCATTGTTCTGGCTCTCAAATAATTTGTCAAATTATTGGTAAAATTATTTGGCTTCATAAAATCAAATTCTTTTTCAATGAAAACCATTAAATCAATTGGACTTTTAATTATTACATTACTAGAATCAACATTGAAAAAATGCTCACTTTTAAATAATTTTTTAAATATTGGTAACAATTCGAAGTTATTTTGAATAAAATCAGATGACAACTCAGAAATTATATTCTCATTAACAACTGGGCTAACAAAATGTTTATAAATTTTAGTGCAAATAAAATTTGCGATCAAATCGCTTTTTTCGTCAAATAAAATTTCAATTACATCATCATAATTCCAATTACCGGTTTTACCAAAGATTGTTTTTTCACCATCATCAAATCTGTTCGGGTTAAAAGATATTGGACCTCCATTTGTTCTTGAGTTATATCCAGTTAATGCTCTTGCGGTTTCAGTAATATCATCTTGGCTATAACCATTTCCTTCACCTAGAGTAAATAATTCATACAATTCTCTTGCATAGTTTTCATTGGGAGCATTATTTTTATTTTCATACCCATTTAAGTACATAAGCATCGCATCATCTAATCCAATATTTCTAACAAATTCTTTAAAGTTGCCCAACGCATATTTTTGAAGATTGTTATAATATCTAAATGTATATGCAGGATGATTGTACATGTAATACTCAGTGACGAAATGATTGCTCCAAAATAGAGTTAATCTTTCTCTCAAACCATTGCTTAAGAAGTCTTCAAAAACTATTTTTTGGTGATCGCGGAAAAAAGCACCCCTATTTTTCCCAGAACTTGAAAAGTCTGCATTATTAAAATTGGCCCATCCAGGATCTGGCGAAACAGGCATATTTAGGGCCTGATCCAAGAGCTCGTCAATTAAATCATTTGGATTAGAATCTAAATAATTTTTAACCTCTTTAAATTTTATACTAAAACCAAGTCTCCTAAATACAAACAAAACCTTCGAAATATTCCATGGATTGTCTTGGTCTGGTACATAGACATTTAAAGTTCCGTTATTACAGTTCACAGCCACAAATCAAATATCGTAATTATCGCACCATATTGCAAATTTTGTTTAATTTCGGCTCAATATTATGGCTAAGAAAATTATAGTAACAGTTTGCTCACTTGTTCTCTTTGTTTACATAGTATTTTTTGGAAATTTTTTTAATATAAATTTTACTGAAAATCAATTTGAAACACTTATTTTTCTATTTAAAATTTATTTAGCAGCCTCCGTTATAGCTTTTGTTGTCAGTGAAATATTCCAGAATTACAGTCAAGTAGATAAATTGTGGAGTACTATTCCTATATTTTATGTTTGGTATTTTGCAATTGAGTCAGGTTATGACCCAAGGATGGTTTTAATGTCTATTGTAACTACAATTTGGGGGATTAGGTTAAGTTACAACTTTGGAAGAAAAGGTGGCTACAGTATTTATTTTTGGAAAGGTGAGGAAGATTACAGATGGAAAGAACTCAAGAGAATTGCGCCCTTTTTAAGACCAAGATTAAATTGGGCTATTTTTAACTTATTTTTCATTTGTTTGTATCAAATGGGTTTAGTTTTTCTTACTACTTTACCAATTTTGGCAGCGTGGCAAGGAGCAAATGATATAAATTTTTATGATTATGTTATAGCATTCTTAATGCTATTTTTTATTATAATTGAAACTATTTCAGACCAGCAGCAATATAATTTTCAAACCAAGAAATATAAAAAAATAAAATCAGGCGAGATACTGACTGATGATTACAGAAGAGGGTTTGTTAGTTCAGGATTATGGTCAATATCCCGTCACCCTAACTTTGCATGTGAACAATTAATTTGGATTTCATTTTATTTATTTAGCATTTCCGCAACTGGAAAGTTTTTGAATTGGTCCATAATTGGGTGTGTATTGCTAGTTATTCTTTTTTATAACAGTGCACAATTTAGTGAACAAATAAGCTCAGCAAAATATCCTAGTTACAAAACTTATCAAAAGAATGTCCCTTTGTTTATAGGGTTTTGGAATTCTAACTGGAAAAAATCTTAATTTAAATTACTGATTATAAATTCAAATATTCCTTTACCAGATTTATCAACAATTCCTATTTCAGGTGCATAAACAATATTTTTAATATTCAAAGAATCTGCCCTTTGCTTCAGGTATTTTGCATGTAGTGGGTGATGATTAAACTGAAATATATTTTTTGGGTTCATTTTACCATAATTGGCTATAAATATAGGAGGATCAGTTGGATCCATAAAGTTATAATAGTCTATCCTTTCTTGATATCTTTTATCTTTGTAGTTTTGCAACCATTTTTTCACATCTACACCCGGATATTTTAAAAAACCTTTTATCATAAGATCAAATATTTCGTCATCCATATTAATCATCCTTTTCCAATTTTCACTATTGAATGAATGTGCTCCACTAATAGAAATAATACCTTTTACTTTTGTTGATTCAGCACTGACCAAATCATCACCTTCAATTTCTGCCATGTCATCTGATAAACCTAGCCACAAAACTGAATTGGCACCTGAAGAAACACCCCAAATGATAATTTTTTCTTTATCAATATTATATTTGTCACTATTAAATTTTAAAAACTGTAATGCTTTTTTTGAATCTTCCAGAGATGATAATAATCCATCATCATTATTTAAAAATGAATAATTGATTGTAGCATATGCTATATTTACTTTTAAAATTTTTGAAACTAATTCTAAGTTTCTTGTTTTGTATGAATTTTCCTTCTTTCCTCCTCTGTAACCACCTGAGTGTAGATATATAACTAGTGGTGTTTTATTTACAGAATTGGGAAGCAGTAAATCAAGATTATTTCTTTCTTTATTGCCGTATCTTAAATCTTTTATGAAAGTTAACTTTTGCTCTTTTATTAATGAATCGAGTAGTTCAAGGTTTTGGGCAAATGAAACTAATGAAAAAAGCCAAAAAGAAATTGAAACAATATATTTCATAACGTATTACAAAGAAAGTGATAAAAAATAAATTATTGTAGGAATAAATATTATTGTATTTACTAAATCAATTTTTTTTGATGTTTTTTCTTTTGAATGCCAATAAGCTAAAACAAATAATGGAATTTGAAAAAAAAGTCTAAGGAATGATCCTTCCTTTGTTATATTTAAAATCTCCTGAGCTTCATATGAATTGTAGAGATAAACATTTGCAGGAAAAACAAAAATTAACAATAAACAAAGTCCTATGGCTCCATAGTACCTAGACTTTTTAAAAATAATCATTAGGCCAAAAAGAATTTCAAAGAACCCTGATAAATAAACAAAAAACATTGAAAAAGGAATATGTGGTGGCATTATAACTTTAAAAAAATTGGGGCTAATAAAATGACTAACGCCAATATTAATATAGAATAGACTTAACGTATAGATAGAAATAAGTTTAAACTTTTTCAAATTAATATTTTAAAAGTACTAATTTAAAAAAGGTCTAAATTCTTATATTTAAAAAAGATGAAAATAAATTATATAATTTCTTTTTTTATATTATTTGGCTTTATTTACAGCAATTCATTTTCCCAAAGTCGAATTGTAATCGAGGGGTCTGTAGTTGATGAATATGAAATGGAGGTTCCATATGCTGCTGTAGGAATCATCAAAAAAAATATAGGTGTAACATCAACTGAAGACGGAACATTTTCTTTTTTTGTTTCAAATAGTGAACTTGATGATATTCTTGAAATTTCGTCTATTGGATTTGAAACATTTAAAATAAAGATTAAAGATTTTATATATGGAGACAAACGCATTGTTCTTAAAGAAAAAGTATCAGCATTGGAGGGTGTTGTTGTTTCTGCTCCCATAAACAATATTAAACTAGCATTTAAATTAATTAAGGAGAACTTCATTAATAATACGCATCAATTAGACATATTATACAGAAGATGGGATGTAGAAGAAAACATTTGTAGATATTTTATTGAACATTATTTAACTGTTTTAGAAAAAGGTCCACCATCAATGCTGCGACGTTATTCACTAAAAGAATCAAGAAATTCTGCTGATTACAGATATGTTAAAAATAATGCAAAAACACATCCAATTGAAAATACTGTTTGGATGAATCCTCTTCGGAATGGAGCTTCAATACGGACGATGAAATGGAAAAAAATTGATGTTAGTAGCTATGATGATGAGGATATCATTATTTATGAGGGTACGAGTGATGATGAGACAATCAAGTTATTTATAGGCTTTGAGACTAATAAAATCTATAGAGCTGAAAGATCTTGGAAACCAACTGTTGGTAAATCTCAAAATGGTATATGGATATATAAAAAGAATTCCATTGGAAAATTATATTTATCATATCATCAAAGGGAGTGGATTGGGGCTCGAAGACTGCCTCAAAATGTCAAAAATATCTTATTGAGTAATGGTAAAAAAGTGCCTGAATTTGTTCCAGTTGAATTCCGTCATGAGCTTTTTGTTGTTGGGCTCAAAGAAAATAAAAAGGACTTTGATAAGTTTGTTGAGACATTAGAGAGAAAAGATATGTCTCTTTATAAAATCCCATATAATGACCTATTCTGGAAAAATTTTAGCTTGCCACCAGAAACTAGTTACTTTAAAAAAAATAGAGATGAACTAGAATCAATTTATGATGTTTCTTTAGAAACTCAGTTCAAGTATTTAAACTAAAAAACCCCGATTACTGTTTACTGCTATATGCAGCTTTTTGCTTCACCGAGGTCATTATTTTTGTGGGCGCTGAGGGATTCGAACCCCCGACCCCTTGGGTGTAAACCAAGTGCTCTGAACCAACTGAGCTAAGCGCCCAAAGTATTGATAGTCAATTAGTTAACTATACTTTGTAAACTTGAAAAATAAATGATGGTCATTGTCTGGGTCATTACTCGCCATCTATTTTTACAATTTTGCCAGACAAATATAACTTATTCATTAAATATTTTATATAATCTACATTCAAAAATCTTTTTCTAAATAAACATAATCTTTTTAACTTGTAAATAATGAAAAAACTAATTCTAGCATTAGTATTTATTACGCTAGCTTGTTCTAAAGGTGACGGTGACAATTCCTGTCCAACCATACCTAATATTACAACAAATGATATAAATGAAATTAATTATGATATTCAAACTAACGTCGTTTCTGCAAAATTAACAGCTCAAATAAATAACATACCACTAGGGCCAAATTGTGAAACATACCCTGTAACAAATCAAGGTTTTGTTTGGAATACAAATATTCAACCAACAACTCAAAATAATGTATCAAATGCAAATGGTACAAATGCTTCTACTACCTTAACTGGTTTATCTTTTGATACTACATATTATGTTAGAGCATATTTAACTAATTCATTGGGAACATTTTATGGCAATGAAGTTAGTTTTAAAACTCCCTCTGAGGGAAGTCCAGTTTATTTAGACGATAACGGAATTACTATTAAAGCAAGAAGTTGGGCAACAGTTGGTGATGAAGGAAATATTAATGGAGTAATATACAGAGTAGTTGATTTAACTATGCTTAACAAAATTATGTATGAATATCATAATGATAATAGTTCTTTCAATCCAAATAATTGCGTTACTACTTACATAGATAATATGAACAATGGATGCGCTAATAGGGAATGGGGTCAGGATGGTTGTGGAAATTTAAATGTTGATAGCAGTGTTATATTTTTTTATAGAGAATATGATTTTGAAATTTCTTCTTGGGATGTTAGCAATGTAACAACAATGAGTCATTTGTTTATAAATTCATCTTTTAATCGTGATATTTCTTCTTGGGACACTTCAAATGTTTTAAGAATGGATAATATGTTTGAAAATTCTTTATTTAATCAAGATATAAGTGAATGGAATACTTCAAACCTTACTAATATTGAGAGTATTTTTAAAGGATCTTTATTCAATGGAGACCTAAATAAATGGGATGTAAGTAAAGTTACAACGATGCGGAGTGCTTTTTCTGAATCTGAATATAATAATCCGCTTGATAGTTGGGATGTAAGTAATGTTGTGTATTTTTCTTATATGTTCCACAGAAACCCTAAGTTTAATCAGGATATATCCAATTGGAAAACATCTTCCGCGGTACGTTTTAATAAGATGTTTGCAGAGTCTGTATTTAATCAAGATATAAGTAATTGGGACACCTCTAATGTTACCAATTTTTCAGAGATGTTTACTCAGAATAATGCATTTAACCAACCAATAGGCGACTGGGACACCTCTAAAGCTGAATATATGGGTGGAATGTTTCATATTACCGAATCATTCAATCAAGATATTAGTGATTGGGATGTTAGTAATGTTGTAGGTATGAGTTCAATGTTTCATAGTGCAGAAAAATTTAATCAAGATTTAAGTAAATGGGATGTATCAAAAATGCAAAATTTAAGTAGTTGTATAAACTTTTGTTACAAGACTCCGTCGTGGAGTTTACCTAAACCAAATTTTTCACATTATATGTGTAATAAATGTGACTAAACCATAGGCATATCTTATTATTTTAATTCGCTTGTAAATTTATTGGTAGTTCATTTTTTTCTACCCCCAAACTTCTTTCCTGTATTGGTCATTGCATTTTTTTTTATGGTCATTGTATTGGTCATTAATTTGAATTGATAACCTCGATTTATTAATGACTATTTAAATTCTGTTTAAGGTGAGAGATGGGGAGTGTGAAGTGTAAACCAAGTGCTCTGAACCAACTGAGCTAAGCGCCCTAATTTTTAAAAAGTTTTCAAGATTTCGAAATTATGACTTTTACTTGAAACTACTAAAAAAATGCAAAATAATTTTTATTTAAATTTTTTTTAATTAATATTTGTAATGTGATTATTACAAATACAAGTTACAGTTTTAATTCTTCAACACGTTCTGCTCGTTGTTTTCGCCCATTGTGGGTTGTTTCTATATAGAAATTAGCATAGTCTAATTTCGATCTAATCGCATTTACATAAAATTAATTTAATATTAAAGTTTTGAAAATTCAAATTGCTGAAGAAAAGCATATAAAATATTGTAAAATAATTTCTGAGACGATCAGTTCATCTGCTGATGTGAGAGGAACAGGCATTGCATTAAGATCACCTGAATATATTAGAAAAAAGATTGAAAATAATAATGCTATTATTGCAGTGAAAAATGGTGCTTTTGCTGGATTTTGTTACATAGAAATATGGGGACATGGTAAGTATGTTGCACACTCAGGATTAATTGTTTCACCTGAATTTAGAGGATTTGGATTAGCAAAAAAAATAAAGAAGTTAACTTTTGATCATTCTAGAGTAAAATATCCAAAAGCAAAAATTTTTGGAATAACCACAGCTCTACCGGTAATGAAAATAAACTATGAGTTAGGTTATAAGCCTGTAACTTTTTCAGAACTGACGGATGATGATGAATTTTGGATTGGATGTAAAACATGCAAAAATTATGATGTTTTGACACGAACAAAAAGAGAAATGTGTTTGTGTACAGGAATGTTGTATGAACAAAAAATTAAATAAAATGAAAAAAATAGTTTTAGCATATAGCGGAGGATTAGACACCTCTTATTGTTTAAAAAAACTTTCAAGTGAGGGAAATGAGGTCCATGCCGTTTCAATAAATACTGGTGGTTTTTCGGAAAAAGAAATTTCATTTATGAAAGAAAAAGCCTTGAAAATGGGAGCACATTGCTACAAGTCAATTGACGCAATTGATTTATTTTATGATAAAATAGTTAGATATCTCATTTATGGTAATGTTTTAAAAAATAATACTTATCCTCTTTCAGTTAGCTCCGAAAGGGTAATTCAGGCTATTGAAATAGTTAATTATGCAATTTCTAACAAAGCAACTCATGTTGCACATGGAAGCACTGGAGCGGGGAATGACCAAGTTAGATTTGACATGATTTTTCAAATATTAGCGCCTGATATTAAAGTAATAACGCCCATAAGAGATAATTTATTGTCGAGAGAAGATGAAATCAAATATTTAAGAAATAATGGCATTAATTTGAAATGGAGTAAAGCTAAGTATTCAATAAATAAAGGATTATGGGGCACTAGCGTTGGTGGAGATGAAACATTGACATCAGATAAGAAACTTCCAAATGAAGCATATCCATCACAACTGTTGTTAAACGAAGAAAAAGATATTTCAATAAGCTTTAACAAAGGTCAAATATGTGGAATAAATGGTAAGAAATACAGCTCTGTAGATTGCATTAAAAAATTAAGTTTGATCTGCAATAAATATTGTATTGGTAGAGATATACACGTTGGAGATACAATTATTGGGATTAAAGGAAGAGTAGGTTTTGAGGCTGGTGGACCAATTGTTATTCTTAAGGCCCATCATTTATTAGAAAAACATGTATTAACCAAATGGCAGCAATATCAAAAGGACCAACTATCGAAGTTTTATGGAATGCAACTTCATGAGGGTAATTATTTAGACCCTGTAATGAGAGATATCGAATCGTTTTTGGAAAGTAGCCAAAAAAGTGTTTCAGGTGATGTTTTTTTAACACTACAACCTTACAGGTATACACTTAATGGAGTAATGTCAAAGAATGATTTAATGAATCCAGAATTTGGGTCTTACGGAGAATTGAACAAGAAATGGAATGCAAAAGAAGCGAAGGGATTTATAAAAATATTGTCTAACCAAATTAAAATTTATCAAAATGTCAAAAAACTTAATTAAAGTTGGAATACAAGGAGCTTCAGGTTACACAGGTGGAGAATTAATTAGAATAATCTTAAACCATCCAAATTCTGAATTGATTTATGCTGGCAGTAAATCAAATTATGGTAAATTAATTTCAGAAATTCATAAAGATTTAGTTGGTGATTGTCATATTAAATTCAGTAAAAATATCTCTAAAAATATAGACATACTTTTTTTATGCTTAGGACATGGAAACTCAGAAAAATTCCTGTATGAAAATATAATTGATAAAAATGTAAAAATTATAGATTTAAGCCAAGATTTTAGATTAGGACAATCATTTGAGGAAAGAGATTTCGTTTATGGATTGCCTGAGCTGATGAAGGAAAAAATATTAAATTCATCCAATATTGCAAATCCAGGGTGTTTCGCCACAGCCATACAATTAGGTCTATTACCTTTACTAAATTCTGATATTAAAATTGATGAGATACACACAAATGCAATTACAGGGAGTACTGGTGCAGGTATAAAATTAAATGACACATCTCATTTCAGCTGGCGAAATAATAATATATCATGGTATAAACCATTTAAACATCAACATTTGAATGAGATTAATAAAATATTAAGATTAGGTTCAAAAAAGATTAAAATTAATTTTTTACCAATTAGAGGAAATTTTACCAGAGGAATTTTTTGTACAAGTTATTTCAACAACGAAATGAGTCTAACAAAACTTAAAAAATTATATTTTGAGTATTATAAAAATGATCCATTCACCATTATCTCAAATAATGAAGTTCATTTGAAGCAAGTGATTAATACCAACAAATGTCTAATACATTTGAAGAAAGAAAAAAACAAATTACTGGTAACATCAATCATAGATAATCTTGTTAAGGGTGCTTCAGGACAAGCAATACAAAATATGAACCTAATGTTTGGACTTGACGAAACAACAGGCTTAAACTTAAAAAGCTCAATATTTTAATTATGAACTTATTTGAAGTATATCCACTTTTTAAAATAAATCCAACAAAAGCTAAAGGATGCTACATATATGATCATGATGGCAGAAAATATTTAGATCTATATGGTGGCCATGCAGTTATCTCAATTGGACATAGACATCCCAATTATATTAGAAATATTAAGAATCAGCTCAATAAAATTGGATTTTACTCAAATTATATTATTAATGATTTACAAGAAAAGGTGGCAAAAAAAATAAAGTCATTTTCGAAATGCGAGGATTATGAGCTTTTTATGTGTAACTCTGGAGCTGAAGCTAATGAAAATTCTCTTCAAATAGCATCTTTTCACACTAAAAAATCAAGAATTATAGCTTTTAAAAATTCATTTCATGGAAGAAGTAATGCAGCTTTAAGCTCAACAGATTATGAAAAAATAAAGTCTGAACTAAACAAACAAATTAACGTTACTTTTTTAAAATTTAATGACTATAAAAGTTTAGAAAAAGAGATGGCTAAAAATGATGTTAGTGCAATAATTTTTGAGTCAATTCAAGGTGTTGGCGGTCTTGATGAACCAGAAACAAATTTTGTTAAATTAATGAGTGAATTATGTAAGAAATATAATACATGTTTAATAGCAGACGAAGTTCAATCTGGTTTTGGCAGGACTGGTGATTTTTTTGCATTTGAAAAGCACAAAATCAAGCCAGATATTATTCCTGTAGCTAAAGGAATGGGTAATGGTTTCCCTGTTGGTGGTGTTTTAATTAACAAAAAAATTAAATCTAAGTATGGAATGTTGGGAACAACCTTCGGAGGTAATCATCTTGCATGTAGTGCAACAATTTCAGTTTTAGATACTTTAAAGCAAGAGAATCTTTTAAATAACGCAAAAGAAATAGGAATTTATTTTAAAAAAAAAATGAATGAAATTTCTAAAATAAAAAAAATCAAAGGTAGAGGATTAATGCTTGGTTTAGAGTTTGATTTTGATACTTCTAAATTAAGAAAGGATTTGATTTTTAAACACTTTATTTTTACAGGTGGTAGCTCAAAAAAAAATATTTTAAGAATATTACCTCCATTAAACGTAAAGAAGAAACATATTGATGTTTTATATAATGCATTAAATACAGAATTAAAATGAAAAATTTTATTAATAGTGATGATATAAAAGATTATTCAAAAATTATTAAAGAAGCTATTAGGATTAAAAAAGAACCTCTAATGTTTAATAAAATTGGAACTAATAAATCAATTGGTCTAATTTTTTTTAATTCAAGCCTAAGGACTAGGTTAAGTACTCAGAAAGCAGCGATGATGCTAGGTTTAAAAAGCTTCATAATGAATTTTAATAGTGAAGGATGGCAAATCGAGTTTGATGATAATGCAGTGATGTCAATGGGTAAAGCTGAACATGTTAAGGAAGCTGCTGGAGTTATTTCTAAATACTGTAATATTGTAGGAATCAGAAAGTTTGCTGAGCTTAATAATAAAAATGAGGATGAGAAAGAAATTGTAATATCATCATTTAAAAAATATTGTTCTGTTCCAATAGTTAATTTGGAAAGTTCTATCTATCACCCCTTACAAGCATTAGCAGATGCTATTACAATTGATGAGAATAAATTAAAGCCTAAACCAAAAGTTGTATTAAGTTGGGCTCCTCATCCACGACCTCTTCCCCATGCAGTGCCAAATTCATTTATTAAAATGGCTAAAAAAAATAATTTTGATTTCATAATAACAAATCCAGTCGGTTATGACTTAAATAAAAATATTACAAAGGGAGTAAAAATCATTCATGATCAAGAACAAGCTTTTAAAAATGCTGATTTCATTTATGCAAAAAATTGGTCTAATTATGAAAATTATGGTTTGGTTAGCAATACAAACAAATCATGGATTATTGATCAAAATAAAATGTCTAAAACCAATAATGCCAAGTTTATGCATTGTTTGCCAGTTAGAAGAAATGTTGTAGTCACTGATGAGGTATTAGACTCTAAAAATTCTTTGGTACTTGATCAAGCGGAAAACAGAATCTATTCTGCAATGGTAGTTATTAAAAAATTAATTCAAAATGAAGGATAAGTTAGTTGTAGTAAAAATTGGAGGAAATATAATTGAAAATGAATCATTAATAGAAAAGTTTTTAATGTCTTTTGTTAAAATAAAGGATAAAAAAATTTTGATACATGGTGGTGGTAAAACTGTAACTAATTTTCTAAAAAAAATTAATGTAGAGCCAAAATTAGTAAATGGCCGAAGAATAACTGATAATAAAACGCTTGACGTAGTGGCAATGATATACGCAGGTTTGATTAATAAGAAAATTATAACAAAACTTCAAAAATATAATTGTAATTCATTGGGATTATCTGGTCCAGATTGTAATACAATCTTAGCAAAAAAAAGAGAAGTTAAAAAAATTGATTATGGTTTTGCTGGAGACATTGAAAAAATAAATAAAAAATTTTTAAAGCAAATACTTGATTTAGGTATTTGCCCTGTTATTTGTTCATTAACTCACGACCGAAAAGGTCAACTTCTTAACACAAATGCAGATAACATAGCTTCAAAAATTTCAATTGAGTTGTCAAAGAAGTTTAATGTAGTACTTAATTATTGCTTTGATAAATCGGGAGTTTTGATAAACAATCAAAAACAGGATATCATTTCAGCAAAAGATTATAAGAAACTAATAAAAAAAAATATTATTGTTGATGGAATGATTCCTAAAATTGAAAATTGTTTTAGTGCTCTTAAAAATGGAGTTAATGAAGTTTACATTGGCAATCATCAAATAATTAATAATAAAAAAAACTGCACAAAATTAACCTTGTAAAATTTTAATCATGAAACTTTGGAGTAAAAATGATAGTCTTAATAAAAAAATTGAAAAATTCACGGTTGGTGACGATAGATATTATGATCTTTTTCTTGCTAAATATGATGTTATTGCTTCAATCGCACATGCTAAAATGCTTTGTCATACAGAGATAATCAGTAAACGGGAAAAAAATAAATTAGTAGATGAATTAAAATCAATAAAAAATGATATTGAATCGGGAAACTTTATAATTGAAGATAATTTTGAAGACATTCACTCAAAACTTGAGTTTTTATTAACAGAAAAATTAGGAGATATTGGAAAAAAAATACATACCGGTAGGTCAAGAAATGATCAAGTATTGGTCGCAACTCAGCTTTACCTAAAAAATGAAATTTTAATAATAAAAAAACTTATCAAAAAATTATTCGATATTTTGATTAGTCTTGCAGAAAAAAATAAGACTAAACTACTTCCGGGTTATACTCATTTACAAATTGCAATGCCATCATCCTTTGGTATATGGTTTTCATCATATGCTGAGATACTAATTGATGATATTATTTATTTAAATACAGCTTATAAAATTAACAATCAAAATCCTCTTGGAAGTGCAGCAGGATATGGAACCTCATTAAATATTGACAGAGAATATACAACTAAGGAACTTGGATTTGAAACACTTAAATTTAATGTTGCTTCAGCACAAATGAGTAGGGGAAGATCAGAAAAATCAGTTGCGATAGCAATTGGATCAGTAGCTGAAACATTAGCAAGATTATGCTCAGATATTTGTTTATATATGACAAAGGAATTAAATTTTATTTCATTAAATGAAGAAATTTCAACAGGTTCCAGCATAATGCCACACAAAAAAAACCCTGACATATTCGAGCTTGTTAGAGCAAAGTGTAATAATATTAGAGGGTTAACAAACCAACTAAATATAATTTCGACAAACTTAAGCAGTGGCTATCAAAGAGATATGCAGCTGGTTAAAGGTAAAATAATTGATGGAATAGAATCAATTAAAGATTGTATTGAAATAACTTCATTTTCATTAAAAAAAATCAAAACTAAAGATCAAATATTAAGCAACAAAAATTATGACTTTATTTTTTCTGTAGAGAAATTAAATAATTTAATAACAGGTGATAATATGTCCTTTAGAGAAGCATACGATCAAGTTTCAAAATCAATTAAGGATGGAAATTATTCAAGATCAAAAAGAAACAAACATACTTTAATTGGAGGTATTGATAATTTGTGCTTAAATGCCATAATCAATAAAATGAAAGAAAATTTTTAAAAAACTGTTAAAAATCAAAATACTTTTATATTTTGCAAATCCTTAGAGGAATGATTTGACTGATTGCAACCTCATAAAAAAAGTGCTAAAGCAGATGCTTTTCCACTAAATTTTGTCAAACATTTTCTAGGCACTAAAAAAATTTATATGGAAGATTCTAAATTATCAACTAAGGCTCTTCATGCTGGACATGATACAAGTTTAAGTCAAGGAACTAGAGCCGTTCCTATTTATCAATCAACATCATATTTGTTCAATAATAGTGATCATGCTGCAAATCTTTTTGCTCTATCTGAACCAGGATTTATTTATACTAGACTTAATAATCCAACGAACGATGTATTAGAAAAAAGATTAGCATCTATTGATGGTGGAATTGGAGCCGTAGTAACAGCTGGAGGAACAGCTGCAATCTCTACTGCAATTCTTACTCTACTAAAGAGTGGAGACCATATTGTTGCCTCAAATAGTTTATATGGCGGTACTTATAATATGTTTAATGTAATGTTACCAAGATTTAACATAGAAACTACTTTTGTTGATCCTTCAAAACCTAAAAATTTTAGTGAAGCATGTAAAAAAAATACTAAATTATTTTTTGCAGAGTCCCTCGGAAATCCTAAACTAGATGTTTTAGATCTCGATAAAATATCTATAGAATCTAAAAAGTGTAAGGTTCCATTTATGGTTGATAATACAGTTGCAACCCCTGCATTATTAAATCCAATTAAACATGGTGCTAATATTGTTATTTATTCCTTGACAAAATACATTAATGGAAATGGTACTGCCTTAGGTGGGGCTATAATTGATGCTGGTAATTTTAATTGGTCAAATGGTAAATTTCCTGAGTTCACAAATCCGTCGCCTGGATACCATGGTCTTGTATATTATGAAGCGCTTGGACCTGCTGCGTTCATTGCGAAAGTTAGAGTTGAAGGGTTAAGAGATTTAGGTGCTGCTATTAGTCCATTTAATTCATTTCAAATTCTTCAGGGTTTGGAAACACTTGATGTTAGAATGAAAAAACATAGTGAAAATGCACTGAAAATTGCTAATTGGTTAGATTCACTTGAGGAAGTATCTTGGGTTAATTACCCTGGCTTACAGTCAAGCAAGTTTAATTCATTAGCAAAAAAATATCTTCCTAATGGTCAAAGTGGATTAGTAACATTTGGTGTTAAAGGAGGATATGATCATGCAAAAAAGATAGCCGATAATACTAAAATATTTTCTCTATTGGCTAATATTGGTGATTCAAAATCTCTCATAATTCATCCAGCAAGTACAACTCATTCTCAATTATCTGAGGATGAACAATTACAAACAGGTGTTTCTAGAGACTTAATTAGACTTTCAGTTGGTCTAGAAAATTTTGATGATTTAAAAAATGATCTGGAGAATGCAATTAAAATAATTTAATTTGTGAGCACTAAATTAAACTACCACAAATTTGAAAATTTTAAGCTTTCTAGTGGTGAGAATGTATCAGTAAGTTTAAGTTATCAAACATTTGGGCTTCAGCTTGGTAAAGGTCCTTTAGTTGTTGTAAATCATTCTCTTACTGGCGACTCAAATATCTCTGGAGATACTGGATGGTGGAGTGAGTTAATTGGCAGTAAAAAAATGATTAATACAGATAAATTTTGTGTTATGTGTATTAATATCCCTGGAAATATCCAGGAAAAAAGAGGTTTTAATTATGGTAATAAATGGATTCTTAGTGACGTTGCAAAATTATTTGTTCAATTATTAAAAAACTTAGGTGTTAGAAAAGTGCATTCATTAATTGGTGGTTCAATTGGTGGAGGACTTGTTTGGGAGATGGGATTATTGGATGAAAATTTTTTTGAAAATTTAATTCCAGTTGCAGCAGACTATAAAGCATCTGATTGGTTAATTTCAAATACTTATTTTCAAAATCTAATTTTAAAAAACTCTAAAAATCCAGTTTTTGATGCAAGGCTACATGCTATGTTATCTTACAGAAATCCGAAATCAATAAACAGAAGATTCAAGATTAAATCAAATGATTTAAATGAAAGAAAAGTAATTGATTGGCTTAATCATCATGGGAATAAGCTAAAGGAAAAGTTTTCATTGAAATCTTATATCCATATGAATCACCTACTTTCATCAATTGGATATAATTATGAAAATAAGTTTCTCAAATTAATAACAAAAAATAAAAGTAAAATTCATTTAGTTGGAGTTAATTCAGATTTATTATTTCCAAATTTTGAGATTGAAAATACTTATGATTTACTATCAGCTATTAAAAAAAATATTTATTACTATCAAATACAATCAGATCATGGGCATGATGCTTTTTTGATAGAATTTAAACAAATGAAAAGTAAACTTAATCACATATTTGAAAATTGAGAGAGTTAAATTTATTTATAACGGGCCTAGGAAATGTTGGTAGTGAATTATTATCATTAATCACTAAGAAAAATAAATACTCACAAAAATTTAAAATGAATGTGATTGGTATTTCAAACTCAAAATTTATGTTTTTTGATAAAAAAGGAGTTGATTTATCAAAATGGAAATCTTTGTTAAGTAATGGTGAGAAAAATAATAGGGATCAATTTTTTAATCGTACAATTAAATTTAATCTTTCAAATAGTGTTTTCGTTGATAATACAGCTTCAGAAATAATATCAAGGGAATATGAAAATTATTTTAATGAGGGAATTTCAGTTGTAACATGTAATAAAATTGCATGTTCATCTGACTTTGGTTATTATGAAAAGCTTAAAAAACTTACAATAAAAAATAATGTTTCTTTCCTTTATGAAACAAACGTTGGATCAGCTATTCCTGTAATTGAAACTCTAAATAATTTAATTTTATCAAATGATGAGATTTTCTCAGTACGCGGAATTCTTTCAGGGTCACTAAATTATATTTTTAATAATTTCACAATTGAAAATACATTTCATAACATTGTTGAAAAGGCTAAAAAACTTGGTTTAACTGAACCAAATCCTCTGATTGATTTATCTGGTGTTGATGTTGCAAGAAAATTACTAATTGTATCTAGGGAATGTGGATTCACGACTGAAATAGATGATATCAAAATAAAATCATTTTTACCAAATAGTCATGAACTTAATTTCAGTTCAAATCAATCTTTTTCAAATTACATTGAGGAAAATAAAACTTATTTTAATAATAAGCTTTCATTAGCTAAAGCAAAAAATTGTAGACTAAAACATATCGCAGAGTTAAAATCAAATGGAAAAGGTGTTATTTCATTAGAGGAAATTAAAAAAGGTGATGTCTTTTATGATGTTTTGGATGAGGAAAATATTATCATAATTAAAACCAAAAATAATTTAAAAAACCCAATAGTTTTAAAGGGTCCAGGAGCAGGAGGATTTATTACTGCAAAAGGAGTCTTAAATGATATTTTAAAAATTTAATTGTTAATTTCTGAAAATAAATATGTTGAACCTGTAACTATAACTGTATCATCATTTTTAGAATTCATAAATGCAGTATGATAAGCGTTTTTTACAGAACTGTACGAGGAGAAATTAATTTTTAATTCTTTTGCTTTTTTACAGAGCTTGTTTAATGACATAGCTCTTTTGGTCTTAGGTTCACAAAAATAATATTCGTATTTTTTTGGAAAAATTTTAAGACAATCAAGCTGATCTGTCTTATCCAAAGTACCAAATACAATTCTAATTTTACCTTTGGTATTTTTAATTTGATTAAAAATAAGCTCTAAAGAATCTATATTATGGGCAACATCGTAAACTACTTTTGGTTGTGTTTTAACTATTTGCCACCTTCCAATTAAATTTGTGTTATTAATTACATTTTTAATTCCATTAACAACTTTCTTTTTATTGAGTTTTATTGACTTAATTTTTTTAAGTGCTGATATAGCAGTATTAATATTTTTGTGCTGATAATACCCATTCAAATCTGTTTTATAATTATCTATTTTTTGATCAGCATAATAAATATTTGAATTAAGCTCCTTGGCTTTAGTTTCAAAAACCTGGTTTAATTCAATTGATGATTCTCCAATCAAAATATCTACACCTGATTTAATGATGCCTGCTTTTTCTTTAGCAATCTCAAGTAAATTATTTCCTAGAAATTTTTTATGATCATAACCAATATTGGTGATGATTGAAATTATTGGATTTATGAGATTTGTAGCGTCGAGCCTTCCACCTAGACCTACTTCAACAATTGTATATTCAGGCTTTATTAATCTGAAGTAACATAGAGACAATGCAAAGGTGGTTTCAAAAAATGATAATTTATTTTCTTTAATATAATCTATGTTATCTCTGATAAATTTTAAAACAAACTTTTTATCAATAAAGTCTGCATTAACTTTGATTCTTTCTCTGAAATCATATAAATGTGGGGATGAAAAAAGTGCGACTTTGTAGCCATGTTCTTGTAAAATTGATGATATAATATGACAGGTAGATCCTTTACCATTTGTCCCACCAACATGAATAAATGTCAAATCATTTTCAGGATTACCCAAAAAGTTAAGAAACTCAGCTATATTTTTTAATTTAAATTCATAACAAGAATAATTTGAATCGAACGAAATTGGAATGTTCTCAAGCCAATCAATAGCTTCAGTGTAATTCATTAATTAAGAACAAAATCTCTAAGAAGAATAAATGTGATGAATCCTGCGATATATCCAATAAATGCTAGAAAAGCTATCTTTTTGAGATACCACATGAAATCAATTTTTTCCATACCCATGGCGACAACACCTGCAGCTGATCCAATAATTATCATACTTCCACCGGTACCAGCAGCATAAGCAATTCCGTGCCATAATGGATCATCAACAGCTTCTCCAAACATTCCCATGGAAGCAGCAACAAGTGGAACATTATCAATAGCAGCAGAGAGAAAACCTAATACAAAGACAACAATATCTAATCCTCCAAATATTACCCAATCAACATTTTCAAAGGTTGACACCATCCACTGTCCAACTCCAAAAACAATTCCTAGGGCTTCAAGAGCTCCAACTGCCATTAAAATACCTAGGAAAAATAAAATACTTGGCATTTCAATTTTTGTTAATGCGTAATGAATTGGACTGTGATGAGAATGACCCGAATCAAACTTCATGGATGATAAAGAATTGTTTAAAAATTCTGCAATTGTAGCTACGACTGCCAGAGAAAGCATCATGCCTACATATGGTGGTAATCCTGTAAAAATTTTGAATGCTGGCACAAAAACAATCGAAATTAAACCTATTTTTAGTATTAGAGATCCATAGGGATTTTCTTTCTCTGTATTTTTAGGTGGATCGATTTCACCTTGAAATACTTTATACCTGGATGCCACGTAAGTTGGTATGATCATACAAACCAATGAAGGAATAATTAAGTATTTGATTAATGCTACAATTGAAACTTTTTCTCCAATCCATAGCATTGTTGTAGTTATATCTCCAATTGGTGACCATGCACCACCAGCATTGGCAGCAACTATAATCATACCTGCATACCAAAGTTTAAGTGTTCTTTCTTTGACAAGTTTTTGAAGAATTGTCACAAGAACAATAGTCGCGGTCAAATTATCTATTATAGCAGATAGGATGAAAGCTAGAAAACATATAATCCACAAAATTTTAACTTTACTTTTAGTTTTAATCAACTTCTTGATAGTCTTGAAACCATTAAAAAAAGTCAATTGTCTCAACGATGGTCATAGCTCCGATCAAGAAAATTAAAATCTCAGCTGTATGACCTAAAAAATAATTCATTACTGACTTTAATTTGTAAGGCATCAACTCTTTATTTTTTGTATCAATCTCAAAAACAGTCATGTCAAAATATGAGATAATACCCCACATTACAGCCATCATAATTAAGGCTGGTATCAATTTGTCAACTTTTAATGAGTGTTCAAATGCAATACCTAAGTAGCCAAGAATAAAAACGATTATAATTATTGTTTCTAACATTTTTTATTTTCAAATTCTCAATTATCACGCCAAATTATATAAAAAAATTAAAAAACATAAAGAAATAATGAAAACTTAATATTAATAAGTTTTAAAATTGAAATAAAGAGTAATCGGTATGAATTTTGGTATTGATTTGTGTAATTTGGTGGATTCCACCAAACATTTAGATGAAAGAACAAGGTTTATATAGTCCTCTTTTTGAACATGAAAACTGTGGTGCTGGTTTTATTTGTAGCCTAAAAGGAATCAAAACGAATGATATAATTCACAGAGCACTTAATATTTTAACATGCCTAGAACACAGGGGTGCCGTTAGTTCTGATGGGAGAACAGGAGATGGAGCAGGTATTTTAATTGAAATTCCTCATGAGTTTTTCTCCAACGAATGTGATTTTGATCTACCAGATCCTCATGAATATGGTGTTGGTATGGTTTTCTTGCCTCAAAAAATAAATCAATCTAATCATTGCATAAAGACTTTTGAAGCTGAAATCTCTAAACAAAATTTAAATATTATCGGCTGGAGGGATGTTCCTGTAAATGCAAAAGTCGTTGGCTCTATAGCTGCACAATCCCAACCAAGAATTAAACAAGTCTTCATTGGTAAAAGCTCACCAAATCAAAGTGAAGAAGAATTTAACCTAAAATTATACTTAGCCCGTAAAATTTCGGAAAACACGATTTACAACTCACCTTTTTCTCAAAAAAATTTCTTTTACTTTTCAAGTCTTCATACACGAACAATTATTTACAAAGGACTTCTAATCCCTGAAGATATCGAAAGATTTTATATTGATCTATCAAATCCAAAGCTGGTCACAAGTTTAGCACTGGTACACCAAAGATTTTCAACTAATACATTTCCTACGTGGGATTTAGCTCAGCCTTTTAGATACATGTGTCATAATGGTGAAATTAATACACTTAAAGGGAATGTTAGCAGAATGATTTCACGACAGGAATTAATAAATTCAAAGCTTATAGATGAGGAGTTTTTAAATAAAATTTTTCCTATAATAATACCTGGAAAATCGGATTCAGCATCGATGGATATGGTTTTGGAATTATTACTAATGACTGGTAGATCCCTTCCAGAAATAATGATGATATTGGTACCTGAAGCTTGGGAAAAACATAAATCCATGAATGATTCTAAGAAAGCTTTTTATGAGTTCAATGGATGTTTAATGGAACCATGGGATGGGCCAGCATCAATACCATTTACTGACGGAAAATATATTGGAGCTTTGCTTGATCGTAATGGGTTAAGGCCCTCAAGATATACAGTTACTAAGGATGGTTATGTTGTTATGTCTTCGGAAACTGGCGTAATTGAAATAAAACCTGAAAATATCAAAAAGCATGGAAGATTAGAACCTGGAAAAATGTTTTTAGTTGATATGAAAGAAGGTAGGATAGTTGAAGATGATGAGATTAAAAAAATTATTGTTCATAAACATCCTTACCGCAAATGGTTAGATAAAAATATACTTCCTTTAAGTAAGATTCCATATACTGGAAATAGGACGCCAAAAGAAAAAATAGATTTTGAAACTAGGCTCAAAATTTTTGGCTACACGAAAGAAGATTTTAATACAATTATCATTCCGATGTGTAAAAAGGGAAAGGAATCCATAGGATCAATGGGTTCTGACACTCCTCTTGCTGTACTATCAAAGAGACCGCAGTTATTGTATAATTATTTCAAACAATTATTTGCACAAGTTACTAACCCTCCTTTGGACGGAATTAGAGAAGAAATTGTTACAGATACAAGCTTATCCATTGGAAGTGACTTTAATATTTTTGATATAGGTGCAAAGCATGCTAAAAAACTAAAAATCCAAAACCCAATAATTTCCAATGAAGACCTAGATAAAATTAAATATATTAAACACAAAGATTTTAAAGCAGCATCTGTTAACGCCTTGTATAAATTATCTAAAGGACACAATGGCCTGGAAGAAGCATTAGAAAAATTAGTTGATGAAGTTGAGAAGAAAGTTGATAATAATCATAATATTATTATTATTAGTGACAGAAATGTAGATAAAAAACTTGCTCCAATTCCAATATTATTAGCTTGTTCTTGTATTCATCATCACATGATAAAAAGAAAAAAAAGGTCTAAGTTTGGGATTGTTATTGAATCAGCTGAACCGAGAGAACCACACCATTTTTCTATGCTGTTTGGTTACGGAGCTAGTGCAATTAATCCTTACTTAGTTAATGAAATTATCACTTATCATCATAATTTAGGACTAATTCAAGATCAAAATTTAAATCAAGCTATTTCAAATTACAACAATGCTACTGCTAAAGGTATTTTAAAAGTGATGAATAAGATTGGTATTTCCACTCTTCACTCATATCGTGGTGCACAAATTTTTGAAGCGTTGGGTCTTAGGAAAAAGTTTGTTGATAAATACTTCAATAACACACCATCTAGAATTGAAGGTATAGGTTTATACGTCATTGAAAAAGAAATTTCATCAAGAATAAATAAAGCTTTCGAATTTGAAAATGATATTTCAGATATTGAAATTGGAGGAGAATACAAATGGAGAAGAAATGGTGAAGCACATATGCTTAATCCATTGACTATATCAAAACTTCAGCAATCAGTTAGACAAGAAAGTTATGAAACATATAAGATATATTCTGAAAACATAAATAAACAAAATCAACAATTTATGACAATCAGAGGATTATTCAAGTTCTCAGAATTTGACCCAATTCCAATTGAAGAAGTTGAACCTTGGACAGAAATTGTTAAGAGATTCAAAACAGGAGCAATGTCTTATGGCTCTTTGAGCAAAGAAGCTCATGAGAATTTAGCTGTTGCAATGAACAGAATTGGTGGAAAAAGTAATTCAGGTGAAGGTGGTGAAGATCCTGCAAGATTTAAGGTTAGTAGCAATGGTGACTCAAAAAATAGCTCGATCAAACAAGTTGCATCCGGAAGATTTGGAGTTAGCTCACATTACCTAAGTAATGCCAATGAAATTCAAATTAAAATGGCTCAAGGAGCTAAGCCCGGCGAAGGTGGTCAATTACCAGGACCAAAAGTTGATCCCATGATTGCTAAAGTCAGAAACTCAACACCATATGTGGGTTTAATATCACCACCTCCGCATCACGATATCTACTCGATTGAAGATCTTGCGCAATTAATTTATGATTTAAAAAATGCAAATAGAAATGCAAGAATTAACGTAAAACTTGTTTCAGAAGTTGGTGTTGGAACCATAGCTGCTGGAGTTGCCAAAGCCAAAGCTGATGTAATTTTAATTTCTGGATTTGACGGTGGAACTGGTGCCTCACCACTCACATCATTGAAACATGCAGGTCTCCCATGGGAATTAGGCATCGCTGAAGCTCAACAAACATTGGTCTTAAATGATCTAAGAAGTCGAGTGGTAATTGAATGTGATGGACAACTCAAAACTGGGAGAGATGTTGCAGTAGCATGCTTACTTGGGGCAGAAGAGTTTGGTTTTTCAACTGCACCCCTTGTAGCCTCGGGATGTATTATGATGAGAGCCTGCCATTTGAATACATGTCCTGTTGGTATCGCGACCCAAGATCCAGAATTAAGAAAAAACTTTAAAGGAAAACCAGAACATGTTATCAATTACATGTACTTTGTTGCACAAGAGCTCAGAGAAATTATGGCTAATCTTGGCTTCAGAACTATCGATGAGATGGTTGGAAAAAGTGAAAAGTTAGATACAAAAGATGCTTTAAATTATTTTAAAATTAAGGGAATTGATCTTTCAAAAATTTTATATAAACCCAATGTTGATGAAAACACTCCCCTAAGAAATACTAAAAAACAAAATCATAATTTAAAAAATGTACTTGATTTTAAAATTTTAAAAGATGCAGACATGGCAATTTCAAAGAAAATAAAAATGTCATTAGATTTTAAAATTAATAATACAGATAGAACCGTTGGAGCTATAATAAGTAATGAAATTTCAAAAAAATATGGGGCTAAGGCTCTTCCAAAAAACACATTAAGTCTTAATTTTGAGGGGTCTGCTGGTCAAAGTTTTGGAGCATTTTCTGTTAAGGGTTTGAAAATGGTCATTGATGGCAATACAAATGATTATTTTGGAAAAGGACTTTCTGGAGCTACAATAGTAGTGAGAAAGCCAAAAAATGCAACATTTGAATCAAATAAAAATGTAATAACTGGAAATGTAGCATTATATGGTGCTACATCTGGTGAGGCATATATTAATGGAATAGCTGGGGAGAGGTTTTGTGTAAGGAATTCTGGTGCAACAGCTGTTGTGGAGGGAATTGGTGATCATGGTTGTGAATATATGACTGGTGGTATAGCTTTGATTCTTGGTAAAATTGGTAGAAATTTCGCTGCTGGGATGAGTGGTGGAATTGCATATATTTATAAAGATCCTGAATTATATGATTCGAGAAATTTTAATATGGAAAGCATTGAACTTGAAAAACCAGATACTCAAGATTTAGATATTATCAGCGAATTAATACAAAGTCATTTTACGTTTACATCCAGTGAAATAGCAAAAAAAATAATCAAAAACTGGGAAAATAAAAGCAAACTGTTTGTTAAAGTTATGCCTACTGAGTATAAGCTTGCATTAGAAAAATTAGCTCAAGAAAAGATTAATCAAATAATAAGTTAGATTTTGGGGAAACTTAAAGGGTTTATTGAATTTGAAAGAAAAAACGAGGAGAATATACCCGTTTACAAGAGATTAAAAAACTTCAAGGAATTTACAATTAAACCTGATGATAAAGAGTTAGAAAAACAAGGTTCAAGGTGTATGGATTGTGGTGTCCCTTTTTGTCACAGTGGATGTCCACTGGGAAATATGATTCCAGATTTTAATGATGCTGTACATAGAAAAAATTGGAAAGAAGCATTAAAGATTCTTCATTCTACAAACAATTTTCCTGAGTTTACAGGTAGATTATGTCCAGCTCCATGCGAAGCTGCATGTGTACTTGGTCTTATAAGCCCTCCAGTTTCTATTGAAATGATAGAAAAGTATATTGTAGAGAGAGGTTTTAGTGAAGGTTGGATAAAGCCTAATATCCCAAAATTCAGGACTGGAAAAAAAATAGCTGTTATAGGCTCAGGTCCAGCAGGTCTTGCTGCTGCGCAACAATTAAACTCTGCGGGACACTCTGTAGTTGTTTATGAGCGTGATGATAAAATTGGAGGTTTATTAAGGTATGGAATTCCAGATTTCAAATTAGAAAAAAATGTCATAGATAGAAGGATTAATCAGATGATTTTGGAAGGTATTGAATTTATTACGTCAACTGAAATCGGAAAAGACATATCAATTATTGATTTATATAAAAAAAACGATATCATTTTATTATGTGGAGGAGCGACTATTAAAAGATCTCTTCCCATTCCTGGATCAGAGTCAGAGAATATCATTCAAGCTATGCATTTTTTAAAACATCAAAATGAGGCCATTGAAAAAAATATTCCAGTTAATACTGAGCTCAGCGCAAAGGGTAAAAATGTGATTGTAATTGGTGGTGGGGATACAGGATCTGATTGTATTGGCACATCTAATAGACAAGGTGCTAAGTCCGTAGTAAATTTTGAAATTATGCCAAAACCGCCAAAAGAAAGGTCATCTGAAAATCCATGGCCATATTGGCCATTTACACTAAAGAACAGTTCTTCACATGAGGAAGGAAGTGATAGAAAATGGTCTATTTTAACAAAAGAATTTATAACTAACAACAATGGTGAATTAACTGGGCTCAAGACTGTTGAAGTTAAATGGGAAAAAACAGAAAATTTAAAACCAAAGCTAGTTGAAATTGCTAATTCTGAAAAAATATGGCCATGTGAACTTGTATTGCTGGCATTAGGTTTTACGGGACCTGAAAAAAATATTTTGGGAGATCTTAATTTGAAGTTAGATTCTTCAAATAAACCTTTAACTAATAATTACATGACCTCTGACAAAAAGGTTTTTGCTGCAGGTGATTTAAGAAGAGGGCAATCCTTGATTGTTTGGGCAATTTCTGAGGGAAGGGAAGCTGCATATAGAATTGATGAACTATTAATGGGGCACTCAAAATTACCCTCGAAAACTAAAGGAGATCTTCCATTAGTTAAATAAATTCCATCTCAATCCAAATCTAATACTGCTATCTCTGTAGGGGGATGTTGGACTTGACATAAAATTTCCAGATGAAATAGAGGAATTAAAATGCTCAGCTTTCAAAAAAATTCTAGTTTGTCTGATCTTAGCATTGACAAAAAAATCTAAAAGCGGATATCCTCCAATTTTTTTTAAGGATTGAATATGAAAGGTTGAAAGTATAGGATTGTATTCATTAGCATAAAATTTTGAAAATATTTTTAAACTTATTCCCGTTTGTATGTCCATTACATTATTGAAGATTTTTTCAGAAATGTACAATGTATTCCTAGCCAAAATTTTTGGTAAATTTATGATAGAATCCTCTTGATCAACATTTTGTAATAAAATTGTATTGTCTAGTGAGAACTTACCAAATTTAATCTCATTACTGTATCTAAATTTGATGATATTTATTTGATTATTATATTGATTTGCAATTGGAGTTAGTTTATTCTCTATATCGGAATTAACTGTTAGGTAAAATTGATTATTAACGTTTAAAAGACTAAATGATACGCTTCCAATACTCTTTTTATTAAGTTTAATATTAAGAGATTTAGTTTCTGTTAATTTATTTTTTCTTTCAAAATTTATATTTGAATAATCACTATTGTAAATGTCATAAATGAGGCCAGGATGCGACTGTCTTAAGTTTAGATTAATTAAATAATTAAATTTTGATTTATCATTGGAATTTAAAATGAAATTTATTTCATTCCCTATTCTATCTCCTTTAATTTTTTGGCTTATATCAAAATTAATATTAATGTTTCCTATTTTTTTAAAGACAGAGCCCGAAAAAAGACTTGAGTTTTCACCTGCTATTTTTTCATCTGACTGATTTATTTCAAAAAAATTGTAATTATAATTTATATATCCTAAAGTTAATTCATCAAAAAAGCTTGATTTTGTTTTTAACTCAATGACATTTTTAAGTGATCTAAATTTATAATGATCATTAACTTCACTTAGTCCTGATCTCAACGAGCCATATAGGTAACTTTCTTGCTCTTGCTCATATTTATTATTGGTTGTTTCATAATCAAGATTATATATGATAGATATATAATTTTTATTTTTATTCAAAAGAGTATAATTATTTTTAAAATAAAAATTTCTAGTTTGGTAAGTATTTACAGCATCTTCAAAATTGACATTTAACTTAGATCTCTCTTTAAATTCTGGATCACCGGATTCAAAATCAATTAATGAGGTATCATTTAATCCACCATTTTCATGTTTTTCTAGTTTTTGACTTGTAAAAAATATTTTTGAGTCAAAGTTATTTTTGATGAAAGAAAAACCGAATCTAAAGTGTTTAGATCCTGATAAACTATTTTGATATTTACCCAAGCTTCTTAGAGCTTTAAATGCCAATAAAAAGTTTGTGTTTTTATTGATATTTGTTGTAAATAATGCATCTGTTAATTGTCCTTGAGAATAGACAGTTTTAAAGAAAAGCTCAGTTAATGGATATGCAACATCATAGAATTTATAATCCTCTTGACCTATTAAAAGCATTTTATTAGCACTGAAACCTATCTTTGGCAAAAAATTATTATTTGGATTGTAGGAAAGTTTATTGTAGACTTGACCAATATTATTGAATTTCAAAAATTCAAAATTATCTTTCTTGCGATAATTGAATTGATAATATTTATTGATATTCAGTGATGTGTCTAATAGAATGGTATCATTTTCAATTCCAAAAAATTTTAATTTATTGACATCAAATTGAAAATTTTCAATTGACATACTATCCTTTACTTTATTGAAAAAACCTAATGCATTTGAAGAATTATCTTGATTATTTTCTTGAGATTGACTAACAGTGCTAAAAATTACACAAAACAATAAAATTAAATATCTCATTCTTTGCAATAAAGTTATTGATTTAAAACAATTATTACATTAAATTGAAGGCATATGTTAAAAGCATTTAATAATGACCTTTTTGTTTGTGGTGTTGATGAAGCAGGTAGAGGATGCCTGGCCGGTCCTGTAACTGCAGCTGCAGTTATTCTACCAAAAAATTATAAGAATAAGCTTATTCAGGATTCAAAAAAACTTAATGCGCATAATAGAATGAAATTATATGATGAAATCACCTCAATTGCAATTGACTATTCAATTATTGACATACCTAATGATATTGTAGACTCAATAAATGTGCTTGAATCAACATTTTTAGCTATGAATAAAGCTATATCAAAAATTATTAGAAAAGCTGATTACATAATAATTGATGGTAATCAATTTAAAACAAAAAATAAATTTAAATATGAATGTGTTATAAGAGGAGATAGCATATACCAAAGTATTGCTGCAGCATCAATATTAGCAAAAGTTCACAGAGATAAATTGATGGTTAAATATAATAAAGAGTATCCATATTATGATTGGATTAATAACAAAGGGTATGGAACAATTAAACACAAGAGTGCAATTAAAAAGTTTGGAATTTCAATATATCATAGAAAAAGTTTTAATCTACTAAACAAACAACTTAAAATTAAAATTTGATTTTTTAATTTTGTAATAAAGTTTTGAAAAAATATTTACTTTTATTTTTTATAATTTTTTCCTGCGATAAGACAGAAAATACAATTAGCATTATTGATAAAATACCTGATAACCCATTAGTTGTATTAAATATAAATGACTTTAAAGAAATAAATTATAACCAGCTTAATCTTCTTGAAAAATCACTTAATCTAGAATTTGAAAACATTGATTTACTTGAACCTCAGGGAGAACTAATTTATAGTTTTCACAAAACAGGAAAGAATAATTTAAATAGCGTAGTAATTCAACAAGATTTTGGTTACGAAATTAAAGATAGTCTTGTTCGTGACACTATATCTTACAATAGTCAAAACATTTATTTGTTTAAAGATGATTTTTATTTATCAAAAATTGATAATTACTTATATTTTTCTAAAGAAAAACTTTTGATTGAGAACATCATTAGAAACGCAACTTTCTCAAAAAATATCGATTATCTAAATTTTAAAAAAACACATAGTTCAAAAACCAAAAATATTTCAATAAATATATCTGAAAAATATGAAGAATTAAATTTCAATTCAAAAAAGGAAAATATTTCAAAATATTCCAAGTGGATTCAATATGAACTAGATACAAAGAATGATAACATTAATATACTAGGAGTATACCAAAAAGAGGATAATAAACCAGTAAATATATTGTTGGATATAAAAAAATCTAAATCAAATATCCTTAAACTAGTTCCAAATAATTTTTCTGAATTCACTAGGCTTTCCTTTCAATCCGAAACAGTAGAAAATAATTTTAATAATGAGCAAACAAAATTGAGCGCAAATGAAAAGAAACTCAATAGTTTTTTTAAAAGTGTTAATGAGTTAGGGCTAATAACAGTAAATAATGAAAGTTTATTAATATTAAATTTTGAAGAAGCTAGTTTGAATGAGTCATTTAATGATAAAAAATTAATTAGTAAATATAGAGATCAATCTATTTTTGATGCAAGTGATATAAAATTATCCTCATTTGATATTATGGAATTTAAACTTATATCGAATTATAATTTTTTTACAGTCTTAAATGAATCTGTAATTTTTGCAAATGATATTTCTGTTATTCAGAACATGTTGCTCAACTATAATAACAAATCACTTATAATTAATAATCAAAGCTTTTTAAACTTTTTAAAATCAATTCCAGAAAAAACAACATATTTTGAAATACTTAATCTAGGTGATTCTAATGAAACTGTGGATTACCCATATTGGTTTACAAATTATGAGTTGTTAGGAGAAAATAATTTTAAATCTATTTTTTCAACCACAAAATTTGACACTAAAACCAAAAAAAAATTAAATCTTATTTTTTCAAAAAAAATTGATAATAAAATAATTTTTAATCCAAAATTTATTTACAACTACAATTCAGGTAAAAAAAATATCATTCTACAGGACAGTGATTATAATTTAATTGTTTTGGATATGAATGGAAAAGAAACATTAAGAAAGAAATTAAATTCTAAAATAATAAGTGATATTTTTCAAGTTGATTTATATAAGAATAATCGATTACAATATTCATTTTTAACTGAAGATGAGTTTCTAATTTTAGATATTAATGGCAAGCTGGTAAAAAAAATAAATCTTAATAAATCTTCATCTGAAAAGTTTTTGTCAGTTTTTGATTATGATAATACCAGAAATTACAGATTTGTAATTCAAGAGGGGAAATCATTAAAAATGTTAGATTCTAAACTGAATACTGTTAAAGGATTTAAGCGAAATAAATTAAATTCAGATATAAAATTTCCAATAAAACATCTAAGAATATTAAACAAAGATTATTTATTGCTAGTCACTAAGAATAATAAGCCTTTAATTTTAGATCGAAGAGGAAATATTCGTATTAAATTACCAGAAAATTTTACTACTAGTACAAATCATTTTTATGAAAATGATGGAGGAATTATTACAATAAATGATTTGAATCAACTTGTAAGAATTGAACTAAATGGAAAGATTTCTACAAAACAACTACCTGACCAAAAGAACATGATTCATTCAAATAAAAATAATCTAATAGTTCTTTCCAATGGAAATATTACAATAAATAATACTGATTATAAAATTCCCTTTGGAGACTTTGATGATTTAAATATTAAAGGCTCAAAAAATAATACTTATTTTCATTTTAGAGATGTTAATGAAAAAAAATCCTACCTATACAATAGTAATGGAATGATTTCAGGCTTTCCAATTTATTCAACATCAACTTTTGAGTTTAGTTTTGATAAAAATCAAGATTTGATAACATTCAAAGGAGACGATGATGAACTTTTACTGTACAGCCTTAACTAAATTTTTTTAAAAAATTTTCTGTCAAGACTTTACGAACTAAATCAAGTTCTATAGTTTTATTTAGTTCATTTGAAATAGAAGTAACCCCTTTTTCACTTATTCCGCATGGAACAATACCATTGAAGTAAGATAAATTTGTATTTACATTTAATGCTAATCCATGCATTGTAACCCATCTACTTACTTTAATTCCCATAGCACATATTTTCCTCTCCTCAGGCGTGCCAACATCTAACCAAACACCTGTCTCTTTTGAATTTACAGATGCGGAAATATTAAAATAATCCAAAGTATTTATAACAACCTCTTCTAAATCTCTCAAATATTTATGAATATCTCTGTAAAAATTCTCTAAGTCTAAAATAGGGTAACAAACTAATTGACCTGGCCCATGGTAAGTAATATCCCCTCCCCTGTTAGTTTTATGATATTTTATACCCATTTTTTCAAGTCTTTTTTTATCAAATATTAGATTATTTTCATTACCACTATTTCCAAGAGTATATACGTGATCATGTTCTACGAATAAAAGAAAATTAGGGGTTATTGAATTAAGATTATTTTTTCTATTATTTAATTTAGTTTCAATAATTTGATTTTGAAAATGTTTTTGAATATGGAAAGTTTTTTCAAAGTCAAGTAAACCCAAATTTTTAATTATAATTTTTTTATGCTTATCCAACAAACTTAGATTTTATGTAAAATTAAAAAACATAAGCATTAAATAACTCTTATATTATTATATTTGATAAATGTCAAATCTTTCTGAGCAAGAATTAATTAGACGAGAAAAGCTAAATAAAATCAGAGAGCTTGGAATCAATCCTTATCCTGCTGAATTATTCCAGGTTACTACAAACTCATCTAATATTAAATCAAATTTTATTGAAGATGAGAAAGTGATTGTAGCTGGAAGATTAATGTCTAGAAGAATTCAAGGTAATGCGAGTTTTGCAGAGCTTCAAGATAGTAGTGGAAGAATTCAAGTATATTTTAACAGAGATGAAATTTGTGTTGGAGATGATAAAACGAAATATAATGAACTCTATAAAAAACTATTAGATATAGGTGACATAATTGGGATTGAAGGTGAATTATTTAAAACTAAAGTTGGAGAAATGACAATTTTGGTTAAAGATTTTAAATTGTTGTCCAAATCCTTAAAACCCCTGCCCCTACCAAAAACTGATAGCGATGGTAATACATATGATGAATTTAGCTCACCTGAGTTAAGGTATAGGCAGCGATATGTAGATCTAATTGTTAATAGCCATGTTAAAGAAACATTTTTAAAAAGGTCTAAAATTATTTCATCAATTAGATCCTCACTTGAGAATGAAGGTTTTGTTGAAGTTGAAACACCAATATTACAACCAATACCTGGTGGTGCTGCAGCTAAACCATTTATAACTCATCATAATTCACTGAACATTCCTCTATACATGAGAATTGCAAATGAATTGTATTTAAAAAGACTAATTGTAGGAGGGTTTGATGGTGTATTTGAATTTGCTAAAGATTTTAGAAACGAAGGAATGGATAGATCACATAATCCAGAGTTTACAAACTTAGAGTTTTATGTAGCATATAAAGACTACAACTGGATGATGAGTTTTACAGAAAAATTACTTGAAAAAGTCACAATTGATACTCTTGGATCCTCAACTGTTAAATTTGAAAATAAAGAGATTAATTTCAAAGGGCCATATAAAAAAATTGGGATACTTGACGCGATAAAAAATGAAACAGGAATTGATGCTTTGATCCTAGATGAAAAAGAATTAGCTGAAGCCGCCAAAAAAATTGGAGTTGAAATTGATGAAACAATGGGTAAGGGTAAAATAATTGATGAAATTTTTGGTGAAAAATGTGAGTCAAATTTCATTCAGCCTACCTTTATAATTGATTATCCTAAAGAGATGAGTCCTTTAACAAAGCAACACAGAGAAAATCCACAACTAACTGAAAGATTTGAATTATTGATTAATGGAAGTGAAATAGCTAATGCATACTCAGAACTTAATGATCCTATTGATCAGCTTGAAAGATTTGAAGATCAATTAAAACTCTCTGAAAAAGGTGATGAAGAAGCAATGTTTATCGATCACGATTTTGTAAGATCTCTGGAATATGGAATGCCACCAACATCAGGCATAGGTATTGGTATAGATAGATTGGTTATGTTGTTAACTAATCATCGTTCAATACAAGAAGTTATTTTTTTTCCACAAATGAAGCCTGAAAATAATATATTATCTGATTTAAGTATTGATGAAAAATCCATTTACAATCAAGTAAAAAATCTTGAAAAAGTTGAACTCAGTTTTGTAAAGGATAGCTCTGGACTTAGCAATAAAAAATGGGATAAAAGCATTAAAAATCTTACTAAAAAAAATTTAGTTAAAGTTTCAAAAACAAATGATGGACTTTTTATTGAAATAGTTTAATCATTTTTTGTAATTTAATTTTATAACACTATAGCATAATTATGAAAACGCACTACCATATTAAATTTCTTTCTATTTTTTTTACATTACTTCTTTTCAGCTCTGCAGTTTTTTCACAAAAAAAACCTGAGAAATCTGATAAGGATAAAAAAGAAAAAACATACTCCGATATTATAACTGATAAAGCTGTAACTGATCAAGGTTTATTTGATGTACACAAGGTTGATGAAAAATATTACTATGAGATTAATGATAGTTTGATTGGTAGAGACATGTTAATGGTAACTAGAATTGCGAAAATGGCTAAAGAAATTTCATTGGGTGCGCACAAACTAAGTGAACAAGTCTTAAGCTGGCAAAAATTTGACAACAACTTGCTTCTTAAAGAACTTTCATTTTCAAATTATGCATCGGATTCTCTTCCAATCAGAGAGGCTGTATCAAATTCAAATTTTGAACCAATTATTGCCAGCTTTAAAATTGAAGTTGAAAATAAGGATAAAAACTCTTATGTCATTGATGTTACAAGCTTGTTTAAAAATGATGTAAAATCTTTTGGCTATCCACAGTCAAGCAGGAAAAGAAATAATATAACCGGATTGGACACCAAACTATCTTTTATTGAATCAATAAGAAGTTTTCCATTAAATATTGAGGCAAAACACATTAAAACCTACAGGTCTTCAAATGCAAAGAATGGTCAAATTTCAATGTTGTTAAATAACTCCATGATATTACTTCCGAAGGAACCAATGAAAAGAAGATATTTTGATGAAAGAGTTGGATGGTTTACAACAAGTCAAACTGATTACGGAATTGATAATCAAGAGGCTGAAACTGTAACATATCTTGATAGGTGGAGATTAGAGGTAAAAGATGAAGATATAGAAAAGTTTAAAAATGGTGAGTTAGTTGAGCCTAAAAAACCAATTGTTTATTACCTCGACAGAGCAACACCAATGAAATGGAGAAAGTATTTGAAACAAGGAATTGAGGATTGGAATGCTGCATTTGAAGAAGCTGGTTTTAAAAATGCTGTAATTTGTAAGGATCCTCCTACTAAGGAAGAAGATCCTGATTGGAGTCCAGAAGATGTTAGGTATTCAACAGTAAGATACCTTGCTTCTTCAACTCTTAATGCAAATGGTCCTCACGTTAGCGACCCAAGATCAGGCGAAATAATAGAGTCCGATATCAACTGGTATCATAATGTAATGAAATTATTAAGAAATTGGTATTTTGTTCAAGCATCGGCTGTTGATCCAGAAGCTAGAGGAGTTGAATTTAGAAATGAAGTAATGGGTGAATTAATTAGATTTGTATCATCTCACGAATTTGGACATACAATTGGACTTCCTCACAACATGGGCAGTAGTAGTGCATACCCAGTAGATTCACTTAGATCAGCAACATTTACAAAAAAATATGGAACATCACCCTCAATAATGGACTATGCCCGTTTTAATTATGTTGCTCAACCTGAGGATAAAGGCGTTGCCTTAATGCCGTCAGATTGGGAAACACCAAATGTTGGAATTTACGATAGATATTCAGTTATGTGGGGTTATAAACCTATTCTTGGAGTTTCTGAAGAAGAGGAAAAAGAAATATTAAGAAGTTGGATTAGAGAAAAAGAAGATGATTTAACATATAGATTTGGACCAACTGGAAGTATTGATCCAAGTTCACAAACTGAAGATTTAGGTGATGATGCAATAAAAGCTAGTGAATATGGAATTAAAAATTTAAAAAGAATTTTGCCAAAGCTCATGGAATGGACAACGGAGGATGGTGAAACTTACGATGAAATGGAATATATCTATGGTCAAATACTTGGACAATTTAGAAGATATATGGGCCACGTAGCAACAAATATTGGCGGTGTCTATCAATTTTACAAAACTTCTGATCAGGATGGTGCAGTTTACACTCACGTAGATAAAAATCATCAAAAAGCATGTTTGAGTTTTTTAAACGAGCATTTATTTGAAACTCCTTATTGGATGATTGATAAGGATATTTTAAATAAAATTGAATATGCTGGTACATTAAATAGAATTAGAGGTGTTCAATCAAGTTATTTAAATAGAGTACTAGATTTTGGCAGAATGGCGAGAATGATTGAAAATGAAGCTTTGAATGGAAGTAATGCTTATTCATTAAATGAAATGATGGTTGATTTAAAAGATGGTATTTGGTCTGAGCTAAATAATACTAAATCAATAGATGTTTTTAGGAGAAATTTGCAAAAAACCTTTATATCTAGACTAGGTTATATTATGAAAAATGAACAACCACCATCTAGACCTGGTTGGGGTTCTTACATTACAACAATAAAAGTTGATGTTTCTGATATAAGGTCAATAACAATGGGCACTTTAATGGACTTGAAGAAAGATTTAAATAAGGCAGTCAAAAGATATTCTGACAAGGTTTTAAAAAGTCACTTAAATTATTGTATTGCCATGATAGATGAAGCAATGAAGACAGGCTAAATTTTTAACCTTTGACCAACATTAAGTTGGTCATTTTTTAGTTTATTTTTTTTCTTTATCTCGTCAATTGAAGTGTTATATTTTTTTGAAATAGAATATAAGGTGTCACCTTTTTTTACAACATAATTTGACTCATCTTTACTTTTTTGCTTATTTGTTTTTTTTGACTTTGTAATTTGTTTTTTTGAGCCATCGAATTTCCAAAGTTTATATTTTTCTATAACTGAAATTAATTTTTCTGGATACCTAGGATCTGTAGCATAACCAGCCTTTTTTAAACCATTTGCCCATTTTACATAATCCTTATTAGGAAGTTTAAACAAAAAAGAATATCTGCCCCTGGTTGTTAAAAACTCAGAATGATCTTTATAACTTTCTTCAGCATTTTTATACTTTCTAAAGCATTCATCTTTTTCATCATCATCATGATAAACTTTTTTACCTCTCCATTCTTGATGACATTTAATTCCAAAATGATTATTAGATTTAAGAGCTAAACTACTGCCCCCAGCACCAGATTCAACTAGCCCTTGTGCCAATTTAATACTTGCGGGGATTTTATTTTTTTTCATTTGATCAACAGCTATTTTAGAGTAAGTCCGAATGTACCATTTGTAACGTTCTTCACTACTCATATTTCTAATAAATCTTTCATATTGATTATTTGATTTATCCTTTTTTTTAACTATTGATTTTTTTACATTTTTTGCAGCTTTGAAAGGGAATTTAATAATGCTGCAACTTGTAGAAAATGATAAAATGAATACTGAAATTATAATTTTATTTATTGAAATAAACTTCATTTTAAAATGCTAAAATTATTAATTCCAATTAAATAAATTGAAGTTTAGGCACAGTTATTGTATTTTTAAAAGTATGAAAACCTTTGTCACGGTACTATTTTTTTCAATATTTTTTGTTTCCTGTTCATCAGTTAAAGTATTAACTGATTTTGACTCATCTGCTAACTTCTCACAGTATAAATCTTTTGCATTTTCTAAAAATCAAATTAAAAAAATTGAAATTTCAGATTTAGATAAAAAAAGAATATTAAGCTCAATTGAAAAACAAATGCAAATGAAAGGTTATACCGTTTCTAATAATCCTGATTTGATCATAAACGTTAATACAAAATCAAGAGAGGATGTTTACATTAATAGATACAATGATTATCCATACTATGGATGGTACCCATATGGAATGTCAACTACGTACAGGCCAAGTTCTAGAATTATTGGGTTGCTATATATTGATGTTATTGATGCTAAAACAGGTTCATTATTGTGGCAAGGAAATGGATCTGGAACATTAAGTTCTAATCGTGCAACTAGAGATGAACTTATTAATAACTTTGTGAGTAAGTTACTGGAATCTTATCCTGAATTAGTCTTACAGTAAAGTTTTTGTGACTGTTTTTATTATAGTTTCAATTTTATCATTTTTTGGCCCAGAACCACTAGCATAGTACCTTTGGCCTCCACCTGCACCACCAATCTCCTTGCAAATTTTATTTATGATATGAGATGCATCAATTTTAGAATTTTCAGGTAATGATTTTGAAACATTACAGATGATATTTAATTTATTTGAATCTAAATTATAAAATATAATTACTGAATTTGAAACCTTACCTATTAAGTTAAACGATAATGATCTCATCAAATCATTCTCCGTATCTAATTTCTGTATTAAAAAATTATAATCATTTTCTTTGAAAAATTTACTTGAATAAAAATCAGAATAGAATCGAATTAATTTTTGTTGACTCTTCTTTAAACCCTTTATTAACGTTGAGTTTTCATTTTTTAAATTTTTAACTGAACCAACAGTGTCTTTATTGGAAGACAAAATTGATTTTAGTTCATTGATTTCACTATTTCTTTGACTCAAGTAATTAATAGATTTTTTTCCAGAGATAGCTTCTATTCTTCTAATTCCTGATGCAATTGAACTTTCAGAAATTATCAAAAAATTTCTAATATTAAGGGTATTTTTTACGTGTGTTCCCCCACATAATTCGTATGATTCTCCAAACTTTATTGTTCTAACCTTCTTCCCATATTTTTCTCCAAATAAACCAATTGCTCCATTACTAATTGCAGTATCATAATCTTCATCTCTTGTTTCGATTAAATCGATTGAACAATCGATTTTATCATTAACAAAATTTTCAATTTCTTTTAATTGTTGTTCTTCAATTTTCTTAAAATGAGAAAAATCAAATCGCAAATTTTCCGATGATACTGATGAACCTTTCTGTTCAACATGATCTCCCAAAACATGTCTAAGAGCTTGATGTAAAAGATGTGTAGAAGTATGATTTGAAGAAGAATCATTACGATTCAAAGAATTAACGACTGCCGTAACATTTTTTGTATAATCTATATCTATTGCATCTGTAAAATGAATAATCTTACCATTTTCTTTTTTAGTATCATAAACAATAATTTCAGCTTTATTTTCAAAAATTAATTTTCCTTTATCACCAGCTTGTCCTCCTCCTTCTGGATAAAAAGGAGTTTCATTCAAAATAATTTGACAAACTTGTTTACCATTTACATTAATATTTCTGTATTGGTTTACCTTAGTGTCGCAACTTAATTTATCATAACCACAAAAATCATCTCCTCGTTGTTCATTCAAAATAATCCAATCTGATGCAATAGTCTTTGATGATTGTTTAGATCTCTCTCGCTGCTTACTCAGCTCTGTTTGATAATCTTCATTATTAAATGTCATCTGCCTTTCTTTTAAAATCAAAGATGTTAGATCAGATGGAAATCCATAAGTATCAAATAACTCAAAAACTTCTTTACCTGAAATTGATTTAGAATTAGATTTTTTAATCATATTTTCTAATCTTTCAATTCCTGATGCTAAGGTTCTTAAAAAAGATTTTTCTTCCTCATTAATAATTGACTCAATTAGTTTTTTCTGATTGAAAATCTCATCAAAATGACCTTTAAATTGTTTTGATAATATTTCAACGAGATTATAAATAAATGGATTTGACTGATTTAAAAATGTATATCCATATCTAATAGCTCTTCTTAGAATTCTTCTTATAACATATGATGAACCATTGTTTCCTGGTATTTGACCATCAGCAATACAAAAAGAAACAGCTCTAACATGATCAGCAATTACTCGAAATGCAATATCAGATTCAATGTCATTTCCATACTTAATGCCAGTAATTTTAGAAATTTCATTTATAAGTGGAGTAAAGATATCTGTATCGTAATTTGATTTTTTATTTTGGACTATTCTTGCTAGTCTTTCAAAACCCATACCTGTATCAATATGTTTTTCTGGAAGTTCTTCTAAGCTACCATCAGCTTTTCTATTGTATTGAATAAATACCAAATTCCATAGTTCAATTACCTCAGGATGATCTTGATTTACAAGTTCTTTTCCAGGTATCTTATTTTTGTCGCTAGAAGATCTTAAATCTATATGAATTTCAGAGCAAGGTCCACAAGGTCCAGTATCGCCCATTTCCCAAAAATTATCTTTTTTATTTCCTAAAATAATTTTGTCTTTTTCTATAATTTCAGACCAAAAATTAAAAGATTCATTATCCTTTTCGAGATTGTCATCTTTATTTCCCTCAAAAATTGTTACATATAGGTCCTCTTTTTTAAGGTTATAGACCTTTGTAAGAATTTCATAACTCCAACCAATTATTTCCTTTTTGAAATAATCTCCAAAACTCCAATTTCCTAACATTTCAAACATGGTGTGATGATAATGATCAGCACCTACTTCCTCTAAATCATTATGTTTACCTGAGACTCTTAAGCATTTTTGAGAATTAACAACTCTATTAAATTTACTAGACTCATTTCCTAAAAAAATATTTTTGAATTGATTCATTCCAGCATTTGTAAACATAAGTGAAGGATCATTTTTAGAAACTATTGAAGATGACTGCACAAATTCATGCTTTTTTTCTTCAAAAAACTTGATAAAATTTGACCTTATTAAATTAGAGTTCATTAGAATTTATCTTATAAATAGAATCTTTATATTTACAAAGTAAAAAATAAATAGTGACAACTTAAACAAAAGTCATTTTTTTATGGGTAGATCTAAGTTTTATTACGATAATAAATCTCTTTCATACAAAGAGATTAAACTTTCAAAAAAGGATCGTTTCCTAAATTTTTTGTCATTTTTTTTAGCTGCATTTTTCTTTGGAACTATTTGCCTATTAATTCTTATCAGTACACCATTGATAAATACCCCTACTGAACTAAGTCAGGCAAGAGAATTAAATAATTTTGAACTTCAATTTGATATACTAAATAAAAAACTTACTCAGTTAGAAAATGTTCTTGAAAATATTGAAGAAAGGGATAATAATATTTACAGAGTGTTGTTTGAAGCTAATCCTATTGATGAGGATATTAGAAAAGCTGGTTTTGGTGGAGTCAATAGATATGCAGATTTAGAAGGGTATGAAAATTCTGAACTTGTAGTGGAAACTACAAAAAAAATTGATATTCTGACTAAACAACTTGTAATTCAATCAAAATCTTTAGATGATATTGAAAAATTAGTAAGGGACAAGCAAAAAATGCTTGCAGCTATACCATCAATCCAACCCGTAAAAAATAATGATTTAACAAGAATTGCTTCAGGATATGGGATGAGAACTGATCCGTTCGATAAATCTAGAAAAATGCATGGTGGGATAGATTTTGCAGCTCCCAGGAATACCCCTGTATACGCTGCTAGTAATGGAAAAATTGTGAGAGCTGACAATCGATCCATCGGATATGGAAAACATATTAGAATAGATCACGGATATGGATTCGTTACTTTATATGCTCACCTAAATTCATATAATGTTAAAAGAGGACAAGATGTTAAAAAAGGAGATATTATTGGATTTGTTGGAACTACTGGAAGATCAAAAGGATTACATCTTCACTATGAGGTAATTAAAGATGGCAAAAAGGTAAATCCAGTGAATTATTTTTATGGAAATTTAACTCCTGAAGAGTTTGACGAGGTTCTTAGAATGTCTGTTGAAGAAAATCAATCTCTTGATTAGGATGGAACTCAATCTTCCTGAAAAGTTGTATTATAATATTGGTGAAATTTCAAAAGCATTTGAGATTAAACCATCACTGTTACGATTTTGGGAAAAAGAATTTGATATACTTAAACCAAAAAAAAATATAAGTGGAACTAGAAAATATAGCTCTGTAGATCTAAAGAATATTAAGTTGATATATGACTTAGTTAAAGTTAAAGGCTTCACGCTTGAAGGAGCTAAGAAGCAACTAGAATCAAGTAAAGAAATTTTTGAAGTTGTAAAAAAACTAGAAAAAATAAAGTCAAAATTAATAAATATTGAAAAAGAGCTTTAACTATTTTTTTCGACTGTAAATATTTATTGGCGACCCTGTAAAATTATATAATTCCCTAATCTTATTTTCCAAAAATCTTTTGTAAGGTTCTTTCATATATTTTGGCAAACTAGATGTAAAAACAAACTGAGGATAGTGTGATGGTATTTGACTACAATATTTAATTTTTACAAACTTTCCTTTATTTGATGGTGGTGGATTTTTCTTTATGATAGGTAGTAAGTCATTATTTAATTGGCTTGTTTTAATTTTTCTAGATCTGTTTTCAAATGTCTCAATTGCATAGTTTAATGATTTTAATACTCTTTGTTTTTTCAGGCAAGAAATGAAGATAATATGAACATCATCAAAAGGTTTGATCTCCTCACGAATTCTTTTTTCATATTCATTTGTAGATTCATTTTTTTTATTAACTAAATCCCATTTATTAACGAGTATTACAATCCCTTTATTTCTTCTGTGAGCAAGCCAAAAAATATTTTTTATTTGAGTATCAAAACTTCTAGTTGCATCCATAATCAATAAACATACATCACAACACTCAATAGCTTTTATTGATCTTACAACAGAATAAAATTCTAAGTTATTATTAATTTTAGATTTTTTTCTTATTCCAGCCGTATCAATTAGCTTAAAATTTAATCCAAACTTTTTATAATGAGTATCAATACTATCTCTCGTAGTACCAGGTTCATCTTTTACTATGTTTCTTTCATGTCCAATTATTGTATTTATAAATGATGATTTTCCTGCATTAGGTCGACCAACCACTGCGAATGAAGGAATATCATCAATTTGGTCTAAATCTTTATTTTCAAAATCTTTAACTAACTCATCTAAAAGATCTCCTGTACCGCTTCCATTTATTGCAGAAATACTAAAAACATTGTCAAATCCTAAAGAAAAAAATTCAAGAGAATCATTTACCATTGTAGTTTTGTCTACTTTATTAACAGCAACAATCACTTTTTTATCAGTTTTGTGTAATAATTTATTTATTTCTTGATCAAGTGATGTAATTCCATCATTAACATCCACTACGAAAATTATCTTATCGCATTCTTCAATAGCTATCATCACTTGATTATCAATTTCTTTTTCGTAACTATCATCACCACCCATTACATATCCGCCAGTGTCAATTATTGTGAATGGTTTGCCATTCCAATCAGACATTGAGTAGTGTCTATCACGAGTTACTCCACTTTCAGAATCAACTATGGCATCATTTTTCTTAATCAATCTGTTAAAAAGAGTTGATTTGCCAACATTTGGTCTACCTACTATTGCAACAATTTTACTCATTTTAATTGTAACCTAATTTTTTAAGTTGATTACTGTTTTTTCTCCAATCTTTATAAACTTTCACATTTAACTCTAAAAAAACCTTCCTCTTAAAAAAATCCTCTAAATTTTTTCTGGACTCAGAGCCTAATTTTTTAATAGATTCACCATTATTTCCAATTATGATTCCCTTTTGTGAATCTCTCTCGACTATTATCATTGATGATATTCTTAAAATCTTATTTTTTATTTTAAAACTTTCTGTTATTACCTCTGATACATAAGGTATTTCTTTTGAATAAATATTGAAAATTTTTTCTCTAATTATTTCATTAGCAAAAAATCTTTCATTTTTATCAGTCCAAATGTCATCCGGAAAATATCTTGGGCCCTGAGGCAACAACTCGATTAATCTATTCTTCAGGTTTTCAATATTAAAATTTTCTTTAGCTGATACAACCCAAGTTTCAATATTTTCAATTTCATCAGACCAAAACTTACTTTCTTCCTCCAAAATATCTTGATTGACTTTGTCAACCTTGTTTAAAACTAAAAGAACAGGAATTTTAATTTTTTTAATTTTTTCTATTAATTGATTATCTCTTCTGTTCTCTGCTCCTAATTCAACTATAAATAATATAATATCAGCATCTTTAAAAGATGATAAGATTTTTTTATTCATGTACTCGTGTATTTTATTTTTAGGAATAGTAAAACCAGGTGTATCAGAGATAACAACTTGAAAATTTTTACCATTAATTATTGCATGAGCCCTATGCCTTGTTGTTTGAGCTTTAGATGTAACAATAGAAAATTTATCCTCTAATAACCTGTTAATTATTGATGATTTTCCTGCGTTAGGTAAGCCAATAATATTTACAAAACCTGATTTAAACACGCCACAAATTTAAGTTCTTAAGGGTAATACCCAATAATTTTTGTTATAAAATCAAAATATTGTACATTCGCTCTCCATTTCGCGGGATAGAGCAGTAGGTAGCTCGTCGGGCTCATAACCCGAAGGTCGCAGGTTCGAGTCCTGCTCCCGCTACTAAAAAAACCCCCATGTTTGGGGGTTTTTTATTAATTTTACTCCTGCTTATGATTTTTGATCTAGACATGATAAAAAATGTTTATGGCACAATCAAACAAAAAGTTGATAGTGCTAAAAAAATTTGCAATCATCCACTAACACTTTCAGAAAAAATTCTTTACTCACATCTTTGGGATGATAAAATTAAAAAACCATTCACCAGAGGTAAAGACTATGTTGATTTTGCACCAGATAGAATTGCCTGTCAAGATGCAACGGCTCAAATGGCTTTACTACAATTTATGCAAGCCGGAAAGAAAAAAGTTTCAGTTCCAACAACAGTTCATTGTGATCATTTAATTCAAGCAAGAATTGGAGCAACTGATGATTTACAAAATGCGATAAACACCAGCAATGAAGTTTTCAATTTCTTGGAATCAGTTTCAAATAAATATGGAATAGGGTTCTGGAAACCAGGTGCTGGAATCATTCATCAAGTAGTCTTAGAAAATTATGCCTTTCCTGGTGGAATGATGATTGGTACTGACTCTCACACGGTGAATGCGGGAGGCCTTGGGATGGTTGCAATTGGGGTTGGAGGTGCTGATGCAGTTGATGTAATGGCTGGAATGGCTTGGGAATTAAAGTTCCCAAAAATTATAGGCGTTAAATTAACTGGAAAATTATCTGGTTGGACAGCACCCAAAGATGTAATTTTAAAAGTAGCAGGTATTTTAACTGTAAAAGGTGGTACGGGTGCAATAATAGAATATTTTGGACCTGGCGCTCAAGAACTTTCATGTACTGGAAAAGGTACAATTTGTAATATGGGTGCTGAGGTCGGTGCTACAACATCGACTTTCGGCTATGATGAATCAATGGAAAAGTATCTTAGAGCTACCGGACGTGATTTAATTGCTGATGAAGCAAATAAAATTAAAGACTATTTGACTGGAGATCCAGAAGTTTACAAAAATCCAGAAAAGTATTTTGATGAATTAATTGAAATAAATTTATCTGAACTTGAACCTCATATCAATGGGCCATTCTCACCAGATATCGCAACCCCTGTGAGTAAAATGGCTAATACTTTAAAAAAGAATGACTGGCCAAGAAAAATTGAGTGGGGATTAATTGGTTCTTGTACTAATTCATCGTATGAAGACTTATCTAGAGCATCATCAATTGCTAATCAAGCACTAGAAAAAAATCTCTCTACGAAAGCTGAATTTGGTATAAATCCAGGTTCTGAGCAAGTAAGATTCACTGCTGAAAGAGATGGACTCTTAAATATATTTGAAAAACTTGATGCTAAAATTTTTACTAATGCATGTGGCCCATGTATCGGTCAGTGGGCAAGAAAGGATGCTGATAAAGAAGAAAAAAATTCAATTATACACTCATTCAACAGAAATTTTGCTAAAAGAGCTGATGGCAATCCAAATACTCATGCATTTGTTGCTTCACCTGAAATGGTTGCTGCAATTGCAATTTCTGGAGATTTAGCTTTTAATCCTATGAAAGATAAACTAATGAATGATAATGGAGATCGTGTTAGCTTGGATGAACCAAAAGGATGGGAATTACCACCAAAGGGATTTGATGTTGAAGATAATGGATATATAGAGCCTGTAAAAGATGGCTCAAGTATAGAAGTTGTAATTGACCCTAATTCAAAAAGACTTGAGAAGCTTGAACCATTTGAAGCATGGGATGGGAAAAATATTGAGGGGGCAAAATTATTAATTAAAGCTTTTGGAAAATGTACAACAGATCATATTTCAATGGCAGGACCATGGCTAAGATTCAGAGGACATTTGGATAATATTTCAAATAACTGTTTAATTGGAGCAGTAAATGCATTCAACGAAAAAACAAACTATATAAAAAATCAGCTAACTGGAGAATACGGTGCAGTTCCTGACACCCAGAGAGAATACAAAAAAAATAATATTTCAACAGTTGTTGTTGGAGATCACAACTATGGAGAAGGATCATCTAGAGAACATGCTGCAATGGAACCTAGACATTTAGGTGTAAAAGTTGTTTTAGTTAAATCATTTGCGAGAATTCATGAAACAAACCTAAAAAAACAAGGTATGTTAGGGATTACTTTCGGTAATGAAAATGATTATGATTTGATTCAAGAAGATGATACCTTTAATTTCATCGACTTAGAGAGCTTCTCGCCCAACAAACAATTAACAATTGAAATTATTCATTCTGATGGTTCAATTGACAATATAAAAGCAAACCATACCTACAATTCTCAACAAATTGAATGGTATAGGGAAGGCTCTGCCCTGAACTTAATAAAAAAAGGGGCTTAATAAACCCCCTTTCTTTTTACAATTAACTTATATCAAGCTTTATTCACTAGTAGCAGCTAGAGAAGCCTCAATAACAGCAGTAGCATTAATAGAATCGAAAAATTGATATATAGTCTGAACTTGATTTTCATTGTTCCAAGAATAAACAACATGGACTGGAATAGACAAAGAATCACCAGTTGAACTTGATGTACCGTTCCATGTGAACCATGCTTGTGTTACAGATGCAGGTTCATTTGCTGGTCCAGCTGGATAATTTGTAGACTCAACCCAAGCACCAATATCATTTCCACCTTCTTCCTGAGACCAAGATGTTGAAATCCCATTAAAAATTGAATGTTCAAGTTCATGTATTGCCCTAACATCGCTAGCTGAAACTGATTCTTGACTATTTATGTAAATCTCAGCATCATCTGCAATTATTGACATCATTGAATCAATATCGCCATCTACATAATGTTGTAAATGTTCTCTGATTGTATTTGAATTTTCATCATCAAATGTTACTTGAACACCTGTGGGTGAACATCCAATAAATAATGATGTTATAAAGATTAGTATTATTTTTTTCATATTATTAGAGTTTTTTATTTATTCTGCTACAGCTTGTGCTGCGTTAACCTCAGCTAAAAGAGGAGCTTGATCACTAAATAACCATGTTTGAGTAATTTGACCCTCGTCGTTCCACTGATATGCTACATGACATGGAACTTCGATTGTAACTCCAGTAACTTTTCCAGTTCCCTTCCAAATGAACCAAGCATTTGACCAAATACCAGTATCATCATTATAGTTAGTAGTTTGAACAAATGCGTCACCTCCGCTAGGATGAGACATTGAAATATTACTAAACAATTCATGATGAGATGCCAACCCAGCTACATTAGCGTCAAGATCGATAGCATCAACATTGTTAATATGAACAGCAATATCAGGTGAATATAAAGTCTCAGCCCAACTATAATCATTTGCAAGATAGCCATCATAGGCAGCTTTAATCGCATTTGATTTTTCATCATCAAATGTCACTTGAACACCTGTTGATGAGCAGCCAATAAATACAGCTGCTATAAATATTAATATTAATTTTTTCATAATTTTTAGTTTTTAATTGTTATTAACAAAGTTTTCTATTTGAACTTGAATACCATTAACATCCATCCAATCAGAAAAGGTTGCAATCTTATTATCATCGTTAAAGTTTAATACACCATACCATTTAGTTCCAGTTTTTGCACCTGTTGGAGAATGAACTGAGGTCCAAGTTCCATATATCCTCATTACATTGGGTTCAGTATTGGTTTCGCCTTCAGAATATAAAGAACCAGACCAATATGCATAATCAGATCCTATTAATCCTTCAGCTGGATTAAAGGTTATATCTTCAAAGTTTTCAAAATATTCAAGGATTTGGGATTTAGCATCTTCATATCCTAAAAGTGTATTTCCATTATATTGAGGAGGACTCCATTGCAGAGTATCAGACATCACACTCATTACCTGATCAATATCCTCATTTAAAAATCCTGTAGTATATGTATTCCAAGCTTCTATTTGTTGCTCAAATTTAGCTTTGTTTTCATCACTGACTAAACTAGGTAATGGTGCTTGACATGCAATAATTAGTGTAAGCACGAATAAAATAAATATATTCTTCATAGTTAAAATTTTAGTAAGCTATTAATTTAATAAAATTTATTGAAGAAAATGTTGAAAGGAAGTAAAATTTAAAGATTAGGACTTAGTATCCCCACATATCAACATCAAAGTCTAAAATTTCTTTTTTTATTCTTTCAGACTCCATGATTAATCTCAATTGATATTGTCTATTAGACTCACCGCTTCTTTGTCTTATATAATCTCTGATAGTTCTATCACCATAAACATTATCATATTTATAGATGTAAGAGCTAAATCTTCTGTTAACAAGAAGGTCATCAAAGGAAATTCTATTATTATTATTTTTGTCATTAAAAACTAAGTGATTACTAAGAATATCTCTGATTGATGGATACCAAATCCAAAAATATCCCTGTTCTTTGCCAGATTCCTTTAAATTTCTTCCAAAAGGTTGAATACCTAAAAGTCTATATTTCATCTCCGAGTGTTTTTTGTCAAAAAACCAAACACCTTTAATTTTATAACCACTTATATCAGAAGAACTTGCGTAAGTTTGAGGTCTAGAATCACCAGGTGTAAATTTACTTCCATAGAAATCTTTGATTTTATTAAGACCAGTAATCTTATTGGCTTCAAGAAAATTATCATTTCTAACATCAAAAACTTCATTTATATTGCCATTTTCTACATTTTCTTTGATAATCTTCCAGAGTGATTTTCTAGTCAAAGTATACTGATCATCGTTAACAGGAAATAACAATTGAAAATTAAGTTTTTCATTAAGGTCAATAAATTCATAAACAACCTTTGACCAAAGTATATCACTATCTTCAACTTCAGGATAATCAATTGATCCTTTATCTATATTCATTGTTGCAATAGCAATATCTGAGGGTTTTTTTGCATTAAGTAAATTAGCCTGCGCGAATGAATAATTATGTGCAAGCAAGACAGATAGTAAAGAGAAAATTAGTTTTTTCATTTTATTCAATTGTTACTACAAATGGTTCAACATTAGTTGGTGATTTTAAATCTCCATCAATTTTAACAGCTTCTAGCACTGTAACAGTTACACTTGACCCTCTATTTGCTCCGTTAATATCTCTTACTGCTTCACTACTATTCTGAATTTTATTTCCTTGTACAGTTCTCGTTGGTAAGTTACCAACAGTAACCTGAAATGATTCAACATTTATATCATAATCATACAAAAATCCTGGTGGTTTCTCACCTCTAATAAGACCATAAAGTAACGATTCTTTTGAAATTTTATCACTATTGACAAAATTATAATCTTGGCCACCAACTCTTTCAAACACTGATCCTCTTCCAGGTGGAGCATCTTCAACTCTAAAGTTTACTAAACTGGTAACAACTTCATCATTAGCTTTACCAGAAACGATTACATCCATACTTTCAACACCAGCATTAGGAGCTGCAAAATATCTAGATCCAGATTTTAAAATAGTACCATTTTTACCATTTACTCTAATTGATGTCAAATCAGCTATTCCAGGGAAAGCAACAGCAATTTCATTTCTTAAACCTATGTAAAAAACCTGCATATTAACAGGTGATACTATTGCTTCATTAGGTTTTGGGATTACATAAAATTGAGTATCTACTAAAAGACTATCTGTATTTCCATTATTATCAAAAAACAAATAACCATAGATTTTTTTAATTCCTGGAGATGAAAATCTTTTGTTCAATTTAATCTTACCATCAACAACTTCAAATTCAGAATCTTTTAACTGTATATTATCGACCTTTAAATCAACTCTGTCAGGTTTGAAGCTTGAATCAGTGTTTCCAACAACTACTTTAGCATCTACCGTACTATTTGTATAGTATGCTTGCTTATCAGTTTCAAGCAATGTACTTTTAGAATCAAAACTTAATTGACGATCTTTAGTTTTACTAACGAGAGAATTGAGAATTTCATATTCCACGGATCTAATATCGGATTGAATCTTAGTAAATTTTGAGAGTGAAGCAACAAGGGGAAATTTTTCGTAATTATAGTAAATCCAGTCCTCTTTAATTCCATCTCGGTTTACAACTTGATCATCATCTGGATAATCAAATCTAAGTGAAAGATTTGATAGTGCTGATGAAAAACCGTAATTAGATTGCACTGTTCTTGAATCTCTCTCTCTAATAGAATCTAAAACTGATTCGACTTTTCCTGAAAATCCCTTAAAATATTCAATGAATTCTGAACCTTTAGCAGTAACACCATCATTTACAAAGAAAAGTTCATCCAGATAATTACTTTTATCCATTACTTGATAATCTCTTCTTTCACTAATTTTTTCATTTCCATCTTCATCTAAATATTCAACTTCAATCATGTAATTATTCTCATCAATTCCAATTAAAGAATCCTTTAAATCTTGGATGAAATTAAAATAATCATCAGTAATTTCTTTCAATTTTGGAAGTTCTTCCGATGGGATTTTGTAATAATCCTGATTACTATTTTGATCAATAATATTGTATGCACTGTCTATAGAAAATTGAAGCTCAGCAGTAGATTTTTCCATGTCTTCACTCAAAATTCCTAAAGTAGCTAAAACCTCTTTACTGATTTGAAGAGCAAGCATGGCAATAAACACGAGGTACATCATGTTTATCATATTTTGACGAAGTTTTTGACTTCTTGTTTGTTTTCCTGATGACCCAGCCATATTACTACTTGTTCATTGCACCAAGCATAGCTTCATACTTAGCGTTAAGCTCTTTAACAGTATTTTTCATCTTTTGGAACTCATCACCAAGACCTTCAGGCATATTAACAGTTTCAAAAGCAGCAACAGTTTCTTTCAAGTTGTGAAGAACCTTAGCAACTTCTTTTATATTAGAAGAAGCAGATGATAACCCTTGGTTGAAATCTTCAGCATTTTTTTCCATATCAGTAGGGACTTTTATCGTTGCAGCAGCTTTTGATGCATTAGAAATATTAGAATTAAGTTCTGAAAGACCTCTGACAGTTCCATCAACAGCTTTTTGTAAAGCAGCTGTCTCTACTTCAATTGTACTCACCACATCATCATCTTCTTCTTTTTTACCAAGTAAAAATCCTTGAATACCGGACAAAACAAAAATTCCTGCCTCAACTGATAGCCCAACAATTAGCCAAGTATTTGCTGAAAATATTAATGACCCATTTATAATTTTTAGTAAGGCACCAATGATTACAACACCTGCACCTACTCCAAATAGCAACTCAAATACGTTATCTGGTAATAATTGTTTTTTCATAATTCTTTTTTGTTTATAATTTTAATTAAAATATTTTATTTGGATTTTCTTGAAAACCAACATCCTCTCCTAAATAACTTTGAACCGTTCTAAATCCAATATAAGATCTCTTTCTTGCTTTGTTCTCATAATCTCTCGTCGAAACCTTTAAAAAATGAGCGACATCCTTCCATGAACCCCCTCTAACAACTTTAAACTCATTCTCCTCCACGCCCTCGATTGTAGGATTTAGACCCGCAACGAAATCATTTGATGCTTTTTCATAATTGGAGTCGGTCCATTCAGAAACATTTCCTGACATATTATATAAACCATAATCATTAGGCCAATACGATTCAGCTTCAGCAGTATATAATATTTGATCAGCAATGTAATCACCTCTTTCGGGTTTAAAATTTGCAAGAAAACATCCACTATCATCATATGTGTATGGTCCGCCCCAAGGAAACTCAGCCCTTTCTAGACCACCTCTAGCAGCATATTCCCATTCGGTTTCAGTTGGCAATCTGTAATCACTTACTAGATTAATATTTTTTCTAGCTTTTCTTTGATGTTGATTTTTATAAAAGGTTCTCCAGTGAGCAAAAGCTTTTGCTTGTTCCCATGATACACCAACTACAGGATATTCTGCATACGCATCATGCCAAAAGTAATCATTATGCATTGGCTCATTATAACTGTAAGAAAAATCTTTGTACCAAACAGTAGTGTCTGGGTACACTTCAATTTCTTTAAATTCACTCCACTTGTTATTCTTTGAATCAAATTCTCTGTAATTATATTTAATTCTTTTTGTCTTAAAAGCTCTTAAACCATTTGGCGTAGAATCGGCAGGTTTAAAAAATCCTTCATAATCTTCAAGTAGGTCAGGACCTATACCTCCTTCCAAAACCGCAGCATAATTTGCATCTAGATAATCTGATCTTTCCCATGGAATTTTAGTATCCCAATTTAGTTTGTAAGTATTCTTGTTTTCGATATCGAGCTCTCCAAGACCATTTTCCTCTAAATAAAGTTGATAAGCAGTCTTTTCTTCACCGTCATCTGACCTATTATATAAAGGCATAAAATCCCAAAGAGGGTCATCCTCAGAATTATCTTCACCTATTTTATAATATGCAGCTACAGCAAGTTCTGTTCTTACGACGGAATCCCTAACCCAATTTACAAATTGCCTGTACTCACTATTTGTAATTTCTGTCTCATCCATATAAAAAGCTTTAACAGAAACAGTTTTAACGGAAGGGTTTTGATCAAGCACAGCACTGGGGTTAGATGGACCCATTGTAAATGAGCCTGAAGGGACTAATACCATACCGTGCGGCTTATCGGAGAAAAACTTACTCGCTTTAACACCTACTAACTCTCCTCTATCATTGTTTGAACAAGAGTAGATAAAGCATAATAATATCAATATTAAAAACCTTTTTTTCATAGTTGTTAGCTAAATTGAATCAAAAGTTGTGCCCTAAAATAACACTTTTGAATCAAATTCAAGTTATTTTATTTTTTAATCTTCTTAATATTCTATCGGGAATCACCGAATTTCTACAATTATTATAGTCATTTAATGTGCAAGAAATTATATCTTTTTTAATAGTAATTAATTCATCATTCAAAAATTCTACCCACCATCTATCAGAGAATTTACTCCTGTAAAACTTAAATTTATAATTATCCAATTCAACATGATAATATATAAAATCATTGCTATCATCAAGGGGGTTTTCATCAACTCTTGTTGAATAACCATCTAAAACGTACCAAAGAGATTCAGCAAGTAAAGAATTCATAATTGATAAATCCCAATTCTCTAAAAAGGAAACAATCTTAATTCTTGAACTTAAACCAGAAAATCTTGATAATGAACACAATTCATAAGAATTCAGTCCATTTGGATACTGGTGAGCATTATTTAGGTCTCCAGATTTCACAGAATCAATATTAAAAGACACAATATTAGAATCTCTTAACACAGGTTCAGCTTCATTTATATTGGCCTTAATATTTCCCAAATTAATTGATTCAAAATACATTTTATCAATAAATTTATTTTCAGGAACAGATGATAAATGTTTTTGAAAACCAATATTTGAAAAATTATCCAACTTGTTATCATCATCCATAATAATTTTAGAAAGAAAGGATTCATTATTTTCAGAAAAGTCGATTTTATTATCAACAGAGACTAAATTTATTTTTTGTAAAGATTGTTTCAAAGAGGAATATAAACTATACAACAAGTTTTGAGATCCACCAATTGTAAGAACAAGAATTTGATTTTTTGAAAAAAATTCCAAAACTTTCTCTAGAGCAAATTGAGTATCTGATATTTCATTTCCATTTTCTAAATCTCCAAAGTCATAAATATTTAAATCCCAATTACCATAGTACAAAGAATAAAGTTTTTTTCTAAAGTCTTTGTTAGCATTAAATGACTTTTGAATACTTGAATTGAATCTATATTCATTAATTGAAAAAATTACAACATCTAAATCATCAAAGAAATTTAAGTTGTCACGACCATTAATTTTTAATTTACTACCTAATTGATTATTATCTAAATTATCTGCATAATCAATTATTTCGATATTAACGGGATTAAAATATTCTGAAAACAAAACTGTATTATTTCTTTATTTTTAAAATATCCTTTGCATCGCTTATTGATATTTTCAGAGGATCGACGTTTTTAGATAGTGGAACTCTTTTTTTCCCCTTAATTACATAAATTTTACCCCACCTACCTTTTTCAATTGTAATTTGATCAGATTCCCAGTTTACAAGAATTTTTTCTTTGTCTTTTTTTATTTTATCCTCAATTAATTCAATGCAATCTTGCTCCGTTAGACTATCAAAATCATATTTATTGTTAACATTAATAAATGTATTATTCCATTTTAGATATGGTCCAAATCTTCCTCTTCCCTTTGTAACATCATGTGATTTATAAGTAATTATAGGCTTTTGAGCAGCTTTTTTTGCTTCAATTAATTCAATTGACTTGTCTAGTGTTACAGTAAAAGGGTTAAATCCCTCAGGAATAGGTATAAAAATTTTATCGTAACGAATGTAAGGTCCATACCTACCTATATTAGCTTCAACTTTCTCATTTTCATAATCTCCAACGTAAACAGGTAGTTCAAATAACTTTAATGCATCCTCAACTGAAATAGTGCTTATTTGTTGTTCAGGCAAAAGGCTAGCAAATATGGGCTTTTCCTCTTCATCAACTTTACCAATTTGAGCAATTGGACCATACTTACCAAGCTTTACACTTAATTGTCTTCCTGTTTTTGGGTCAGTACCAAGAATACGTTCACCTGTTTCTCTTTTAGCATTTTTTTGAACGTCTTCAATTACTAAGCTAAATGGCTCATAAAATTTATTAATAATTGATTTCCAATCTTTTGAACCATTAGCTATTAAATCAAATTCATTTTCAACATTTGCTGTAAAGTTATAATCTATAATATTTTTGAAATTATTTGTTAAAAACTCATTAACCAAAATTCCAACCTCACTAGGTACCAACTTACCTTTATTTGATCCAAAATTTTCGATTTTGGTTTCTTTTATTATTTCATCACTTATGTTGTATTGAACAATTTGTCTGGTTTTAGCATTATTTGTCCCTTTGAAGACATATTTTCTATTCATTACAGTACTAATTGTGGGGGCATATGTTGATGGTCTTCCAATACCTAACTCCTCCATTTTTTTAACTAATGTCGCTTCAGAAAATCTGAATGGTGCTTTAGAAAAGGATTGTGTTACTGAAATTTTAATTTTATTAATCTCCTCACCTTCATTAAAGTTTGGTAAAATATTATTTTTTGATTCATCTAGAACAACGTTATCCTTTGTTTCTTGATACAATTTTAAAAAGCCGTCAAATTTTATTACTTCTCCCTCAGATTGAAAAATACCATCATGATTATTTGAATTGATCTTAACAATGGTTTTATCTAATATTGCATCAGACATTTGACTAGCAACAGTTCTTTTCCAAATTAAATTATATAAGTTAGTTTGATCCGAATCCAAATTAAGAACCTTATTTGAAAAGTTTGTAGGCCTTACCGCCTCATGAGCTTGTTGAGCATTTTTACTTTTTGTCGAGTAAATTCTTGTTTTTGAATACTGATTGCCATAATTCATTGATATAACTTCAGCAATTGATTTAGTTGCAATTTCAGATAAAGTATTACTATCCGTCCTCATGTAAGTTATATGACCGGCTTCATAGAGTTTTTGAGCAGCTTGCATTGTTCTTGCCACATTAAATCCCAGCTTTCTAGAGGCTTCCTGTTGTAATGTAGAAGTTGTAAAAGGAGCAGATGGTTTTCTTAAAATTGGTTTCTTTTCAACAGTTTCAACAAAAAATTTTGCATTAATAAATCCGTCTAAAAATTCATTAAATTTTTGATCTTCATCGATATTTTTGGAATACTTTGCATTAAAAATGCTATTATCTGATTTACTAAATTGTCCTAATGTTTTAAAATAACTTTCTGGGACAAAATTTATAATCTCTTTTTCCCTTTCTGCAACTAATCTTAGAGCAACTGATTGAACTCTTCCTGCTGAAAGACCACCTTTAACTTTTCTCCAAAGTATGGGGGAGATTTTATACCCAACTAATCTGTCTAATACTCTGCGCGCCTGCTGAGCATCTACTAATGACTTATTTATTTCTCTTGGATTTTCAATTGCGCTTCTAATTGCTTTCTCTGTAATTTCTCTAAAAACAATTCTTTTTGTTTTAGATTCATCCAGTTTTAAGTTCTCTGCAAGATGCCATGCAATTGCTTCACCCTCCCGATCCTCATCACTTGCTAACCAAACAGTCTCAACATTTTTGAGCTGGTTCTTCAATTTTTTAACCAAGTCTTTTTTATCTGTTGAAATTTTGTATTTCGGACTGTAATTGTTTTCTAAGTCTATACCAAGCTCATTGGATGGGAGATCTGCAATATGACCATTACTTGAAACTACTTTAAAGTCACTACCTAAAAATTTTTCAATAGTTTTAGCTTTAGCAGGAGATTCAACGATAACTAAATTCTTTGACATTTTTTAAAAACTTGGATGACAAATGTATACGTTTTTTTTAAAAAAAAATTTTAGTACAAATGTCAGACATGAATTTTTTAAGTATTTACAATAGTAAAGCCATAATTAAAATTGTGACACGACATTTTGACAGGTTTTTATATATTTGCGTTTGTAATCAAGAAAATGTTATCAAAAACTCTCGAGCTAAATAAGAAAAAAAAGATAATTTCTAACTCTAAAAAATTCTCTATTATTTCCTATGGTTGTCAAATGAATGTTTCTGATTCTGAAGTTGTTGCTTCTATTCTAGAATCAATTGGTTATTCTTATTCAGATAATATTAATAATTCTGAACTTGTATTAATAAATACATGCTCAATTCGAGAAAAAGCAGAACAAACCGTCAGAAAAAAATTAGAAAGTATTAATTCCATAAAAAAAATCAACAAAAATTTAAAGGTGGGAGTATTAGGCTGCATGGCTGAAAGATTAAAAGAAAAATTTCTCGATGAAGAAAAAATTGTTGATCTGGTTGTCGGTCCCGATGCTTACAGAGATATTCCAAATCTTTTAAAAGAAATCGAATTTGGCAACGATGCTGTGAATGTATTATTATCTAAGGAGGAAACTTACGCTGATATAAATCCTAGTAGATTTAACACTAATGGAATTAATGCCTTTGTTTCTATAACCAGGGGATGTGACAATATGTGTACATTTTGTATTGTTCCTTTTACCAGAGGAAGAGAAAGAAGCAGAGATCCAAAAAGTATTTTAAATGAAATTGATGAATTGGTTAATAATGGATATAAAGAAGTGACTTTATTAGGACAAAATGTTGACAGTTATTTATGGTATGGAGGTGGATTAAAAAAAGATTATGATAAAGCGTCTGAAATTCAAAGAAAAACATCTATTAACTTTTCAAAATTATTAGACCTTGTAGCTAAAAACTTTACAAAAACAAGAATTCGTTTTACAACTTCTAACCCACAAGATATTGATGATGCTGTTCTAGAAACAATGGCAAAACATAATAATATTTGTAATCACATACATTTACCAGTCCAGTCAGGGAGTGATAAAATTTTAAAAAAAATGAATAGAAAACATAGCTCAGATGAGTATTTAAGTCTTGTTAAAAAAATTAAAAAATTATTACCCGATTGTGGAATTTCACATGATATGATTTGTGGATTTCCTGATGAAACAGAAAATGATCATTTAAATACAATAAGTTTAATGAATAAAGTTAAATATGACTTTGGTTTTATGTTTAAATACTCTGAAAGGCCTGGCACATTAGCCGCGAGAAAGTTTGATGATAATGTTCCAGAAGAAGTTAAACAAAGGCGTTTGAGTGAAATCATTGATCTTCAACTAAAACACAGCTTTGAAAATTTATCAAATTACATCAATAAATATTCAAATGTTTTAATTGAGAAAGAATCCAAAAAATCAAAAGAATACTGGTGTGGCAGAAATCCTCAAAATATAATGGTAGTCTTCCCAAAAGATGATTTTAAAATTGGAGATTATGCTAAAGTCAGAATATTAAATAATACCTCTACAACTCTAATTGGTAAGGGTTTTAAAATAAAAGAAAGGTGAATACAGAAATTCAAAATATTAAACAAAGATTTGAAATAATAGGAAATCACTCTGGATTAGACAGGGCAATTGAAAAAGCAGTTAGAGTTTCACCTACTGACATAACAGTTTTAGTTGCTGGTGAAAGTGGTGTTGGGAAAGAGGTATTTCCCAAAATCATTCATCAACTTTCCCACAGAAAACATAATAAATTTATTGCTGTTAACTGTGGAGCAATTCCTGAAGGTACAATTGACTCTGAGCTTTTTGGACATGAAAAAGGTGCTTTTACTGGAGCTACATCAACAAGATCAGGTTATTTTGAAGTTGCTGATGGAGGGACAATTTTCTTAGACGAGGTAGGTGAATTACCGCTTACTACTCAAGTTAGACTGTTAAGAGTTTTAGAAAATGGTGAATTCATTAAAGTTGGATCATCTAAAGTTCAAAAAACTAATGTGAGAATTGTTGCAGCAACAAATTTAAATATGGACGATGCAATTTCGAAGGGTAAATTTAGAGAAGATCTTTTTTACAGATTGAGCACGGTTGAAATAAAAATTCCGCCACTTAGAGAAAGAAACACGGATATTATATTATTGTTTAGAAAATTTGCATCAGACTTTGCAAAAAAATATAATATGCCAACTGTAAGACTTGATGACGATGCACAAAGAATTTTAAAAAATTACAACTGGAATGGTAATATTAGACAACTAAAAAATATCACTGAGCAATTATCAGTTTTAGAAAAAGAAAGAGCAATCAATGGTGAAATGATTTCATCATATTTACCAGATCCAAAAAATAACTTACCAGCATTAATTTCTAAAAATAAAAGTGAAAATGATTTTTCATCCGAAAGAGAAATTTTATACAAAATTCTTTTTGATATGAAAAGAGATTTGAATGAATTAAAAAAATTGACAAGCAATATAAAAAAATCAAATTCAACTGATTCTGAAAAAATTGATGATATACAAAGTTTATTACCTAGAAAATTTAATGAAATGGAAAACTCTAATGATGAAAATGATAGTCTATTAGAAGATAATTTTGAACATAAAAATGATAAGTATTCCTTTGCAGAGGAGATAAACGAGGAAGAAACTTTATCCCTTCAAGACAAAGAGCTTGAATTAATTATAAAAGCACTTGAGAGAAACAATGGTAGAAGAAAAGCTGCAGCCAAAGAATTAGGTATTTCTGAACGAACTTTATACAGAAAAATTAAACAATATGACCTTGAACTTTAGAGAAATTATTTTAACCCTTTCCTTACTATTTTTAATAAATGCATGTGGAAATTATTCATTTACTGGTGCTTCAATTCCTGAGGGAACAGAATCATTTCAAGTAAATCTTTTTGAAAATAATGCAGGTAATAATCCTGGATCAATTTTCGAACCTGGTCTTGACAGAGATTTTACAACTGCACTACAAAATATTTTAGAAAACCAAACTAATCTACAAATGGTTCAGAGCAATGGTGATCTACTCTATGAAGGAGAAATTGTAGAGTACAGAGTTAGTCCAATGACAGCGACTTCAGATTTAAATGCAGCCCAAAATAGACTTTCGTTGAGTGTTAATGTAAACTTTCAAAATATCAAAAAAGAAGAGGATAATTTTGAAAGGCGTTTCTCTTTTTACTTCGATTTTCCTGCTGAGCAACAATTAATTTCCATCAAGAGTGAGGCTCATGAGGTTATTTTTGAAAGGATTACACAGGATATATTTAATGCATCTTTAGCAAAATGGTAGAAAACACAAAAAATACCATCATATCTATTTTAAAAAATAATAAAGAGTTAAAAAAAACTGACTTAAAGATTTTAAGAAGTATTTCTAAAAAATTTCCATTTTTTACTCCATCCAAAGTTTTATCACTCGTTTTATCAAAAAAATATAAAACTATTGATTATTCAAAAATTCTAGAATCCGCTGCAACTAATGTAACTGACAGAATTCACCTTTATTACATTTTAAATAATGATATACTTAATGACAATGAAAAACAATTAATAATCAAAGATTTTAAAGAAAAAACCTTAAAAAATGAAATGTCCTTCTTGGATTGGTTGTCTAAGTCTAAAGCCACACCAAAAACCTTAAGCAAAAAAACTGTCAATTCGGAATTGAATGAATTCAACTTGAAAAATCTAAAAGCAAAAAAACACACCTTACTTAATATTAAAAAGAAAGATTATATGACGGAGACACTTGCTGAACTTTATGTAAAACAGTTAAAATATAAAGAAGCTTTGAAGGCTTATAAGGTATTGTGTTTGAAATATCCAGAAAAAATCAGTTTATTTGCAGACCAAATTAAGTTTATTAAAAAACAAATTAAAAATCAATAATGTACAACATAATACTATTTCTTATAATATTTTTATCATTTTTATTAGTGCTTGTTATTATGGTTCAAAACCCTAAAGGTGGTGGGCTAGCATCTACATTTGGTGGAGATTCCCAGCAGATTGGTGGTGTAAAAAAAACTACAGATTTTCTAGATCGAAGTACATGGATTTTAGCCTCATTATTGTTCTTACTAATTCTTTTCTCGAATATCACTCTAAATTCTGGAAGTGATGTAAATGAATCTGAACTTTTGAACAACTCCGATGATATTGTAATTGAAGAAATATTAGAAGAAAGTTCTAATCCAGAATTGGATTTAGAAAATTAAATATGTCAGCATGACAGAATTCAAGCATTATAAAGCACTTTTATGTCATAAATTTTTGTTTGGCATGATTGATGAAAACAATTAAAGAAAATTAAATTATGAGTAAAGTAAATATTAAACCTTTGGCCGATAGAGTTTTGGTTGAACCTTTAGAAGCAGAAACCAAAACAGCATCTGGTATTATCATACCAGATACCGCTAAAGAAAAACCTCAAAAGGGAAATGTGGTTGCTGTAGGATCAGGAACCAAAGAAAATCCAATTACTGTCAAGGTAGGTCAAACCGTTTTGTATGGTAAGTATTCTGGTACTGAACTTAAATTTGATGGTAAAGATTATTTAATAATGAGGGAAAGTGACATCCTCGCAATTGTTTAATAAAAAAAATTAAAAAATGGCAAAAAAAATACAATTTGATATTGAAGCAAGAGAAGGTTTAAAGAAAGGCGTTGATGCATTAGCTAACGCTGTAAAGGTAACATTAGGTCCCAAGGGAAGAAATGTTATTGTAGGTAAATCATTTGGTGGACCACAAGTAACCAAAGATGGAGTTACAGTTGCTAAAGAAATTGAATTAGAAGATGCTTTAGAAAATATGGGAGCACAAATGGTGAAGGAGGTTGCATCTAAAACAAATGATCTTGCTGGTGATGGAACTACAACAGCAACAATATTAGCTCAGTCTATCGTAAATGAAGGCTTAAAAAATGTAACCGCAGGTGCTAATCCAATGGATCTTAAAAGAGGTGTTGACAAAGCTGTCAGTACAATAGTTGATGAATTAAATAAGTCTGCAAAAACAGTTGGAAATTCATCTGAAAAAATACAACAAATTGCCTCAATTTCTGCTAATAACGATAGTGCTATTGGAGATTTAATTACCCAAGCTTTTGAAAAAGTTGGTAAAGAGGGTGTAATTACAGTTGAAGAAGCTAAAGGTACTGACACTTATGTTGATGTTGTTGAAGGTATGCAATTTGACAGAGGATATTTATCTCCTTATTTTGTTACAAATTCAGAAAAAATGGAGGCCGATTTAGAATCTCCATACATATTACTTTATGACAAAAAGATTTCTGCAATGAAAGATCTTCTTCCTGTTCTTGAGCCTGTTGCTCAATCTGGTAAACCTCTGTTAGTTATTGCAGAAGATGTTGATGGTGAAGCACTAGCTACATTAGTTGTAAACAAATTAAGGGGAGCATTGAAAATTGCTGCTGTTAAAGCTCCAGGTTTTGGAGATCGTAGAAAAGCTATGTTAGAGGACATAGCTATACTAACCGGAGGGACTGTTATCTCAGAGGAAAGAGGTTTCAACATTGAAAATACAACGATTGACATGCTCGGATCAGCAGAGAGAGTAACAATAGATAAGGATAATACAACAATTGTTAATGGATCTGGAGAGAAAAAAGAAATTGAAGCAAGAGTTGGACAAATCAAATCTCAAATTGAGACCACGACATCTGACTATGATAAAGAAAAGCTCCAAGAAAGATTAGCAAAGTTAGCCGGTGGAGTAGCAGTGTTGTATGTTGGTGCAGCTTCAGAGGTAGAAATGAAAGAGAAAAAAGATAGAGTTGATGATGCATTACATGCTACAAGAGCTGCAGTTGAAGAAGGTATTGTTGCTGGAGGTGGTGTTGCACTAATTAGAGCAAGAAAACAATTGGATAAAATTAAAGCCATTAATGATGATGAATTAACAGGAATTCAAATTATATTTAGAGCACTAGAGGCGCCCCTAAGAACAATTGTAGAGAATGCTGGTGGTGAGGGCTCTGTAGTTGTTGCTAAAATTCTGGATGGAAAAAATGGTTTCGGATACGATGCTAAATCAGATAAATATGTTGATTTGTTTGAATCTGGAATTATTGATCCTAAAAAGGTAACAAGAGTTGCACTTGAAAATGCAGCATCAGTCGCAGGAATGATTTTGACAACTGAATGTGCTCTTGTTGATATCAAGGAAGATTCACCGGCACCACCACCAATGGGCGGCGGTGGAATGCCAGGAATGATGTAATTCTACTACTATGTTAAAAAAAAGCTGCAATTATGCAGCTTTTTTTTTGTAAAAGATTATTTTTATAATCTTTTCATTAAATGTCAACAACAAATCAAAAATCAGCATTAATCTCTGTTTTCAATAAAAATAGAATTGACGAAATAGCAAAAAAATTAACTGATTTAAATATCAATATTATTTCAACAGGTGGGACTGAGAAGTTTTTAAAAAATCTTGGTTATAAAGTTGAAAAAATTGAGGAAATAACTGAATATCCATCAATTTTTGGTGGAAGGGTTAAGACATTACATCCTAAAGTTTTTGGAGGAATTTTGTATAGGAGGAATTTGAATGAAGATATGTACGAAAAAAATAAATTTGAAATACCAACAATAGATTTTGTAATTGTTGATTTATATCCATTTAAGCAAACAGTAAATGATTCGAAATCACATTCTGAAATAATTGAAAAAATCGATATTGGTGGTATATCTTTAATTAGAGCTGCTGCCAAAAATTATAATGACATTGTTTGTGTATCCTCGACTGATCAATATGATGATTTTATTAAAGATCTTAATGAAAATAATGGCGTATTTTCAATTGAGGCGAAAAAAGAGTATGCATTAAAAGCCTTTTGCATTTCTTCTAATTATGACAATCTGATTTCTGAATATTTTAAGAAAGGTGTTTTGAGTAAAACAAATAATTTAAGATATGGTGAAAATCCCCATCAATCTGGAAAATTTATTGGAAATTTAAATGATGTTTTCGAAAAACTAAATGGTAAAAATTTATCTTATAATAATTTACTAGATATTGACTCCGCGGTTAATATCATTTTAGAATTTTGGAATGAGCCACCAACTTTTGCAATACTCAAACATAACAATGCATGTGGATTAGCAACAAGAAACAATATTTCTGATGCCTATAAATCAGCTCTTGCTGGTGATCCAATTTCAGCATTTGGAGGTGTTTTAATATCTAATACTAACATTGATGCTAAAACTTCTGAATTGATTAATGAATTATTTTTTGAGGTTATTATTGCGCCCAGTTATGATAATGAAGCATTGGAATTATTAAAATTGAAAAAAAATAGAATTATTTTAAAAGTAAATAATTTAAACTTTGATAAAATATCTTCCAGATCGTGTTTAAATGGAGAACTCGTTCAGGATAAAGACTTTTTAACTGACTCTAAAGAAGATCTAAAATTTGTCACTAAAAAGAAACCAAATAACAATGAAATTGATGATTTACTATTTGCTTCAAAAATATGTAAACACACAAAATCAAATACAATAGTTTTAGCAAAAAATAATCAATTAATTTCATCTGGAACTGGACAAACATCTAGAGTAGATGCCTTAAATCAAGCAATTGATAAAGCAAAAAAATTTAAATTTAATTTAAAAGGTGCTGTCATGGCTAGTGATGCATTTTTTCCTTTTCCTGATTGCGTTGAAATTGCTTTTCAAAATGGCATTAGTTCTGTTATTCAGCCCGGTGGATCCATAAAAGATCAATTATCAATTGATTTTTGTAATTCCAGTTCTATGTCAATGGTAATGACTGGAAATAGGCACTTTAAGCATTAATTTATTAACTTTAAATAATAATTTGATATATGAGTTTTTTCGATTTTTGGACTGAAGCTATAGCAATTGACTTGGGCACTGCAAATACCTTAATTATACATAATGATAAAGTTGTAGTTGATAGCCCCTCGATCGTTGCAATAGATCAAAAATCAGGAAAAATTATTGCTGTTGGAAAGGAAGCAAAATTAATGCATGGTAAGACTCATGAAAATATAAAAACAATAAGACCCCTAAAGGATGGTGTTATTGCTGATTTTAATGCATCTGAGCAAATGATTGGTCAACTTATTAAAAGTATTCCAACACTTAATAAAAGATTTTATTCCCCATCACTAAAAATGGTTATTTGTATTCCCTCTGGTATTACAGAAGTTGAAATGCGAGCTGTAAGGGAATCTGCTGAAAGAGTTAATGGAAAAGAAGTATATCTTATTCACGAACCCATGGCTGCGGCCATTGGAATTGGAGTTGATATTAATCAACCAAAAGGTAACATGATTATCGATATTGGAGGTGGAACTACTGAAATAGCTGTAATTGCATTAGCTGGAATTGTTTGCGATAAGTCTGTGAAAATAGCAGGTGACGTTTTTACTGAAGATATAGTTTTTTATATGAGAACCCAGCATAATTTATCTATTGGTGATAGAACAGCAGAAAAAATTAAAATTAGTATTGGATCTGCATTAGATGAGCTTGAGAATCCCCCTGAAAACATGCTTGTACAAGGTCGTGATCTGCTTTCAGGAAAACCTAAAGAAATTTCTATAGGATATCGTGAAATTTCTAAAGCTCTTGATAAATCAATAATTAGGATTGAAGAATCTGTAATGGAAACATTGTCTCAAACACCTCCTGAACTAGCTGCAGATATTTACAATACTGGTATTTATCTTGCAGGAGGAGGCTCCATGTTGAGAGGACTTGATAAAAGAATTTCAAAAAAAACTGATTTGCCTGTCTTTATTGCTGAAGATCCTTTAAGAGCCGTTGTAAGAGGAACAGGAATAACTTTAAAAAATATAGAACGTTATAAGAACGTATTAGTGAAATAAAATTTAATGCGAAGAATAATTGATTTTTTAATTAAAAACATTCACTCATTAACGTTTACTTTTCTACTTTCATTTTCTTTAATTCAGATAATTGATAAAAATTTTTATCATAATTCTAAATTTAATTTTTATTCAAACATAGTAATTAATACAATAAATGATTTTAAACAAAATTTTTCTGAATATTTTGAATTAAAAATAATTAATGAAAATTTAATTATAGAAAATACACTTTTAAAAAATAACTCTATTAATACAGCTGAAAATGATTCAATTATTTCTGATGAAAATTATACTTATATACCCGCAAAAATTATTTCTAATAGCATAAAATTTTCTAAAAATTTCATTACAATAAATAAAGGAATTAATCAAAAGATAAATGTTGAAGATGGTGTTATCTCTAAAATAGGCGTTATAGGAATTATTAATAATAACTCTGATAAATTTTCAACAGTTATTTCTATACTCAATACAGATCTAAAAATAAATGCAAAAGTTAAAAACACAAACCATTTTGGATCTTTAAGTTGGGATGCAAATAATTTTCAGATAATGAATCTTGATGATGTCCCAAAAAGTGCACTCATTAAAAACGGGGATACAATTCAAACTGGTGGAATGTCATCAATATTTCCAGAAAATATTCCAATTGGTACAATAATAGAGTATTCACTTCCAGATGCTAGTAATTACTATAAAATTAAAGTAAAACTTTTTGAAGATATTGGTTCAGTGAATAATGTGTATGTAGTAAAAAACAACTTTAAGCAAGAGATTAAAGATTTAGAAAAAAGTAATGAAAAATATTAATCAATTAGTTTTTTTAAGATTTCTATTTATAATATTTAGTCAAATATTGATTTTTAATAATATTTTAATTTATGGAATCAGCCCTAATATTTATTTAATATTTCTGATAGTTTTTCCATTAACTTATAATAAATCATTATTCTATATATATATATTTATAGCAGGATTAATTCTTGATTTTTTTTCAAATACTTATGGAATAATTACATTTTCTCTCTTACTTTCAGCTTGGTTCAGACCATATTTTTTAAAATTTTCTTTTGGTCACTTTGATGCTAGTAAGGTTAGAAAAACAGCTGACTACATTAAAGAAACAAGTTTATACCAAAAATTAACATTTTTAATTTTAATGTATTTCTCTCATCAATTTTTACTTTTTAGTGTTGAAGTTTTTTCATTTGAAAAATTAGATTGGATTATTAAAAAAACTCTGATAAGTACAATAATTTCTATAATTTTATGTTACATTTTCATTCTTATTTTTTACACAAAAAATGCGAGATAAATTACTTCAAGTATTAATAATTGTTATTTCATCGATACTAACAATTCAACTTTTTAATCTTCAAGTTTTAAATAAAAAAAATAGCGATGTGTCTTCTAAAGCATCAGTACAAAAAATATACAACTTTCCAGAGAGAGGTTACCTCTATGATCGTAATAACAAACTTATTGTTTCAAATCAGCCATATTATGATTTATTAATTGTACCAAATGATGTTAATATTAATGATAGTATTAAAATTGCTAATGATCTAGGAATAAGTTTAAAAGATTTTAATACCAAATATAAAAAAGCAAGAAAATTTTCTCCACTAAAAGCTTCAATATTCATCTCTAGCCTCACCAAAGAAGAATATGCCAAAATTCAAGAAAAAATGTGGAAATTAAGTGGCTTTTTTGTTCAAAAAAATTCTAAAAGAAAGTATAACTATTCAACTGCTGCAAATCTGTTTGGATATATAAGTGAAGTGAATGATTATGAGATAAAAAACAATTCATATTATAAATCCGGTGAGATGATTGGTAGACAAGGTTTGGAGAAAACTTATGAATCAATTTTGAGAGGTGAAAAAGGTGTTAATTATTTTCAAAAAGATAAGTTCAATAGAATTATTGGTAAGTTCAATGATGGAATTAACGATACACTTCCAACAATATCAAAAAAACTAAAACTGACTTTAGATATCGATCTTCAAACATATGGAGATTCTCTAATGAATAACAAATATGGAAGTATTGTAGCTATCGAACCAAAAAGTGGTGAAATACTTGCATTAGTAAATTCACCAGGATATGATCCAAACTTACTAGTAGGAAGAGAAAGATCTGAAAGATATAGATCTTTAAATAATGATTCAATTGGAAAGCCCCTCTTCGACAGAGGATTACAAGGTCAATATCCCCCCGGTTCAACATTTAAAATTATAAATGCACTGATTGGTTTACAGGAAAATATAATCAAACAAGAAACAACTTTTAAATGTGATGGTGGTCATTTTTATGCAAGAAATTCTTTTATGAAATGTCACACATCAGAACCTACTTTTACAAATTTAAATAATGCAGTATATACTTCTTGTAATACTTATTTTGCAAAAACTTACAAAGGCATTATAGAAAATTATGATAGTCCATCAATTGGATTAGATAAATGGGTTAATTATGTAAAATCATTTGGCTTTGGAAATTATTTAGGGTATGATCATCCTACTGGAAAACCAGGCTTTATTCCAACATCAGCTTACTACAATAGTTGGTATAACAATTCATGGAAGGCTGTAACAACTATCTCAAATTCAATTGGTCAAGGAGAAATATTGACAACTCCAATTCAATTAGCAAATTTTGCCGCTACTATTGCAAACAGAGGTTGGTATATTACTCCTCACTTTGTAAAAGAAATAGAAAACGATTCAATTAATATTAATTATAAGAAGATAAATAAAACTCTAATTAACAAGGAACATTTTGAGCCAGTTATAGAAGGAATGATTAATGTTGTTGAAAAAGGAACAGCAACTAATTCAATTATTCGTAATATTAAAATTGCAGGAAAAACTGGAACAGCAGAAAATTTTATTAAAATAAATGGAATAAAGAAACAACTGACTGATCATTCAATTTTTATAGGATTTGCACCTGCAAATGATCCTAAAATTGCTGTTTGTGTTTTTATTGAAAATGGGTATTGGGGTTCAAGATGGGCAGCTCCAATTTCCAGTTTAATAATAGAGAAATATATAAACGGTAAAATTGAAAGAAATTGGTTAGAAAAATATATTTTGGAAGGTGATCTATCTGCAGAATATCTTAAGCCCTATTTGACAAGTAATTTTAATATTAATGAGTAGTATTAGAAACTTTGATCTTGTTTCGTGTTTACTAGTGTTAACATTGATGTTAATTGGATTGGTAAATATATATTCAGTGACATATTTTGAAAATATGGACTTTTTCTCTACTAGCAACTTTTTTGGTAAACAACTTTTTTTCTTTTTCATTTGTATTCTTACTTTCTTCATATCACTTACACCTGATATTAAGTTTTACTTTAAGTATGCTAGTATAATATATCTTTTAATGATAATAATATTAATAGCTGTTTTAATATTTGGAAATGAGGTTAATGGGTCTAAATCTTGGTTTTCTCTGGGGGGATTTAGTTTTCAGCCTTCTGAATTTATGAAGCCTGTAACCGCATTAGCACTTGCTAAATACTTAAGTAATATACACTCTGATATAAAAAGAAAAAGTATACAGTTTTATAGTTTTTTAATTATCTCTATTCCCCTTATTTTAATTATAATGCAACCAGATCCTGGCACAGCATTAATTTTTTTAAGCTTTTATCTTGTTTTACATGTTGTTGGATTACCCTCTTTTTATCTTAATATTTTTGTAGCATCAATTTCAATTTTTATAATAACGATATTATTTGGCAGAAATAATATTTTATTAATAGGTTCTATAATTTTTGTTCTAATGTTAATCATTAGGTTATATAAGAGTCTCCCAAAAAGGAGATTAATATATATGGGTTTAATAGCTGCAGCTTTCATTTTTTCAGTAGATTTTATTTTTAATAATATTTTTGAACAAAGACATAGAGATAGATTTAATGTAGTTTTAGGATTAGATGAAGACCTTAAGGGTATAGGTTACAACACCAATCAATCGCAGCTCGCTTTTAAAGCTGGGGGGATTTTGGGTGAAGGATTTCTAAAAGGTTCTCAAACTAAGGGTGATTTTATCCCTGAACAACACAGTGATTACATATTTACAACTATTGGTGAGGAATGGGGTTTTGTTGGATCACTATTAACTATTATAATTTTTACATTTTTACTATTAAGAATAATTGAAAGAACATCAACGCAAAGAAATCTATTCTATAAAATATATTCTTATTGTGTAATAAGTATAATATTCTTTCATTTTGCAATAAATATTTCCATGGTATTAGGTATTTTTCCAAGTGTTGGAATACCTCTTCCATTTATTAGTTATGGAGGTTCAAGCATGTTAGCATTTACAATTCTGTTTACTGGATACATTAAAATTGATGCTAACAAGAAGGAGAAATGGTAATCTTTATTTTTTTTCGGAGTAATAGTTAGACAAAAACATAAAACTAGAAACTAATAAAACAAGAAAAAAAGCTGGAATAAAAGCCAAATAGGCGTTTCCTAAAATAATGTATTGATAATTTTCTTTAATCATATATCCCCAACTTGGGACTGGGGGTTGTGTCCCAATACCAAGGAAACTGAGACCACTTTCCAATAATATACTGGAAGCAAAGTTAGCAGCAGCAATAATTAATAAAGGGCCTAAAATATTTGGAACAATGTGGAAAATGATGATTCTAAAATTATTAAAACCTAAAATTTTTGAGGCTACAATATAGTCTTTTGCTTTTTCTGAAATAACTTTACCTCTTACTAATCTTGCAACATCTACCCATACTGAAAAGCCAATAGCTATATAAACTTGCCAAAAACCTTTTCCTAAAGACAATGAAATAGCAATTACTAATAATAGTGTTGGAATAGACCAAAAAACATTTATGATATAGACTACTATTTTATCAATGGTTCCACCAAAATAACCACCCAAAGAACCAAATAATAAACCTAAAACAGTAGAAATTAAAACGGCCATTAATCCTATTGAAAATGAAACACGTGTACCTAATATTACACGACTAAATAAATCACGACCATAAAGATCAGTACCGAAATAAAATATTTTTTCAGAGATAAAATTATCAACTATATAGGACTTAATATCATGTACATTATTTGGTACATTATTTTTATATCTATCTAGACTAATAGATAGTTCATCATAATATTCCTCGTATTTACTGTATAAGGTAAAATATATTGAATCAGATGAAAAATGATAATTATTTATAGCATACTGCTCAATTAAATAATCTGTTCCAAATACATATTCATATAATTTTTTATTTTTTTTAGAGGGTAAAGAGAGTGTTTGAACTTTAAATCCAGGCTTAACAGACTGGATATTTAAGTTCATAGTATTAGCATTTCTTGTTTTATCTGGGATAATCAAATAAGAAAAAATTGAGAAAATAAAGCAAGTTCCTATAAAAAAAATTGAAAAATAGTAAGGTGTATTACTTAAAGAAAATTTAGAAAATAACTTTGAAGAGATCAATTTAGTTTTTTGTCATTATCTGCTAAAATAAGATTATTTTCACTTAAAGCAGATAACATTTCAAGGGCCTTTACCCCCTCCTCTACATATAAGTCTTTAGTTAAATTTCTATGCCATCTATTTCTACTACTTAAAAGCTCCTTGTTAGACATTACATATTGCTTTTCAGTTTTTAATAATTTAAATATTAGATTGTTTTCATATTTTGAAAGACTTTCAAATTTTTTATTTTTCTCTCTTTGGTCACTCAAATAATTATTATAAATATCAAAATTTAAAGAAATACTCTTATTGGATTGTTGAGATTTGATCCATTTTGCCCTATCATTAATTAAGCTATAATAATTATCATTATCAATTCTAGACTGACTATTTGTGGAGATTTTTGTAACTATATCTTTTTGGTTCCATTTTTGGAAGTTGGCAGGTGTAATTTTATCCCAATCAAGTGGGTTTTTTTCATCTTTTTCTCCATTAAATACATATTTATATGAATCTGGAATTACTATATCACTTTTTACTCCCTCGAGCTGAACTGACTCTCCATTTATCCTATAAAATTTATCTGTTGTTATTTTAATAGCCCCTAAATCATAGGAGGTATTAGAAATAAATCTGTTTAAATCAATTACGTTTTGAACTGTTCCTTTACCAAATGATTTTTCATTACCAATAATAACTGCCCTATTATAGTCTTGAAGTGCGCCAGCAAGGATTTCAGATGCAGATGCTGACATTTTATTCATCAATATTACTAAAGGTCCGTCCCATACTATTTTTGGGTCTTTATCATACAAAATTTGTTTTCTATTACCAGTAGACTTTACCTGAACTATTGGCCCTCTTTCAATGAAAAGCCCTGTCATGTCAACAACAGTTTGGAGAGCTCCACCGCCGTTATTTCTCAAATCTAGAATTAAACCTTTGATTCCGTTATTTTTTAATTTTATTATTTCATTTTTAACATCATTTGCTGAATTCCTACTGTTTTTATCTGAAAAATCAACATAAAATTTTGGTAGGCTTATATATCCATAATTTTTATTATTCTTACTTATCAATGTTGATTTTGCATATAGTTCTTCAAGCTCAACAAGACCTCTTTTTATTGAGACATCCTTGATTTCGCCGTCTATTTTCTTTACGGTTAGCTTTACAACAGAATCTGCCGGACCTTTAATTAATTTAATCGCGTCATCTAAATTCATACCAATAATATCAACTGGATCTTCATTTTCTTGAGCAACCTTTAAAATAATGTCACCTATATCTAACAACTTATCTTTCCAAATAGGCCCTCCAACTATAATATCAACTATTTTGACAGCACCTTCGGTTTTTTGTAATCTAGCTCCAATACCATTAAATTTTCCAGATATATTAGTATCAAACCTATCTTTGTCATCAGGATTGAAATAAACTGTGTGTGGATCTAGTTGATTTAAAAAAGCATTAATATAATTTGCAAACCAATCATCTCTATCCATTTCACTTACATAATCAAAGAAATCTTCAGTATTTTTTTTAATTAAAGACATTGACTCATTGAGTGTTTTATTATCAATTATTTTAATTGAATCGCCTAACTTTAAAGTAAGAATATCAAGCGTAGAATACTTTAACTGTTTTCTCCACCTATTTTTAATCTCATTTTTACTTCTTGCAAATGACTTATTTTCAAAATCTAAGTCAATATTTTCATCTGATGAAAAATCAAACCCTTTTTCCATGATATCGTAATAATAATCTTTCACTTCGTCAATCCTTTCTCTTGATATCTGAAAAACTAAGTCGAAGAAAGTTAAATCATGATCTTTTAATTGATCATCAAGTTTGAATTTGTACTTTTCAAACTGTCTTATATCAGATTGTAGAAAAAATCTTTTTTGATTATCTAACTGCTCGATGTAAGAATTAAAGATTTTTTCAGAGATACCATCATCAATCTCAATTGAATTATAATGGCCTTTTTCAACAACATATTTCACAACTTCAATTAGTAACTTTTCTTTATTAGGATCCGAAAACTTCTTGTTAGAAAAAGAAAAACCAAAAATAATTATTGCTACAAAAAAGGTAATATGTAAAAAATTAATTTTCATCTTAACTTATAAAAATAATTATTTTGAATTTAGAAATCATCTTTTGTAAAAAAATATGTTGAATTGGTTACTTTTGTCCAATAATTATACCAAGAATGGCAAAAAAACCCTTAATATTAGTTACTAATGACGATGGAATATCTGCACCAGGAATTAGAACTCTAATTTCTGTGATGAATGAAATAGGAGATGTAGTTGTTGTAGCACCTGACAGTCCTCAATCAGCTATGGGACACGCCATAACAATAAACTCAACTTTGCAATGTCACAAAATAAAAATTGACAATGGGCCACAAGAGGAATACTCCTGTTCTGGAACTCCTGCTGATTGTGTAAAATTAGGAATTAATGAGATTCTAAATAAAAAACCAGATTTATGTGTTTCTGGAATTAATCATGGTTCTAATGCTTCGATTAACGTAATTTATTCAGGGACTATGAGTGCTGCTATTGAAGCTAGCGTTGAAGGTGTTCCTGCTATTGGTTTTTCATTATTGGACTATAGTTGGAAAGCAAATTTCAATCCTTTTAAGAAAATTATAAAAAAAATAACACTAAAAGCATTGAAGGAGGGTATCCCAAAACGGACAGCTCTAAATGTTAATTTTCCCAAGATTAATGAAAACGAAATTAAGGGTATTAAAATTTGTAATCAAGCTAATACTTATTGGATTGAAAAATTTGATAAAAGAACTAACCCTCAGGGTAGAGAATATTATTGGCTCACAGGTGAATTCATAAATAATGATGAGTCTAAACAATCAGATGAATGGGCTCTAAAAAATGGATATGTTTCTGTTGTTCCTGTAAAGCACGACTTAACCAATTACGAGGTTATTGACAAAATTAAATCTTGGCATCTCTAAAATGAAATACTACATAATTGCTGGAGAACCATCAGGCGATATATATGGATCAAGATTAATTAATGAAATCAAAAAATCTGAAAGTGGAGCTAACATTAGATTCTGGGGTGGAGATTTAATGAAAGAGTCAGGTGGAACACTTGTAAGACATTACAAAGACTTGGCATTTATGGGCTTCTTTGAGGTGCTAACAAATATTTTTAAAATCTTAAAAAATTTTTCTTTATGTAAAAATGATATTATAAAATTTAATCCTGATAAAATAATTTTTATTGATTATCCTGGATTTAATTTAAGGATTGCAAAATGGGCAAAAAAGAAAAAATTCAAAACTTTTTATTACATAAGTCCACAAGTCTGGGCATGGAAAGAGAACAGAGTATCGATAATAAAAAAATATATTGATCATATGTATGTTATAATGCCATTTGAAAAAAGATTTTTTAAAGAAAAACATAATTATGAAGTACAATATTTTGGACACCCACTAGTTGATATTATAGATGAATCATTGAAAAACAAAATAGTAATAAACGATGATAAACCTATTATTGCTATTTTACCAGGGAGTAGAAAACAAGAAATACATTCTACCTTGAATAAAGTTTTATCAATTGTAAAAGATTTTAAAAAATATCAATTCATTATTGCTGGTCTAGACCATATTAATAAAAATATTTATGATAAAGCTATTTCTAAAAGTGGCGCTTCAGTTAAAGTATTGTACAATCAAACATATAGTTTATTAAAAAATTCAAATGCAGCAATAGTAACAAGCGGTACAGCAACACTAGAAACTGCTCTCATTGGGACGCCACAAATTGTCTGCTATGTTACTAATAGTTTAAATATGTTTTTAGCTAAATTATTTGTTAAAATTAACTTTATCTCACTAGTTAATTTAATTTTAAATAAAGAGGTTGTTAAAGAACTTATTCAATCTGATTTCAATAAAGAAATGATTAAAACTGAACTCAACTTAATTCTAAAAGGTAAAAGAAATCAAATACAAAAAGACTACAAAGATTTAAGAAATTTATTAAAAGGGGATAACGTTGAAACTAAAATAGTTAATCATATAATTAACAACTAACAAACTATATTAATAATTTTTTTTGGAACAAAAATTATTTTTTTTATTGAATTACCATTTAGATATTTCTCTATTGATTGATGATTTTTTATAATATCCTCGACCTCATTTGGTTTTAGGCTAGTTGATAAATTAATTTTGAATCGAAGTTTTCCATTAAATGAAACTGGGTATTCAATCATTGACTCTATCAAATACTTTTCATCATGTACAGGAAATTTTTCATATGATATAGAAGTTTTATTACCTAATAATGACCACAATTCCTCACAAATATGTGGAGCAAAAGGAGAAAGTAATATACACAAGTTGGATAAAATATCTTTGGATTTACAGCCTAATGAAGACAACTCATTGATACAGATCATAAATGCACTTACAGATGTATTAAATGAAAAATTTTCAATGTCAGAATTTACTTTTTTAACAACTTTATGATAAGCTTTTAGAACTTGATCGTTAGGTTTCTCATCATTAACATGAAATTTACCATCAGTGTGGAACAAATTCCAAAATTTATTCAAAAATGAAAATACTCCAGTGATACCAGATGTGTTCCATGGCTTAGATTGATCAATTGGTCCCAAGAACATTTCATACAACCTTAATGTATCTGCACCATAATTTTTACAAATTTCATCTGGACTTACAACATTATATCTCGATTTTGACATTTTTTCAATATCTCTTGAGACTGTAAAAGACTTTTCATAAATAAAATTTACATCTTCAAATTCAGGATTTGATTTTTGAAGTTTTTTTATGTCTAAATTATTTTTTTCATCAACCATGCTTATATCAACATGAATTTTTTGCGTTTCATGTTCATTAATCAAATCAAATGAAATAAAATCATTTGTGTTCTTAATTCTATGAATGAATGCACTATTTCCAAGTATCATCCCTTGATTGACTAGCTTTTTGAATGGTTCGCTAGTGTTAACTAAACTTAAATCAAACAAAACTTTATGCCAAAATCTTGCATAAAGTAAATGTAAAACAGCGTGTTCAGCTCCTCCGATGTATAAATCTACTGGCATCCAATATTTGATAATATCTTTATTAGCAAATTCATTATCGTTTAAGGGATCTAAAAATCTTAAAAAATACCAACAAGATCCTGCCCATTGTGGCATTGTATTGGTTTCTCTGAGATATTTTTTACCATCTTTTTGAACATTGACCCAATTTTTATTTCTTGCAAGTGGAGATGAACCATCCTTTGTTGGTAGATAACTCTCAACCTCAGGTAGTTTCAAGGGTAAATCCTCATAGTCCAAATCTTTCTTTTTTTCACCATCATACAAAATAGGAATCGGCTCGCCCCAGTAACGCTGTCTTGTAAATATCCAATCTCTAAGTTTGTAATTTACCTTCTTTTCTCCTTTTTTTTGCTTTTCTAAAAAGTTAACAGCAATAATTTTGAATTCCTGATTATCTAGGCCATTGTAATTTTCTGAATTTATAATTTTACCATTACCAGTGTGACAGTCAACATCATCTCCACCTTCAATTACCCTCATTATTTCAAGATTAAATTTTTTAGCAAATTCATAATCTCTTTCATCGTGAGCTGGAACAGCCATTATAGCTCCTGTTCCATAAGAGTATAACACATAATCAGAAATCCAAATTGGTATTTTTTTCTTTGACATTGGATTTAAAGCATATGCACCGGTAAAAACACCTGTTTTACTCTTTTCACTCTCTTGCCTTTCCAAATCACTCTTCATTGAAGTTTGATAAATGTATTGATCAATTTCTTTTTTGTTTTTTGTTGTAGTTATAATAGGAATCAAGGGATGTTCTGGAGCTAGGACTAAATATGTTGCTCCGTAAATCGTATCTGGTCTTGTAGTAAAAACCTCTATAAAGTTTTTTTTATCAACCTCAAATTTTATTTGAGCTCCTTCTGATTTTCCAATCCAATTTTTTTGTGAAAGTTTGATTGATTCTGGCCATTCTAGATCATCTAAATCTTGCAATAATCTATCAGCATAGTCAGTTATTCTCATTACCCACTGTCTCATGGGTTTTTTAATAACAGGAAAACCTCCTCTTTCACTTAGTCCTCCTATCACTTCCTCATTTGCTAAAACTGTACCCAACTCTTCACACCAATTGACATCTACCACATCAACATATGCAAGTCGTTTAGAATCAATAAATTCATCCATTTTCTCTTGGGAAATGTTTGATGGTATTTCTAATTTTTCAATAGGTTGTGCTTTATTTAACTTTTTATCATAATAACTGTTATACAGCTTTAAAAATATCCATTGAGTCCATTTATAATAATTACTATCACTAGTTTTAATTTCTCTGTCCCAATCAAAAGATAATCCAAGATTGTCTAATTGATCTTTAAATCTTAATATATTTTTTTCAGTTGTTGTTTTAGGATGTTGACCAGTCTTTACTGCGTACTGTTCGGCTGGTAGACCAAAGGAATCAAATCCCATGGGGTGAAGAACATTAAATCCTTTATTTCTCATAAATCTTGAAATAATGTCCGAAGCAATATAGCCAAGGGGATGTCCAACATGAAGCCCTGTTCCTGATGGATAAGGGAACATGTCCAAAACATAATATTTGGGCTTTTGGGAATTATTACTAGCCTTAAATACTTTGTTTTCAAGCCAGTAATTTTGCCACTTCTTTTCTATTTCAAGAAAATTATAAGACATAATTTTTATAAAAAACAAAAATACTGTTTTAAAGCTAATCCAATAAAAGTTCTTCAAAATTAAATAGCTTTCTTACTTTTACTAATAATTTTAAATTGTCAAATTCAAAAAGTAATAGAATTTTTTCAAACTATCTTTTAGTAGTTATTAGCATTTCATCTGTTCTATTTTTTTTATCATCATTTACATTTTTTGTATTAAACAGTAATAAAATTATTGATGATTTTAAGGAAAAAATACCTGTTGTTGTTTTTCTCAACGATGAGGCAAGCGATGTTGAGGTCTCACAATTTGAAAAAAAATTAAGTATTGATTCTAATATCAAAAAATTTGTTTACACATCAAAAGATGATGCTGCAGTTAAATTTAGTTCTGATATTGGAGAAAATTTTGTGGATTTTCTTGGCTATAACCCACTATTAAATTCATTTGATATTTATTTTTATTCAGAAAGTGTAGAATCTTTATTCATAAATGAGATTGTTAAAAGTTTTGAAAGTGAAGATTTTATTAATGAGGTCTCTTATGACGCTCCCTTGATTTTTTTAATAAATGATAATTTTAAAAAAGCGCAAAATTGGGTTTTATATATTGCTATTTTCTTCATACTTATTTCCATAATATTGATTAATAATACGATAAGGCTTTCTATTTATTCTCAAAGAATGACAATTAAAACCATGCAGTTAGTCGGGGCAACAAAATTCTTTATAAAAAAACCATTCATTTTAACTCAATTAAAATTAGGATTAATAAGTGCAATCATTTCTTCTTTATTATTTGTATCAGTAGTATACTATATAAACTCAAATTATTTTCAAATAGATTTGTTATTAATTAAAAATTCATTTTTAATTTCTATTGCAATTGCCTTTATATTAAGTTTTTTAATTTCAATTATATCAACAAATTTTATTACCTCGAAATTTCTTAACTCAAAAATTGATAAATTATACTAATGAATAAAAAAAACAAACTTCTATTTGGAAAAAGAAATTACAGATTTATGATTTTAGGTCTTTTTTTTATTGCTATAGGTTTCATTTTAATGTCTGGAGGAGGGAGTGATGATCCAAATATATTTAATGAAGAAATATATAGTTTTAGAAGAATACGCCTGGCACCAATCCTTGTTGTAACAGGCTTTATTATTGAAGTTTATGCAATTTTAACAAAATCTGAATAGCTTGGAAATTATTAAATCTTTCATTCTTGGTATTGTACAAGGCTTAACAGAATTCTTACCTGTTTCTTCAAGTGGTCACATTGAAATTTTTAAAGAAATCTTAGGTTTATCATTCGAAGCCCAAAATGGACTTTTTTTTACATTAATACTACACCTCGCAACCGCATTTAGTGCATTAATATATTTTTGGGATGATGTAAAAAATATTTTAAAAAGTACAATTAAGTTTAAGAATGATGAAAATTTTCATTTTACTTTGATGATAATAGTATCAATGATTCCAGCGGGTTTAGTAGGATTTTTTCTTGAAGAAAAAATAAATCAACTTTTTAATGGAAACTTATTATTGGTTGGATCTATGCTAATAACTACATCCATTTTACTGCTAATATCAGATAAAATTAAATCCAAAAACAGAAAACTTAATGCCAAAAATTCATTCTTAATTGGTTTAGCACAAGCCCTAGCTATACTTCCAGGTATATCAAGAAGTGGCTCAACAATTGCGACCTCTATATTTATAGGTATAAATAGAGACCTTGCAGCAAAATTTTCATTTTTAATGGTAATACCAATAATTGTTGGTTCATCATTAAAAATGATATTATTTGATGATATTGTTTATGATGGGTCTATTCTTATTAACTACATCATTGGTTTCTTTGCAGCATTGATTTCGGGATATTATGCGTGTAAATGGATGATTTTTTTTGTTAGAAAAAGTAAATTAAAATACTTTGCGCTTTACTGCTTTATAGTTGGGATTTCATCAATTTTATATTCAATTTTATAGTGAAGATTAATAAAGATTCAATTATTCAAGGATTAATCATTCCTGTTTTTAAACCCTTTAATTGGACCTCTTTTGATGTTGTAAAAAAAATAAGGTATGATTTTAAAAAATCATTTGAGATAAAAAAAATTAAGGTTGGTCACGCTGGCACACTTGACCCACTTGCTACAGGATTACTTTTAATTTGCACAGGAAAAAAAACTAAAGAAATAGAAAAACTTCAAAACTTAGATAAAACATATTATGCAACTTTTTGTATTGGTAAAACCACACCTTCATTTGATAGAGAAACTGAATTTGATAAAAATTACCCCATTGATCATATTAACGATAGATTGATAGAAAAAAGCATGAATAGTTTTATTGGTGAGATTAAACAACAACCACCAATTTATTCTGCACTAAAAGTGAAAGGAAAAAGGCTATATGAAATGGCTAGAAAGGGAGATAATGTTAAGATCAATTACAGAAAGATTAATATTTACGATTTTAATTTACTCAACAATAATTTTCCCGAGCTTGATTTTAAAATTAGATGTTCAAAAGGAACATATATTAGGTCACTAGCTCATGATTTTGGAAAAAAACTAAAAAGTGGTGCTTATCTAAAGTATCTTGAGAGATCCTCAATTGGTGATTATAGCATTAAAGACTGTATGACTATGGATCAAATAAACAAACTATTATTTAATTAATATTTTTAGAAACTCTTCTCTGGAAATCTCCTCAGCACCCATACTTTTTAAATGTTCAGAAGGCACTTGACAATCAATAAGCCTATAGTTATTTTTTTTTAGCTCACTAGATAAACTAACCAATGCCAATTTACTTGCGTTAGTAGATTTTGAAAACATACTTTCACCACAAAAAACATCTCCAAGATCCAATCCATATAACCCCCCAACAATTTCACTATTTTTCCAAACCTCTACTGAGATTGCTAAACCCATTTCGTGTAACTTAGTGAATGATTTTTTTAAACCTGGTGTTATCCAAGTTCCTTTTTGACCAAGTCTTTTTATGTTTGAACATGAATTGATTACTTCCTCAAAATCATTATTAAATGTAACTTTTAGAGTGGTTTTTTTGATAAAAGATTTTAAACTTTTTGAAACTTTTATTTTTTCAGGATATAATACCATCCTTGGGTTAGGTGACCACCAAAGTAGATCATCATCTGATTCAAACCAAGGGAAAATACCATTTTTATAAGCTTGAATTATTCTTAATGGGTTTAGATCACCACCATAGGCTACAATACCATGGCTATCTGCGCTTATGGGTGAGGGGAAAACAAAATCTTCACCAAGTCTAAACATCTTTTAAAATGGAAGGTCATCAGGTTCTTTAGTGGTTTCTTGGCTAGTACCCAAGTCTTCTTTCGTTGGGATTGGTGGAAGTTGAGAATCATAATTTTCTTCAATTTTTTCGATTCTCCAGCCTTGAATAGAATTAAAATACTTGACTTCATTATCTTTATTTGTCCATTCTCTACCGCGGATATTTATATCAATTTTTACTAACTCCCCAACTTGAAATGAATCGAGAATTTCACATCTGTCTTGTACAAATTCAACTAAAATATTTTGTGGATATTGCTCTTGAGTGGTAACTACCAATTCTCTTTTTCTAAAACCATTGGATCCGTACTCTTTCGTTTCATTAATTAATTTTATTTTTCCTGAAATATTCATCTTTAATCTAAATTACTTTTTATTTTATTACACACTTGTTCAAAACTGATTTTTTCCAATCCTAAGTTATTAGAAAAATTTAAATCATTCATATTATTAATTGGAATTAAATGAACATGAACGTGCGGAACTTCCAAACCTACCACGGACATGGCCACTCGTTTACAATCAACAGATTTTTTTATGCCTAGAGCAACTCTTTTTGAAAATTTCATTAATGATAAAAATTCCTCATCTGATAAATCAAAAATATAGTCAATCTCTTTTTTTAAAATACATAAAGTATGTCCATATGAATTAGGGTTTATATCAAGAAAAGCAAGACAATCCTCAGTTTCATCAACCTTATAACACGGTATTTCACCTCTTATTATTTTAGTAAAAATAGATGACAAAATTTATCGATTAATTGATAATATTTCAAATTTTAATTTACCACTGGGAACACTAATTTCAGCTACATCTCCGACTGACTTTCCCAGAAGGCCTTTTCCTATTGGAGAATTTACAGAAATCTTCCCGCTTTTAAGGTTGGCCTCACTCTCAGCGACAAGCTGATATTCAACAGTTCCCCCACTTAACTGGTTTTTAATTTTAACTTTTGACAATACAAGAATTTTTGAAGTATCTAATTGTGATTCATCAATCAATCGTGCATTAGAGAGTGTTTCCTCAAGTTTAGAAATTTTAAGTTCTAAAAGTCCTTGTGCTTCCTTTGCAGCATCATATTCAGCATTTTCACTTAAATCTCCTTTATCTCTGGCTTCAGCAATTGCTTTGGATGCATTTGGTCTTTCAACATCTTTTAGCTGATTTAACTCAGCCCTTAATTTATCTAAGCCTTCTTGCGTATAATAATTAATTCCCATATTAAAAAAAAATCCTCTTGTAAGAGGTGTAACTAATATACAAATTTATAAGTGTTATTTAATTAAATTTACATTCACTATGGTTAAAAACTATTTGATTGTATTTTTTTTTCTAATTAGTTGTGAAAATGAACAATCGCCTTACAACCCTTATTTACCAGATATAAGTTTCGAGAGAATAATTAATTTAAATCTTCCCAGTTATGATAATTTAAATTTTACTGGAGGTTCTGTTATTATTGATGGTCTTGGAGTTTGTGGTGTAATACTATTTAATTTTAATAACGATATTTTAGCTTGGGAGGCTTGTGATCCAAACCACAAAAAAAGAGATGATTGTCCAAAACTTGAAATTGACGGAGTTCAAGCAAAATGTAATTGTGTAGGAAATATATATAGTCTTGCTACTGGACAATTACTAAATAGTAATACAACATCAAATTACCCATTGATCCGTTACAAAACCGAACGAATTGGCAACAACCTCAGAATTTACAACTAAAATTTAAAAATAAATCCCGCTAAAAAATTTCTTGTTGCTTGTGGATAATATCCAGCACCATCCAATGTTATTATCTGACCTGGGATGCTCCATGTATCATCATATGTATAATAATAACCATTTGAAATGTATTCTTTATTAAGCAAATTATTAATCAATAAATTAATAGAAATAGATTTAAAAATTTTATTTGGTTGTAATAAATATGAAATACTTAAGTCATTTACAAAATAACTATCAAGAATTGAATTAGGCTGATCAGTATTACTCATGTATTGTTTACCAACATATTTAGATAAAAATGTAAAATTTAAATTTTCTGAGTATTTGTAGTTTATATTATTTGAACCAATAAATGATGGGGAAAAAGAGATATTTGTTTTTCCATAATTATATAATGCCCCATCAACCATTGAAAAGATATTTTTATTCTTATTCGAACTTAATGTAATATTGGTTTGCACAGAAAATAACTCTGATAATTTTATTGAATTTTCAATTTCTAACCCAATCCTGGAGCTCGACCCACTATTTGTTCTTTTAGGATTCCCAACATCATCAATTTCTCCCGTTAAAACTAGCTGCTCATCATAAAGCATAAAGTAACTATTTAGATTAAGTAGAATATTTTCATTTCTAAACCGCCAACCAATTTCTATATCATTTAACCTTTCAGGTTTAATTTCAGAATTACTTTCAAAATCCGTTCTATTTGGTTCTCTATTCGCTCTAGCGTATGAAGCATAAATTAATGAACTTGAATTCAACTTATAGGATAACCCAATTTTGGGATTGAAAAAATTATATGATTTATCTAAAACCATATTGATTAAATCTGATGTGACTCCGGATGTATTATATTTTACTCCTCTAAGCTGAATATCGGTATATAATTCAGTTTTTTTGTTAATGGAATACAGTAGTTTAGCAAAAAAACTTAAATCTTTTTTTTCACCAAGCCCCTCATAATACCTATCCCTTATTTCACCAGTATTACTAAGACTACGAGCCCAAATTACTTCTCCATAATGATCTCCAACATAGGAGCTGTAAGAACTACTTAAAGTTAAGTCAATCTTATCCTTGATATAATTAATTGAGCTATTTAAAACGTAAAAATCATTATCTAACCATCTTCTTCTTATTAAGTCTGTCGTTCCAGTTTCGTTTCCGTTACTGTCAATGTCTGATTTAACAATTCCTCCATATGTATTAATATCATCATCCTCTTTATATTGTTCAAAGTAGCCTCTTCCATCGGTGTAATTTAATCCTAAATTAAATGACCAATAATTATTTATTTTTTCATTCCAATGCAGCTGAAAGTGATCTTGCTTATAATTATCAATTTCATTTTCATAAGTAAGTGGATTTTGACGTCTATTTTCCAGAACTTGATCCATAGATAAGCCATCCCATGCTTGATATGTTTTTTCATGTCCACCAAATGATATAGCCTTGATTAATGTACTTCCATTTGTGTAAGCACCTTGGATAAAGTATGATTTTAAATCAGAATAAGCCCTATCAACATATCCATCAGAATCAATCTTTGATAACCTACCAGATAACTCAAAATAATCATTAATCTTCCCTGTACTAAACTTAATTGTATTTTTTAAGGTGTTATAACTTCCAAAACTACTTGATAGCTCAGCATAAGGTTGATCAGAAACAATGTCCGTTAAAATATTAATACTTGCTCCAAAAGCACCGGAGCCATTTGTAGATGTTCCAACACCTCGTTGAACTTGCAGGCTTTCAATTGAGGAGCTAAAATCTGGCAAATTAACCCAAAAGGTACCCATTGACTCGGGATCATTAAATGGAATTCCATTAATGGTAATATTTG
>CACASE010000003.1 GCA_902535165.1 uncultured Bacteroidota bacterium | reverse complement strand
TTAATTAAAGGACCATATGATCCATCAATAGGACCACCCGCCATGTTCCAACCATCTAACTCTTTTATAACTCTATATGGCTTGGGAACATCTGGATGAGCAATTCCAGGTTTTCCTTTTTTCCATTCACCAATGTAGGCAACAGGACTATAGTCTGCTTCATGTTCAAATTCAGTCCAAATACTTTTTTCGTTTTGATGCAATAACTTTCCACTTCCAATGACTTTGTAGTCATTCTCTTTAAACTTCTCCATTATTGTTTTAGTATTTTTTAATATTTCATTATTTTTCCAGTTGTATTGCCACAAGTGGGATGAAATATGGGGATAAACACCTGTAAACATACTTGCTCTTGATGGTCCACACATAGGATCATTTGAATAAGCGTTAGTGAAGGATGTTGCTGTTTTTGAAAATTCTTTAATATAAGGCGTCAACACTTGAGGATGACCCTTTAAATCTTCATTGTAGTCATTTAAATCGTCAACCATTATTAATAAAATATTTGGTTTTTCAATAGATGAATTATTACATCCTACAAATAGAAAAAAAAGGAGTATAATGGTTATAGTGTTTCTTATCATGATATTTCTTTTTATATTTATTAAAATCACTTAAACATCATTATTACTAAACTATGAAAAAGAAAATTTTTTTACTAATTATATCAATATTTGTTATTGCATGTTCGTCAGATTCTGGTGGAGACTCTGGGGGTTCAGATAATGGAGGTGGAAACAACAATGGAGGAGGTAATAATAATGGAGGTGGAAGTAATTCAGGAACTACTGACACTACAGATCCAAATGATTTTGATTCGACAACATCTCCTGGAGATACAACTTACTACATAAGTTATAATTCTGGAAATGATAATAATGATGGTAAAAGTGAAGACAAGGCTTTCAAAAATCTTGGTAAAGTAAATAGTATAACATTTAAGCCTGGAGATAAGTTAAGGTTTAAATCAGGTGAGACGTGGAAAGGTTATTTTAAGTTAAGAGGTTCTGGATCTCAAGATAAGCCTATTGTAATTGAAAGCTACTCAAGTGGAAATAAACCTAAAATTGATGGTAACGGATATCAGGCAGCTGTTTTTATTGAAAATCAAGAATATGTTAATATTAGTGGTTTAGATTTGACAAATGAGGCATCTCATAAAAACAGCAATGGATCAGTTAAATTAATGAATCAATCAAGCAGATCAGGTGAAGATGAAAGATTTGGACTATTAGTTTTAAGACACGGATCTTCAAATATTAACGATATAAAGCTGGATGACATTAAAATTTCAGAGATATATCCAACTCCTTCAAATTCAGACAATAATCACCAAGGTTATGCCATAAGATTTGAATCACTTAATGATGATAATGTTTTAAATTATTATGATGGAATAGAGATTGATAATTTAGATATTTCTAATACTGGACACTATGGTATTCATATAGTGAACAGAATGTCTGGTGCTCAGGCTGATTATTATCATAGAAATATTTCCATTAAGAATAGCAAGTTTAATGATACTGGGGGTTCAGGAATAGTCTTAGCCAGATGTAAAGATGTTGTTGTTGAGAACTCTGAATTTAAGGGCTCAGGATCTGGAAATGATAACAGAATGTGGAACAGAGGGAGTAGTTTATGGACGTACACTTGTAATGATACGGTAATTCAGAATAATATTTTTGAAGATGTTTATGGACCAGCAGATTCCTATGGAGCGCATATTGATTGGGGATGTGAAAGAGTAGTAATTCAATATAATTTAAGTAAAAACAACTATGGTGGATTTGCTGAAATATTAGGTGAAAATATAATGTGTGGATATAGATACAATATCAGTATAGGTGATGGTGGAAGAACAAATTCTAATGTCGGAAAAACATTTTGGGTTTCTGATTATGCTGGTAGCAACACTAGGAGAATTGGGTCTCAGGATAATTTTATTTATAATAACACCGTCTTTATTCCAAGTCAAAATCCTGCTAATAATAATACACCATTTGACCACTTACAGATATTTATAAGACCAAATACAAAAGAAACATATATATACAATAACCTAATTTATATAAGCGATAAAGCTAAACTAAAGATTGATACAAGAAATGACGGCACAATGAATGATTGGAAGAATAATTTATTTTATGGAAATTTAATTATCGACGGTTCATCAGACTATGAGCATAACGGAACAGAACTATTTACAAATCCTTTACTTGTAAATCCTGGTGGTACAACAGCTAATGACTATAAATTACAATCTACAAGTCCAGCATTAGGAACCGGTTATACAATAAATGGTAGTTCAGATTCTAAAAATTACATTCAGAATAACGGTGGAAGAGATTATTTTGGTAACGCTGTAAGTAATGATTCAAAGCCTAATATAGGTGCATATAATGGTAACTAGATGAAAAATCTATTAATAGTTTTGCTTTCTGTTTTAACATCTTGTTCACAGGGTGAGATAGGTGAAAAAAATGGTGTAGGTCATTCGTATTATTTCAATTCCATTTACGGAGATAATAACAACCTTGGAACTAGAGAAAAACCTCTAAAATCCCTAGATTTTATTGAAAACATCAAACTAAAAGAGGGTGATAAAATATTATTAGCTAATGGTTCAGTTTTTACCAATACTATTAATTTAATAAATAAGAACAGAATTGAGGTTTCAAATTACATGATTGATGGAAACAGAAAAACTCCAACAATAAATAACAAAGGAAAAATAGCCGCTATATTTATTGAAAATTCATCCAACATAATTATAAGAAACATTGAAATAACTGCAAATGGTGGAGGTGCTAATGAATTTTTACATAAAAAATTAAAAACTGATTTAAGGGCAGGGATTTTATATTTAGTTACTGATGAACAGATTCACAATAATTTAAATATATCAGATGTTAATATTAGAGATGTTTTTTTTGAAGATTCTGGATATATTAGAGATGAAAGAGAAGCACGTACACCAAATGGAACAAAAAGTTATGGCTGGGGAGTTAGAGTTAACAATCTTTCTAATAAAGGAAATTTAGAAAATATTAAAATTGAAAATTCATTTTTTTCAAATATATCACACACTGCAATAAGATTTAAAGGTGCCCGAGGAAAACAGTTTTTAAATCTAAAAATTCTAAATAACAGAGTCTTAAGATCTGGTGGACCTGGGATGGTTTTTAGTTCAACAAAAAATTTAATTGCCAAAGGAAATGTCACTACTTTTTCAGGATCTTTTGATGATACCAGGAAATGGGGAAGAGGAAGTGGACTCTGGACTTGGGGAAGTTCTTATGCACTTATATCTGGAAACATATTTCAAAATGCTAATGGTCCTGCTGATTCTGCTGGTTGTCACATAGATTACAATTGTAACGATATAATTATCGAAAAAAACTTAAGTAAAAATAATTCAGGTGGTTTTATAGAGATTTTAGGTAATAATTATAACTGTTCCTACAGATATAATGTTAGTATTAATGATGGTAATCGAGTAAAAGGTGAGAATGGAGCTTTCCAAGAAGGTAAAACCTTTTGGTTAAGTGGTTATAATGGTAATGGAAATAAAAGGAAAGGCCCCTTTAACTCTTACATTTACGGCAATTTTGTTTATGTAGGAAAAGATATCATTCCAAAAATCGCTGTTGATAAAGCATCAAAAGGAGCTTTTGTTGCTAATAATATCTTTTATTTTGAAAATGATCCAATTATGGTTTTGGGAGATCAGTACAGACCGGACCCGGGTGGTAGTTCAGAGATTAAAAATATTTTTTTTGAGAACAATGTATTTAAAAAAAATCATTGGCCAAAAGATGTTTTAATACAACCTAATAATAGCATATATGAATCTTCGTTAGTATCATTTTACAATAGAATAAATGAAGGAAGAAGAGTTGCCTACAATATGGAACAATTAATATATGAATTGGAATCAATACCAGATTTTTATACTTATTTCAATAAATCAATAAGAATCGATTATATTAAAGAAGATTCCAAAGGTCTTTGGCAAGGATTTTAATAATGAAAATAGTTGAGATAACACCATATGTTTTAAATGAAGATTTAGAGAAAGAATTTTTCTTTTCACAATGGGAGTATGGTAATCGCCAAATATGTATTGTCAAAGTTATATGCGATAATGGATTAGTTGGATGGGGTGAAGCATACGGGCCAGCACCAGTTGTAAAAGAGAGTATTAATTATATCAAACAAAATATAATTGGTATGTGTCCTCTAGAATCTGATGTTATTTGGTCAACATTATTTAGAAGAGTTCATGACTATGGACGATCTGGCGTATTTCTTTCAGCAATAAGTGCAATTGATGTTGCCTTATGGGATATAAAGGGAAAATATCACAAGCAGCCAATTTCAACTCTTTTAGGAGGTTCACACAGAGATAAAATTAGACCATATGCTACTGGGCTTTATTTTTCCAAATCAAAAACACTCACAGAAGAATTGTGCGAAGAAGCATTAGGATATGTAAAAGATGGTTTTAAATCAATCAAGATGAAAGTTGGTCTAAACCTAAAAGATGATTTTAAAAATGTTAAAGAGGTTAGAAATGCAATTGGTTATGATATTGAATTAATGATTGACGCAAATCATGCATATTCATATGATGAGGCCTTACAATTATCAAAAAAATTAGAAAGCTTTGATATTAAGTGGTTTGAAGAGCCACTTTCCCCTGAATTTTATGATCAGTATTCTGATTTTAAAGCAAAATCATCAATTCCCGTCGCGGCAGGTGAGTGTGAATATCTTAGATATGGATTTCAAAAACTATTGGATAAAAATTGTATTGATTTTTTGCAAATGGATATATGCTCATGTGGAGGTTTAACTGAGGCAAAGCGGATAACAGCATTATCCTCTACAAAAGGTGTAAAGGTTATCCCTCATACCTGGGGCTCAGGAATTGCATTCTTTACAGCTATTAACTTTATATCTAATCTTGAACCAATCCCAGGAAGATTGTATCAAGAGGACGCCTATATTGAGTATGACAGAACAGAAAATAAAATAAGAGAAAATATAATTAAAAATAATATTGTAATGAAAGATGGTTATATTGAAGTTAATACTAAACCAGGTTTAGGAATTGATGTTGATGAAACCTATCTAAACAAAGTAAAGATCTAATTATGGAATTTGGAAATCTTCAAATGTACATTGATGGTGATATGAAATCATCAGTTGATAATCTCACAAAAGATATTTATAGCCCTTTGAATGGACAGAAAATTGCTTCTTTGGCTTGGGGTAACCAAAAAGATTCTCTCATAGCCTTGGAATCTGCCTCAAAAGGGTTTAAAGTCTGGTCGAAACTACCTTTAACCAAGAGGAAAGAATGGATGTATATGCTTAGAGAAAAAATTCTGGAAAACGAAGTCTTACTGAGAAAAGCAATTTCATATGAAATGGGTAAACCATATTCAGCTACAGCTGAGGATATTGAATCCATTACCAATAGTTTAGAATATTATGCTGATGTAATTGATGATTTTGTTAAAACTGAGAAGATAGCTGTAAACGATGAGACTCACAATCACAAACTAGTATCTAAACCTATTGGAGTAGTTGTGGCTTATTTAGCTTGGAACTTTCCCCTACTTAATGCCGGATTTAAAATTGGACCAGCTTTGGCCTCTGGATGTAGTCTTATACTAAAACCCTCAGAATTATCTCCAATATCTTTATATATCATAGGGAATCTTTTAAAAGAAATTAATTTTCCAAAAGGTGTAATTAATATTATATGTGGAGAGCCAACTGAAGTTGCACAAACTTTATCTAAAAGTACAATACCAAATCTAATAACAATGATCGGCTCTACAGAAACAGCCAAAAAAGTCATTTCTGACTCCTCAACATCAATTAAAAAATATAGCATGGAATTAGGCGGAAATGCCCCATTTATTATTTTTGATGATGCTGATATTGACACTGCAATAAATATAGGAGCAGCCATAAAGTTTGGTAACTGTGGACAAATCTGTGTTGCTGCAAACCGATTTTTTGTTCATGAAAAAGTATATGATAAATTTTTAAAAGGTTTAATTGATAAAGCAAAAAATTTGAAAATCGGTTATTCTGAAGATTTAGATTTTGAAATCGGACCATTAATTTCTAAAAAATCAAGGGATAGAATAACTAATTTAATTAAAAATACTATTGATTCTGGTGGGAATTTAGAATATGGAGGAGGAATTCCAAAAATGAATGGTAATTGGTTTGAACCAACAGTCATCTCAGGAATTAATGAATCAATGTCAATCTTTCATGAGGAGATTTTTGGACCAGTTGCAAGTATAATTAAATTTAAAAATGAGGACGAGGTTTTAAATCAAGCTAATAAAACCCAATATGGACTTGCTTCATATTTATTTACTAAAGACAAAAAAAGAATCGATAAGTTTGTGGATCAGCTTGATTTTGGCGAAATTCATGTAAATGGAATTAAGTATGATATATATCTTCCTCACGGCGGAATCAAACAGAGTGGAGTTGGACATGATTGCTCAGAATTGGCATTAGAGGATTACTTAATAAAAAAAAGAATCAGTATTGCTAAATAATTTATTATGGAACTATTTTTACCTTTTTTACTATTAATTTTTGCTAGTTTTTTTCAAGGAACTTTTGGATTAGGTATGAAGTATATGAATCCTATGTCCTGGGAATCGTGGTGGGTTGTACATGTTTTGGTTGCAATGATTTTATTTCCAATGATATGGGCAATTATAGCGATCCCAGATCTTTTTGAAATTATTTCAAATTCACCAAAAGATGCTATTTATTTAGCAATGTTATTTGGATTTCTGTGGGGAATTGGTGGTATCATGTTTGGGGTTAGTGTTCCGTATATTGGTTTGTCATTAACAATGGGTATTGTCATGGGTTTAGCTGGTTCTGCAGGAAGTCTGATTCCTTTATTTCAAATTGAAAATGCTACTTCTCAGCCTTCATTTCCATATATAATTGGAGGTTTATTAATTTCATTAATTGGTGTTGCTATAACTGCAAAAGCTGGAATAGAAAGAGACAAGCTTTTAAGTAGTGATAATAAGTCAAGTAATATTGTAAAGGGGATTTTAATAGCAGTTACCTGTGGATTATTATCATCGCTCTTAAATGTGGGGTTTGCTAATGCTGCACCAATAGCTGATAAGGCACAAGAATATGGTGTTATTGCCAGGAATTCAAGTTTAGCAGCATGGGTAGTTGTTCTTTGGGGTGCATTTATGATGAATTTTGGATATGCAATATTTTTATTAATAAAGAATAATTCCTGGAAAACATTTTCATTTAAAAACGCGAAGAATGCATATAAATGGTCGTTTATAGCTGGGTTTTGTTGGTTTGCTGCTCTTGGAGTTTATGGTCAAGGGGCTGCATTACTTGGCGAAATAGGTCCAGTTATTGGTTGGCCAATATTATTAGGATTATCACTCATAATAAGTAATTATTGGGCATATAGGGCCGGAGAATGGAAAAATGCTAATAAACCATTTAACAAACTGCTTTTAGGTTTACTAGTTCTTATTATATCTGCTGTTGTATTAGGTCTTGGTAATTCTGTATAAATGACAAAAATTCTCGGATATGGTGAATTAATGTTAAGACATACTCCGGTCGATAGTCCCTTAAAAAGAAGTATATCACAAGAGTTTAAAACTAATTTTGGTGGATCAGAATCAAATTCATTATGTTTCTTAGCTAGTAAAGGACATCAGTGTACATTTTTGTCTGCATTTCCAACAAATGAACTAGGATTAAAATCTAAACAATTTCTTGAGGAACATTATGTAAAACCAAATATAATTTTTGATGACAATAAATTAGGAATTTATTATACAATACCAGGTAAAAATAATAATCTATCAAAAATTATATATGAAAGAAAGGACTCTAGTTTTTCTAAATATATATTGAATGAATCATTCATTAATGAAATTATCAAGGATGTTTCATATATAATTATTTCTGGAATAACTCCTGCACTTTCAAGGATATGTTATGATAATATTTTTAAAATAATTGATATTTCTAAAAGTAAAGGTGTAAAAATTATATATGACATTAATTACAGAGAAAAATTGTGGTCATTAAACGATTGTAAGAACTTTAATTTAAAAATTTTGAACCATGTTGATTTCTTATTTACCAATGCAAAAACCTTGTCTAGAGTCTTTAACCATAAATTTAATTATAAAAATGATGAGTTTTTCTCCGAAACTAAGAATGCTATAAATTTTGTAAATAAAAAATTTAATATTCCATTTATAGGAATGACTGTTAGATTTAAAGACATGTTGGCAGGTGCACTATTTAATTTTGGAAATATTCATTTGAGTAAAAGCTATTTAGTCAATCAAGTTGATAGGATTGGAGCTGGTGATGTTTTTTTAGCTGCAACTATGAATGGTTTTTTTAATAACTGGGATGATCAAAAAATTATATCATATTCAACATCTGCCTTTGCCATATCACATACATTATTTGGTGATGTAAATTCAATTAGTGATAGTGAAATTGAAAACTTTAAAGTTAACTCATTAAGTATTGATCAAAAATAATAAAATCATATCAGTATTAACCATCAAAGACTCAACCAAGGCTTTGGATTTAGCAAAATGTTTGTTCGATTCTGGAATCGTAAATTTAGATATTAGATTAAGAACTATCGAATCAAGAAAAGCCATTGAGTTAATAACAAATTCTAAATACGAATTTAATATTGGAGTAGGTACAGTATTAAGTGTTGAAGATTTAAACTTTGTTAAATCATTAGGTATCAAATATGCATTTTCCCCTGTTACTGATTACAATATTTTGGAATATTCAAAGCAAATTAATTTTAATTTTATTCCTGGAGTATCAAACATCAGTGATATTAATACTGCATTAAATTATAAATGTCAATTTCTAAAATATTATCCTGCTGAAAATTTGGGAGGTATAAGAAATTTAAACTCACTTATAAACAAGAATAAATTAAGTGAGCTAAAGTTTATAGCGATGGGTGGCATAAACTCTAGCAATATTAAAGCTTATTTAAAACACAAAAATATCGTCGGCATTGGATTGAGCTGGATTGCTAATGAAAATTTGGTTGAAAGTTCTAATTGGATTGAAATAAATAGGAGAGCACAGTTAATTATGGACTTATAGGTTTATAAATTCAAAAAATTCAACAAATAAATCTTTAAGCTCTTCATCATCTCTTGGTGATATTTTATTTTTTTTATAAAAACTATTAATCTCTTTTGATTTGGATTTGTGAAAAATAGATATCAAGAAGTTTTTACGTCTTTCTATGTAAGTGAACCTGTCTTTGTAATATAAGAAAACAGAATTGTTTCTTCTGTATCTAGGATCTGGTTTTTCTTGGATTCCTGGTTGATATTCAGGAATGTAAGCTTCAAGAAAAGTATCAGCTAATAAAGAAAAGTTGTTATTTTCATGTATAGACTCGTAGAACTTTCCATTTTTCGATACAAAAACTCTGTCGTCAAAACTTACTTTAAGAATTTTGTTAGGAAGAAGTTTTAAGGTTTTTTCATTGTCATCACTAACAATATCAAAAGTTTGATCTAATAAGTTGTAATTAGTCTTGACTGTAATGGGCTCATCAGTATCAAAAAGTACTAATGTAGCATCTTTAGATTTTTTAAAAAAATACTTGTTTCCAGTAAAATTGGTCGTTTTAGGATTATATACAGATGCAATTTCGCTTTGAACTAATTGAAAGTTTGATTCATATGAGCTTGATGATACAAAGTTAGTCTGAGCATAGACTAATAAAGGAAAAAACAATAAAACAATAGTTCTCATTATGCAAATTTATATATAAAAATAAATTTTAATAATTTTTTATTATAGTACATCAATAAGTGGACCAATTAAGGATTCTTTATGTTTTTTTTCTTATCAATGGTAATGTACAACAGCGGAAAAGACCTCCAAGTTTAGAAATTTCTGAAAAGTTAATTTTTTCAACATTAACACCAACTTTCTGAAACCATCTATTCAATCTATGAAATCTCTTATCAGAAATGACAGTATCTTTATCAATAGAAAAAAAATTTGAATATAACTTTGACATTTCCTTTAATGTGATTTGAAATATATTCTCTAAACCATATAAACTAACTAAATAATTCAGTTCAAGAGGATTTTTAAATGCCTCCACACAAATAACTGCCTTATTCTGAGATACAGGCTGAAAGCAACAATCAAGATGTAGAGCATTTTGTGTTGGTATGCGTGGAGATTTTATAATTTCCAGAGGTATGGTTTTTTTATTTGGAAAAAATTTTCTTATAATCTTTATTGCTTTTTTATTTGTTCTAGCCGTAATTTGATTCTTATAATCTTTTTGTCCGTAATAACCTATAAAAATATGATCCTCATCTAAAACTACATCTCCACCTTCGATATGAGCATTTTTAGGTAGTTTAACAATATTTTTTATTTGTTTCAAAATTTTTTTTAACCCCTGAATTTCAAACTCTCTATCTGGTAAGATTGAGGAGATAAAAAATTTATTGTCAATTATAAAACCTAGGTCTCTAACAAAAATTTGATTTGTATCTAAAACTTCTAAATCGTGTATCTTGACATTATAATTAAGTAAAATTTTTTTAAAGTTAGAAATCTGATTTTGTAGTTTGTACTTGTTAGGAAAAGTACCTTTTAAATAATGAAATAGTGAAATTGGATCATATAAATCTCTGAAGTTTATCTGAGATTTAAAATTAAATGAATTTCCGACAACTAATTCTTTCAATTGGCTATTTTCATCAAATACATTAATATTCATAGAAACTAAAAGTTTTTTAAACTTTTTGTAATTATTTTTAGTGAACTAAATAATTGTTTTTCAGTTATAACTAATGGTGGAGCAAATCTAATTTTATTTCCTTGAGTTGGTTTTGCCAAAAGACCATTATCTCTCATTGAGAGGCATATATTCCATGGAATTTCAGAATTAACATCACAGTTTAAAACTATTGCGTTTAATAAACCTTTACCACGAACAGACTTAATTATTGATAATTTTTCTATTTGATCAATCAAATAATTTCTAAAAATTAAACCTAATTTATGTGCCTTTTCTGAAAGATTATTTTCAATTGCAAATTTAATTGCCTCTTTTGCTACAACACAAGCTAATGGGTTTCCCCCAAAAGTAGATCCGTGTTGACCAACTTTCATAACATTCATGATCTTTTTACTTGTTAAAACACCTGAAACTGGGTAAAAACCTCCTGCTAAAGCTTTGCCGAGTATCGTTATGTCAGCTTTTATATTTTCATGATGACATGCTAATAACTCTCCAGTTCTACAAACACCTGTTTGTATCTCATCTGCTATGAAAAGAATATTATATTTTTCGCATAATTTTTTACATTTAGTAAGATAACCATCGTCAGGAACAACTACACCACCTTCACCTTGTATAGGTTCTACTAAAAAACCAACAATATTTTTATCATTTTTAAGTTTCTTTTCAAGCGAAACAGAATCATTATAATTTATTGTTTCAAAACCTCCAGTCAATGGTCCAAAATTTTCTCTGCTTCCATGATGAGATGAGAAAGAAACAACAGTGGTTGTTCTTCCATGAAAATTTCCATCACATACTATTATTTTAGCTTTATTATGTTGAACTTTTTTAACTTCATAGCCCCACTTTCTGCATATTTTTATAGCAGTTTCAACTGCTTCGGCACCTGAATTCATTGGCAACATCTTTTCATAGCCAAATACACTTGTTATGTATTCAAGACTAGATCCTAATTCATTATTATAAAAGGCTCTTGATGTTAGTGTAAGTTTTTTAGCTTGTTTTATAAATGTATTTAAAATCTGTTTATTACAGTGTCCTTGATTGACTGCCGAGTATGCTGATAAATAATCAAAATATTTTTTATTATTTACGTCCCAAACAAAAACTCCTTTACCTTTTTTTAATACAACGGGAAGTGGGTGATAGGTATTCGAACAGAAAGTTTCTTCTTTATTAATTAGTGTTTTTTCAACGTTAGATAGCACAATTAAATTTAATTATTTCAGTCTTATTAATAAAAAGAAATAATAGAAAGTTATCATCAATTTATCCTCTCAAAAAATCCAAATTTTTTATTTTTTTTTACTTCATTCCAATTAAAGTATTCACCTTGCATTGTTATATAAACCCCTGGATTAAGTGTTTGAACAAAAGAAAGTGCACAACCTAGATTAAAAAATCCGTCAGATGATGAACCAAAAGCATAAGGAATCATAGCTCCTGTTAATATTATGGTTTTGTTTTTAAGGTTTTCTTTTGCAATTAATTCAGCTGTTTTTGTAATAGTATCCGTTGCATGTGTGATAATAATTTTATTATATCTTGTTTTTTTACAAGCATTTACAATGTAATAAATATCTTCTTTAGTTAGATCTAAACTATCTTTCATTGTAATTGTTTCAAAACTAATCTTCAAATTACACTTGCTTCTTTCAATCATTTCAGGAAGATGAGTCTTTTTAAAAAACAACTCACCATTAACATGGTTGTAGCTTTTATCGAAGGTGCCACCAGTAATTAAAAATTTTATCATTGAAGTAAAGTTAATTAAAAAAGCCCTGTATAAAATTACAGGGCTTAACGCGGAGAAAGAGGGATTCGAACCCCCGGTACCTTGCGGTACGCCGGTTTTCAAGACCGGTGCATTCGACCACTCTGCCATTTCTCCCGGATTGCAAATATAAACACTAATTTTTTTTATTAAATAAATTATAAACGAATAATATGTATAATTTAGATGAATATGTATTACCTAATAGAAATTCCTTGGGAATATCCCTTTCTAGTTTTGCTTGGTTTTGTAGTTTCAATAATAAATACAATGGCTGGAGGGGCTTCTATTATCACTCTTCCTATACTTATTTTTTTAGGATTGCCATCAAATGTTGCTAATGGAACAAATAGAATTGGCATAATGATGACTGCTTTTTCTGCAAATATGGGTTTTAAAAGTAAGGGTATATCTACATTCCCATTTAGTGCTTATACAGGGATGTTCGCTTTAATTGGATCTGTTATTGGTGCTCATATAGCAGTTGAAATAAATGATGAGACATTTAACAGAATTTTATCTATTATTATGATTTTAGTTATTACTATCATAATATTCAAACCCAGAATTATAAACAAAAATCTTTCTGTTAGATTAACAGGAAAACATCTCAAGATTTCATGTACAGTTTTTTTCTTTATCGGGCTTTATGGTGGTTTTATCAATGCAGGTATAGGTTTTGTAATCATGTTATTCTTGCATTATTATAACAGACTAAATTTAATTAGAGTTAATGCTACAAAAGTTGTTATAGTTTTGGTCTATACAATCGGTGCTTTTTTAACTTTTTTCTTTAATGGTTTAGTGGATTTACCTTATGGATTATGTTTAGGTCTTGGAACGTTGATAGGAGGGTGGAATGCGAGCAGATTCTCTGTTGAAAAAGGGGAGGGTGTCATAAAAATTTTCTTAGTTATTTCTGCATTAATTATAGCTTTTAAGCTATGGTTCTTTTAAAAATTAATTGTTTTAATAATTTCCAGTCCATATCCTGCCATTCCAACACGTTTTATTTTTCTATCTTTGGTTGTCAGAAGCTTAATTTTACCAATTCCCAAATAATGTAAAATTTGTGCACCTATACCATAGTCTTTTTCATCCATTTTCTTGAATGGCTTATGTGATGAACCTAATTTTTCAGTTTTTTTTAGGTTTTTTATTCTTTTGAGTAAGGGTTTAGTCTCATGATCTTGGTTGATAAATACCATTACACCTCTTTTATCTTTTTTAATCAGCTCACTAACTTTTCTAATATCTTTATCTTCATTTAAAACTAAATCATCTATTGTATTATTTATAGATCCAAAAGAATTTACTCTACACAGAATTGGGTCTTCTTTTTTCCAATTACCATAAGTTAACGCAATATGAATTAAATCATTGTTTTTTTGATTAAAAGTGTGTAATTCAAATCTTCCATAATTAGTCTTTAAATCAAACTTTTCGATTAATTGAATAAGTCTATCATTTGCCATTCTGTATGAAACAAGATCCTCAATAGATATAATTTTAAGATTAAATTTTTTTGCAACTTTAAAAAGATCAGGAAGTCTTGCCATAGTCCCGTCTTGGTTCATTATTTCGCAAAGAACACCTGCAGGCTTAAACCCTGCTAGACGTGCTATATCAATAGCCGCTTCAGTATGACCAGTACGCCTAAGAACACCACCATCTTTTGCTGATAATGGAAAAATATGACCAGGTCTGACTAAATCAGAGGGTTTTGTTTTTAAATCCACTAATGCCTTAATAGTTTTTGACCTATCACTTGCAGAAATTCCAGAAGTTACCCCATGACCCTTCAGATCAACGGAAATGGTAAAAGCTGTTTTCATTGGCTCAGTATTATTTTGTACCATAGGGTCAAGATTTAATTTTTTACATCTTTTAGATGTAAGTGGAGCACAAATCAAACCTCTTCCATGAGTTGCCATAAAATTAACAACTTCAGGGTTAATATTTTCAGCAGGAAATATGAAATCTCCCTCATTTTCTCTATTCTCGTCATCAACAACAATAATTACTTTATTGTTTTTTAAGTCTTCAAGGGCTTCCTCTATTGTATTTAACTTCATTTTTCTTTGATAAACTTGCTTTTAAGACTTGCAAATATATTATCAATATTTAGAATAGATTTATCGGATGATGCTCTTTTTAATAAATATACTGCAATGGGTAACATAACAATATTTGATATCCAACTTCCAATGAAGGTTGAAATACTTCCATCTTCTGCAGCATTTTTAGCAAATGTTCCTAAGAAATGGTAGAATAAAAACATTATTAAAGCTGTTACAACTGGAAAACCAAAACCACCTTTCCTGATAATTGCACCTAAAGGAGCACCCAATATGAACAAAATCAACGTAGAAATGGGTATAGAATATTTATCATGAAAACTTGTTTTGTGAAGGTTTATTATTTTTTCTTTAATGAAAAAATTTGATTTTTGAGTCTGTAAGTTTGCAATTTGGTTATTAATATTATTTTCAACGGAGTTTATTATTGATTTTTGTGATGAGAAATCAAAATCTCTTAATATTGAGGAATAGTTTGTTATATCAATACTATTCTTTTCAAATGGTCTATTATATCGTGTTTGAAAATTAAAAACACCTGTTCTTTTGTAAAAATTTTCACTAAAACTTTCATATTCCTTTACTAGTTTATTTTCTAAAGAATCAATACTGTAATTCAATTGTTTAGTGTTCTGCATTCTAAAAGTATTATTATATCTTTCTTCTGAAAAATCAACATTATATATTTGTTTAAGATCTATGTAGATTTCATGTGTTTCAAAATAAATTTGAGTATGAGGCTTGTATTGCTTTGAATTTGGGTTTTCTGCTAGGATTTCCTCATATCTATATCCATCATTTAGTCTGATTTTTAATATATCATTTTGTTCATCATTAATTAATTTACCCTCCCTAGCTTTTATAACTATTGTATTATCATTAAATCGATTTGTTTTATGAATTATTACGTCTTGTAAATTACTGTTATCTATACCGTACTTGTTTGAAACTTTTATATTCATCATCCCAATGTCATTAAAAATTCCCTCAGTAATTGCCATAGATGGTTTTACTTTTGCTAAATTTTTTCTGAGGTTATAAGATTTAAATTCTGAATATGGAATTAGATTATTAGACACAAAATAAACTACTACACAAAGAAAAATGTTAAATATTATCAAACTTTTCATTGATCTAAAAAGTGATATTCCTGATGATTTAATAGCTGCAAATTCATAGTTTTCGGCTAAATCACCAAAAGTCATAATCGATGCTAATAATACCGTAAGTGGTAATACTAAGGGAATTAATTTTGGACAATAAAAAATTAAAAACTTAAAAATAATTTGAAAATCAATTTCTTTTCCAGCTAAATCATCAATAAACATCCAAATAGTCTGGAAAATGAATACGAGCATAATTAAAAAGAAAAAACTAAAAAATTTCTTGAGATATGATTTTAAAATATATATATCTAGAATTTTCATAATTTATTTAGATAATAAGTTTTATACTTTTTCTCATTAAAATAAAATAAATTATCATCAATTCTTTTATTAAAAACTGTTTTATTGAAAACGATTGAGTTAATGTATCCATTAGCTAGGTACTGATCAATTCTTAAAATTGAATAATCATTTTTTATTACAATTGAATAATTATTTTCTGACTCATCCTCATATGAAATTTCAAATAAATTATTCTTTTTAATTTTAATTTTATCTTTAATTTTTGAAATTGTATAAGCAATTTTTGATGGAAGTATATAATTTGCTATCTCATTTTCATTTGATACGTTTATTTCTTTGTTTTCAGGAACTATTGTGTAATGATTTTCTCCGTCATAAAGAAATGTCAAATCAGTAAGTACAATTCTATATTTACTTTTCGAAAAAAATAAGGATCCTTTCTGACTATAAACAATTTCACCTTGATTTTTTGTTACATAATCAAATTCTAATGAATAAGTATCTAAACTAATGTAATGATATATGAATCTATCGATAAAATCTTGTGCTAAATAGACATTGCTACTAATAATAAATATTAAAATATTTTGTATCAATTTTCAAGTAAATCTTTTAAATCAACTAAGTCTTTAACTAAAACATCACGAGCTTTACTACCCTCAAAAGGACCAACAATACCTGCTGCTTCAAGCTGATCAATAATTCTGCCAGCTCTATTATAGCCTAATTTCATTTTTCTTTGTAATAATGAAGCTGATCCTTGCTGCGCAATGACAACTATTTCAGCAGCATCCTTAAATAATGGGTCTCTATCTTCAACATTGTCTTCCAGACTAGAAATTGAATCTTCCTCGCATTCAGGAAGAAGATACGCCTCTAAATATCCTCTTTGAGAACCAATAATATCAGTTATTTTTTCAATTTCATCAGTATCAATAAATCCACACTGAAGTCTTATTAAATCATTTCCCTGTGTGAAAAGCATATCTCCATTTCCGATCAATTGATCCGCTCCACCTGAATCTAAAATTGTTCTGGAATCAACTTTTGCTGTTACTTTAAAAGCAATTCTAGCAGGAAAATTTGCCTTAATTAGTCCTGTAATAACATTAACTGATGGTCTTTGAGTTGCAATTATTAAATGAATACCAACCGCTCTAGCTAGCTGTGCTAGTCTCCCAATAGGGTTTTCTACCTCCTTTCCAGCCGTCATAATTATGTCAGCAAATTCATCAACAACTAAAACTAAATAAGGCAGAAACTTATGACCATCTTTTGGATTTAATTTTCTTTTCTTAAACTTCAAATTATATTCTTTGATATTTCGACACATACCATCTTTAAGAAGCTCGTATCTTTTTTCCATTTCAATACAAAGAGATTTTAAGGTTTTTACAACTTTTTTGGTATCGGTAATTATAGATTCATCTGAATCTGGAAGTTTAGCTAAATAATGTCTCTCAATTTTATTAAACAAAGTAAGTTCGACTTTTTTAGGATCAACCAAAATAAACTTTACTTCTGCTGGATGTTTTTTATATAGAATTGATGTTATTATTGCATTAATACCAACAGATTTACCTTGTCCTGTTGCTCCAGCAACTAATAAATGAGGCATTTTTGTTAAATCAACAACTAAGGTCTCATTACTTATTGTTTTCCCCAATGCAAGAGGTAATTCCATTTCAGCATCTTGATATTTTTTAGAGCTAATCAAGGACTTCATCGAAACTATCTTTCTGTTTTTATTGGGCACTTCTATACCAATTGTTCCTTTTCCAGGTATTGGAGCAATAATTCTTATTCCTAGTGCAGATAGTGACAAAGCAATATCATCTTCTAAACTTTTAATTTTAGAAATTCTAACACCAGCTTCAGGAATAATTTCATAAAGCGTTACGGTTGGCCCAATTGTAGCTTTAATTTTTTCAATTCCAATTTTATAATTTCTTAAAGTGTCTATTATCTTCTCTTTATTTTCTTCTAATTCCTCCTGGTTTATAGTGATAGAGCCATCTTTATCATGTTCGTTTAATAATTTTATTTCTGGCTGTTTAAAAGATTTTAAATCCAATGTATGATCAAATTCACCAAACTTCTTTAATAAATCTACAGAGCTGTTATCTACAGTTTCTTCATCCTTAATTTTTTCAATATCAATTGCAATTTCATCAATTAAATCATCACTATCACTATCGAGTTCATCTGTCTTATCATCATTATTTAAATTAATTGGTTTTTTATTAATTTGATCAATCTTAGAAAAATTTTGAATTGTTGGTTGAACATCATTAAGCTCTTCATTAACATCTGCATTTTGATTAATTTCTTCATCTAAATTCTCCTTAATTTCATCAGATATCCTTGAATTATTATAATTTTTAATTGAAGATTTTATAAGACTTAGCAGAAATACTGGAGTAATTTTAAACTTAATAATTAAAAAAGAAATAAAACCAAACACCAGGATAGAGATAAAACCTAAATCTCCCATAAATTCAATAATTATTGATTTGATCTCATATCCAAAAATTCCTCCATAGATATTGTTACTGAAAATATATGATAAAAATAGAGATATCCAGATCATACACAGTAGAAGAAAAATACTCCTACTTAATATTTTATCTAAACCACTGTTAAATGTCAAAGAGATCCCAATTAAAAACAATAGTGAGGGTATAAGAATTGCACCTAATCCAAACCCCTTGTATATCAGGAAATAAGAGATCAGTAAGCCAAATTTTTTACCAATATTCTTAATTTCTGATGAGCTGTCAAAAATTGTTTCAATTTCAGACTGATCTGAACTCCAAGAAAAGAAAAAAGACAACATGGAAATGAAAATAATTATAGATAGGAGCGTTAAAAAAACACCTGATACATATTTTATGTTATTTTCATTTTTCAATTTACAATTCGTTTTATCTTATAATTTAAGGAAGCTACAATCAAGGTTGTGATTGGACTAAGCCAGTTAAAAATTGCATACACAAAGTAATCATGTACGTTCACATTTAAAACACTTGCTTGATAAGCTCCACATGTATTCCAAGGAATTAAAACTGATGTTACAGTTCCACTGTCTTCAATTGTTCTGCTTAGATTTAGACTAGATAGTTTCCTGTCATTGTATGAATCAGAAAACATTTTACCTGGGATTACAATTGACAAATATTGATCTGAGGCTGTAATATTAACAGTAATACAACTCAATATCGTACTTGCAAATAAGTTTATTGTAGATTTTGCAATACTCAAAAGAGCTAAACTTATTGATCTTAATGCACCAATTGCTTCCATTACACCACCAAATATCATTGCGCATATAACTAGCCAAATAGTATTTAACATTCCTGACATTCCACCAGACGTTAGAAGTTCATCAAGGAAAACACTATTAGTTTGAATGGTTGTTTTTGCAATAATTGAATCCATTACAATGTTATAACTAGAAACATCAGAAGATGAGTTTTGTAAAATTATATTTGATATAAGCTCTGATTGAAAAATTAAACTAAAGACAGCTGCTAAAATAGTTCCAACAAAAAGAGAGACGATAGGATTAATTTTTTTATAAATCATAAAAATTACAATTAATGGAACTATAAATAAAAGAGGAGATATATAGAAATAATCATTAATTGATTCAATGTAATCAACATTACTAAGGTTTTCGTTTGGGAGATTGATTAAATTATAAATAACAAAAAAAATAAGAGCAACACATATAGTAGGGACAGTCGTTATTGTCATATATTTAATATGTTCAAAAAGATCAGAGCCTGAAACTGCCGCTGCAAGATTTGTAGTATCACTCAATGGTGACATTTTATCACCAAAATAAGCTCCGGATATCACTGCACCAGCAACGATACCAATATCAAAACCCAATGCTTTTCCAATTCCAATTAGTGCAATCCCAATTGTAGCTGAGGTAGACCAACTACTTCCTGTAGCTAAAGCAACAATGGCACTTATAATTACGCATGATGGAAGAAAGAATGATGCATTAATTATATTAAACCCATAATATATCATTGAAGGTATTATGCCACTAATTAACCAAGTTCCAGAAAGTGCACCAACAAGTAGTAATATTATAATTGGTGAGCTAATGGATTTAATGTTTTTTGATACATTTTCAAAAATCATTTCAGCAGATACATTGTTTTTAAACCCAACTAAGTAAGCTAGGGCAGCTCCTATTAATAAAATAAATTGATTTGATCCGTCTATAGATGAATCTCCATAAATATTTACGTTAATGTAAAGTAATAGTACTAAAATAACAATAGGCGTGAGAGAATCAAAAAGACTAATATTTTTATTTTGATTGATTGAGCTTTTACCTTTCCCCATTGTTTTTTACAAATATATTTATAAAAATGGTGAATTTTCATCTTAAAATAAAGTAATAAAGGATTAAATAATAATTCGAACATTTGTATTTTTGTAATATGTCAAAAAATAAATTTGATGTTGTTGTAATTGGTTCTGGACCGGGAGGATATGTATGTGCTATTAGATTAGCTCAATTAGGTTTTAAAACTGCTATTATTGAAAAATACAATTCTTTAGGTGGTACATGCTTAAATGTTGGATGTATTCCTTCTAAATCCTTGCTCGATTCCTCCCATCACTATGATGACGTATTAAAAAATGTCATGAATCATGGAATTGAAATAGATGGAGAGATTAAGCTAAACTTTTCTAAAATGATAGAACGAAAAAACAGTGTTGTAAATCAAACTGTTAAAGGAATTGATTATTTAATGGATAAAAATAAAATATCAGTTTTTTATGGTAAAGCTACCTTTATTGATAATAATTCAATTAATATTGACGGAAAGGAAAAACTCAAATTTGATAAATGTATTATTGCAACAGGATCAAAACCAACTTCGCTTCCATTTGTAGAATTAGATAAAGAAAGAATCATCACATCAACAGAAGCTTTGTCCTTAAAGGAAGTTCCAAAACATTTGGTGATTATTGGAGGAGGCGTAATTGGATTAGAGCTTGGACAAGTTTATAAAAGATTGGGATCAGAGGTTTCTGTCATCGAATATGCAGATAAAATTACTCCTTTTATGGATCAAGATATTTCTAAAGAATTATTAAAGGTCCTTAAAAAACAAAAAATTAATTTTTTCCTTTCCCACGAAGTTTATGAAGTTAAAAGAAGTGGAGATTCAGTAAATATTAAAGCAAAGAATAAAAATGGAGATATTGTAAATTTTGACTCTGATTATTGTTTAGTTTCTGTTGGGAGAAAACCATACACTGAAGGACTTGGTCTTGAAAATGTTAATGTAGAAACTGAAAAATCTGGAAAAATTATTATAGATAAACATTTTAAAACTTCTGCAGAAAATATTTATGCAATCGGAGATGTTGTGAATGGGCCAATGTTAGCACATAAAGCTGAGGAAGAGGGGATTGCTGTTGCTGAAATTTTAAAAGGCCAGAAACCACACATAGATTATAATTTAATTCCAAATGTGATCTATACATGGCCAGAAGTTTCATCTGTAGGAAAAACAGAACAACAACTAAATAAAGAGGAAGTAAATTACAAAGTTGGAAAATTTCCAATGAGAGCCCTTGGAAGATCAAGAGCAAGCTCTGATTTAGATGGCTTTGTTAAAATTATAGCTGATAAGAAATCCGATGAAATTCTTGGAGTTCACATAATAGGTGCAAGAGCAGCTGACTTAATTGTTGAGGGAGTTACCGCTATGGAGTTTAGAGCTTCATGTGAAGACATCTCTATAATGAGTCATCCGCACCCTACATATTCTGAAGCAATGAAAGAAGCCGCATTATCAGCTCTAGATAACAGACCTTTACATATCTAAATTTATAAATATCCCTTATTATTTACTTGTAATTGTATCATACTCATTTAATAAAGAGATATATTTATTTATTCCATCATTAATTTCACTTAAATAGATAAACTCATCAGCTGTATGAGATCTTAAAGAATCTCCAGGACCTAGTTTTATAGATTTAATATTAATTTTAGCTTGATCAGATAAAGTTGGGGATCCATATTTTTTAAAACCTAAATTATCCGCTGCCTTAATTATATGATGATTTTCAGGGATGGATGATGGATTTAGATCTAAATTTCTAGGGATAACATCACAATCAAGTTGATTTTTTAGATGACTAAAAACTTCATTGTTTGAATACATATCATTAATTCTAGCATCTAAAACAATATTCACTTCAGATGGCACAACATTATGCTGAACACCTGCATTTATTTGTGTTACAGTTAGCTTTACATCACCAAGAGTTTTTGATTTTTTAGGAAATTTAATTTTAGAAATTTGTTCTACAATTTTTGAAGCTTTATATATAGGGTTTTCATCATTATGATGTGCAGCATGAGATGATTTTCCCGTTACGATTAAATCAAAAACTATTAATCCTTTTTCAGCGATTGCTACATCCATTTTTGTAGGCTCTCCAATAATTGCTAAATCAATTTTAGGTAGTTTTGGTATTACACTCTTGATTCCATTATTTCCAGATTTTTCTTCCTCAGCAGATGCTAACAGAATTAAATTAAAGTTTAAATCATCTTTATCATAAAAATGAACAAAAACCATAATTAAACAACATAGTGAAATACCTGCATCATTACTTCCTAAGCCATATAGCTTTTCATCTTTAACTATTGGCTTAAAAGGATCAATAGTATATCCTGAGTTGGGTTCAACAGTATCATGATGAGAATTCAATAAAATGGATGGTTTATTTTTGTTATAATGCTTATTGATTGCATATATATTATTTACAGACCTAAATGTATCTATATTCTTTTCACAAAGCCATTTTTCTATATAATCAGCTGTTTTATCTTCATAAAATGAAAATGATTTTATAGAAATGAGTTTTTTTAACAAACTTTCAGCTTCATAAGCATATTTCATGACTCGTTTTCTTCAAATATACCATATATAAAACGAATTATAAGTAAATTTAAATGTTGGAAAGATTCTCAAAATCATATAAATTAAGCAATAAGGAAAAATTTGTTGAAAAATTAATAAATTTTTCAGTGGACCAAGATTATTTTATACTATTAAATTCAAATAATAATTCTGATAAATACGATTTATTATGTGGATATGGCATTAAATCTTTCATAAAATCATCTGAAAATTCTCTTACAAAACTTGATAATTTTTTTGAGTTAAAAAAAGATTGGCTTTTTGGATATATGACGTACGATCTAAGAAATGAAATTGAAGTTTTAAATGATGACAACATTGACTTTATAAATATGCCTAATTTATATTTTTTTCAACCAGAAATTGTATGGTTTGTTAAGGGTAAAATTGTGACCGCATTATCATTTGAAAAAGATTTAATAGATAATGATTGGAAAAAGTTTAATGAAATATCTGAAAAAGAGAAAACAGAAAACTCAAGTATTGTAAAACTAAATTTAAGAAACTCTAAAAGTGAATACATAAATAAGGTAAACAAAATTAAAGAAAGAATTTTTAGAGGTGACTGTTACGAAATGAATTTTTGTTTTGACTTATTTAGTGAATATGATGAAATTAATCCTTATGATACTTATGTTAAACTTAATAATTACACAAAGTCTCCAATGAGCAGCTTCCTAAAGGTAAATGACTTATTTTTAATTTCATCATCGCCTGAAAGATTCTTGAGTAAAAATGGGGAAGATATTATAAGTCAACCTATAAAAGGGACTGCCAAAAGAGGGGATAGTTCTGAGGAGGACAAGAAAAATATTAATGAATTATTATCAAGTCCAAAAGAATTATCTGAAAATCATATGATTGTTGATTTAGTTAGGAACGATTTATCAAGAATTGCAAAAAAAGGTTCAGTAAAAGTGAAGAGTTTAAATACTTTAAAAACATTTAAAAGAGTTCATCAGTTAATTTCAACAATTGAAGCGAAAGTAAGTTCAAAATTAAAGTTATCAGAAATATTAAAAGGAACTTTTCCTATGGGGAGTATGACAGGTGCTCCAAAGATAGAATCGATGAATATAATTGATGAATTTGAATCAACGAAAAGAGGGCTTTATAGTGGCTCAGTTGGATACATTAATCCGGAAATGGACTTTGACTTTAATGTTGTAATAAGATCCATTGTATATAGCAGTAGTAATAAAATGCTTACTGTCAATGTAGGAAGTGCAATTACACATAAATCTATTGCTGAAAAAGAATATGAAGAATGTTTGGTTAAGGCTGAACCAATGATTCAATCACTTAAATAGTAACTTTGAAATATGCTTTCAAAATTTGTTAGTAGTATTAAAAAAACCATTCCTTTAAATGACAATGTTATTGCAGCTGTAAGTGGTGGGGTTGATAGTATGGTATTATGTGATCTTTTGCTTAAATCAGGGATTAATTTTTCAATAGCTCATATTAATTACATGCTTAGAGGCATAGACAGTGATCAAGATGAATCGTTTGTAAAAACATATTGCACTAATAATAAAATAAAATTCTTCTCAAAATCATATGATCTATCAAATTCAAAATCTATTCAAAAAAAAGCAAGAGAACTCAGATATGATTTTTTTACTTTTTTAAGCATAAAATACAATTATAAGCACATTATGACTGCTCATCATTTAGATGACAATATCGAAACAATTTTGATAAATATTTACAGAGGTAAAAAGCTAAATCCTTTAACAGGAATTAAACAAATTAACAATACCATAGTTAGACCACTATTATCATTTACTAAGGATGATATTGTAAATTATGCAAAGAAAAACAAATTAACGTGGAGAGAGGATAAATCAAACTTTGAAAATAAATATTTAAGAAATAAAATAAGAAATATTATTATTCCTAAAATCAAATTAGCTGATCCATGCTATAGAACAAATTTTATTAGACTAATAAATGAATCAAATAAAGTAAAAGTCAATACTGATAAATATTTAGAAATCATTAACAGTGAATATTTTATAGAGAGAAAGGATGGAATAATTGAGTCTAAAAAATCTAATTGGAAGAATTGTAATTTAAAATCTATAGAATTTATTTCCTTTAGAAAGTACGGTTTTTTTAAAAATTCTGAGATTTTAAAAATATTAATCGCAGAAACCGGTAAAAAAATCACTTCAAAATCACATGAAATTTTATCTGATAGAAATAAAATATTGATAAAAAAAATTAGTTGTAATGATTTTAAAGAATATAACCTCACTTTGGGTAAAAATAAACATCCATTTCAGATTAGATTGGAAAAATGTAATTTTTCAAAAAAACCTTCCAAAAATATGATTTGCATACACAATAAAGTTTCAACACCGTTGAAAATAAGGAAATTTAAAAAAGGTGACATTTTTTATCCTTATGGAATGAATGGAAAAAAAAAGGTGAGCAAGTTTTTTAAAGATGAAAAATTATCGATTTTTGAAAAACAAAATAAATGGCTTTTAACTGATGCTAAGAATCAAGTCTTGTGGATTATTGGTATGAGAGTTGATAGAAGGTTATTAAAAACAAAAGGACAATGTTTAAAAATATCAATTTAAAAATATTATTTATTCTAATTCCTTTTTTTTGTTTCTCACAAGAGCCAATAAAATGGTTAACCTCTGTTGAAAAAAAGTCAGATAATTCATATATATTATCTACAACTGCTAAAATTCAGGATAATTGGAGACTATATTCTCAAAATCTTGAGGAGGGTGGAGCTTTGCCTACTGAATTTGCTTTTGAGGACGAATCTATTTTTGACTCTTTTTCAATAGTTTCCGAACCCAAACCAATCACTAAATATGATCCAATATTCCAAATGGATCAATCATACTTCATCAATGAAGTTATTTATAGTCAAGAAGTTGTTTTGAAAGGAAACTATAAAGATGATATCTTAACTCAAAACTTATATTATCAAGTTTGTGATGATCGAGTGTGTATTTTCCAAGATGTAAAACTTGAATATAGTCTTTCAAATAAACAAATAATAAATACAACTTCTTTTGACTACTCTACAGTTTCAAGCTCTTTGAATTTAGATTTAAAAAATTCAGAACTTTTAGTAAATGAGTATGAGAATGAAATGTCAAATAATTTTTCAAGAAGAATTAACATTTTAATCTTAGGTCTATTAGGTGGATTTTTAGCTCTATTGACACCATGTGTATTTCCAATGATACCTCTAACTGTATCATTTTTTTCAACAAAAAATGAACAAGCAAAATTATATTCAAGCTCATACGGATTTTTTATCATACTTATTTATGTTTCCCTTAGTATTCCATTTTATTTTCTTGAGAATATTAATCCTGAAATCTTAAATCAAATATCAACAAGCCCAGTACTAAATTTTATTTTCTTTGCAATATTTGTTGCTTTTGCACTTTCTTTATTTGGACTTTTTGATATTACTCTTCCAAGTTCTTGGTCTAATACCGTTGACTCAAAATCAAATCTATACAAAGGATTAATTTCAACTTTTTTTATGTCACTAACATTATGTTTAGTTTCATTTTCTTGTACTGGACCAATATTGGGTACCTTACTAGTTGGCACTTTAACATCAGACGGTGGAGCTATTGATTTAACATATGGTATGTTAGGATTTGGAGTTGCACTTGCAGTTCCGTTTACCCTACTAGCATTTTTTCCAAATGTGATCAATAAACTTCCTAAATCGGGGTCATGGACCAATTCAATCAAAGTTATTTTGGGTTTTGTAGAATTAGCTTTGGCATTTAAGTTTTTATCTAATGTTGATCTTATTCTTGAATGGGGTATTTTAAAAAGAGAAATATTTATTGGAATATGGGTTTTACTATTTCTTTTATGCGGTTTATATTTATTAAGAACCTCAAAGCAGCTGTCTTACATATTATCATCCTCTTTTTTTATTATAGTTGGGATTTACATGAGTAGTTCATTGTTTTCAACAAATACAAATCTTTCCTTGTTGAGTGGGCTATTACCACCTGAATTTTATTCAGTATATCAGGATGATAATGAATGTCCTCTTTCATTAAATTGTATAAAAGATTTTGATGAAGGGAAATCAGAGTCAGTAGAAAATAATAAACCTATACTTTTAGACTTTACAGGTTGGGCATGTGCAAATTGCCGACGAGTTGAGGAAAATACCTGGTCAGAACCGAAAGTTTATGATATGATTAACAATGAATTTATTTTAATTTCACTTTATGTTGATGATAGATCAGATTTGAATCAAGATCAAATTATAATCCTTACTGACAAGAATGGAAATGAAAAAACTTTAAAAAAGGTTGGAGAGAAGTGGTCTGCCTTTCAAACAATCAATTTTAAAAACAATTCACAACCTTATTATGTATTGCTCTCTCCTAATCTTGAAGTTCTTAACAAACCAATTCAGTACACAGATACTGATACCTACCAAAGTTGGCTATCTGAAGGGTTAGAAAACTTTAAGAAAAACTACAAATAAACTTTATCTCTTAAAGTAGATATCATCAAAAGGGACTCTAATTTGTTTTCCGTAAACTCCGTTATCATCTCTTATCCCACAACTTATAACCATATTAATTTCTGAAGAATAGGGTAGTGATAAAATTCTTTTTACCCTTAATGAATCAAACCCCTCCATTGGGCAGGTATCATAACCTTTAGATGTCATACTTAACATAAAGTTTTGAGCTGCTAATGCACTACTTTTATGAGCTACAACTCGCATATCAGAATTGGTTACTTGTCTATAAATTGGCCTAAATAATCCAATAATCATAGCATTGATGTATCTAATATATCCAAGCAATCCAAAAAATTCTCTATAGATAGTAGGTATGAGATATTTATAATACTTTAGGGCTAAATCCCTATTTTTCAAACTCTTATCACTAGCATTAAGAGTTTTATTTTTTATTGTATTGATATTAAATATTCTTCTTTTATTCCATAAATCTTTTCTTGTAACAATCACAACAAATTGATTAGCAGTTCTAGCCGCAGGTTGTTTAAAGCATGCCTCTGAAATTTTATTCATTAGTTTTTCAGATGTTACGTGATAAAACTCCCACAATTGTAAATTACTGCTATTTGGAGCTAATGAAGCATGAAGAATTGAATCTTTAACATCATCATCGTTTATATCTGTTTTTTTATAACGTCTTACAGATCTTCTAATTCGAACTATTTTATCAAACTCCTTCTTCATCAAACTGAAATGTGCTTTAATAATCTTTTAGTAATTCTAAAGATTAAACTATTTTGGCTCATCTTATATTTAAATGGTAAATCGAAAAAATTTGATTTAATTATATAAGGTTTAAAATGACTGAAAGTTTTGAAGGATTCATAACCATGATACTTTCCTATTCCTGAATTACCAATACCTCCAAAAGGCAGATTTTTGTTGACAATTTGTCCAAGGATATCATTGATTGCTCCACCTCCAAATGAATAAGTATTAATAATATTTTTGGCGTAAGAAAGTCTATTGCTAAAAATGTAAAAAGCTAGAGGATTTTTATACTCAATCAATATGTTATTTAATTCTTCATCATTTTTATAGGAAATAAGAGGAAGAATTGGTCCAAAAATTTCATCTTTTAAAATTTTGTCCTTTATAGATTTAACCTCAAGTATTGTTGGTTCAAAATAATTTAATTTTCTATCATATTTTCCTCCATGGATTAGGTCATAGCCTTTAATAAGTTTTGACAATCTTTCAACATGATTTAGATTTATGATTTTTGAATAAAAATGACTTTTTTTTGGATCTAATCCATGAGTTGTGATAATTTCTTTAGTTAAACTTTGTATAAAATTATCCTTAACATCCTCATGTACAGCTATAAAATTCGGGGCAATACATGTTTGACCGCAGTTTAAAAATTTTCCCCACGCTATTCTTTTTGAAGCTATTTCAATTGAAACATCCTTATCAACAATACAAGGATTATTCCCTCCTAACTCAAGAGTTAGAGGTGTTAATGTTTTTGCTGCTTGTGATGCCACAATCTTGCCTATCTCAGTACTTCCAGTAAAAAAAATATAGTCCCAATTTAATTCTAATAGATTTTTTCCTGTTTTTGGACCTCCAGTTATTACATCAACATGTCCTCTGGAAAATGCTTCATTAATTATGGTTTCTAAAATCGCAGTTGTATGAGGAGCGTGTTCTGAAGGTTTTAAAACAACTGTATTACCTGCTGAAATAGCCCCGATAATTGGGGAAATTGATAATTGAAATGGATAGTTCCACGGGGAAATATTTAATGTTACACCATAAGGATTAGGCTGGATGTAATCTGTAGAAAAAAAATTTAATAGTGATGATGAAACCTTTTTCCTTTTAGACCATTTTTTTACATTTCTTAAAACATAGTTTATTTCATTGTATATAATCGAAATCTCAGACATATATGATTCAGCATAACTTTTACCCAAATCAAGCTTTAACGCATCAACAATATTATTCTCAAACTTAATTATGGTTGCTTTTAACTTTTTTAATGATTTAATCCTATAATTTAATTCAAATGATTTTTTTGAATCAAAGAAATTTCTTTGATTTTGATGCACGCTTAAGCATAAGTTATTTGGTGTCATTTTTAAATTATTTTCGAATATAAGAAGATAATTTCGGCTTTTATTATGATAAACACTATATTTACAATTCACTCCATTTACATGGAGTTTTTTTTTAGAAATGGAGCTTAATAAGTATAGCAAAATAATCACTAAAAAAGGTTCACAGCCAGCTGCTCAAGCGATGCTTCACGCTATTGGTCTAAAAAAAGAAGATTTTAACAAGCCATTTGTTGGAATAGCAAGCACTGGATATGAGGGAAATCCTTGTAATATGCATCTCAATGAACTTTCAATAGAAATCAAAAATAAAATTAACAAAGATGAAGCTGTTCCATTAATATTTAATACAATCGGAATAAGTGATGGGATTTCCATGGGAACTAATGGTATGAAATACTCTCTTCCATCAAGAGATTTAATTGCAGATTCAATTGAATCAGTAGTTAATGGAATGTCATATGATTCATTAATCAGTGTTGTTGGATGTGATAAAAATATGCCAGGTGCATTAATGGCTATGATAAGATTAAATAGACCTTCAATACTTGTGTATGGTGGAACGATAGCAGCAGGTTGTTACAAAGGAAAAAAATTGGATGTTGTATCTGCTTTTGAAGCCTGGGGTGAGAAAGTGTCAGGAAAATTATCTAATGAAGATTATGATGAAATTATAAGCAATGCATGTCCGGGACCAGGGGCGTGTGGAGGAATGTATACAGCTAATACGATGTCGTCAGCAATTGAGGCAATGGGAATGGCACTTACATATAACTCCTCAAATCCAGCAATTAGTATTAATAAATTAAATGAAAAAGAACTTATATCCAAATCGATAATTAATCTTATGAAAAAGGATATTAAGCCCAGTGATATAATTACTAAAAAATCAATTGAAAATGCTGTTCGTTTAATAACATTATTAGGTGGATCTACTAACGCTGTTCTACATATTCTTGCTATATGTAAAACTGCAAATATTGATTTTAATATAGATGATTTTCAAAAAATCTCAGATGAAACGCCATTTTTAGCTAACTTAAAACCAAGTGGAAAATATCTGATGGAAGATTTACATAATATTGGAGGAATTCCGTCTGTTATGAAATTCATGCTTGAGAACAAAATGCTTCACAATGATTGCATGACAGTTACTGGAAAAACAATTGAAGAAAATTTAAAAAACGTTAAATCCTTAAACTTTGATCAAGATATAATTAGGCCTTTAGATGATCCTATTAAATCATCTGGACATATAAGAATATTGTATGGAAACATTGCATCTGAAGGTTCAGTTGCCAAAATAACTGGAAAAGAAGGTTTAATTTTTAAGGGAAATGCAAAAGTATTTAATTCAGAAAATGAAGCTAATCGTGCAATAAAGAATAATCAAATTTCAAAAGGTGATGTAATTGTAATTAGATACGAAGGCCCTAAAGGTGGTCCTGGAATGCCTGAAATGTTGAAGCCAACATCAGCAATAATGGGTGCAGGTCTAGGAAATGACGTTGCATTAATTACTGATGGAAGATTTTCAGGAGGTACTCATGGCTTTGTTGTTGGACATATTTCACCTGAGGCAGCTGAAGGTGGATTAATTTCACTAATTGAAGATGGGGATGAAGTAATTATTGATGCTGTAAAAAATGAGATTAATGTTAATGTTTCACAGGAAAAATTAGATTTAAGAAAAAAAACATGGAAAAAACCTGATTTAAAATTTAAATCAGGTATTTTGTATAAATATTCAAAGCTTGTATCAAGTGCGTCAAAAGGATGTGTAACAGATTAATATTTAAGTTGTGAAGAATATTTCAGGGGCAGAAGCAGTAATTCATTGTTTATTAGAAGAAGGAGTTGATATTCTTTTTGGATATCCTGGAGGTGCAATCATGCCTGTGTATGATGAACTTTACAAATTTGAAAATAAAATTAATCATATTTTGGTGCGTCATGAACAAGGGGCAACACATGCAGCTCAAGGTTATGCAAGATCATCTGGCAAGGTGGGTGTAGCAATTGCTACATCTGGTCCAGGAGCTACAAATCTGGTAACTGGAATTGCTGATGCGCAAATTGATTCTACTCCAATGGTATGTATCACTGGACAAGTTGCATCATCTTTATTGGGTTCTGATGCATTTCAAGAAACTGATATCATTGGGATATCAACACCAGTGACCAAATGGAATTATCAAATAACAAAAGCTTCAGAAATATCAGAGATTTTTGCAAAAGCATTTTATATTGCAAAATCAGGAAGACCTGGTCCAGTTCTCATTGATATTACAAAAGATGCTCAGTTTGAAATATTAAAAAGTTTTGAATACAAAAAGTGTAAAAAAATAAGAAGTTATTCTTCGGTTCCAACTACTGATAATAAATCTCTTAAAAATGCTGCTGACATTATAAATAATGCTAAAAAACCTTTTGTTGTTTGGGGACAAGGTGTAATTCTTGGAAATGCTGAAAATGAATTTAGAGCTTTTATTGAAAAATCTGGAATACCTGCTGCTTGGACTATTCTTGGTTTATCTGCACTTCCCACAGATCATCCATTGAACGTAGGAATGGTTGGAATGCATGGAAATTATGGTCCGAATAAATTAACTAATGAATGTGATGTTCTAATTGCAATAGGTATGAGATTTGACGATAGGGTTACAGGAAGTCTCAATACATATGCAAAACAAGCAAAGATTATTCACTTTGAAATTGATCCCGCAGAAGTAAATAAAAATGTTAAAGCTGATATTGCCGTCTTAGGAGATGTCAAACATACTATAAAAGAAATATTTCATCTAATAGAAACAAAAAATCATGACAAATGGATTGATGAATTTCATAATTATTATAAAATTGAATATGAGAAAGTGATTGATAACGAATATAACAAGAAAAAAGGTGGTCTATCAATGGCTGAAGTAATCAAATCAATCAACAACAACACGGAAGGAGAATCCATTTTAGTAACAGATGTTGGTCAGCATCAAATGGTTGCATGTAGGTATACCAAGTTTAAATTAAGTAAGTCGAACATAACTTCGGGTGGACTTGGAACAATGGGCTTTGCATTGCCTGCAGCTTTAGGCGCTAAGATCGGTGACCAAAAAAGAGAAGTTATTGCTGTAATTGGAGATGGTGGCTTTCAAATGACAATTCAAGAACTAGGAACAATTTTTCAAACCAAAGCAGCTGTAAAAATTGTTATTTTAAACAATAATTTTTTAGGAATGGTTAGGCAATGGCAACAATTATTTTTTGATAAAAGATATGCATCTACTGAAATGATTAATCCTGATTTTGTGGCAATATCAAAAGGATATTTTATTGAATCTAGCAAGGTGTCTGAAAGAAATAAATTAGATGATGAGGTAAAAAAAATGATTAATCATGATGGACCTTATTTACTTGAGGTAATGATTGAAAAAGAAGAAAATGTTTTTCCCATGATTCCATCCGGATCATCAGTTTCAGATATTAGGTTAGAATAATGAAAAAAAGAAATTATACAATATCAATATACACCGAGAATAATGTAGGATTATTGAACAGGATATCCGCTATATTTCTTAAGAGACATATAAATATAAGAAGTGTAACGTCATCAGAGTCTGAAATTCCAAATATTTACAGATTTATAATTGTTGTTAAAGTTGATAGTGAGCAAATAATCAAGCTAGTCAAGCAAATCGAAAAACAAATTGAGGTTATAGCAGCATTTCATCATACTGATGAAGAAACAATTTATCTTGAAACAGCTCTTTACAAAGTTAATTCTAAATCACTTTTTGAGGAGAGACAAATTCAAAATATAATTAAGGAAAGTAGAGCAAATATAGTTACTGTAAAGCCTGAGTATTTCGTAATAGAAAAAACCGGATGGAGAGAAGAAACAGAGGATTTATACCACAAACTTAAGAAATATGGGTTACTACAATTTGTTAGATCAGGAAGAATATCTGTTTCAAAAAGTTCAATGGAAATTTCAAAACATCTAAAAAATAACGAAAATGAGTAATTATTTTAATTCATTATCTGAAAAAGATAAACTAAATCAATTAGGTAAATGTAGGTTCATGAAATCTGAAGAATTTTCTGATGGAGTAAATATTTTAACTGATAAAAAAATTGTGATAATAGGCTGTGGTGCTCAAGGTTTAAATCAGGGTTTAAATATGAGAGATTCTGGTTTGAATATTTCTTACGTTTTAAGACAATCTTCAATTGATAACAAAAAAGAGTCTTTTAAAAATGCTTCATCAAATAATTTTAATGTTGGAACATTTAATGAATTAATTCCTGAAGCAGATATTGTAATTAATCTAACACCAGATAAAAATCATAGCCAAGTCGTCAATCAAGCAATGCCATTGATGAAAGAAAATTCTGTGCTTTCTTATTCACATGGATTCAATATAGTTGAAGAAGGAATTAAAATAAGAAAAGATATTACAGTCATTATGGTTGCTCCAAAATGCCCTGGAACAGAGGTCAGAGAGGAATATTTGAGAGGTTTTGGTGTTCCAACACTAATTGCTGTTCATCCAGAGAATGATCCCAACGGTGAAGGTCTTGATTATGCAAAAGCATATGCTGTTGCAACTGGTGGTCATAAAGCTGGTGTGCTAGAATCATCTTTTGTAGCAGAGGTTAAATCAGATTTAATGGGAGAACAAACAATATTGTGTGGTGTTTTACAATCTGGGTCAATTTTATGTTATAATAAAATGGTCGAACTAGGTTATAATAAAGGCTTTGCAGCAAAATTAATTCAATATGGATGGGAAACTATTACTGAAGAACTTAAGCATAATGGAATATCAGGAATGATTAAAAGACTCGATAGTCAATCTAGATACTTAGTTCATAAATTGTCAGACGAATTAAAAGCTATAATGACACCATTATTTGAAACTCATATGAAAAATATTCTGACTGGAAGTTTTTCCCATGAAATGATGATTGATTGGAAAAATAATGATGAAAACCTTCTTAGATGGAGAGAAGAAACTGGATTAACAAATTTTGAAAAAGCATCTCCAAGTGATGAAATTATTGAAAATCAAGATTTTTTCAATAAGGGCTTACTTATGATTTCATTTGTTAAATCAGGTGTAGAGCTTGCTTTTGAGACAATGGTTAATAACGGAATAATAGATGAATCTGCGTATTATGAATCTTTACATGAACTCCCATTGATTGCAAATCTTGTTGCAAGGAAAAAATTATATGAAATGAATAGAATAATATCTGATACTGCTGAATATGGTTGTTACTTATTTAATCAATCATGTTTACCTTTATTATCAGATTTTATGACTAAAATTAATAAGAACCATATTGGATCAAATCCTAGTGGTATAGAAATTGATGAAAGTTATTTAGAAAAAAATGACAACAAAACATTTTCTCACGATATTGAAAAAATTGGATTAACATTAAGGAAAAACATGAGTAATATGAAAAAATTGAAATAAAATGAAAACAAATATTCCTGAAAAATTTCAACTAAAATTACCAATTCATCATAACACATACTTAATCGATGGAAAAATTGGTAATTGGAATGGAGAATTTACTGAGGTAATCAGTACACTTTTTTCTAACTCTGAAAATGATAAATATATTGTCTTAGGTGATTCTCCAAAGATGGATGAAAAACATGCACTATTAGCTCTCAAGGCTGCAGATAAAGCATATGCTAATGGAACTGGGGAATGGCCAACAATGAAAGTTTATGAGAGAATTAACTGCATGCAAAAATTTGTTGAATTAATGATTTTACAAAGAGAGGAAGTTGTAAAATTATTGATGTGGGAAATTGGTAAAAACCTTAAAGATTCTGAAAAGGAATTTGATAGAACAGTTGAATATATACTTGAGACTATCAAAGAATATAAAAAAATAGACAGAGACGGAGCTAACTTTCAAAATAATTCTGGTGTTAGAGCTCTAATTAGAAGAGGTCCTCTTGGAATTGTATTATGTCTCGGTCCATATAATTATCCATTAAATGAAACTTTTGCATTACTTATTCCCGCAATAATAATGGGAAATACAGCTATTTTTAAACCAGCTAAACATGGCGTATTATTAATAGCTCCATTATTAGAAGCTTTTCAAAAATCATTTCCACCTGGTGTAGTTAACATTATTTTTGGAAGGGGAAGAGAAATTGCATCTCCAATCATGAAATCAGGAAAAATAAATGTTTTGGCTCTAATAGGACATAGCTCATCTGCAATATCTTTACAAGATCTACATCCACAAAAGAATAGATTAAGACTAGTCTTAGGGTTAGAGGCAAAAAATCCTGCTATTATATTAGAGGATGCTGACTTAGAACTTTCTGTTGATGAATGTATTTCAGGATCTCTTTCTTACAATGGGCAAAGATGCACAGCCATAAAAATCATTTATGTTCATCAAAACATAAAAGATAAGTTTTTAGAGAAATTTTGTGAAAAAGTTGATTCATTAAAATTAGGTCTACCTTGGGATAATACATTATTAACTCCACTTCCTGAACCTAGTAAACCAAAATATATCAGCGATTTAATCGATGATGCAACTCTAAAAGGGGCCAAAATAATTAACAAAAATGGAGGAAAGAAACTTAAAAATTTTGTGTTTCCAGCTGTTTTATACCCAGTTAATGATAAAATGAATGTCTATAAAGATGAACAGTTTGGACCTGTAATTCCAGTAATTTCATTTAGTGACATAAAAACACCAATAAATTATATGGCAAAGTCTAATTATGGTCAACAAGTAAGTTTATTTGGCAATTCCGAGGAAAAGCTAGGCCCTATAATAGATTCTCTTGTAAATTTAGTATGTAGAGTTAATCTAAATAGCTCATGTCAACGTGGACCAGATATATATCCTTTTACAGGAAGAAAAGATTCTGCTGTTGCAACCTTAAGTGTACACGATGCTTTAAGATCATTTTCAATAAGAACATTTGTTGCTTCAAAAGACAATCCAACTAATAAAAATATTTTAAGAAAACTAATTGATAATAAAAAATCTAACTTCATTAGGACAGATTATTACCTGTAATTAGTTTAGCATAATCGGCATAACTAGCATTGTAACCTTAGCTTTGCTATCATTTTCATGTAATGGAGATATGAGTCCAGCTCTGTTGGGAGATGATAGTTCAATTTGTATTAATTCTGAGGATAAGTTATTTAGCATTTCAACAATAAATCGAGAATTAAAACCAATGGCAATATCATCGCCGTTATAATTACATTCTAGTGTTTCCTCAGCTTTATTATTAAAATCTAAATCTTCAGCTGATATTTTAAGGAGATTACCTTTTATTTCAAATTTTACTTGATTGGTTGTCTTGCTTGAGAAAATGCTTGCTCTTTTAGTTGAGTTTAACAACTGTAATCTATCAATTTCTAAAACATTTGGATTTTCTTTGGGAATTACAGCCTCGTAGTTTGGAAATTTACCATCAATTAATCTACAAATCATAGTAAAAGTTGAAAAACTAAAAATTGCATTAGCATTATTATATAAAACTCTAACATCTTCTTCTTTGTCGGGTAATATTGATTTGAGGATATTTAGAGGTTTGTTAGGAACAATAAACTCTACTACATTATCTGATTTTATATCATTTCTTTCATACTTCACAAGTTTGTGGGCATCAGTTGCGACAAAACATGATTTATCGTTAGACATTTGAAAGAAAACACCAGACATAACTGGTCTTAGATCATCATTTCCGGAGGCAAAAATTGTAGAATTTATAATATTCAACAATATTTTAGAACTAAATGAAATTTCTTTTGCATCTTCTATTATAAGAGATTTTGGAAATTCATCACCGTCCATATAAGATAAAGCATATTTTCCATTGTTAGAATTAATTTCCAATATATTATCACTAATTGAAAATGTTAAAGGTTGATCTGGTAATGATTTTAAAATATCAATTAGCAACTTAGCTGGTACAGCAATATTTACAGTAATTGTTGATTCAATCAATATCTTAGATGACAATGAGGTTTCAAGATCTGATGAAGTAATTATCAGGTCACTTTCTTTAATATCAAACAAAAAGTTGTCTAATATTGGTAAAGTATTGTTAGTGTTTAATATAGATCCTAAAATCTGTAAATTTCTTAATAGTTCTGAAGATGAGATGATAAATTTCATATTTTTAAAGATATCGTAAATGGAGAAAAATATAAAATTTATTTATTAACATTTTAATCATTAAATATGATAGAAATAACGTCACCATAACCCAGACCAAAGAGAGAACTTGCTCCACCGCTAGTTATTGGATTACTCTTGTAAATTGACAATTCTAAGAAATCTGATGAATTAAAAAGAGCTATTTTTTTTCCTACTTCCTCACGGTACTTTTTTTCTTTGCTAAAATTAATTGACTCAGAGTAAGAAGAGAATATTTGTTTGAATTTTATGTTTCGAGCATTTATAACAAAACTTCTATTTGCCTGAAATTTTTCAAAAAAATCTTTTGTAATATTTGTTATAACATTGCCATAATTATCAATGTAAATGACATTGCAGGTTAATTCATTATTAGATTTTATGATTGGCTTAAGCTCTGTTAACTCTTTAATTTCAAATATTTCGGTTCCAATTACATTTAATTTTCCCCCACGTTGTAAATGTGCTGCAACTCTAACGAATGTGGTTATGGTATCATTAGACTGCAAGCCTAAGTTAATTTTAAAAATTTTTGACGGTTTAATTGTTGATGATATTAATGAGATTATTCCGTTGTCAGCACAAATAAAAAAGTGTTCATCCATTTCTATGACAATATGAGATTGATCGGGTGTATGTTCAGAATCAATATCAACAATGTGAATTGATCCTCTTGGAAAATTTAAATAAGCATTTTTGATAACATATGCACCCTCAATCAAATTAAAAGGAGATATCTCATGAGATATATCAATGATCTCAGGATTTTCTATTTCAATGCTTAATAATCCTTTAATTTTTGAAACATGGAAATCTTTAATTCCAAAATCAGTTGTTAAAGTAATTATTGACATTTTTAAACTTAGGGTAACATTTTAATTTATAAATTTACTTAAATAAATTATCATTTTTATTTGGAAAAATTTGAATACTACATCAAGGAACTACATCCTTCTGATTTCTTTGATGCTGAAGTTGATGTTCTAAAAATTATAAAGAAGGCATTCACAGACACCAAAATTAGAGCTAAAGCTGATAAGATATTGATTGAAGGGGAAAGCTCCAAAATTTTAAATATTTGTGTCATCTTAGATTCAATCATATATTTTCTCAAAAATAATGATGAATTAAGTGAGTCCTCTGTTAATGAAATTATTAAGGGAAACGGTGATAAACTACTTAAACCAGAAAATGGCAGGGTCATTCTTTATGGAACAAATAAAAAGAAAATTAAAGCTCACACGCTTAATCAAATAAAAATTCTTGAAGCTTTTGAAAAAAATGATATGGTATTTGCAATTGGACCAGCTGGAACAGGAAAAACGTATACTGGTGTTGCGGTCGCAGTAAAAGCTTTAAAAAATAAAGATGTTAAAAGAATAATTCTAACACGACCAGCGGTTGAAGCTGGAGAAAATCTTGGGTTTTTACCTGGTGACTTAAAAGATAAATTAGATCCCTACATGCAGCCACTTTACGATGCACTTAAAGACATGATACCAGTACAAAAACTTGATGATTATATTAAAAGAGAAATTATTGAGATTGCTCCTCTAGCATACATGAGAGGTAGAACATTAGATAATGCTTTTGTAATACTTGATGAAGCACAAAATACCACTCAAAATCAGATGAAAATGTTCCTAACTAGAATGGGCAAAAAAGCGAAGTTTATGATAACTGGAGATACTGGTCAGATAGATCTTCCTAAGACTGCAAAATCAGGTCTAAAAGAGGCAAATTTAATACTGCAATCAATACAAGGTATTGAAATAATATATTTGGATGGGAGTGATGTTATTAGGCATAAATTAGTTAGAAACATAATTGATGCATATAATTTAGCAAAATCAAAATAATGAGTATTATATTAAATAGATCAGATTTCCTTTTTAAAAATCAATTATCTAAATATGAGGGAAAAGTACGTGAAGTTTACACTTTAAAAAACGATATTATGATCATGATAGCTAGTGATAGAATTTCTGCATTTGATGTTGTTATGCCGCGCGGAATTACTTACAAAGGTCAAGTTCTTAATCAGATTGCTGTTGAAATGTTAAATCGGACCAAAGATATAGTTCAAAATTGGCTGATTGACAATCCAGATCCGAATGTTTCAATAGGAAAAAAATGTAAACCCCTTAAAGTTGAAATGGTTGTCAGAGGTTATCTTTCAGGTCATGCTTACAGAGAATATAATGCTGGAAAAAGGAATTTATGTGGAAATAAAATTCCAAACGGCTTAAAAGAAAATGAAAAATTTGAAAATCCGATAATTACTCCAAGCACTAAAGCTGATAAAGGTTTACATGATCAGGACATTGATCCAGTTGACATAATTAAACAAAATCTTGTAAATAAAAGTGATTATGAAAAAATTCATCAAATTTCCTTAGATCTTTATAAAAGAGGTTCTAAAATTGCAAATGATAATGGGTTGATATTAGTTGATACAAAATATGAATTTGGATATGATTCAAATGGTGATATAACTCTAATTGATGAAATTCATACACCAGATTCATCAAGATATTTTTATTTAAATACCTATAATGAATTACAAAATAAAAATCAAAAGCAAAAGCAACTTTCAAAAGAGTTCTTTAGAGAATGGCTTATGAAATATAATTTTAGAGGACTAGAAGGTCAAACTATACCTGAAATCAGTGATGATGTGGTTGAAATGGTTTCAAGTAGGTATATTGAGTTGTATGAAAAACTTTTAGGTGAAAAATTTATAAAACCAAAAAGCAACAATGTATTAAATCGGATCAAAGAAAACCTAAAAGACTATCTTTTCTAGTTTTTTTATATTCTCAATTATTCCATCCCTCGAGTCAAGCCATACATGTTCATCATTATTATTTAACCACGTAAACTGTTTTTTTGCAAATCTCCTTGAATTCTTTTTGATTTCCTCAATTGCTTGATCAATTTTAAATAAACCATCAAAATGTTTAAATAATTCTTTGTACCCAATTGTGTTTAGAGGATTTAAATTTTTGTATTTGTAGAGGTTTTTAGCCTCTTCAATTAATCCCATATCTAGCATATCGTTAACACGTTTATTGATCTTGCTATATAATTCATCTCTTTCTAAAGTCAAACAAATTGAAGTATGATTGTATTTCTTTTCATGAAATCCATTTAAAAACGATGAAAAAGGTTTGTTTGTGTATTTACAAACCTCAATTGCTCTAATTAATCTTCTGTGATTATTTAGATCTACATTATCATAATATCTAGGGTCCAATTCTTTTAATAATTTTCTGAGATAATCAATCCCTTTTTTATCAAATTCGTTATTAAGGGTATGTCTTAATTCGTTTGGAATATCTGGTATACTATTAATTCCGTAGATAATAGATTTTAAATATAAGAATGAACCTCCAACTAAAATTATATACTTATTTTTCTTAAAAAGCTCATTTATAAGCTTTTTTGCATCAATAGAAAATTGATTAATATTATAATAATCATGTATAGACTTGTGTTGAATTAAATGATGTTTAACTTGATCAAGCTCATTTTTTTTTGGAACAGCTGTTCCTATTGACATCTCTTTGTAGAATTGTCTGGAATCAAATGAAATAATTTCACAATTAATTTTTTTAGCTAAATCAATTGAGAGCTTAGTTTTTCCAACGGCTGTTGGGCCTGAAATACTTATTAATTTATTCACTTGTTAAGAATTTTAAAAAGCTCAAGTGTAGCTAAGGCATCGTCATAAGCTCTATGGTGATTCTTCAACTCAATATTAAAATAATTACACAGGTAATTTAAATTATAATACTTAAGATCATTATATTTCTCTTTGGCCATTTTTATTGTGCAAATAGTATCAGAGGAGAATTTGATATTACATGATTCAAGTTCATTTTTTAAAATTCTGTAGTCATATTCGACATTATGTCCAACAATAGTTTTATTCCTTACCAAATTCAAAATTCGTTTAGCATAATCTTTAAAAGTTTTTTTATCCACTAAATCACTGTTTTTAATACCGGTTAATTTTTGAACAAAATAATCAACTTTAACATTTGGCTTTATAAGTGTGGTAAATGAGTCAATAATTTTTTTACTATCATAGATAATTATGGCAATTTCAATAATTTTCTCCTCATTAAATTTACCTCCGCTTGTTTCTGTATCAATTATAGCAAACATTTTAATTTCTTACACCAAAAATTACACTACCTAATCTTAGCATATTAGACTTATTTTTTAAAGCAATCCTATAATCACCACTCATGCCCATTGATAATATCGAAAAATTTGTGTGTGGTCTATATTTTTGATAAAATTCTTTTAATTTTTTAAATTCATGATCAATTACATTTTCATCTTTTGTAAATGTTGCCATACCCATTAAACCTTTAACGTTAGTAAACTCATATTCATCTAAAATTCCGTTTTTTACTAAATACTCAATTTCATCAAAACTAAAACCATATTTAGAGTTATCATTTGATATCTTAATCTGAATTAAAATATTTACTTTTCTATTTATTTTTTTTGCTTCGTCGTTAATTTTATTTAGTAATCTAAGAGAATCAACTGAATGTATAAGATGAATAAAAGGTATAATTTGTCTCACTTTATTTCTTTGCAAATGACCAATCATATGCCAATTAATGTCCTTAGGTAAAAAAGTATGCTTATTTACCAATTCCTGTACTTTATTCTCACCAAAATCAACATGACCAATTTCATATAAACTTTCAATTTCCTCAACTGGCTTTGTTTTAGATACAGCCACAAGTGTTGTATCTTCATTTAGTTCATTCTTTATTTTTTGTAATCTATTCTGAATCAATTTTTCTTAAAATTTTAAAAGCTAACTCTAGGGCATTTTTTCCAGTCTCAAACGTTACCTTCGGTTTTAATTTATTATTAATTGAATTTGCGAAATCATTATGCTCTTCAATAATCGAGTTTTTTGAAAGATTATCTAATGATTTAATTTTTATCTCTTTTTCAACACCATCAGAATTGTGTATTGTCATAGCATACTTATCATTATCATTATAATCAACAATACTAACAATTTCAGATTTACAATTATCAAAATCTATTGATACATATGAGTCACTTTGAAATATCCTCATCTTTCTCATTTTCTTTAATGAAATTCTACTTGCAGTAAGGTTAGCTACACAACCATTTTCAAATTCAATTCTTGCGTTGGCTATGTCAGGAGTCGAACTAATTATTTTTGTTCCATTGGCAAAAACATTTGAAACCTTTGATTTTACAATGGAAAGTATGATGTCAATATCGTGAATCATTAAATCAAGAACAACTGAGACATCAGTTCCTCTCGCTGGATAATTTGACAACCTATGTGCTTCAATGAATAATGGGTTTAGAAGATTTTTAACCTCAGTAAAAGCCCCATTAAATCTTTCCACATGTCCTACTTGACCAACAAGTTTATTATTTTGAGCTATTTGTATTAGCTCACTAGCCTCTTTTAGATTTGTTGTTATTGGTTTCTCTACAAACACATGAATATTATTCTCAAGAAAAAAAGTTGCTGTCTTATGGTGATGTATTGTTGGGGTGCATATAATTACAGCTTGAATATTTTCTGACAAGGCTTTTAAACTATTAAAAAAATTAACTTGATATTTCTTTGAAATTAAATCTGCTTTTTCCTTATTTGTTTCGTAGAATCCTATTAAATCAAAATGAGTTGAGGATAATATTAATTTTAAATGAATTTCACCCAAATGACCAACACCAACAATTCCAACTTTAATCATATTTTCAAATTTACATATATTTAATTTTTTTTTAAAGAAACATAAATTTTGTACGATTCTATAAAACAAAAAGGTAAGAGAAAAAGATTAGTTGAAAAACTTGTTTCTAAAGGTATAAAAGATAAGGGAGTCCTTGAAGCTATTATCAATATTCCAAGACATTTTTTTATGGACAAGGATTTTCAGGATTATGCATATGATGACAAAGCTTTTCCAATAACAAATAATCAAACAATTTCCCAACCATATACAGTTGCATTTCAAACTCAATCATTAAATATTATTCCAAATGATAAAGTTTTAGAAATAGGTACAGGCTCTGGATATCAAACATCAATTTTAATTTATATGAAATCAAAGGTATATACCGTAGAAAGAATCTTTGATCTTCACAGAAAAGCAAAAAAAACTTTATCAAAATTAAATATGTATCCAGAGGAAATTAAATGGTCTGATGGATATCTAGGATTAAATGAAAATGCACCTTTTGATAAAATTTTAGTTACTGCAGGTTGTCCTGATATTCCGTCTGAGCTCTTAAAACAATTAAGTATAAATGGAAAAATGATCATTCCTGTTGGATTGAAGGAACAGGAAATGTTTTTAGTAAAAAAAGAGGGTGATAATAATTATTCAAAAAAAAATCTTGGAAAATTTAACTTCGTTCCAATGTTAAAAAATAAAATCTAATTTTTTTTCATTAATCTGCCAATTTTAACTTTAGCCTCTCTTTGCTTTATGGACTGACGCTTATCATAATTCTTCTTTCCTTTTGAAATACCGATTTGAATTTTAGCAAAGCTATTTTGTGAAAGAAAAATTTTAAGAGGAATAATTGTCAAGCCTGGCGCCATTGATTCTTTCTCAATTTTGTTTAATTCTCTTTTATTTAGCAATAGCTTGATCGTGTCATTTTTGCTATTAGATATAGAATTCTCAAAGTTTACATTATGTAAAAACAATTCATTTGAATCAAATGAACAATAAGCATAATCAATATTGACTTTTTTTGATCGAATTGATTTAATTTGTAAACCTGTTAGAACCATGCCTGCAACATATTTTTTTTGAACATGGTACTTATAACTAACTTTTTTATTTTGTATGTTAATAATCTCTTGCACTAAGCAAAGTTAATAAGTATCTTTATATAAAATATTCTACCTGATGAGTAATACCAAAAAAATTTTTGATTTAATAAAAAAAGAGGAGCAAAGACAACTATCTGGAATTGAATTGATTGCTTCTGAAAATTTTACAAGCCCTGACGTCATGAGCGCCTGCGGCTCAGTTTTAACAAATAAGTATGCAGAAGGCTACCCTGGAAAAAGGTATTATGGGGGTTGCGAAGTTGTTGATGAGATTGAAAATATTGCAATTGACAAAGCAAAAGTATTGTTTGGAGCTGAATATGCTAATGTTCAGCCGCATTCAGGAAGTCAAGCTAATGCAGCAGTTTTTCATGCATTTCTGAAGCCAGGTGATAAATTATTAGGTTTTGACCTTGCACATGGTGGACATTTAACTCATGGGTCAAGCGTAAATTTTTCAGGTACTTTTTATAAAACATCATTTTATGGGGTAGAAAAAGAAACTGGATTACTTAACTATGATAAAATAAATGATATAGCAAAAAAAGAGAAGCCAAATATGATCATAGCAGGTGCTTCAGCCTATTCAAGAGACATGGATTTTAAAAAATTTAGAGAAATTGCTGACTCAGTTGGTGCTTTTTTATTAGCTGATATTTCACATCCATCAGGTTTAATCGCTAAAGGTTTATTAAACAGTCCTATTCCACATTGTCATGCAGTAACGACAACTACTCACAAAACCCTAAGAGGGCCAAGAGGAGGTCTAATTTTAATAGGAAAAGATTTTGAAAACCCATTTGGCATTAAGTTTAAAAGTGGGAAATTAAAGATGATGTCAAATCTTGTTGATCTAGCTGTATTTCCTGGAAATCAGGGTGGACCACTTGAGCACATAATTGGTGCAAAAGGTATTGCATTCGGTGAAGCTTTACAGGATTCATTTTTAAACTACATTACTCAAGTTAAAATGAACGCAGATTCAATGTCAAAAGAGCTAGTCAAAAGAGGATATAATATTATTTCTAATGGAACAGACAATCATATGATGCTAATCGATTTGAGAAATAAAAATATAACTGGAAAAGACGCTGAAAAAGCATTAGTTTTAGCTGATATTACTGCAAATAAGAATATGGTTCCTTTTGATGACAAATCTCCTTTTGTAACATCTGGTATCAGGTTTGGAACACCAGCGATAACAACTAGAGGGTTAAAAGAAAAGGACATGGAAAAAATTGTTGAATTAATTGATAATGTTATGATTAATTATAACAATACGGAAATGATAAAAAAAATAAAAAATGAGGTTAATGAATTTATGTTAAGTAGACCTCTTTTTATTGCTTAAAGATTTCAATCTCAAATATTTTATCCCATTTTTTTCCGGTGACAAAAAAAGTTTTTCTGTCCTTGTTGTAAGCTATCCCATTTAAAACATCGAGCTCAGGATGTTGTTTTACCCTATCTCTCAATCCTTCAAAATTAATAACACCATTTACAGCACCTGTAGCCTTATCAATAATTAAACCTATATCATTATTAAGTTGGTAACTATTTGCATAAATTTTATTATCAACAATCTCTAATTCATTAATGTCTTTAATTTTTTTATTGTTAGTTACAACTTCAATAAAATCAATTTCCTCATATGTTTTGGGGTCTAAAATCCATATTCTTTCAGTTCCATCAGATTTAAATATGCTTTTACCATCATTTGCTAAACCCCATCCTTCAGTACTATCTTCATAATCAAATGAACCTAACATTTCAAGAGAATTCAAATCATAAATAAAACCAATTTTATTTTTCCAGGTTAGTTGTAAAATTTTATTATTAATTATAGTCAGTCCCTCACCAAAATACTGATTATCTAAAAATCTTTTTTCTAACACCTTGTTATTGAATACATCAATTTTTTTTAACGAAGAAAAACCATTTAGACCTGTAGATTCATATAAAAAACCATTATGAAACTCTAGACCTTGTGTGTAAGATGAAACATCATGAAAATACTCATTAATAATTTTGTATGAATAGAGACTCGGAGGAGTGGAGGTATAAACATCTATTTTTTTTGATACTGTGAAATTAGATTTTGAATTAATAATTTCAGCCACAATCTCATTTGTTCCTAGTTTAGCACTCTTCAAATTTATGTTAGACTCAATAGGTTTATTATTTAAAAAAAAATTTACTGAGGATTCACCTTCACTGACAACTTCACTTAATGAAAGTTTAATATTAGAATTTTTAGTTAGAATTTGATCATTAGAATCAATAACAATATTATAATCTATGGGATTTTGACCACATGAAAAAACAAGAATTGAAAGGAAAATTAACAGTCTCATAATATGATTTGATAAAATTAAATAATATTAAACATTTATTAAAACATAACTATATTTGTATTGGGCAGGGCTTATGCAACCAGCTCCCATTGAATCCCCCAGGGTGGGAACGCAGCAAGGGTATATGGTCGTAGCGGTGTGATATAAGTTACTTGCCCTTTTTTTATGACAAAAATTGTTTTAATTACGGGTGCATCCTCAGGAATCGGTAAGACAATAGGTGAGTATTTAATCCAGAAAAATTATAAAGTTTACGGAACATCAAGAAATCCATCTAACTATAAAAACAGTACTATTAATTTGATTAAGTCAAACATTAATATCAAAAATGATATTTCTGAATGTCTAAATTATGTTTTTCAAAAAGAAGGTAAAATAGATATATTAATTAATAATGCGGGTATTGGATTCACTGGACCAATTGAAGAATCAAGCTTATCAGATGTAGAAAGTTTATTTAAAACAAATTTTTTTGGCCCCCTAGAAATGATAAAACAAGTTTTACCAATTATGAGAAAGAATGGGGGAGGGTTAATAATAAACATAACATCAATAGCTGCATACATTGGACTCCCCTTTAGAGGAATTTACTGTGCATCAAAAAGTGCATTAGAAATTATAACAGAATCTGTAAGGATGGAAGTTAAAGATTTTAATATAAACATTGTAAATATTGCTCCTGGTGATTTTAAGACTGATATTGTTAAAAGAAGGATAGATTCATTTAACGATAAAAATTCTTTATACTTCAACAAATACTACAGACTATGGAAAAAAATGAATGATCATGTTGAAAAAGCTGGAAGTGATCCAAAAATGATTGCTGTATTAGTTTATAAAATTATTAATAAGAAAAAACCAAAAATACATTATGTCATAGGTACAAGATTCCAAAAGTTTTCAATAATTTTAAAAAAATTATTACCTGATCTCATTTTTGAAAAAATATTAATTAAATACAATAAACTATAAATGAAATTTTTTGTCGATACTGCTAATTTAAAAGAAATAGAGGAAGCTCAATCCCTTGGAATTCTTGATGGTGTTACAACCAATCCGTCCTTAATGGCAAAGGAGGGTATTACTGGTAATCAAAACATAATTAATCATTATAAAAAAATTTGCGAAATTGTAACTGGTGATGTTTCTGCAGAAGTTATTTCAACTGATTTTGATGGTATTGTTAAAGAAGGAAAAGAGTTGGCAGCTTTACATGAACAAATTGTAGTAAAAGTTCCAATGATATCAGAGGGAATCAAAGCAATAAAATACTTTTCTGAAAATGGAATCAAAACAAATTGTACCCTTATTTTTTCCTCAGGTCAAGCATTGTTAGCTGCTAAAGCAGGAGCTACTTATATTTCACCTTTTATTGGAAGAATTGATGATATATCCTCAAATGGTATAGACTTGATTTCAGAAATAAGAATGATTTTTGACAACTATAATTTTGAAACAGAAATATTAGCAGCTTCCATAAGAGGACCAATGCACATTATTGATTGTGCCAAAATTGGTGCTGACATAGTTACTACACCTCTTAAATCAATTAAAAGTCTGTTGAACCACCCTTTGACTGATATTGGTTTAGAAAAATTTCTTGAAGATTATAAAAAAGGAAATAAATAACTTATTCTTTTAAACTTTCGTAAAGATTAAATATCTCTTTATTTATTGATTCATTTTTAGAAACTTTAGTGAAAGTTTTTAAAAAAGCTCTATTGATAGAATCATGTTGTTTTTGAAGTAAAAACCCTACTGCATGGAATCTAAGAACTCTTTCCTTTACTAGAGCTGAGGTTATAATTTCATCCGTTTTTATCAATCTCCTTTGATTAAACTCTGCAAGAGAATTAAAATTTTTTTCATTTTTAACTTTATTGTAAATATCTAAATATATAAAATCAATATATGGTTTGAAATATCCAAGAAATTTCAAGTTATAATCAATATTTAAATTATATGGTTTAAATAAAATAAACTGTTCCTCAGGTGAAATATTATTTCGTATGATGAATGAGTGAATTTTTGAAAGATATGGGTATAATATTGCAGAGGATATAATATCTTGACTCAGTATTGATATTTCATTCTCCGATAAATATTTATTGAATGAATTAAATTGATTTGTATATAAAGAATCTACTAATCTTTTATATTGATCAAATTCTAAATTCAAATTTGAGTTAATAAAATCCTCATCTTGTTCACTTTTTAAAAAAACATCCATTAAAAAATTATTTTTTCCAGATCCGAAGCCTGTATAGACTAAAGATTCATCAAAATCTAATGTATTTAATCTAATTTTTAGGCTATCATTTTTTTCTAAGATTATGTATTGGAACTCAGGGTCATGATAAAAATTAAATAATCCAGAACTTATTGAATCAATAATAATTTGAAAATTTCCATTAGAATCTATTATGCTTTCACCAATTAAACTATCATTCTTATATAAAGAAAGTTTTTCAGAAGATGGGTTTAATATTTTTCCTCCAAAAAAAGTGTTTTCATTACTGGTACATGATGTTAAAATAACAATTAGTAAAAAAAATCTAAAAAACATACAATTAAATTAAAAATTATTTATGCAAAATGTAAATCGCATGCAACCAAATTATTATTTTTGGCAAAAATTATGATTAGCACTACGAACTTATCTGTTCAGTTTGGGAAAAGAGTACTTTTTGATGAAGTGAATGTAACGTTTAAAAAAGGTAATTGTTATGGAATAATAGGAGCTAATGGATCTGGTAAATCTACTTTTTTAAAAATACTCTCTGGAAAAATTAACCCTAACAGTGGAAATGTGTTTATTGAGCCTAATAGAAGGCTTTCAGTACTTGAACAAAATCAGAATGAATTCGATGAACATGAAACATTAAAAACCACTATTATGGGTAACAGAGTTTTATTTGAGATTAAAAAAGAAATGGATGATTTATATTCAAAATCTGACTTTAATGACGATGATGGTGTAAGAGTGGGTGAATTACAAAATAAATATGAAGAAATGGATGGATGGAATGCTGAAAGTGATGCTGCCTCACTTTTATCCCAACTTGGTGTTTCAGAAGATTTACACTACACAAAAATGTCAGAAATTGAGCCTAAAATAAAAGTTAGAGTTCTTCTAGCTCAAGCTTTATTTGGAAATCCTGATATCCTAATCATGGATGAACCGACAAATAATCTTGACTTTGAAACTATTAATTGGCTTCAAAATTTTCTTATTAATTACGAAAATACAGTGATTGTTGTATCACACGACAGACATTTTCTTGACTCTGTATGTACGCATATTTCTGATATAGATTTTGGTAAAATATCTCACTACACAGGAAATTATTCATTTTGGTATCAATCAAGTCAACTTGCTTTAAAGCAAAAAGCTCAACAAAATAAAAAGGCTGAAGAGAAGAAAAAAGAGCTTGAAGATTTTATTGCAAGATTTAGTGCAAACGTAGCAAAGTCTAAACAAGCCACGTCAAGAAAGAAAATGATTGAAAAATTAAATATTGAAGAAATTAGACCATCATCAAGAAGATATCCAGGAATTATTTTTGATAAAAAAAGGGATTCTGGTGACCAAATTTTAACCATTGAAAATCTAAGTTTTAGCGATGATATAAAAAATTTAAATTTGATTTTAAATAAGGAAGATAAGTTAGTTCTATTCTCAAAAGATTCAAAAATAACTTCAAATTTTTATCAAACTATATTAATTGAAAATAATAACAATTCAATTAAATGGGGTAGTACCATCTCTAAATCATTTATACCAAACGATAATGATTCATATTTTGATAATGATATGAATCTAATTGATTGGTTAAGACAATGGACTAATGATGATGAAGAAAGAAAAGAAGACTACATTAGAGGTTTTTTGGGTAAAATGATTTTTAGTGGAGATGAAGCTTTAAAATCTTGTAAAGTATTATCTGGTGGTGAAAAAGTTAGGTGTATGTTGTCTAAAATGATGATGGAAAAGTCTAATTTTTTACTATTTGATGACCCAACTAATCATCTTGATTTAGAAACAATAACTGCACTGAATAATTCATTGATTAAGTTCAAAGGCAATATTATACTAACAACACAAGACTTTGAATTTGCTAATTCAGTAGGAAATAGAGTTTTTGAAATTGGAACTAAAGGATATATAGACAAATTAATGAAATTTGGAGACTACTTAAATGATCCCAAGGTGAATGAACAAAGGGATCTAATTTATTGATCTCTTAAAACTGCATTAAATTCCTTAGAGACACTTTTAACAATCTTATCACTAATTCTCTTTATTTGTTTGTCACTAAGCGTTCCTTCAGATGGATTAATAGTAACGGAAAAGGAATATGATTTTTTTCCATTTGATTTATCAGGTCTGTATGAGTCACCTAATTTAATATCCCCAATAATATTAGGATCTATGGAGAGAATAGTGTTTTTCATTTTAGAAAAAAGTACATCATCCTCAACTAAAAATGAGAAATCTCGAACTACTTTGGGATATTTTGAAACAGATTTTACATTAAAGAAATTAGGTTTAATTTTTGAAAATAATAAATCAATATCAATCAATGCAAAAAAAACATTTGATTTAATTCCAAAATCCTTTAGCTTATGAGATGAAACTGATCGGATTTCCGCAATAGTTGAATCACCGTTTTTTAAGGTTAATCTATCATTATTTAAGTGTTCTGAATATGATATTTTAAACAATTTAAGAATATTTAGAACAACATTTTTTAAATAAAAAATCTGTGCTGGGAATGATTTATTTGACCATGATTTTTCAACTATATCTCCATTAATAGCTATACCGAGTCTTTTACTTTCAGTATAACTATTTAATTTATAACCATATACAGACCCAAATTCGTAAAAATTATTTTTTACGGACTTTCTATTAATGTTGTATGAAATAGCCTTTAAAAAACCATCTAACAAGTTTGTTCTCATAATTGAAATATCGTTGCTTATAGAGTTTTTCAATTTCACTATTTCAGAACTAGAACTATCATGTTCATTTTGAACAAGCGAGTTATTCATGATTTCATTAAAACTAATTGATGAAAGATAATTTGAAATTAAATTTTGAAACTTATTATTATCATTATTTATTGTAGACAATGAAAACTTGAGAGTTTCATCATTAGGAATATTATTATATCCATGAATTCTCAAAATTTCTTCCACAACATCACATTCTCTATTCACATCATGTCTATATTTAGGTATTTCAATACCAACAGAAATATCAGTGACATTATTAATTTTAAAATCTAAAAAGTTTAAAATTGATTTAATTTTTAATTTATCAATTTCATATCCTATCAAACTATTGATTTTTTGAAAGTTTAAAACAATATTCTTTTCTTCAATTTTTGATGGATATTCATCAATAATATCACATATTATTTCTCCATCGCAGGAATCTTTTATCAATGAGGCAGCTCTTTTTAAAGCATAGTCAACCATTTCAATATCAACACCTCTCTCAAATCTATAGGAGGAGTCTGTATTTATACTATGATTTTTTGAAGTTTTTCTAACTGATATGGGATTAAAATAAGCACTTTCCAGAAAAATTGTTTTAGTTTGATTGTTTACAGAATATTCATATCCTCCATAAACTCCTGCCAAACACATTGGAATATCACCATCACAAATTACTAAATCATTCTTAGACAACTTTATTTCTTGTTCATCTAAAGTTTTAAAGACTGTTTTATCTTTTAATGTTTTAATTTCAATTCTTCCTGATTTTATTTTATCAAGGTCATATGCATGAAGTGGTTGTCCAAGTTCATGCATTACCAGATTAGTTATATCAACTACATTATTTATAGGTTTAAGGCCAATTGAAACAAGTTTATTTTTGATTTCTTCAGAAGATGGTTTGATTTTAATTCCTTTAATTACTAATCCGCAAAATCTATTACACAAACTAGAATCTTTAATGTCAACAATAACACCTGGAGATAATTTAAGGTTTGAATAATTTAAAACAGATGGAAGTATCAACTCATATTTTTTATCATTTCTATATGAAAGAGCTGCAGATAAATCTCTAGCTACACCATAGTGACTTATTGCATCGCAACGATTTGGCGTCAATGCAATTTCAAATATCTTATCTTGATACTTCTTATAAACTTTTGATACTGGATCACCAATTTTATATTTTTTATTTAGTACTATGATACCATCATGACTATCGCCAACTCCTATTTCATCCTCAGCACAAAGCATTCCCTCACTTTCAATTCCTCTGATTTTAGATTTATTAATTTTAAAAGATTCATTTGTAGAAGTAATTAAATTTGTTCCAACAGGAGCAACAACAACCTTTTGACCCTCGCTCACATTTGGAGCACCACATACAATTGTAAGATCTTCATTTCCTCCAACATCCACCTTTGTAACTTTTAATCTGTCAGCATTGGGATGTTTTTTAGATTCTTTAACTAATCCAATTAATAATTTCGATAAATCTGTAGAGGGAAATTCATAATCATTTACTTTTTCAACTTCTAATCCAATATCTGTTAATAAATCCGAAACATTATTTACCGAAAGATTAAAATCTAGAAGTTCTTTTAGCCATTTGTATGATATATTCATTTAAGTAAAGATAAAGTAACAATTATAATTTAACCAATTTCATTCCATGATTTATTAATTGGATTATTTAAAATAAAACTTCTAATATTATAGTTTTCATTTAAATTTAGTTTTGGATCTTTTTTAATCAATAAATCAGCTTCATTAGAAACAGAAAATAAAATGCTCTCATCTTCTATTATATCAGCAATTTTAAAATCTAAAACACCACTCTGTTTTGTTCCCAGAACATCGCCTGGCCCCCTCAATCTTAAATCAACTTCAGAAATTTTAAAACCATCATTTGAATTAACCATAGCATCTATTCTTATTTTAGCATCTTCAGAAATCTTATCATTTGTCATTAAAACACAATAACTATCATATTTTCCTCTTCCAACTCTCCCTCTCAGCTGATGAAGTTGAGATAAACCAAATCTTTCTGCATTTTCAATTATCATTACAGAAGCATTAGGTACATTTACACCAACCTCAATTACAGTTGTAGAAATAAGAATGTCAATTTTTCCATTTAAAAAATTATTCATTTCTATGTCTTTATTTGATGACCTCATTCTTCCATGCATTACACCAACTGAGTAATTTTCCTTGTCAAACTCTCTTGTTATGCTTTCTAGCCCATCCTCTAAATATTTTAAATCCATTTTTTTTGATTCTTCAATTAATGGATAAACTATGTAAATTTGTCTTCCTTGTTTAATTTGATCTCTAATAAATCCAAAAACTTTTAATCTATTTTTATCTTTTCTATGAACCGTGATAACATCTTTTCTTCCTGGTGGTAGTTCATCAATAATTGATAAATCTAAATCTCCATACAAACTCATTGTAAGGGTTCGAGGAATTGGTGTAGCGGTCATTATTAAAACGTGTGGTGGAGGATTATTCTTTTCCCAAATTTTTGATCTTTGTTTAACTCCAAAACGATGTTGCTCATCAATTACCGCATAACCTAGATTATTAAAAATGACATTTTGTTCAAATATTGCATGGGTTCCAATTAATAAATTAATTGATCCATTCTTTAAATCATTTAGAAGTATTTTTCTATCTGATGATTTTGTAGATCCAGTTAAAACCTTAACAACTAAACCTAAATTTTCAAATTTATCTTTAAAGTTTTTAAAATGTTGAAATGCTAAAATTTCTGTTGGAGCAACAAGACATGATTGATAATTGTTATCAATTGAAATTAAAATAGATAATAATGCAACCACTGTTTTACCTGACCCAACGTCACCCTGCAAAAGTCTTATCATTTGTTGATTTGATGCAAAATCATTTCTAATTTCTTTTAAAACTTTTTTTTGTGGTTTTGTCAATTCAAAGCTTAGATAATTATTATAAAAATTATTAAAATACTCCCCAACATAAGGGAAGTAATAGCCTTTGTTCCTTTTTAATTTATTATGGGATAATTTAAATTTTAGTTGATTAAAAAAAAGCTCCTCAAATTTCAGCCTATACCTTGCTTTTTCTAATAAATCATGATTTTCAGGAAAATGAATATTATGATAAGCTTGGTTTGGTGAAATCAATTTAAATTTCTTGTTTAAATATTCATTTAGATTTTCATCAAACTTATTCTCTAAAAACACAAAAAGATTTTTTACAATTTTAATCATTGCTTTGTTTGAAATACCGATTGAGGAAAGCTTTTCAGTTGAAGAATAAACAGGTTGTAGTTTTATTGATTTAGATTTAAAATTCTCAACTCTTTCAAATTCAGGGTGTACAAGAGAAGGTAATTTTTCGAACCAACTAATTCTTCCAAAAAGAATATAGTTTTGATTAGTTTTAATTGATTTTTCAACCCAACTTAATCCTTTAAACCATAATACTTTGATGTTTTTTTCACCATCAAAAAATTTAGCTTCAATTCCATATCGATTTCTATATTTTTTATAAACAATATTTTTAAAAACACCGGATATTTGCACATACACATCAGAAGTATTTATTTCACTTATTTTATAAAATCTTGATCTATCCAAGTATTTGTAGGGGAAGAAGTTTAAAAGGTCGTAACATCTTCTAATACCTAATTCTTCTTTAAATAGTTCAGCGCGCATTTTTCCTACACCCTTGACAAATTCTATTGAAGTATTTAGCTTGGTATTATTCACTTCTCAAATTTAATTTATTAACTTTAAAATAATATTCTACCACAAAATTAAATTGAATAATTATCTAGAAAATCTTAATGAAGAGCAAAAACTTCCAGTTCTTCATAAGGATGGTCCACTCATTGTTATAGCAGGAGCTGGATCCGGTAAAACAAGAGTTTTAACCTACAGGATTATACATTTAATTAATGAAGGTGTTGATCCTTTTAACATACTTGCGCTTACATTTACTAACAAAGCTGCATTGGAGATGAAAAATAGGATTTCTCTAATTACAAGCGAATCAGTTTCTAGAAGTATTTGGATGGGAACATTTCATTCAATTTTTGCAAGAATTTTGAGATCAGAAGCAGCGCTAATTGGATACCCTACAAATTTTACTATATACGATACATACGACTCTGAAAAGCTTATTTCAAATATTATTAAAGAAAAGAAACTTGATAAAGATACATATAAGGCTAAATCAATAAAAAATAGGATTTCATCACTAAAAAATAATTTTATCACAGTTGAAAATTATTTTAACAATTCAGAGCTAATTGAGGTTGATAAAGCTGCTAAGAGAGATTTATTTGGAGAAATATATCAAGAATATGTAAGAAGATGTTTCAAAGCAAGTGTTATGGATTTTGATGATCTACTTTTGAAAACAAATGAACTTTTGAATAAAAGCCCAGAGACACTCCTTAAATATCAGCAAAAATTTAAGTATATACTCGTTGACGAATATCAAGACACAAATTATTCACAATATTTAATAGTAAAAGCTTTAGCTGATAGACATGAAAATTTATGCGTTGTTGGTGATGACTCACAGAGTATTTACAGTTTCAGAGGAGCAAATATTGATAATATTCTAAATTTTAAAAAACATTATCCGAACTCAATCAGCTATAAACTTGAACAAAATTACAGATCTACAAAAAATATAGTTCAAGCAGCAAACTCACTGATAAATCACAATATTTTAAAGTTGGATAAAACAATATGGACAGACAATGATGTAGGTGATAAAATAATTTTGAATAAATCACTCTCTGATTCTGAGGAGGGCAGATACGTTTCATCGAATATATTTGAATTAAAAAATAATTTTCAATTAAACAACTCAAGCTTTGCTGTACTATATCGAACAAATGCTCAATCAAGATCTATTGAAGATGCCCTGAGGAAGATTAATATTGATTATCAGGTTTTTGGAGGATTATCATTTTATCAAAGAAAAGAGATAAAAGATGTTTTAGCATATTTAAGAATTATAGAAAACACGAATGACGAGGAGAGCTTGAGGAGAATTATTAATTTCCCCTCGAGGGGAATTGGTCAAACAACTTTAGATAAGTTGAATATTCTATCAAATGAGCATAATGTTAGCATGTTTGAAGCAATTTCAATTATCAATAAATCCTCAAAATTATTTAATCAAAGAACGACACAAAAGCTAGAAGATTTTAAGAATTTAATAGAAAGTTTTAAAATCTTTAGTAGTAAAAATAATGCATATGAAACTACAAATCTAGTTATTCACAAGACTAGACTAATTGATTTTTACAGAAATGAGGGGACTCTTGAGTCAATGAATAGAATTGAAAATATTGAAGAACTTTTGAATGGAGTTAATGACTTTATTGATCAACAAATAGAAATTTTTGAAGGTGATAATTCTCTGTCAAAATATCTTCAAGATGTTGCATTATATTCTGAGACAGATAAAGATATTCAATCTGAAAAAGTTTCGTTAATGTCAATTCATATGGCAAAAGGCTTAGAATTTCCAATTGTATATGTGGTTGGACTCGAGGAAAATTTATTTCCTTCAATAATGAGCATTAATTCAAGAGAGGAGATAGAGGAGGAGAGAAGATTATTTTATGTTGCTATGACACGAGCTAAAGAAAAACTCATTTTAAGCCACTGTGAGCAAAGGTTCAAATGGGGAAACATAATTGATTGCGAACCAAGTAGGTTTATTAGTGAAATTGATCCTAGTTTCTTGAACAATGTCAATAGAACAAACAATTACATTAAACAAAAGATTGATGAAAGTAAATTTAGATTGAAAAAACTTCCACAAAAAAATTTAAAGAAATTAAGAACAAATCCTATTTCACCTTTGAAGAACCCAATATTAAATATAAATTTAAAAGAAAAGGTTTACCATGAAAGATTTGGAGAAGGTATTGTTCAAGATATTGAAGGAGAGGGCGATAATATTAGAGCTAATATTAACTTTAAAATTGGTGGTGAGAAAAAAATTCTACTGAAGTTTGCTAGATTGAAAATTATAAAATAAAAAAGGGGGCAGTGCCCCCTTTTTAAACTTAAATAAATTTAATTTACAGCTGCTTGCATACCTTGCTCAATCAGATCGTAAAATTGATCCAATTTAGGTAAAACAACTATTCTCGTTCTTCTATTTTTAGCTTTTCCTTCAGCAGTTTCATTATCAGCAACAGGAATATAATAACTTCTTCCAGCAGCAGTCATTCTTTCCGGTGGAACGTTAAAGTCATTTTGAAGAACTCTTACCACAGATGTTGCTCTTTTAACACTTAAATCCCAGTTGTCCTGTAGAACATCATTTTGAATTGGTACATTATCTGTATGACCCTCAACCATAAACTCAATTTCAGGCTTATCCAAAACCACTTGTGCAACTTTACCAAGAACTTCTTTAGCTCTGTCAGAAACGTAATAGCTTCCACTGTTAAACAATAATTTATCGGAAATTGATATAAATACAACACCTTTTTCTACATTGATTTCAATATCATTATCACTTACATCAATAAAAGCACCCTTTAAGCTAGTAACTAATGCTAAGGTAACAGAATCTCTTCTAGTTACTGCATCTTGCATAGTTCTGATAACTAAGTCTTTTTCTTTTAAACTTTCAAGAGATTTCTCTAAATTTTCAGCCCCCTTTTGTGAAAGGGTGGTTAAATTACCCATGTTATTAATTAAATCTTGATTGTTAGCTTTTAAAAATGCAACTTGCTCTTCAAGAGCTTTAAAATTTGCTTCAGCTGTTGCCTTTTCATCAAGGCAAGAATTAAGTTTAACAGTTGCCGAATTTAAAAGATTTAAATTTTTCTGATTTGTTGCCTCAAGTTCTGCATATTTCTTTTGAGAAACACAAGAACTAAGCAAAATTAAGACAAGTAAAATATAATTGTATTTCATATCTAAGTTTTATTTAAAAATAGCAAATTTTATTCCAATTAATATTATTTAATGGAGGAAAAAGTTTTTTTACCAAAAAAATAATAATTAATTAAAATTGAAAAACAAATAAAGTATTTATATGATCCCAATCCTTTTTTTCTTTTTGAAAGTGATTTTCTAAAATTCAATATATTAAAATAATATGCAGAGAGAATGGAAAAAGATAATCCAAATCTAAATAATAAAACAGAAAAAATTAAAATAAATAAATCAAAAATAAGCCTTAAAAACAGTGAAAAAATAAAATATTTTTTCGGCAAATTTTTAATCAACATAACTAATGAATTTCTAAAATTCAAATAGTTCTTTCTATTTCCACCGTACTGCATAGTTCCACCACCAACATGATAAACGTTTGCTTTACCAATAGTGATAATTTTATAACTTGAATCAAGATTTTTTAAACGCCAACACAAATCAATTTCTTCCATATGGCAGAAAAAATCTTCATCAAATCCGTTTAACAACTTAAAAATGCTTTTACGTATTATAAAACATGATCCAGATGCCCAAAAAATCTCCCTTGTTGTGTTGTATTTATCAGATTTCTCAATATTACCCAAAATTCTTCCCCTACAAAACGGATAACCAAGAAAATCTAAATATCCACCAGATGCACCAGCATATTCATATTTGTCTTGGTTATTATAGTCTAATATTCGTGGCTGAGCAATAGAAATCATTTCATTAGATTCAAATGTTTTTTTTATTGTGCTGAACGAATCAGAATCTAAGAACACAGCATCATTATTTAGGAAGATTATTACATCCTCATCAATGTATTTTACAGCTTCATTGTATCCCTTTGCATAACCATAATTATTATTTAACTTTATTATAATTATATCAGGATAATTTTTATTAATAAACTCAACTGATGAGTCAGTGGAGTTATTATCAATTAAGTAAATTACAGCATCTGAACAGTTCTTAACTACTTTCGAAATAAATTTTCTAAGTAGAATTGAGCCATTATAGTTTAATATCGCAACTGCATATGTCATAGTTTGCTATATACTGGAATATCGTCAATTATTTCAAAATTACCATTTTGATATTTTATAAATATATGCTTCAATCCGTTAGACAACATTAAATAAGATGCGTTTAACTCCAAATTGTATATAACTAATTGATCAATTGATTTTTGATTTAATTTAATTTTTGGTGATTTACATTCAATCAAAATGATAATATTTCCTTTTTTATCAAAAACAACTATATCAAATCTTTTACTTAAACCTTTAACTTTAAATCCTTTTTCAACAGCAATGTGAGAAACTGGAACTTTCAGATCCTTTTGTAAGAACGAAATAATATTTTGTCTAACCCATTCCTCAGCCGTTAACAATACATTTTTTTTTCGTAAAGGGTCGAAAATATATCTTTTATTATTGATGAGATTTATCTTATAGTTATATTTAGTTTTGAAATTTAAATCAATCATGAATGTCATTTCAAATGTAGAAGATTATAAAGAAGTATTAAATAAAATTAATAATAATTTTATTCAAAATTTTTATGTCATTAATAGTGAAGAATTTTTTTTTCACAATGATTTTAATTTTCATATAAAAAAAATTGTACCGGAGGAATTAAAAGGAATGAATCAGTATGTTTTTTTTGGAAATGAATCTAATATTGATGAAATTATAATGTGTGCAAAGAAGTTCCCGATGATGGGGGATAGGCAACTAATAATTGTCAAGGATGGTAATAAAATTTTCAAAAATTTAAAAAAAATAACCTCAACTATTCAAAGTATTCCAAAGTCAACTGTATTAGTTTTTAACCTAAATGGAGCAAAGATAGATTCAAAAAAAGAAGAAATAAATATTTTAAGTAATCATGGTGTTGTATATGATTTTAAAAAAATATATGAAAATAAAATTTCAGGATGGATTAAGTATTTAGGTGAACGATTAGGTTTTAACTTAGATCATAAAGTGTCTGAACTTATCAAAGAGAGAACAGGAATTAATTTAAGTAAGATAAATTTAGAACTTGAAAAAATTAATGTGAACATAATTGATGGTAATATTGATAACAAGGTTGTATTTGAGCATTTTGGTATTAATAATGATTTTAATTTATTTGAACTCCAAAACGAAATTGGTAAAAAGAATTTTTCAAAGGTTTTTAAAATTTCAAATTATTTTACAAATAATTCATCGTATTCAATTCAACAAATATTAGCTACGCTGCACAGCTATTTTTCTAATATATTTAAAATTCAATCATTAAACACTGATAATCCAAATGTAATTTCAAAATCACTTGGTATAAATTATTACTTTGTAAATGATTATATAAATGCCTCGAAAAAATTTTCCATCAAAGAGGTTGTGAAAATCATTAGGATTTTAAACAAATATGATTTAAAAAGTAAAGGAATTAATTTTGAGGGTAATACAGATTTATTGATAAATCAATTAATTGCTGAAATTAAAAATTAATAATTACTGGGATATTTTTTTGGATTGTACTCATGCATGATACGATAACATGCTTCAAAGATGTCATCGATGGAAGGCTTTGAGAAATAATCGCCATCCGATCCATATGGTGTTCTGTGTTCTTTAGCAGTTAGGGTTATTGGTTTTGAATCTAAATATTTGAATCCATTATGATCCTCAATTAAAACTTTAAGAATAAATGATGATGCACCACCAGGATAGTCCTCATCAACAATTAAAAGCTTATTTGTTTTTTTAATACTTTCAACAATATCCTTGTTCAAATCAAAAGGTATTAGAGATTGGATATCTATTAGCTCAATATTAATATTATTTCTTTCTAATTCAGGAATTGTTTTTTCAACTAACTTTAGAGTTGAGCCATATGAAACCACAGTAATATCAGTACCGGGATTAATAATTTCAATTTTTCCCAAAGGAACAGTAAATTCTCCTAAATTTAATGGTTCCTTCTCCTTCAATCTGTATGCGTTTAAAGGTTCAATTATGAGAGCTGGATCTGTACAAGACATAAGAGTGTTGTACATTCCTGAAGCTTGAACCATATTCCTTGGCGTTAAAACGAGCATTCCTTTTAATGAATTTAAAATCATGCCCATGGGAGATCCTGCATGCCACATTCCTTCTAATCTATGACCTCTAGTTCTGACTATCAGTGGAGCCAATTGTTTTCCTACAGACCTATATGAAACAGTTGCTAGGTCATCACTTAATGTTTGCAATGCAAACATTAGATAATCTAAATATTGAATTTCTGCAATTGGTCTAAATCCACGCATAGCTAGTCCAATACCTTCTCCAACGATGGTGGCTTCTCTTATTCCCCTGTCATCGACCCTTTCTTTCCCGTATTTGGTTTGAAGTCCCTCCAAACCCTGATTTACATCTCCAATCTTTCCTGAATCCTCCCCAAATATTACAATATTAGATTTTTTAGTTAGTAGAGAATCAAAATTATTTTTAAGTATAATTCTTCCATCAACCAAAGAGCTGTTCTCTCCATAGGAAGGATTTATATGCTTTACGTTTAAAAAGTTATTTGGATATTCATTATACAAAAATGAACTATAAAGGGGTTGGACTTTATCTTTGTATTCATTAATCCAGTTAGAGAGTTTAATAAAACTTTGTTCACTCAATTTTGATCTTAAAATTTTCCTCGAAACAATCATAAGATCTTTCCTGTTAATTTCCCTTAACCTAATTAAACTATTTGTAATCTCAATTAAATCATTTGATTTTTCAACTTGAATTATATTTTTTAAAATCTTCATTAATGAATTTCTTTCAGATATAATTTGAGATTGAAACAAGGTCCAAGCTTTTTCTTTTTCTTTTTTTACAAACTCTTTACATTCATCATAAACCTTATCTAATTCTTTAGATTTAAACAATCCATTTTCTAAAATCCATTCTTTCATCTTGATATTACAGTCATACGATTTTTCCCACTCTAGTCTATCTTTAGATTTATACCTTTCGTGAGATCCTGATGTAGAATGCCCTACAGGCTGGGTAAGTTCAGTTACATGAATTATTACAGGCACATGCTCATTTCTTGCAATATTATTAGCATTTTCATATGTTGAAATAAGACTAGGATAATCCCATCCATTTACTGTCAATATCTCAAATCCTTTTTCAGTCTTGGTTCTTTGAAAGCCTTTTAATGCCTCTGAGATACTTGATTTTATGGTTTGATAAGAATTATCCACTGAAATACCATAATCATCGTCCCAGATGCTTATAACTGCTGGAACCTGATGAACACCAATAGCATTTACTGTTTCAAAAAACAAACCTTCACTTGTACTGGCATTACCTATTGTTCCCCATGCTATTTCATTTCCATTATTAGATAGTTTATTAGAATTAAACTTACCAGACCTAAAGTGCTTTGATGCCATAGCTAATCCTAATAATCTTGGCATCTGCCCTGAGGTCGGTGAAATATCGGATGAAATATTATACTGCTTTGTTAAATCAACAAAATCACCTTTATTGTCAACAAAAATACTACTAAAGTGAGACCCCATTTGTCTACCGCCTGACATGGGCTCTTCCTCGAAGCTTGTATTCGCATATAATCCAGAAAAAAATTGTTTTACAGTTAATTTATTTATTGCAAACATAAAAGTTTGATCTCTATAATATCCAGATCTAAAATCCCCCTTATCAAAAACTTTTGCCATTGCAATTTGGGGAAGCTCCTTTCCATCACCAAAAATTCCAAATTTTGCTTTTCCACTTAAAACTTCCTTTCTTCCAAGTAAACTTGCCTCTCGGCTAATTACTATGTTTCTGTAGTCATTTAGTATCTCTTTTTTAAAATCCTTATAGGAAATGGATTTTGTTAAAATTGAGTTTTTCATCGGCATTCAAATGTACTAAAATTATAAGTATATCTAATTAAGATTAAAACCATCTACGAGTGAATAAGCTTGTTAAATTTTCTGGATCAAATGTAAATACAAATCTTATTTTATTTGAATATGAATTATCATCGAAATGTGATCCATTTGATGAATAAACTGGAAAAAATACTTCTAAATAATTTTCAATAATATTTATTCTCAAACCAGTATCATATCCAGATAAAATTGGCTCTTTTTTGTTTTTAAATAGTCCAAAGTCAAAATATGCTTCAAACCATTTCCATATTGTTATTCCACTGTTTATTGATAAGATAAAATCATTAGGACTAAAATCATTAATCTTAGATTTGAATGCACCCTCATATCTTATATACTGTTGAGAATAGAAGCCTGTATTTTCAGATCTGCCAATTAAAAAATTATCAAATAAATAATCATTTGGGTAATCAACACTAAAATCGTATAAACCATTAACATTACTATTCTTAAAAAACTTACCAATGAATAATCTTAGGTTATACTGTCTAAATTCGTTAAAAAAATTTCTAAAATTTAATGTAATTGAGTTCTTAATTATTTCATTATTTAATTGAAGATCGTATGAATAAGAAAAACTTTTTTTTGCTCCTGGATTAGAATTTATATAACTAATTTTTGTTATTCCATAATCATCTTTACTTGAATTTAAATCATCTTTTTTGTTAACATTTATATATTTTAATCTAAAATACTGTCTATAGTTTGAGACTAGATTCTTATCTCTTTTGGTAAACAAAATTGTTGGGCTAATCCTAAAATAACTTTGGTTCGTATCATAGTGAAACTTAGATAATGATAAGTAATAGTTAGATGAAAAAATTTTTGAATTATAATTTGTATAATTCAAATTGATATTACCAATTAGTTTTTCTGAAACGGTAGTATAAAAAGGAGAAAACATGTAGGTTAATGTTTTTTTGAATGGCGATTTATTTGTTAGTGTTATACCAGGTGAGAAGCCATCATAAAGGTTGTATATAAATTGTGGTCTGTAAAAAATTTGATTTCTTGATGAATCATCTAGATCAGAAAAAAATGTAAAACTTGTTTTTAATCTATTTTTCTCCTGCAAATTGAGTGAATTATTTTTGTAATTCCCATCAGAATAAAATTTTTCTGGATCAACAATAATTTCTTTAATATTAGTTAAATCTATTGTATCCAATTCATAATCATTAGTAATCCAAGTTCTAAAGATTTCATTATCATTATTTCTTAAACTTAATGGAATTGGTAATGAAAATTCTTTGAATGTTTTATTTTTGATTGAGATTAATGATTTTTTTTTGTGAATTTTGAAGTCAGTTTGCCCACTGTAATTAATATAACTATCAAAAAACCAATCTAAACTAAATTCACTATTTTTCTCAAAATAATTTTTAATTTCATCATTGCTTGCAATGATTTTTTCTGAGGAAAAAATATCTGAAAGAGATGACATAAAACTGTCGTTACCTATGTAACTTTTTAAAAGTTTTAATGAACTCAATGATTTTGAAGGGTTTCCCATTTTGTAATTAATTCTAGTTAACTCATTGGATGGTAGGGATATCATTTGATTTAAATTTCTTCCTGCGACAAATTTATATCCCAATTTAAATTGATCAGTAAATTTCATTAATGATAGATTGTGTTGCTTTATTAAAAAAAAGTTTGATAATTCACCCAATAATGGGAGATTTTTATAGTAAGTGTCTATGTATTTTTCTAAGTAAAATAATTCCAATCCAGATGTAAACCAAAAAAATTCTCTCGTATTGATATTCAAAGATTTTGACAATAAAATTTTGATGATATTTTTAGTAAAATTTATTTCATTTAAAGAATTGTTTTTAAATGGATCTAAAATTTTCGGTATTTCTGAATAGGGGTAGAGCGAATTTTTTTTAAACTGATTTCTTTCAATTATTACTTTTTTTGATTCAACATCAAAATGATAGGAGTTAAAAAAATCATTAATATTTTTAAAATTAGACTCATCTAATGAGAGTATTTTTTCTGAGTTGGTAATAATCTTAAAATTATCTAAATCAATAGATTTAAATTCTTCAACTTTTGAAAATATTAAATCAAAATCTTTTACTGATGAATCATAAAATTTCGATTCGATTTTATCTGCATATTGTTGTCTATTTATTTCAATTAAATTGGTTTCAATAAATAAATTTGAATCGTATTTAAGATTTAAATTTATTTTAGATTTTAATAAAAACTTATCATCCAATCCAAGATTTGAAAATTTTGTCCTTTTATCATTTAATATTGGTGCAAATCTGAAAAAACAATTTTTTAAATTAACATAATTGTTATTAGCTAAACCATAATCTAAAATGTAATTCGGAATTATTAAATCATATTCGAAAGTTATTTTAAGATTTTGAAATTGTCCAAGACTCTCATTTAATGTAAGTTCAATTAAATCCTGATTATTAGGGACCCTTTTCCATATTACTGGATCGCCATTAATTAAAATAGACTTTATGACAGTTTTTCCTCTGTTATTATCTTCAGATTTTAGTATTGAAGAGTCATATTCACTATATAGTTTTTTTGCAAGTGGGGTATCCATAGAGGAATATGAATTATTCCAATCATAAACTATTATATTAGATAAATTCGTTGTAGATGAATTATAAAAAATAGATTCTTGAACTACTTTTAACTTTTTTTCCTCACTCATGAATTCTGCATCAATATTTTGAATATGTTGAGAATTATTTTTAAATGATAGTAATAATATTACAGCTAAGAAAAATTTAAAAAAGGTATATTTCAATTTTTAGAAATTAGGGGCAAATTTCTTCTTATCATAGAATTTTTTAAGTATTTCTATGATTTCATTTTTAGAATCAACAACTTCAAATAAAAACATTTCATAGTCGGAAACATTATTAAATTTTTTACAAACAATATTTTTAATCCATTCAATACATCCAGACCAAAATTCAGAGCCATATAGAATTACAGGAAATCTTTCAATTTTATGTGTTTGTATTAAAGTTATAGCCTCAAAGAACTCATCCAACGTGCCAAATCCACCGGGCATTACTACAAATGCTTGTGCATATCTGACAAACATTACTTTTCTAACAAAGAAATAATCAAAATCAATTACTTTATCCGAGTCAATAAAAGGGTTTGGCATTTGCTCATGAGGCAAATCAATATTTAAGCCAACCGAAACACCTCCAGCTTTTTGAGCTCCTTTGTTAGCAGCCTCCATTATTCCAGGCCCACCACCTGTAATAACGCCCAATCCTAACTTTACTATAGACTCCGAAATTTCAACTGTTTCTTTGTAAAATTCATTATCAGGCTTTGTACGTGCTGATCCGAAGATAGAAACGCATGGTCCTAGCTGAGAGAGTTTCTCATAACCCTCAACTAATTCTCCCATTATTTTGAAGACAGACCAAGAGTCATGTGATTTTTCAATCCAATTTTCTGATTCCATACTATAAATTTAGCTCCTTTTTTATAAACGGACCGGTGACTGATTTTTTATTCTTAAATATATCTTGAAGGTACCCTTCAAAAGTAATACTACCTCCATTTTTTCCACCTCCAGGACCTAGCTCAATGATATAATCTGAAACTTTTAAAACATCGATATTGTGCTCAATAATTATAATTGAATTACCTTTTTTAGATAATTCAAAAATTATATCAAGTAAAACTTTAATGTCCTCAAAATGTAAACCAGTTGTTGGTTCATCAAATATATATAAGGTCTTTCCTGTATCTTTCTTTGACAATTCTGATGCTAATTTAATTCTTTGCGATTCACCACCAGACAATGTTGTTGATTGCTGACCAAGAGTAATATAACCTAATCCTACTTTATTTAAATAATTTAGTTTTCTAATTATCTTAGGGTAATTCTCAAAAATTTCTGATGCATCTTTAATTGTCATGTTTAAAATATCAGAGATTGATTTATTTTTAAACTTTACAGATAATGTTTCCTTATTGAATCTTCTTCCATTGCATGAATCACATTCAACAAAAACATCAGGTAAAAAATTCATCTCAATTTTTTTCATTCCCGCACCCATACATTCTTCACATCTACCCCCTTTAACATTAAAACTAAATCTACCAGGCTTATATCCTCTAATACTAGATTCAGGTAATTTTGAGTATAAATCTCTGATCTCATTATACAAACCTGTATAAGTAGCTGGATTACTTCTTGGCGTTCTACCAATTGGAGATTGGTTTATTTGTATAACCTTATCAATATTTTCAATACCATCTAATTTTTTAAATTCAAGTGGTTCTTTGCTACCGTTAAAAAAATAATTATTTAAAATTGGATAAAGTGTCTGATTGATCAATGATGATTTACCGCTTCCTGAAACACCACAAACACCAATAATTTTACCCAATGGAATATTTAATTTTATATTCTTTAAATTATTGCCATTACAACCATGCAGCGTTAGAAAATTATTATTGACAGGGCAATCGCTAACCTTCTTTATAATTTTTTTCCCATTTAAATAATCTGCAGTTATAGAATTTGATTTTAAAATTTTAGAATATGAACCCTGAAACGTAATATTGCCACCATTTTTACCAGCACCTGGTCCAATATCAATAATGTGATCAGACTGGACCATTATTTCTTTATCATGCTCAACAACGATAACACTGTTATTTAAATCTCTTAATTTCTTTAATGATTTAATTAATTTATTATTATCTATTTGATGTAAACCAATTGACGGCTCATCCAAGATGTACAAAACATCTTCAAGTTGTGAACCAATTTGCGTAGCTAATCTAATTCTTTGAGACTCTCCACCCGAGAGTGATTTTGTTTGACGATTTAAATTTAGATAATCTAATCCAACATCGATAATAAAATCAATCCTCTTTGAGATTTCATTGATAATTTCAAAGGCAATTTTTCTCTTTTTTGGATTAAGCTTTTTTTCAAGAGAATCAACCCATATTTTTAGATCTGAGATGTCCATCTGATTAACCTCAGAAATACTCTTGTTATCAATTAAAAAAAACTGAGACTCTTTTTTTAATCTTGACCCTTTACATAAATCACAGTCTTCATTTTTCATGAATTTTTTAGCCCATGATTTTATTTTTCTACTATCAACTTGAAAAAACTGATTCTCAATAAAGTTAACTACACCTTCAAAATCAATAGTGTATTCTCTTGTTAATCCTAATGATTTTGACAATACTTTAAAACTTTCTTTTCCTCCGTAAAGAATAATCTCCAATGCTTTTTTTGGAATTTTTTTTATGGGATCTTTGATATCAAAATCATATTTATTGGATATATTTTGAATTTGTTTGAAAACCCAATTATCCTTGAATTCACCAAGAGCAGTAATTCCTCCTTTATAGATAGATTTTGATTTGTCTGGGATTAATTGATCTAAATCTATTGTATAAATATTTCCCAATCCATTACATCTATTACACATTCCAGCAGGTGAATTAAATGAAAATGTATTCGGCTCCGGTTTTTCATAAGACACACCTGTATCAGGACATATCAAGTTTTTACTGTAGTATGAAAGCTCATCATCTTTAATTATTAATAAAGAATTATTTCCATTATACAAAGCAGTTATTATACTCTCACGAAGCCGTTGATGTGAATCATCATCATCGATAGTAAACTTATCAATCAAAATTTCAATATTGTGTATTTTGTATCTATCAAGTTCCATTCCCTCATAGATTTCAATTATTTCATCATCAACTCTCACCTTATTGAATCCCTGTTTTTTTATAGTAACAAATAAATCTTTATAACTTCCTTTTCTGGATTTAACAACAGGGGAAAAAATTGTTATTTTTTGTTTTAAATATTTTTTTCTGATTAAGTCAAAGATTTCATCATCAGTGTAGGTAATCATTTTCTTTTTGGTTGAATAACTGTAAGCATCGGATACCCGGGCAAATAACAATCTCAAGAAATCATAAATTTCAGTTGTTGTACCAACAGTAGACCTAGGATTCTTAGATGTTGTTTTTTGTTCTATGGCAACAACTGGTGATAAACCACTTATTTTATCAACATCAGGTCTTTTTAGATCACCTATAAATTGTCTAGCGTAAACAGAAAAGGTTTCTATATATCTTCTTTGGGCTTCAGAGTAAATTGTATCAAAAGCAAGGGAAGACTTACCACTTCCAGAAACACCCGTTACAATTACCAACTTATTTCTTGGTATATCTAAATCAATATTTTTTAAATTATGAACTTTACACCCCCTGATAGAAATTTTATTACTCATTAAAAAAATAATCTATGAAGATATGAATAAATTACATGATTTATTCTCCAGAAGCATAATCATCTCCTCTTGGATCCGCTGCAGCATAAATTTTCTTGTTTTGATCAATATATATTGCATCTACTCTTCCAATTGAAGAGGTTTTTGAATTAAAATTATAACCTAGAATTTTTAATGAATCTAAAATTGTTTGTTTAAAAGCACCTTCCTCAAAATAAATTTTATCAGGAAGCCACAAATGATGAAATCTAGGATGATCCACTGCCTCTTTTAGATTATCATTAAATAAATAAACATTTAAAATTGTTTGTAAAACTGATGTAATGATTGTTGGGCCACCAGGACTTCCCAAGATCATTGAAAGCTTTCCATCTTTCTCAATTATAGTTGGCGTCATTGAACTTAACATTCTTTTTTGTGGTTGAACAGAATTAACTTTACCACCAATCAAACCATATATATTGGGACTTCCGGTCTTAATTGAAAAATCATCCATTTCATTGTTCATAAAAAAACCAAGAGATGGAATAATAATTTTAGAACCAAAGTTTGAATTCAATGTCGTGGTAACAGAAACTGCATTTCCAAATGAATCTAATATAGAATAGTGGGTTGTTTCATTAGATTCCTTAAATGAAATGTTACCAGGATAAATTTCACTTGATGGTTTTGGATTGGAAAAATCAATGGATTTAATTCTTTTGTTTAAATAATCAGTACTAACTAAAGAATTTATAATGTTTGTATCATAAAAATCTGGATCTCCCAAAAATCTACTTCTGTCAGCAAATGAAATCTTTTCAAGTTCAATTAAAGTTTTAATATAATTTATATCTCTTGTCTTATAATTATCTAGTGAAATAAGTTCAATTGATTTTAGAATTTGGGACAAAACTATTCCACCTGACGATGGCAAGCCCATAGTAATGATTTTTAAATCATCATATTCAAAAATAAATGGTTTCCTCCAGACTGGTTTGTAAAGCAAAAAATCTTCCTTTGTTATTATTCCTCCTTTTTTTGAAACATAATTTATTATCTCTTTTGAAATATCACCATCATAAAAACCTTCAACACCATTTTTAAGCAAATACTTTAGAGTTTTGTAAAGTTTATCGTTAGAAAAGATCATGTCTTTTTTGAAATCCTTATTAAAAAGACTTAGACTATCGCTATTAATCAGAATTTTACTTTTTGATGAGTTAAATAAATCCGCTTGTTTTTTTGTTAGTTTAAAACCATCTTTAGCCAATTCTAATGCTGGCTTAAAAATTGAATCTAACGGCAATGTTCCAAACTTTTCATAAACCTCAAATAAACCAGCTACAGTTCCTGGAACTCCAATTGATAAAGAACCTTCTCTACTTAAATTTTTAATGATATTTCCATTTTTATCCAAATACATATTCTCACTTGAAAGTAATGGAGCTTTTTCTCTGTAATCAATACTGCCATATTGAGAATTACTAGTTCTGTATACCATAAATCCTCCACCTCCCAAATTACCGGCATTAGGATAAACAACAGAAAGAGCCAAATCAGTAGCTACCATAGCATCAAATGCATTTCCACCCATCTTTAATATCTTATGGCCAGCTTTTGTAGCCTCATATTTAGCTGTAACAATAGCAAAATTCTTATAGTGATTTTCATTGTTATAATTTTTACAGGAGAAGGTTATAGATAATAATATAACTAGAAGAGTTTTTTCAAAATTATATAACATATGATTGATAAATATATAATATTCGAATTGTATATTTGAAAAAAATGACACTAATAAGCTCTATTTCAGGAATCAGAGGCACAGTGAATGGTACAAATCAAACAAGTTTGACGCCAATAGATGTAGTTAGATATGTAAGTGCATATGGAACATGGATTAATACCAAAAGAAAGAGCAATACCGTTGTTGTTGGTCGTGATGGTAGAATATCAGGAAAAAGTCTTTTAGAACTAGTTAAATCAACTTTAATTAGCTTAGGAATTAATGTCATTGATACAGGCTTATCAACAACACCTACAACACAAATCATTATAAAAGAAAAAAATGCCGATGGAGGAATAATTTTAACTGCTAGCCATAATCCAAAAAATTGGAATGCATTAAAATTATTTAACTCAGAGGGTGAATTTATTATACAAAATGATGCTGAAGAAATTTTTAATCTAGTAAAAAAAGATATTTTTTCATTTAATAGTGAGGATAATTATGGACAAGTTTTTCATGAGAAGGATGCATTTAAAATTCACATAAATAATGTAATAAACCTAACCTTAGTTAATGAAAATTTAATTAGAAATAATTCATTCAAAATTGTAGTTGATGGGATTAATTCTAGTGGTGGTGTAATCATTCCTAACTTGCTTGAGGATTTAGGTGCTGAAGTTATAAAAATAAATTGTAAACCTGATGGTAACTTTTCTCACAACCCTGAACCTTTGGATAAGAATTTATCTCAGTTAAAAGATGCAGTTCTTGCCGAAAAAGCTGATCTAGGTATAGCTGTTGATCCAGATGTGGATAGACTTGTTTTTGTATGTGATGACGGAGTTTTATTTGGAGAAGAAAACACTATAGTAGCCTGTTGTGACTTTGTACTATCCAAAACACCTGGGAGTACTGTCTCCAACATGTCATCTTCAATGTCCCTGCAAATAATAACAAATAAATATGATTGTGAATATTACAGCTCAAAAGTAGGAGAGGTTAATGTTGTTGAAAAAATGAAAGAAGTCAAGGCTGTTATAGGGGGAGAAGGTAATGGGGGAGTGATATATCCAGAAAGCCATTACGGAAGGGATGCTTTAGTTGGAATTGTACTGTTTTTAACTCATTTATCTGAGCTTAATGTAAAAGCTTCTGATCTATTAAAATTATATCCAAAATTTTTCATGACAAAAGATAAGATAAACCTTAGTGACGATTTTGATTTTGAAGGATTAAAGAAAAAGATGAAAAAATATTACAATCATCAAGATATTGATGAGAGAGATGGAGTCAAGATTAAATTTGAAGAATCATGGTTACACATAAGGAAATCTAATACTGAACCAATCATTAGGATTTACACCGAAGCTAAATCAGAATCAGATTGCAGTAAAATTATTGATGATTTTAAGGCTTTAATTACTTAATTCTTTTATGCTTAAATCTCTTGTGGGTCCAGAAATAATAATTAGGGTCTTCATGGATCTGATTTTCAACTAACCTTAGGTATTTTTCAGTAATGTGAAAATCTTTACGAGAATTCGGTTTATCAGTTATTAACTCTAATTTCATTTCATACTTTCCTCTGCTAATTTTGGACATTTTTCCAAAAATAACAGGAACATCCAATTCCTTTGCCATTCTTTCTGCACCTGTAAAAACTGGAACCTCAACTCCAAGAAAATTTGACCAATAGTTAATTTTTCTTATCTGAGGAGATTGATCAGACACGAACCCATACATGAATTTATTTCCTGATTTTTCAAGATTCCTGATTTCATCAATCGCATTATATCTAGGTATTAATTTAATTCCATGCCTTTTCCTAGATTTAAGAATTAATTTCTCAAATTCTTCATCCTTCAAAGGAGTATAAATTGCTGCAACTTGATGATCAAAATAATTATCTAAAGTTGTGCACCATTCATAACCGCCGTAATGAGAAACCATAATTATTACACTTTTTCCTTTTGAAAAAAAACTATTTGCCAATTCAGGATTTAAAACCTTAAATCTATTTTTTATTTGATTTTTATTTAAGTAATCTAGTTTGATCATTTCTAAATAAATATCACAGAAATGAGTATAAAACTTACTCTTTAAAGCTTTAATCTGGTTTGAGGATAAGTTTAGATTTGACAATTTTAAATTATTGTCAACAACATCAACCCTGTATTTTACAAGATTGTAAAGGAAAAAACTCAAAAAATTTGATATTTGATAGAGTATAAAAAAAGGAAGATTTCCGATTATAAAAAATGTGAACTTTATAAAAAATATTTTTATTTTTTTCAATCCTAGAAAAATTACTATTCGTTATACTTTAGCTCAGCATTTAAAACGAATTCCAAGTCTTCACCTTTAATATTTCTAGCAATTATTTTTCTTTCAGGATTGATTAAAAAAGATGATGGAATTCCCTCTTTACTTAAATCATAAAGTTTAGCTATAGGGTCATTGAAATATTTAAGATTAGAAATATGAATCCAACTTTCAATTTTATCAACTTCAATAGCTCTTTTCCAACTCTCCATATTCATATCAAGAGATACCCCTAAAATTGTAAAGTCTTCATCAGAATATTTACTTTGAAGTTCAGCTAAACCAGGATTTTCAACTCTGCATGGAGCACACCATGATGCCCAAAAATCAATTAGTATATATTTTGATTTGATGGAATAGAGTGAAATAACTTCACCATTTAAACCAGGACCAGAAAATTTTGGAGCATAAGAACCAATTCTGGGAGCCTCAGTATTTGACAATTTATAATTGTCTATTATTCCTCTAACCGCAATAAAGGGAGATGTTTTGAAGAGTGATTTATCAAAATTTACAAGTATTGAATCAGCTATATCATAGTCAATAGACCTTTCAAAAACCATTCTTTGCAAAATCAAAGCCGAAACGTATGAATCATTCTTATTGCTCATAAAATCATATTCATAGTCTGTAAGTTTTTTTCTCATCTCAATAAATTGTTCTTCAAGATCAAGTTTAATAAGCGAGTCATTTATAGCAATATTATAATTTATCTCATTTTGGATGCTGTTTAATTCATTTATAAATGAAGAGGATTCTTCAATATATTGCTTAAAATCATCATTTGATTTTGTTCCTTTAATAATTGTTGACCTTAACGAGTCTTTATAAACAGTCATTTCTATATTTCCTGGTTCCAAAACAACAGGAACATTTCCTCTAATATTTTTAAAAAATAAATAATACATCTCTGGAACAACAATCGAGTCTGAAAAACTAAAATTTCCCCCTAATACATTAATGGAGTCTTTTAAAACTGGGACGTTTTCTTTGTATTGGACCAAATAAACCATCTCACCGTCAGGAATATCCGAATTCGCTGAAAGATTATATTCATTCTTTTTAGAGCAGGATGCTAAAATTAAAAATGATAGAAATAATAGATTTTTCATTTGGATGCAAATTTAGAAATATTGAGCAAAAGTAATAACTTTATTCCTTATTCTTATGGTTGATAAATTAAGATTTATTAAGCAAGTTCAGAATGTTGTTGGTAAAAAATATGTTTTTACTGATAAACTAAATAAGGAACCCTTTTCCAAAGGTTGGAGATATGGTGAGGGCAGTGCGTTAGCCGTAGTAAAACCCGGGAAACTAACTGAGATGTGGAAAACCCTTGAATTTTGTGTTGAAAATGATTTAATCATTATAATGCAAGCTGCAAATACAGGACTCACTGGTGGATCAACACCATTTGGACACGATTATGATCGTCCTATAGTAATAATAAATACAATGAGAATGAGCGATATCCATTTAATTAATGATGGAAATCAAATCATTGGCTTTTCAGGAAGCACTTTATATGATCTTGAAAAGAAACTTAAACCATTAAAAAAAGAACCACACTCAGTGATAGGATCAACATCAATTGGAGCATCTATTGTTGGAGGTGTTTGTAATAATTCTGGTGGATCACTTGTCAAGAGAGGCCCAGCTTACACACAACTTGCTTTATATGCAAAAGTTAATGCAAAAGGAAAGTTGGAATTAATCAATGAATTGGATATTAATCTTGGAAAAACACCTGAAGAAATGCTTCGAAATTTAGAAGAAAAAAAATACGAAAAATCTGACATAATTAACTCTAATAAATTAGCATCAGATGATCAATATTCAAAAATTATAAGGGAAATAGATTCTAGTAAACCTGCAAGATTTAATGCTGATCCAAGACTCCTTTATGGGGTCTCAGGAAGTGCTGGAAAAATTGCTGTATTTGCTGTAAGACTTGACACATATCCAGCACCAAGTAAAAATCAAGTATTTTATGTTGGCTCAAACGATCCAGATGTTTTTTGGAAAATCAGAAGAGACATTCTTTCAAATTTTAAAACTTTACCAACTTCTGGAGATTATTTACATAAGGACTGTTATGATGCTGCAAAAAAATATAGTAAGGATACATTTGTAATAATAGAAAAACTAGGCACCAAATTCCTTCCAACGCTTTTCGAGCTTAAAAGGAAGGTTGATCATATTTCTAAAAAAACTTCTTTACTTCCAAATAATTTATCTGACAAGTTGATGCAATTTTTTAGTAATTTCTTACCCAATCATCTACCAAAAAGAATTGAAAATTTTAGAAATCTATATGATCATCATTGGATTATTGAAATGTCAGATGAGGGGATAGATGAAGCTAATAAATATTTTATAGAATTTTTTAAAGAAAATAATGGAGATTTTTTTAAATGTTCTGATAAAGAAGGAAATAAAGCAATATTACATAGATTTACCGCAGCTAGTGCATTTGGAAGATATTCAGCCATTAATGCGGATAAAATAGGCGGAACAATGTCCATGGATATAGCATTTCCAAGAAATGAGAGGAATTGGTTTGAAAAATTACCAAAAGATATAGATGAAATGTTTGATATGAAGTTGTATTACGGACATTTATTTTGTCACGTCTTACATCAAAACTACATCATAAAAAAGGGTGTTGACCCTGAAAAGCTAAAGGAAAAGCTCTTTAAAAATTACGATTTAAGAGGAGCGGAATACCCGTCTGAACACAATGTTGGTCATGAATATGAAGCAAAAGATATATTAAAGAAATTTTATAAAGATCTTGATCCAACAAACACTTTCAACCCCGGTATAGGGTTTACCAGTAAACTAAAAAACTGGAAATAGATTTAATTTAAATTTTAAAGTTATTTTTGCAATGCAATGAAGAGTAATACTTTTGGCAATCTTTTTACAGTAACAACATTTGGTGAATCTCACGGAAATAGTATTGGTGGAATAATAGATGGTTGTCCATCTGGAAAAGAAATAAACATTGAATTAATTCAAAAAGATTTAGACAGAAGAAAACCAGGACAGTCAAAAATTGTTACTCAAAGAAAGGAAAATGATAAACTAGAAATTTTATCAGGAATATTTGAGGGAAAAACTACAGGAACACCGATCGGATTTATCATAAAAAATATGGATCAAAAATCGAAAGATTATACTCATATAAAAAAATCATATAGACCCTCACACGCTGATTATGTTTATGAAAAAAAGTATGGTAATAGAGATTACAGAGGAGGAGGTAGAAGTTCTGCTAGAGAAACTGCTTGTAGAGTAGTTGCTGGGTCAATTGCTAAACAAATTCTGGGAAATATTAAAATTAACGCATTTGTTTCGTCTGTTGGAAATATTTCATTGAATACTTCATATTCAAAACTAGATTTTGAAAATATTGAGAAAAATAATGTAAGATGTCCAGACAATGAAACAGCTCAAAAAATGGAAGAGCTAATATTAAAGGTTAGGAAAGATGGTGATACTATTGGTGGAGTTGTAAGCTGTGTTATTCAAAATACGCCCATTGGAATCGGAGAACCTGTTTTCAAAAAACTTCATTCTGAGTTAGGTGCAGCAATGCTTTCTATAAATGCAGTTAAGGGATTTGAGTATGGAAGCGGATTTGATGGCACTAAAATGAGGGGAAGCGAACATAATGATATTATAAATTCTGATGGAACAACAAAAACTAATAACTCAGGTGGTATACAAGGTGGTATAAGCAATGGAATGGATATTTATTTTAATGTAGCTTTTAAGCCAGTTGCTACAATAATGAGGGATCAAGATAGTATAAACTCTGAAGGTAAGAAAACAACAATCAAAGGAAAAGGTAGACATGATCCATGTGTTGTACCCAGAGCAGTACCAATTGTTGAGGCTATGGCTGCCTTAGTAATATTGGATTATATTTTAATTAATAATTCAAAAAAATAATGAGAAAAATATCATTGCACTGGAAAATTTTGATTGGAATGGCACTAGGTGTTTTATTTGGTTTTATACTTAGTAACTTAAATGGAGGAGGAATATTTATTTCTAATTGGATAAAGCCATTTGGCACAATATTTATAAATTCTTTAAAGCTTATAGCAATTCCGCTAATCTTAGCCTCACTAATTAAAGGAATTTCTGACCTAAAAGATATTTCAAAACTATCTTCAATGGGAGGTGTTACAATCTTAACTTATTTGTCAACTACAGTAATTGCAGTCTCTGTTGGTTTACTTTTAGTAAATATTATAAAACCAGGTGATTCAATATCTGAAAAAACAAGAACAGAATTAATCGAAGCTTATGATTCAGATGCTGAGGAGAAAAGAATGGCTGCTGCTGAAAATAAAGATTCTGGTCCACTTCAACCACTAGTAGATCTTGTACCTTCAAATTTTGTATCTGCAGCTTCTGATAATAAGAACATGCTACAAGTAATATTTTTTTCAATATTATTTGGAGTATCCATGATTTTAATTCCACCTGAAAAAGCAAAACCCATAAAAGATTTTTTTGACTCATTTAATGAGGTTGTTTTAAAAATAATTGACATAATCATGATGTTTGCACCATATGGTGTATTCGCATTGCTTGCAGCACTAATCGTTGAAGCACCAAATCCTGATTTATTGATGAGTCTTCTCATGTACTCTATAACATTATTATTAGGCTTAATATCAATGATCATTATTTACGTTATGATTGTAAAATTAATAACTGGAAGAAACCCTGTTTCATTTCTAAAAGGAATTTTACCTGCACAGTTAGTTGCATTTTCTACGAGCTCAAGTGCAGCGACTCTTCCTGTAACAATGGATAGAGTACAAAATCATCTGAATGTAGAAAAGGAAGTTTCAAGTTTTGTACTTCCTATAGGAGCCACAATAAATATGGACGGTACTGCAGTATATCAAGCTGTAGCTGCTGTTTTTATTGCTCAAACTTTTGGTCTGGATTTAAGTTTTACAGCTCAGCTTGGAATTATATCTACAGCCACATTAGCATCAATTGGTGCTGCTGCTGTACCAAGTGCAGGAATCATTGTTTTAGTTATTGTCTTGGCACAGGCTGGAATTCCTGAGGCTGGATTAGCACTAATTTTTGCAGTAGACCGTCCACTAGACATGTGTAGAACAGTTGTAAACATTACAGGAGATGCAACAGTTTCAACCATAGTTTCAAAATTTCAAAAAAATCAAAGTTGAGTATTCGAATATCTGAATCTTGGAAAAAAGTTTTAGAAAAAGAATTTGAGTCTGATTATTTTAAGGACATAGTACAAAAAACAAAGGAAGAATATTTAAAATTTATTTGTTATCCACCAGGTGCTAAAATTTTTAGGGCTTTTGATGAATGCTCATTTGAAAATCTTAAAGTGGTGATAATAGGACAAGATCCATACCATGGAGAAAAACAAGCAAATGGTTTATGCTTTTCAGTAAATAACGGGATTGAAAATCCACCTTCATTAAATAATATTTTCAAAGAACTAAAAGAAAATTATAACATTACCAGACTTAATAGTGACTTAAGTGATTGGTCAAATCAAGGTGTTCTTCTACTTAACTCAATCCTTTCGGTAAGAAGAAAGTTTCCAGGATCTCATCGACATATTGGATGGGAAACTTTTACCGACAATGTAATTAAAATTATATCAAAAGAAAAAAGTAATCTCATTTTCATGCTTTGGGGAAATTATGCAAAAAATAAAGAAAAATTTATTCATGACAATAACCATCTTATATTAAAAAGTGGACATCCTTCACCGCTAAGTGCTAATAAAGGCTACTGGTTTGGTAATAAACACTTTTTAAAATGCAATGATTTTTTAATTAAGCAAAATGTGAGGACAATAAAATGGGTATAATTTTGTAATTTTAAAGTATGATATTATCAACTTGTGAATTTATTGCAAATAAAAAAATAACTGAAAACCTTGGGATAGCAAGAGGTTCTACTGTCAGAGCTAGAAATGCTATGAGAGACTTAATGGCTGGCTTAAAAAGCGTTGTTGGAGGAGAAATTGAAGAATATACTAAACTGCAAGCTTATGCTAGGGAACAAGCAGTAGAACGTATGATTGAAGATGCCAAAAATTTAGGCGCTGATGCTGTTATAAATGTTAGAATGACGACATCTGTAGTTATGCAGGGTGCTTGTGAAATTTTAGCATACGGGACAGCAGTTAAAATTTCATAACCAAATGTGGTCAGCTATAATTTTAATTCCAATCCTAATAGGTGTTTGCGCATTTATCTATGTTCTATTTAACAGATTAGATAAATACGATAAAGAAAAATTTAATAAAAGAAATAATTAATATGAGACGATTCTTCTCATTTAGCGGTACAATTAGTGGATCAACATTCATTCTTAGAAGCTTGTTTACAATAGTCTTGTCTATACCATTTATAGTTATTGTATCTGTAATACTAGTTACAATAGTTTTTAGCTACATGGATATTGACCTTGCTAGTGCAGAAGGAATGACTATGGCTGAGTCAAATGCTATTGGTGAGGATGCAGGTCTTAAAATTGCTGAGGAAATGATGGAAATTGGACCAATGGCTTGGTTTTCTGAAAAGATCTCCACATTCTGGATTATTGCTTCTATCATCTCATTAATTCCTGTTTTATGGTTTGGGTTGGCTACATATTATAAAAGAGTATCTGCACTTTTTTACTCGAACAGAGTAAAAGCTTTTATAGCATTTTTTGTAGCTGAAGCTACTCTTGATATAGTAGCACTAACGTCTGGAAACAATGCAGTCTACTGGATCTGTTCACTAATTGGTTTAGGAATATTTGGTTTCCTACTATTTAGTAATTCACCAATTGGTGAGCATGATGGTTAAAAAATTAAATTTAACCCCCAATTCTTTTCACTGAATGTCCTTCTGACTCTAGTATTGATATGATTTTATCTCTCTTATCACCTTGAAAATAAATTTCATTATTTTTAATAGTTCCTCCTATACCAAGCTTATTTTTTATTGGTTTAGCGAGGCTTTTTAAATCTTCTTTATTTAAACCTGAGAAGCCTTTTAAAATTATTACTGGAGTACCTGCTTTACCTTTGACAGAGAAATGTGCTTCCAAAGTTTGTTTTTTAATATTAGACTTTGGTTTGATTATGTTTTGAGATTTGTAGTCATCTGGCATGAGTACCTTTAAATCCTTAAGTGAAGTTAATTTCTTCATTTATAATACACCTATATCTTTAAGTCTTTGAATTAAGAATTCATGTGCGGTAATATCATCATACTTTTTTGGATTTTGATCATCAATACAAGAATCTAATACATTTAGTTTCATAGTTCCAACTGGATGAAGAAAGAAAGGAATTGAATATCTTGACTTTTTCCATAATTCCATTGGAGGATTAATAACCTTATGAATTGTAGATTTTAATTTGTTGTTGGTATATCTTGAAAGCATATCACCAACATTTATAACTATTTCATCCTTTTCAGCTATTGCGTCAATCCATTCACCATCGTTAGTTAAAACTTGTAATCCGCGTCCATGAGCACCCATTAAAAGAGTAATAAGGTTGATATCACCATGAGCGGCAGCTCGTTCAGCTCCAAGAGGTTTTGATTTAATTGGAGGGTAGTGGATAGGTCTTAAAATACTATTTCCCTTTTGAACGAATTTATCAAAATGATCTTCCTCAAGATCTAAAAACAAAGATATGGCTCTCAAAACATAAATGGCTGTTTTTTCTAATGATTGGTATACAGTTTTACCAATTTGATTAAACTCTGGAACTTCATCTACAATAAGATTTTTTGGATATCCAAGCTTAGAATATTCAGAATCATCGAGATATTGACCAAAATGCCAAAATTCTTTTAGATCTCCGTGTTTCTTTCCTTTTGCATGTTCTTTACCAAATGAGGTGTACCCTCTCTGACCAGCAAAGCCATCAAGCTCATATTTACACTTTACTTCATCAGGAAGATCAAAAAATACTTTTATGTATTTGTATATATTTTCGATATCTGAGTCTTTTAAGAAATGTCCTTTCAAGGCTACAAATCCGATATCTTGATAAGCTTTACCTAATTTATTTACAAATTCCTGCTTAAGCGATTGATCATCTGAAAGAAAATTATTTAAATCAACAGATGGGATATTGGGCATTATTATATATTTAGTTCAGTGTAGTTAAGATCAAATGCGTCTGCAACAGCCTTGTACACAATATCACCATCAACAATGTTTAGCCCTTTCCTCAGTGGCTCATTTTCGTTACACGCTTTTTTCCATCCCTTATTAGCTAATTCAATAGCATAAGAAACTGTAGCATTAGTCAAGGCTTCAGTTGAGGTCATAGGAACAGCACCTGGCATATTTGCTACAGAATAATGTAAAACATCATCAATAATGTAAGTAGGGGAGTTGTGAGTAGTTGGTTTTGTAGTTTCGAAGCAGCCACCCTGATCGACTGCAACATCAACTAAGACAGTCCCTTTTTTCAAATCCCTTAGCATTGACCTAGTGATTAGGCTAGGTGCTTTAGCTCCAGCAATAAGAACTGCTCCGATAACAAGATGAGCATTTTGAATTTCCTTTTCAATATTATAATGGTTAGAAAACTTAGTTTTAACATTTTTAGGCAAAATATCATCAAGCTCTCTAAGTCTTTCAAGATTTATATCTAAAATAGTGACATCAGCACCCAAACCAGCTAACATTTTAGCAGACTGAGTTCCAACGACACCTCCTCCTAAAACAACAGCTTTAGCTGGACTAACACCAGGAACTCCTCCTAATAAAATTCCACAACCTTTTTGATGTTTTTCAAGAAATTTAGCACCCTGTTGAGCTGCCATTCTTCCAGCTACTTCTGACATTGGAGTTAAGAGTGGAAGTGACCCGTCTGAATTTTCAACTGTTTCGTAAGCAATACAAACTGATTTACTGTCAATCATAGCTTTTGTTAGCTCTAATGATGAAGCAAAATGAAAATATGTATATATGATTTGACCTTCTTTTATTAATGAATACTCTTTTTTTAAAGGTTCTTTTACCTTAATTATCATTTCAGAAATATCATATACTTCTTCAATAGTTTTAAGAACGCTAGCACCAACATTTGAATAATCTTCATCTGTGTGTCCACTTCCTTGACCTGCGGAATTTTGAACATAAACATCATGTCCATTTTGAATTAGAGTTTGAACACCAGAGGGAGTCATACCAACTCTGTGTTCACTTTCTTTAATTTCTTTAGGAATTCCTATAATCATGGGCTAAAAATAAAACTTATTTGAAAAGATTTGGGTTAATATTTGGAAAAATTTTAAGTGCATTTTGATAATAAACTTTTTTTAATATTTCATCAGGAAGATTCAATCCATATAACCTCCAGAGACCATGTCTTTTTCTATAATATTCAATATACTCATCATCTGTTTCTAGAACTTGAAAATATATATAATATTCATCCATTTTATATATATCCTTACCAAAAAGAATTCTATCCTGATAATCCTCAAAAAATCTTCGTGCAGTACTAGGTTGTCTACCAAGCTCATTAATTACAGCTCCAAATTCTACATACACGTTAGTCAGTTCAGAAAGTTGTTTAGAAAGTCTTCCTAAATCATTTCCATACCAACCAAAATGAGCATTTATAAAAGTTGTTTTTGGATGTTTTTTAAATAACTGTTCCTGTTCATACATGACTTGGTCAAAAGTGGGGTATTTATCACTAGGTCTAAAACTTCTAGGCTTTTCTCTTGCATGTAACCACCTTTCATTGAATTTATCTACTGGATCAAAAAAAGCTTTTGGTTCACCTGAATGAATTAATACAGGTATGTTAAATTTCGCACAAGCTTCCCATATGTGAGATAATCTATCATCATCTACAGGAACACGAATATTTCTAGAATCTCTTAAGGTCAATCCAAGATTTTTGTAAATTTTTAGTCCTATAACTCCTTGACTTACAGCATTTTCTATCTGCGTTATATTATTTTTTTCAAAATCAGATTTATCAATTTTTGCCAGATCTAAGTTTAGAAAAACTCCAAAACGATCAGGATAATTTTCATTTACGTTTTCTAATGACTTAGTTAAATTTAAATCCATCAATTCCTGATTTCCAGAGAAAGCTCCAAATCCAGAACCACTCAAATTAATTAAATAAGCCATATTCAAACTATCCATTTCGGTTACAAGTTTTGAAAGATCTTTTACTGGCATATCCCAATGATGACTATGAACATCTACAAAAGGAAATTTTGATTTATAAGTAGGATTCTCAGGAACTACTAAGGTGGAAACAGGGGAGTACTCTCCAATATCCATGACATTACTTTTCTTATTTATACCGTCGATAATTAGGTAAGAAATCCCAGATAAAATTAAAACAGTAACAAATATGCCTAAAATGTAGGAAAGGGTCTTTAAAAAGCCTCTAAATGTCATTTTATTTGAAAGGAATCATAACCTTAGTTAAATCCCATTTTAAAGAAATGTAGTTAAAAATTGAATCATTTTCAAAATCAATGGTAAATTGTTCAATTTCGTTTAAAAGCTTTATTACTGGAACTTTAATTGAGAGTACATCATCAGACTCATCAGGTCTGGAGACTCCAAAATAATTAATATTTGTATTAAAATAAACTTCCCATTCATTTTCACCAGGAATTGTATACATGGAGTATTTTCCAGGAAATAGGGTATTCCCATCAATATTAAGATCGATATTATTTTCTATATATGTATGTCTATTAGCTCCAGTTCTCCAATAGTTTTCATATGGAACTAAAGCTTCGTCAGAGGCATTTCCAAAGATTAATCTATCATTCTTAAAAGGACGACTATATGTGACAGATACATCAGAATCATTTGAACTAACTGTTTCTAATGGACTGACAGGGTTGTTAATCACATATGCTGTGTATGTTACAAATACTGCAAGAATTATGAGTAGGGAATATAATATCTTTTTCTTCATCTAAAATTTAACATAATATATATTATGATTCATTTACTGTTTTATGATTTTAATAGCATTCATACCTTTTTCTCCTTTTATTAATTCAAATTCAACTTTATCTCCTACAGTTAGTTGATCAGGACATTCACTGAAGTGAAAGAAGTATGAATCTTGGTTCAAAGGATTTTTAATAAAACCAAAACCTTTTTCATCATCATAAAAAGTTACTTTTCCGTTGATACGATCATCAATATCATCTTTTTTTGTTGGGCTAATAACTATTGAATCTAAACTAATTTGTTCTTTTTCTGCAGGATCCGGCGGAGTATCAGTAAAATTTCCATTAAAATCAACATAGACAAATTCATCTTGTTTGTACTCACCACGCGCTTTAGCTTCTCTACGAGCGGCCATTTTTTTTCTTTTTTCTTCTCTTTTCTTTGCTTTATTCTTTTCTCTTTCGAGCTTATTGAATGTTTGTTGTGATTTTGCCAATTATAATTTTTTTGTAAATATAATAAAATCTTCTCAGTTAATCAGAGGAGATTTTTTTGTTAATCTCAAAACTTGAAGGTTTTCTACTAGCATATCTAAAAATAAAAAAACCCTGTCTAAACAGGGTTTTAAAAAAATTTGTAAAGGTCTTATTGGTTACCCAATATTAGTGGAAGACCTCCGTTTTCACCTGAACCCACAACAACTACTTTTGAGTTTGGAGACTCAGCTAACTTAAGGGTAGCTTCAATTCCTTTATCTCTTAAAATATTACTGGTTAAAGAACTGTTTAAAATTCTGTTGGCATTAGCTTTACCTTCGGCATCTATTCTTAATTTTTCAGCCTCTTGCCTTGCTTTTTCCAACCTAAAAACATATTCTAAAGCTTCTTGCTCTTGAGTTAGTTTTCTCTCAATTGCAGCCTTTATATTAGCCGGAAGAGTTACATCTCTAACAAGAACAGAGTTGATTTGAACGTGCTGTTGTTCAACATCTTCAACAAGCTGCTCAAAAATTTCATTTTGAATAGCATCTCTTTTGGTTGAATAAAGTTGTTCTGGCGTGTATTGTCCAACCACACTTCTAGCTACTGCCCTGAGTGATGGAATAATTACAACATTTAAGTAATTAGATCCCTTGGTTTGGTGTAGTAAACCTAACTCTTGAATCTTTGGTTGGTATAGCACTGAGATATCTAAAGATATGTCCAGCCCGTTAGAGGATAAAACTTGCATTTTACTTTCAAAAACCTCTTGTTGTTTTACGTTATATATATAAACTGTGTTCCATGGCATTACAATATTTAAACCTTCACCTAGTGGAGGTTCATCAGTAACAACACCATTACCAAATGTTTTAAATAAAACACCAGCTTCACCATATCCGATATTAACAAATGTTTTTACAGCAAAGACAAATAACACTAAAGCACCAATTAGTGCTGGTAATCCGATTTTTGTATATTTTTCCATATATGTATTTAATTAATTTTAAGTTAAAAGGCCACCGTCAATATTGATAACTTGACCCGTAATATAACTGGACAAATCTGATGCCAAAAACAAACATAAATTTGCTACATCGATTGATTCACCAGGTCTCTTGAGGGGAATATTTTCTGTCCAACCCTCAATAATTGACTCAGACAAGTTGTCAGTCATTTCTGTTTTTATAAAACCAGGAGCTATGACATTACATCTTATATTTCTTGATCCTAGTTCCTGAGCTATAGATTTAGAAAAACCAATAATTCCTGATTTAGATGCTGCATAGTTTGATTGACCTGCATTACCTTTTACTCCCACCACTGAGCTCATATTAATAATACTTCCTCGTCTGTTTTTTAAAAAAACTCTTTGACAGGCTTTAGTCATATTAAAAACAGATTTTAGATTTACTTCAATTACTTTGTCAAAATCTTCCTCTGACATTCTCATTAGTAAATTGTCCTTAGTAATTCCTGCATTATTAATTAATACATCAATGGTCTCAAAATCATCAAGAAAACTATTAACTAGCTTTTCACAATGATCTAATTTTGAAGCATCGCTTTTATAAGCAATACATTTTGTATGTTTTGAATTTAATTCTTTACAAATATTATTTGCCGCAATATCTGATGATGTGAATGTAAAACCAACATTTGCGCCATTTTTAACTAGAACTTCAACTATAGATTTTCCGATTCCTCGACTTCCACCTGTTATTAAAATATTTTTGTTATCTAACAAAGACATAACTATTTTATATATTTTTTTACAAATTTACCAATATCTGCTGGTGAATCAACAACATGAATTCCGCAATCCCTCATGATTGATTTTTTTGCTGCTGCTGTGTCATCTTTTCCTCCCACTATTGCTCCAGCATGGCCCATTGTTCTTCCTTTTGGAGCAGTTTCACCAGCAATAAAACCAATTACTGGCTTTTTATTATCCGATTTTTTTATCCATTTTGCAGCATTATTTTCAAGTTGACCTCCAATTTCACCAATCATAACAATACAATCTGTTTCATCATCTTCAAAAAATAACTTGACAGCATCTTCAACAGTCGTTCCAATTATTGGGTCACCCCCGATTCCAATTGCTGTTGAAATTCCGAAACCTTCTTTGACAATTTGATCAGCTGCTTCATAAGTTAAAGTACCTGACTTAGAAACCAAGCCAACCTTACCCTTTTTAAAGACAAAACCTGGCATGATACCAACCTTCGCTTCATCAGGTGTTATAATACCTGGACAATTCGGTCCAATTAATGTGCAATCTTTATTTTCTAGATAGTTATAGACTTTAGTCATATCTGAAATCGGAATACCCTCTGTAATACAAACAATCACTTTAATTCCAGAATCTGCTGACTCAATTATTGCATCAGCTGCAAATCCAGCAGGGACAAAAATTATTGATGTATTTGCACCTGTTGATTTAACAGCATCCTCAACTGTATTAAATACTGGCCTATCTAAATGCGATTGACCACCCTTACCAGGTGTAACACCACCAACAATATTTGTTCCATATTCAATCATTTGTGATGAGTGAAATGTTCCCTCAGAACCAGTAAAACCCTGAACAACTACTTTAGAATTATTATTAACTAAAACACTCATTACTATTGTTTAATTCTTTCTAAATAAACTCGTTTTTCTGTATCAACTTTTACTTTGTCTCCTTCGCTAATAAATAACGGTACATTAATTTCAGCTCCAGTTTCAAGTTTGGCATTTTTTGTTGCATTTGTTGCAGTATTACCTTTTACACCTGGCTCAGATGAAATTACCTCTAAAACAACATTTTGTGGCATTTCAACTGATAAAATATTTGAATCATCCGCATTAACTATTATGGTAACGATTAATCCTTCTTTTAAGAAAATATCTGATTCAATTTGTGATTTGTCTACTTCAATCTGATTATAATCATCACTGTTCATAAAATGATAGGTTTCACCATCTTTGTACAGGAATTGGTATTTTCTATTTTCTACTCTAACATCGTCAATCTTGTGTCCAGATGTAAAGGTATTGTCAACGACTTTCCCGGTTGAAACGCTTTTTAATTTAGTTCTAACAAATGCTGGACCTTTTCCAGGTTTAACATGCAAAAACTCAATAATTTTATAAATATCATTTGAGTATCTGATACATAATCCTTTTCTGATATCTGAGGTAGTAATCATAATTTAATTTTGAATATATCCTTTCATGATTCCTCTTTGAGAATCTTTGATAAAAACTAATATTTCATCTCTGTCAGATGTTGCCTCAACTTCTGCTTCAATAATATTAATAGCTTGGGTATTATTAAATTTCTTTTGATAAAGAATTCTATATATATTTTGAATTTCTCTGATTTTTTCTGAGGAAAAACCTCTTCTTCTTAATCCAACAGAATTGATACCAACATAGGACAAAGGTTCTCTAGCAGCTTTAACGAATGGAGGTATATCCTTCCTTACTAATGATCCACCGGCAATAAATGCATGTCTACCAATATTACAAAACTGATGAACTGCAACCATACCAGCTAATGTAACATAATCACCTACAGTGACATGACCTGCTAGTGTAGAATTATTTGAAAAAATACAGTTATCCCCCACTTTACAGTCATGGGCAATATGTGAATAAGCCATAATTAAACAATTTTTTCCAATTTTCGTCTTTTTTCTCCAGTTGGTTCCTCTGTTAATGGTGACACATTCTCTAATCACAGTATTATCTCCAATCACTGCAGTTGTTTCCTCTCCCTTAAATTTCAAATCTTGTGGAACACCAGAAATAACAGCTCCGGGATATATGGAACAATTTTTTCCAATTCTTGCACCTTCCATAATCGTAACATTCGAACCAATCCATGTACCCTCTCCGATTACTACATCTTTACCAATGGTTGTAAATGGCTCAATTACGACTGTTTTAGCGATTTTAGCTGCAGGATGAACGTATGATAATGGTTGATTCATTAATCTATTTTTTTACAATTTTTGCTTTCATTTCAGCTTCAGTTGTTAATTCCCCATCAACGTAAGCTCTAGCTATCATATGACTAATACCTCTTCTAATTGGTGACAGTAACTCAAGCTCAAATATAAGAGTATCTCCTGGTTCTACAGGTCTTTTAAATTTAGCATTTTCTATTCTTCCAAAAAAAGTTAAATAATTTTCTGGATCTGGGAATGTACTAAGAACCAAAACACCACCTACCTGTGCCATAGCTTCAATTTGCAAAACCCCTGGCATAACAGGTCTACCTGGGAAGTGACCTTTGAAATAGGGCTCATCTGGTGAAACATATTTTAAACCTGTTATTGCGTTATCACTAATTTTTAGAATTTTATCAATAAAAAGAAAAGGGGGGACGATGTGGTAAAATATTCATAATTTGATCCGCATCCATTATAGCCTTTTTATTATATTCTAGTTTTTTCATATTTAATCTTTCCTCTTTTTCAATGATTCTACTTACTTTTTTAGCAAATTGTGTATTGATGAAATGACCAGGTTTTTTTGCTATAACCTTTCCTTTAATTCTTTTACCAATTAATGCTAGGTCACCTAAAACATCTAATAGCTTGTGTCTTGCAGCTTCATTTTGATAATGTAAATTCAAATTATCTAAAATACCGTTAGATTTCACTGAAACTTTATCTTTATTAAAAGCTTTTTTTAACTTTTCCATTGTATTTTCGGAAATCTTCTTATCTACATAAACAATAGCATTATTAAGATCACCACCTTTTATCAAGTTATTTTCTAAAAGCATTTCAATTTCATGTAGAAAACTAAACGTTCTGGCATTTGAAAACTCATCCTTAAATTCGGATAATTTTGTAAGAGTTGCATTTTGAGTGCCTAAAACCTTAGTCTCATAGTCAACCATTGTTGTTATCTGGTATTTTTCAGAGGGAATAAGAGTAATTTCACTACCTGACTCAGGGTCATTGAACGAAATAACATCTTTTACTATATACTCGTTACGTAAGCTACATAATTCCTTTAAACCCGCTTTTTCAAGTGCATCAACAAAGAATTTTGAAGATCCATCCATAATAGGAGGCTCTTCAGCATTAATTTCAATTAAAATGTTGTCAATTTCCAAACCTACTAAAGCTGCTAGGACATGTTCAGTAGTTTTTAATTTAACACCATCTTTCTCAAGGGTTGTTCCTCTTTGTGTGTTAACAACATATTTTGCAAGAGCCTCTATTTCAGGTTCATCATCCAAATCAACTCTTTTAAATACATATCCTGTATTTTCTTTTGCAGGATGAAAAGTAAGTTTAACATCTTTTCCAGTGTGAATTCCTACACCCTCTAGTGAAACAGAATCTTTTATTGTTGTTTGTTTATTGTTCATTGCTTTTTTTCATCAACTTATTTATGAAATTCATGATTTTGGGTAAATTTTTAAAATGAACATATGATTTGTTATAATCCCTATAGCTAATAGCAGGATAACCCATTATTACAGAGTCATCATCAATATTTTTTAGTACTCCAGATTTTGCCTGCATTTGTACCCTATCACCAATCTTTAGGTGGCCAGCAATGCCTGCTTGTCCTCCGATTAAACAATCTTTTCCGATTGTGGTTGATCCAGCAATACCAACTTGGGCAGCAATACAAGTATTACTTCCAACAATCACATTATGAGCTATTTGAACAAGATTATCAATTTTAACTCCAGATCTTAATATGGTAGAACCAAGGGTAGCTCTATCAATTGTACAATTAGATCCAATTTCGACATCATCTTCAATAGTCACATTTCCATTATGTATTACTTTCAAATTATTACCATTTGAATCTTTGTTAAAGCCAAATCCATCCGAACCAATAACAGTTCCTGAGTGAATAATACAATTTTTACCAAGCACTGTATTTCTATAAATTTTAACACCAGGATAAATTATACAATTATCTCCAACGGTTACATTATCAGCAATGTAAACATGAGGATGAATTTTGACATTTTGTCCTATGTTTACATTACTTTCAATAACAGAAAATTTTCCTATGTAAACATCATTACCGCAGTTGACATTTTCACCTAAGCTTGAATCTTTATCTATTCCTGTTTTTGAAATTTGTTGATTATTAAAATATTCAAGAAGAACTGAAAATGCAAGGTTTGGATCATCTACCCTGATCAATGTTGGCTTTACGGGTTCTTTTAATTCAAAATTTTTTTTAACAATCACAATTGAAGCAGATGATTTGTATAAAAAATCATTGTATTTGGAATTCCCTAAAAATGATAATGAATTTTTGTCTCCACTTTCAATTTTAGAAAGCTTATTTATTGTAGAATTATTATCTCCATCAACGACACCATTAATTAATTTAGCAACTTCAAATGCCTTTAATTCCATGTCGGCAAAAATATGAAAATTAATTTATTATTTTCTGAGGAAAGTCTTTCCTTTGTATTTGACAAAAATTAAATGATTTTTTCATACCATTTAAAAGAAATTCATTATGCATCAGATTTTATACTTAAAAATATAAAATCAAAGACAGTATTATTTGATGGTGATTTGGGTTCTGGAAAAACAACTTTAATCAAGAATATTAGTATGAAAATTGGTTCAAAAGACAATATTTCAAGTCCGACATTTCCAATACTTAATATATATGAATCCAATAATGAAAAAATCTATCATGCTGATCTGTATCGAATTGATAATATTTTAGATTTAAATGAAATCGGTTTTTTTGATATTATCAATGAAAAAAAATGGATTTTTATTGAGTGGCCAAAAAAAATAATTGAATATTTTGAGTACCCTTATTCTCATATCAAAATCAAAATTGATGACAGTAAAAAAAGAACATTAGAAATTAAAAATTATGAAATTTAAAAAAAGATTGATTTACTATTTCTTTGGTTTTTTACTAGGTCTAATGATAACAATTTTTATTATACAGCAAAAGGATACTGAATTTAATTATCTTCCAAACGATAGAGTTTTAGGAGATTTTAAAAAAAAAGAATGGCATTTTGATTATTCTTTTTATTCATTCGATACCATTAATATTTTAAAAAATTCAAAAATTGAATTTTCAAAAAGTATTATTGGTAATGATTCCTGTAACATATATTTATTAAATCAAAAAAAAGGATCTACTAAATTTTATTTTAATGCTACAAACTGTGAAAACAAGGTGTATTATACTGATTTAAGAACTTCTTCTAATTAATTCCTTTTTTAGGAGAGACAACTCTCTACTTGATTGACCTTGGAATGAAGAATTTTCTTGTGCTCTTCTTATTAAGTAAGGTACTAAATTTTCAACTGGACCAAAGGGTAGTATTTTTGCAACATTATATCCCTCACTAGCTAAATTAAAAGTGATGTTATCACTCATGCCATAAAGCTGACCGAACCAAATCTTATCACTATTGTTTTTTATCTCATTTTTTTTCATGAGATCGATAACTTTATAATTTGAAAACTCATTATGAGTTGCTATGAAAAAATCAGCTTTTTTTATGTGTTTAAACATAAGATCAATTGCTTTATTAAAATTTAAATCAGTTTCATTTTTAGATGAGCATATAGGAGATTTATAATTTCCATTTTTAGCTAAAAGTCTCTCCTTTTCCATATAAGCTCCCCTCACTAACTTAAACCCAAAGTTAAATTTAGATTTTGAATAATCTTTAAATAATTTATTTAAGTAATCAATCCTATCCCATCTGTAAAGTTGTATAGTATTATAAACAATAACATATTCTTTATTATAAGACTTCATCATTTCAAGTGCTAGTTCATCAATAGCTTTTTGAACCTCATATTCCTCAGCATCAATTAAAATTTTTGTTTTATTAATTAATGCATGATTGCAAATTTTATGGAATCTAGTAACAACATTAGACCACTCATCCTCTTCATCCTTTAGCAATTTTTTTCCATCACTAACTGCTTTAAATAATCCATACCTTCCAATACTTGTTGGTTTAAAAACAGCGAAAGGAACAGCATCATTTTCTGAAACTATATCAATAATCTCAATTTTTTTTTCGCATGAATTATTAAATGAATTTTCATTATTTAAGCCTTCAACTGAGTAGTCAAGAATTGAACACACGTTCATTTTATACATATCAGAAATTATTTTTTTACATTCAGCAATATGTATTCCCCCACAAAAATGTTTATAAATAGTTCCTTTTAAAATCCACTTAATAGGTAACCTAAATTTTAGCATTGTTATTGTCAAATTGGTCAAAATTCCTACTAAAATTTTCTTTGTGATTATATTAAAAAGAAAGATTGCATTATATAAATGAAAATTTTTTTTCATTTTAAATGCAACCTCAGTATTTTCAAAAAGAGATTTATTCATTTATTAAATAATTAATCTAATATATGCTGTTTTTTTAAAATGTTGTTAATTTGCATACTCATTTTTAAAGGTGAAAGAAATCAATACAAAAACATATAAAATAGCTTTTGGGCAATCTGGGTATTCCCTTTTAAACACACTTATTGAAAATAATAAATATTCAAAAGTATCAGTATTGGTTGATGATAATACTGAAAAATTTTGTTTAGATATTTTCAAACAAATAATTAATAAAGAAATATCAATTATAAAAATTAATTCAGGAGAAGAATTTAAAAATCTTGGTACTGTTACCAAGATTTGGAATGATATGACAACTCAAAGTTTGGATAGAAAAAGTCTTTTAATTAATCTAGGAGGAGGAGTAATTACTGATATGGGCGGTTTTGCTGCCAACACATTTAAAAGAGGACTTGATTTTATTAATATACCAACAACTCTTTTGTCAATGGTTGATGCTTCAGTAGGAAGTAAAACTGGAATTAATTTCAATAATTTAAAAAATCAAATTGGAACCTTTGCAGATCCTAAACTTGTAATAATTGATGAGCAATATCTTGAAACGCTTAGTGAAAGAGAGGTTAAAAGTGGGTATGCTGAAATATTTAAGCACAGTCTAATTTCAGCTTCAATTTTTAATCTACTTTTGGAAAATAATCAACTCTATTTTAACGAAGAAATTATAAATAATTCAATTGAGATTAAAAATAAAATTGTTTTGGATGATAAATTTGAACAGAACATAAGAAAAAATTTGAATTTTGGACATACAATTGGACATGCACTTGAATCCTACTTTTTAAATAAAGTAAACAAGCTAACGCATGGTGAAGCAATTGCAATTGGAATGATTTGCGAATCCTTCATATCAAATAAAATATTTAATCTAAATCTCGAATTAGTTAAAAAAATTAAAAATCATTTGCTAAGAATCTTTCCTAAAGTAAATCTACAACACGAAAACTATGAAGAAATTATTAAGCTTATGAGTTTTGATAAAAAAAATTATTTGGATAAATTAAAGTTTGTACTATTAAAAGACTTAGGAATTGTTAAAATTGATGTAGAGGTTTCTGAAAATTTAATTAAAGAGTCTTTTGACTTTTATTTAAGCTAAGCAGAATTTCTACTAGCATTAATATTTCCAAAAAGTGTTCTAGTTATAATTTTTTCTAAAACATTGATTTCATCATTTGAATTATTACCCTCCAAATTCAGTAAGTTTTTCTTTTGTATTGCATACTGCTGCAGTGTAAATAAAGGCATAATTATATCTTCTCTTTTTTCAATTGAGGCTTTATTAGCAGGCTCATTCTCCATTAATTCTTTGTAACCAGTAACTTTCAAGACCATATCCTTGGACAACTTATACTCATTAAAAATAAGCTCCCAAAATTTTGAATACTCTTTGTCTTTTTTTATGTAGCTAGTTAAACCAAAAAATGATTTTTTTAAGCTCATCATAGAATTGGAAATTAGGGTCCTAAAAAAAGGCACCTCTTTGTAAAGGTTTTCAATTTTATTAAACTCACCATTCATTTTAAAATGATTTAAGGCTGTACCTAAGCCAAAAAACCCTGGTACATTCTGCTTTAATTGACTCCAACCTCCAACAAAGGGAATTGCTCTTAAATTATCAATACTAAAAGTATCAGATTCTGAAGGTCTTTTTGATGGCCTGCTACCAATATTTGTTTTTGAATAGTATTTGATCGTACTCATTTTTTCTAAATAACCTAAAAACTTTGGATGATTTTTAAAATCCACGTATGCATTGTAACTTAGTTCTGAAAGCTGATCCATAGTTTTTCTGTTTTCATCGCTTAAATCAGCTGTTATTGTATCTAAACCTAGATTTTTAGCTGCAGAACTAACTAATTGTTCTAAATTATATTGACAAGAATCAATTGTCCCAAAATTTGAGCTTATAGTTTGACCTTGGATAGTTAACTGAATAACTTTAGAATTAACAATTCCAGACATTGAACTGTAAAATTGATGGGTGTTACCTCCACCTCTTGCTGGAGGGCCTCCCCTGCCGTCAAAAAATTCTACTTTAATTCCGTATTTTTTTGAAATTCGAATCAGTCCTTGTTTAGCCTTTAAAATATTCCAATTAGCGGTAAAATAGCCACCATCCTTTGTTCCATCAGAGAAACCAAGCATGATTACTTGTTTATTTTTTCTGTTTTTTAGGTGATTTTTATAAAGTTTATTTTGATAAACCTTTTCCATGACAGATTCGGAAATATTTAAATCATCAATTGTCTCAAACAATGGTACGATATCAACCGAAGGTTTTGTCCAACCAGTAAATAGGAACATATTAAATACCTCTAAAATATTTAAAGGAGATTGATTATGACTAATAATGTATCTGTGAGAGCCGGGAATTCCATTAGATTTTTGAATTGATTTCATGGCCTCTATAGATCCTAAGGTATTGATTAGATCTTTGTCTTTGTAGGGAATTTTTTTATTTAAAAAATTTACTTTAGATATAAAATTAATTTTTTCATCATCACTCATTCCACTGTAATTATCAGAGGTTTTACTATCAAAAATTAGTGTTAAAATTTTGTGAAAGACTTTATTATGAATACTAGAATCTTGCCTGATATCTAAAGAAGCAAAATGATATCCAAAAATATTTATTTTATCAATTAGGTTTTGTACCTCATCAACAAATAATGATTCATGTTTTTTAATAATTTGTTTTTTTACATATTTTAATTTGTTCAATAACTCATCTAAAGTAATACTTGGCTTTACAACATCCTGAGTCATACTTTTGTATAGCCTATTCTCAACATCAATAATAATATCTTCTATTTTCTTAAAAGTCAATCTCCTTCTTAATTTCCTTACATCTCTGTAGTAATTTTTAAGAATATCACTTCTAAGCTTATAAGCTGTTTTAATTGTAATTTCATTTGTTACAAAAGGATTTCCGTCTCTATCTCCACCAGGCCAAAATCCAAGCGATATTAAATCATGATTAACAAAATTTTTATCTCCAATATTGGACTTAATATATTTTTGAATATTAGAAATAGAATTGTAAAATATATTTTCCAAATACCATGTTAAACTCACCGCCTCATCATATGGTGTAGGTTTGATTTTTTTAAAGAATGGTGTTTTTCCAAGTTGTGCTAACAAACCTTTAATATCAATTAAATCATTATTATTAATTGCATTGGACAAATCCGTAATAATACCAAGAACAGAGCCTGGATAAAATTGAGTTGGATGAGCAGTTAACACAGGTTTGACTTTTATTTTTTTTAAAGTATCAGACAATTCTAATTTTGAGTTAGATTTTTCACTAGTTTCTTTAAGGTTTCTTAATGTACCAACTCCATCCATATTATTGACTTCTGAAAATGAAGCATCTTCAATCGCATCAAATAAAACAACTTGTCTCTCAATATATTGAATGAATCTAAAAATAAGAGTATCTATTTCATTATTATCTAAATCTTTACAATACTCATTAAAAAAACCATCCACAATCATTAGGGGACTTAAATTTTTATTAAATCCATCACTACAATATTTTGAAAATAAAGGTAGAAGCCTACCTGTATCATTTATTGATTCAAATGGTAAGGTTAAAAAAACATTATTGTAAACATCATACCTAGAGAGAACTTTATCTTTAAATCTCTCAAGTTTAGTTAATTTTCTCATTCAGAGTAATGCTATTTTATTTCATTAAAGATTTTATGCATTAACCTCTTTTTATCATTAATGCTTTCTTCCAAAGAAATCATTGTTTCAGTTCTTGAAACACCATCGATATCATCAATCATGAATATAATTTCCTTTGCATGATTTGTGTTTTTTGACCTAATCTTACAAAATATATTAAATCTTCCGGTGGTGATATGAGCTACTGTCACATAAGGAATACTTTGCAATTTTTCCAAAACCAAATTAGTTAGATGAGTTTTTTCTAGAAATATTCCGATGTATGCAATAAAGGTGTAGCCCAATTTTTTATAGTCAAGAGCTAAAGATGCACCTTGGATAATTCCAAATTCCTCCATCTTCTTTACACGGACATGAACTGTACCGGCAGAAATTAGTAATTTTTTTGCAATATCGGTAAAGGGAATCCTAGAATTATCAATTAACAAATCAAGGATTTTATGATCAACGTCATCTAATTTGAATCTCATTTTAATTATCTTGAAAATTATACACTAAAAACATAAATATATTGAATAATTTATATTAAATCATTAAAATACCTCATAATATTTAATTAAATATCAATTTTTAATTAGATATCATCATTTTTTTTTTAAAAAATATTAAAGTTAAGTTTACATTTGTATACACATAAAAAGGGATATTGTATATAATTTTATAAAATTAATTTATAAAATATTATTATACAGTGTATTAAATATTAATAACTAAAGTAAAATATTAAATATTTATAAATAAATAATCATTCATTCAAAATTATTTTTATTGATATAAAAGCGTATATTTACAAATGTAAACATGGAGGATATACGTTTAAGATTAAGAGAAATATTAAAAAATCAATCAATTAACGCATCAGAATTTGCAAAAAAAATCAATGTTCAAAGGTCAAGTATTTCACACATCCTAAACGGACGAAATAAACCAAGTTTAGAGATTATTACTAAAATCTGTAAAGAATTTCCAGAAATTGACGTAGAGTGGTTAATTTTTGGAAAAGATAAGCAAAACCCTTCCCCTACTTCAAAAGAAAACAATGATAATTCAAAAAACAATATAAATTCTGAGGTTGAAAAAATAATATTACTTTTAAAAGATGGTACATTTAAGGAATTTAAAAATTAGCCTTCTATTAATATTTTTATCTAGTTGTTCTTTTCCAGAGAAAGATTGTAAAAAATTCAAAACTGGCAACTTTGAATTTAAAACAGAAATAGATGGAAAAGAATATGTCTCATATTTTCAAAGATCAGACTCAACAGAAATTGAAGTTTTTAATGGAGTTTCAGATACATCTAGTGTTAGATGGGTTTCTGATTGTGAATTTATTTTAAAAAATATTAATCCGAAAAAGAGTAAAAAATCAATAACTATGAAAATATTAAGTACAGAAAATGATAGTTACATATTTGAATATTCAATTGTTGGGGATGATAGTAATAAAAAAAGAGGGAAAGTATTTCTATTAGACTAAAAATCTAATTCTATCTGACTACTTTCACCTTCATTAGAAATATTATCATCATTATCAATTTGCTCATCAATCACTTCTATTTGATTTAATTCCTTAATTTCAGGCTCATATGGTATGGGATCAAGAAGATTAATTTCTTTAACTTCTTTACTGACGAGTTGATTTCCCAAAGCTTTTATTCCTTTTACAGAGATAAATTCAAATAAATTAATATTATTTTTTTCAATTTCTTTCTTGCTTTTTGTGATTACTTCAATAACTGGCTTCCAATCATAAGAAACAATTTCAACAGTACTATTTTTAGAATCATCAATGAAGTTTTGAGTACCCTTTAAAACACCAAGTAAAAATCTTTTTACATAGTATTTTTTCTTTTTCTTATTGAAATATACCACAGAAATTGGTTTAGATCTGTCAGCTTTCTCGAGGATGATCATGTCTTCAGGAAAATGCATATTAAGATCTGGTGGAACAATTTTAAGCTTTCCTGAATGTTGTACAATAAGTAAATCATCATCTGGCTTAAACTCACCCAATAAATCACCCCTATCATCAACATTTAACCTCTGAACTGTATCATCAAACCAAATTTTTCTTGGCTTTAATGTAGACAAACCTTTTTCTTTGAAGATTACCTTATTTACAGAGTACTTACTTACAATATTACCCTTAACTGAACGACCCTTAATTGCTAAATCTGCAAAATCTAAATCCCATTTAACTTTCTTTATTGATCCACTTTGTCTCAGCTGTATTGTGACAATTTCAGCTTCACCATTTGGGTTAGCTGAAAAATGTAAAATTTTTGTTTTTGGATTTTGGGAGGTTAAATTATATGTTTTGTCCCTCGTAACTCCAGTAACATTAAACCTTTTTATGTATGAAACACCAGACTTGCCTTCCTTGTAAATCATATTGTAAATAGTCCTAGAATCTCTCTTTTTAAAAACTGAAACATAAAGTATATTCTTGGCAACAAACTTTTTACTATCAACTTTTGTTACAATCATATCACCATTTGATGTAAAAACAATTATATCATCAATGTCAGAACAATCCTCAACGTATTCTTCTCTTCTCAAAGAAGTTCCTATAAAACCATCTTCTCTGTTAACATAAAGTTTTGAGTTTTTAACAACAACCTTCTTTACATCTACATCATCAAAGATTCTAATTTCTGTTTTTCTTTGTCTTCCAGTTGAATATGTTGATTTTAAATCCTTAAAGTACTGTATAGCAAAATCATTTAAATTTTCAAGGTTGAATTTTACCTTATCAATATCTTCCTCAATATGTTTAATTTTTTTATCTGCTTTTTCTAAATCAAATTTTGATATTCTTTTAATTTTAATTTCGGTCAATTTTAAAATATCATCTTCGGAAACTTCCTTTTTAAGCAAATTAATAAATGGTTTTAAGCCTTTATTAATAGCCTCTAAAACACCATCCCAAGTTTCCTCATCCTCAATCAACCTATAAATTCTGTTTTCAATAAAGATCTTTTCTAATGTTGAATAATGCCAAAGTAGATTCAGCTCCGCTAACCTCACATCCAACTCTTTCTTCAGAAGATTTTTTGTTTTTTCTGTTGATTTTTTTAAGATATCAGAAACACCTATAAAGACTGGCTTGTTATCTTCAATAATACAACTGAGCGGTGAAATTGAAACCTCACAATTCGTAAATGCAAAGAGTCCATCAATTGTTTTATCCGGTGAAACACCATTTGGTAGATGTATCAAAATTTCTACATCAGCTGACGTATTATCCTCAATTTTTTTGACTTTTATTTTCCCTTTATCATTAGCTTTCAGAATTGATTCTATTAATGAGCTGCTTGTGGTTGTATATGGAATTTGAGAAATTACTAATGTGTTTTTATTTATTTGAGAAATTTTAGCCCGAACTTTAATTTTACCACCTCTCATTCCATCATTGTAGTTAGTCACATCAACCACTCCTTGAGTTGGAAAATCAGGATAAAGATCAAATTTTCTTCCTCTTAAACATTTTATGGAAGCATCTATCAATTCAACGAAGTTGTGTGGAAGTATTTTAGTGGATAATCCAACAGCAATTCCCTCAGCACCTTGAGCCAATAGTAATGGAAATTTCACAGGAAGATTGATTGGCTCTTTTCTTCTTCCATCGTATGAAGACTGCCATGTTGTTACTTTTGGACTGTAAACAACTTCAAGAGCAAATTTGGATAATCTAGCCTCAATATATCTGGATGCAGCAGCTGAGTCACCTGTTAATATATTTCCCCAGTTGCCTTGAGTTTCTATCAATAAATCTTTTTGACCAATTTGAACAATAGCATCAGAAATACTAGCGTCACCGTGGGGATGATACTGCATTGTGTGTCCTACGATATTCGCAACTTTATTAAATCGACCATCATCTAAATCTTTCATTGAATGAAGGATTCTTCTCTGTACAGGCTTAAATCCATCTTCAATAGCTGGTACTGCTCTTTCTAAAATTACGTAGGAAGCATAATCAATAAACCAATCTTTATACATTCCTGAAATAGGAATTAAAGATTCCTCTTCATTTTCAAAATTTTCAGAAAAATTCTCCATTATTATACTTTATCAATATCAATTTTTAAATTATTTATAATAAACTTTTGTCTTTCAGGGGTATTTTTACCCATGTAAAAAGAAAGCATATCTGAAATGCTAGTATCTCTATTAATTATAACAGGATCCAGCCTAATACTATCGCCTATAAAGTTTTTAAACTCATTTGGTGAGATTTCACCAAGCCCCTTAAACCTTGTTATTTCAGGCTTCGGTGAAAGTTTATCGATAGCTTGTTCTTTTTCAAAATCATCATAGCAATAGATTGTTTCTTTTTTATTTCTTACTCTAAATAAGGGGGTTTGTAAAATAAATAAGTGACCTTCTTTAATTAACTCAGGAAAAAATTGAAGAAAAAAAGTAATAAGAAGTAAACGGATGTGCATCCCATCGACATCTGCATCTGTAGCTATAACTATTTTATTATATCTAAGTTTTTCAATTCCCTCTTCTATATTTAAAGCTGCCTGCAATAGATTAAATTCTTCATTTTCATAAACAATCTTTTTTGTCATTGAATATGAATTTAAAGGCTTTCCTCTCAAGCTAAACACAGCTTGAGTGTTTACATTTCTAGATTTTGTTATTGAACCACTTGCAGAATCACCCTCGGTAATAAACAATGTTGATTCTAATCTTTGATCCTTATTCATATCACCTAAGTGAATTCTACAATCTCTTAATTTTTTATTATGCAGATTTGACTTTTTTGCTCTTTCTCTGGCTAATTTTCTTATTCCTGACAACTCTTTTCTCTCCCTTTCAGCTTGAATAATCTTTTTTTGAATTTCATCCTTAATATTTTGATTTTGGTGAAGAAAATTATCAAGTTTTCTTCCAACAAAATCATTAATGTAAGTTCTAACTGTTGGAAGGTCACCACCCATTTCAGTACTCCCTAATTTTGTCTTAGTCTGTGATTCAAAGACTGGCTCCATAACTTTGATGCTTATTGCACACAAAACTGATTTTCTAATGTCCGATGAATCATAAGGTTTTTTGAAGTGATCTCTTATTGTTTTAACAATTGACTCTTTTAAGGCTGACAAATGTGTACCACCTTGAGTTGTATGTTGACCATTTACAAAAGAATAGTATTCTTCGCTGTATTGTTTTTTGTTGTGAGTTAAAGCAATTTCAATATCTTTTCCCTTGAGATGAATTACAGGATATAGAAAGTCTTCAAGGTTGTTATTATCTTCAATTAAATCCTTTAATCCATTTTCAGATTTTAGTTTTTCTCCATTAAAAACTATTGTTAAACCAGGATTCAAATAAACATAATATTTTAACATTCTAACTACATATTCACTTCTATATTTAAAATTTTTAAAAATTTCGGAATCTGGCTTAAAAATTACTTTAGTTCCTTTTCTTTTATTGGATTCCTCAATGGGGTTATCTGATAAAATTTCACCATATTCAAATGAAACTTTCTTTAACTTACCATCTCTTATTGACTGAACCTCAAAAGATGATGACAGGGCATTGACAGCTTTTGTTCCCACTCCATTCAAACCAACTGACTTTTTAAATGCACGAGTATCATACTTTCCTCCAGTATTCATTTTAGAAACAACATCTACAACCTTACCTAGCGGAATTCCCCTACCGTAATCTCTTACGTTAACAATATTTTCCTTAATATTAATTTCAATAGTTTTTCCAGCACCCATGACAAATTCATCAATTGAATTGTCAATAACTTCCTTTAGTAGAATATAAATACCATCATCAAAAGCTGAACCATCACCTAACTTACCAATATACATACCAGGTCTCATTCTGATATGCTCTTTCCAGTCTAGGGATTTAATATTTTCTTCCGTGTATGAAGATGTTTGAGCCATAAAATTTGAATGCCTAAGATAAAACACTGGACACTTATATGAAATCATGTTCTTATAAAATAATTAACAATCCTTCGTAAAATATGTTGAAATCTTAAATTAAGTATTGAATTTAAAATTAATTATGTCACCATCAATTACAACGTATTCTTTGCCTTCTGTTTTTAATTTTCCTGCTTCTTTCACTTTTAATTCACTTCCAAAGTTTATGTAGTCATTGTATTTAATGACGTCAGCTTTTATAAAACCTTTTTCAAAGTCTGTATGAATAATTCCAGCAACTTGTGGAGCCTTAGATCCTTTTTTAAAAGTCCATGCTCTGACTTCTTTTTTTCCTGCCGTATAAAAAGTTGACAGATTAAGCAGGTTGTGAGTTTCTTTAATTAATTTACTTGCACCAGACTCTGATAACCCCAAATCTTCTAAAAACATTTTTCTGTCATCATAATTATCTAATTCATTAATTTCCTCCTCTGTTTTTGCTGCAAGAACAATAACATTTGATCCAGTTGTTTTTAAATTGTTCACAATAGATTTTAGCTCATCACTAGGCGATTTAATATTTTTCTCATCTACATTACAAACATATAAAACTGGCTTAATCGAAAGTAATGACATAGATTTGATAAGATTATTTTCATCAACTGAAAGACTAGAAGAATTTATTGAATTTCCATCATTTATAATTGTAATTAATTTTTCTAATAAGTTTAATTCTATAATTGAGTTTTTATCACCTGTCTTGGCAGCTCTTGAAATCTTTTCTTTTCTTTTTTCAATCGTTTCTAAATCTTTCAATTTCAACTCAAAATCAATAATTTCTTTATCTCTTAAAGGATCAACTGATCCTTCAACATGGGTTATATTCTCATTATGATAGCATCTTAGCACATGGATAATAGCATTAGTTTCTCTAATATTTGAAAGAAATTGATTTCCTAAACCTTCACCTTTGCTAGCTCCTTTAACAAGTCCTGCAATATCAACAATTTCAACAGAGTTTGGAACAATTTTCTCAGGCCCAACCAATTCTACTAGCTTATTCAACCTTTGGTCTGGTATATTTACTAAACCAATGTTTGGATCAATTGTACAAAAAGGAAAATTAGCACTCTGTGCTTTTGTGTTACTTAAACAATTAAACAAGGTCGATTTTCCAACATTTGGAAGACCCACGATACCAGCTTTCATATATTCATTGTGAGCACAGTGTTTTAAATTAAGTGCCGTGCATAAAACTTTGCTTATTCAGTAACAACTCCTCAGACTCAACATTATCTTCATCAGGAACACAACAATCGACAGGACAAACAGCTGCACATTGAGGTTCATCATGAAAACCTTTACATTCTGTGCATTTATCAGTGACTATGAAATAATACTCATCTGAAACTGGCTCTTGATCCTGATCAGCATTGACTGACTGACCAGAGAGTAGCTTTACGTCTCCCTTTAAAGATGTCCCCTGAGAGTATTTCCACTCATATGAAGCCTCATATATAGCTGTATTTGGGCATTCTGGCTCACAGGCTCCACAGTTAATACAGTCATCTGTTATTTTTATTGCCATAAGCAGATACAAAATTAACCAATATCTTTACATTATAAAACTCGAACTAATTGGAGCTTTCTGAAAGAATTAAATTACTTGATCAACTAGGTAAATTTTTAATAGGATATTGCAATAATCATGCTACCAATAGAAAAGATATTTTTTTTTCAAAACTACATTCAGCTTTAAAAAAATCTCAGATAAGTAATCCCTACTTTGAAAAGGCTAATATTATACAATCTTTAAGTTATTGGGGTGAAACACTTAATGAAAAAAAATTAAACTTATTTGTTAAAGGTTACAAGTTCGTTGGTTTCAAAAATGTTGGTATAATCATGGCAGGAAATATACCACTTGTTGGTTTTCATGATTTTCTTTGCGTGTTTTTGTCAGGAAACAAATCTGTTATTAAGCTTTCAAAAAAAGACGAGGAGCTTTTTTTATGGATTATAGGTTATTTGAAATCATTGAATGAAGAATTTCATAAATATGTTGAAATATGCAACTATCGACTTGAAAAATATGATTGTGTAATAGCAACTGGAAATCAATTTTCAGCAAATCAATTCAAAAAATATTTTGATAGTATACCTCATATAATTAGAAGTTCAAGGTTTTCGGTTGCAATTCTTGATGGAAATGAAAAAGAAAAGGATTTACAGAAATTATCAAATGATATATTTATGTATTATGGCTTAGGATGTAGGAGTGTTTCCAAAATTTATCTACCTAAAGATTATGACTTAGACATTCTTTTTAAACAAGTTTATTCTTGGAAAGATATTATAAATAATAGTTCGTATTACAATAACTATACATACAACAAAACTATATATTTAATGTCTGAGGAAAAGTTTTTTGATAATGGGTTTTTAATTTTAAAAGAGTCAACAGAAATTGGCTCACCCATAGGTGCTGTATTCTTCGAATACTATGAAAACGATAATACAGTAATAAAATCATTAAAAAAATATTCTGAAAAAATTCAATGTATAGTTGGGAAAAATATTGTTGAAAACTCAGTTGAATTCGGCAATACACAAAGACCTTCTTTAGATGATTTTGCTGATAAAATTAATACTTTAGACTTTTTGTTGAAACTTAGTTAAAATTCAATAGAATAATACAAGTTGTTTTTTGTTACTTTGCATCTTTGATGATGAAAAAACATAATTTTAGTGCTGGTCCAAGCATACTTTCAAGTGAAGTCTTTGATGAAGCGTCTAAATCTGTTTTAAATTTAGATAACATTGGCCTGTCTTTAATAGAAATTTCACACAGAAGCAAAGAGTTTGTAAAAATAATGGAAGAAGCTAGAGAGCTAAGTATCGGACAACTTGGGCTTTCTAAGGATGAATACACTAGTCTGTTTTTACAAGGTGGTGCAAGTACTCAGTTTTTGATGGTTGCCTACAATTTTTTAAATCAAAATGCTGGATATATCAATACTGGCTCTTGGTCAGTTAAGGCAATGAAAGAAGCAAAATTTTTTGGAAATGTTCATGAACTTGCATCCTCCAATGATAAAAATTTCAACTATATCCCTAAAGACTATGCGGTCAATGATGATCTTGATTATTTACATATTACATCAAACAATACAATTTTTGGGACTCAATTTCATGAAATTCCTGAAACTAAAACTGACTTATTCACTGATATGAGTTCAGATATTTACTCAAGAAATATTGATTACTCAAAATTTTCATTAATATATGCAGGAGCTCAAAAAAATCTTGGAGCAGCAGGAGCTACATTGGTTGTTATTAGAAAAAGTATGCTAGAAAAGATTTGCAGAGAAGTTCCATCAATGCTTAACTACAAGATTCATGTTGATAAGGACAGTATGTTTAATACACCACCTGTGTTTTCAGTTTACACATGTTTATTAAGTCTTAAATGGCTACAAAAAAATGGTGGAGTAAGTGAAATAGAGAAAAAAAATATTTTAAAATCAACTTTATTATATGATGAAATTGACAGAAATTCTCAATTCAAAGGTTTTGCAAATGTTGAAGACAGAAGTATAATGAATGTTACATTTAATTTGACTGATGAGTCAAAAAAAGAAATTTTTGACAACTTAGCTTATGAAGCAAATATTTCTGGAATTAATGGTCATCGCTCTGTTGGTGGATACAGGGCATCAATATATAATGCCATGCCAATCGAGTCAGTTGAAACTCTAATTGAACTAATGAAAAAATTTGAAAATCTAGCATGAAAATTAAAGTATTAGCGAATGATGGTATATCACAGTCTGGAATTGACTTGCTTAGCCAAAATAATTATGAGGTTATAACTGAGAACGTAGAGCAGGAAAAACTCATTGACTACATCAATGAAAATAATATCTCTTGTCTGTTGGTTAGAAGTGCTACTAAGGTTAGAAAAGATATTATTGATTCATGTAAAGAACTTAAACTTATTGGCAGAGGTGGTGTAGGAATGGATAATATTGATGTTGATTATGCAAAAGAAAAAGGGCTTCATGTTATTAATACCCCGGCAGCATCCTCGCACTCTGTTGCTGAACTTGTTTTTTCTCATCTATTTTCTTGTGTAAGATTTCTTCATGATTCTAACAGAAATATGCCATTGGATGGCGACTCTAATTTTAAAACACTAAAAAAGAATTATTCAAAAGGAAAAGAGCTTAAAGGAAAAACCATGGGTATAATTGGTTTTGGCAGGATTGGACAGGAAACTGCTAAAATTGCACTGGGTATCGGCATGAATGTACTATTTACAGATAAGTTTGTTGGAAAAACTCAAATTAATTTAAACTTAGCAAATGATAAAAAAATTAGTTTTGATTTAGAGTCTTCAGACATGACTGAACTTTTGAAAAATTCTGATTTTGTTTCATTGCACGTTCCTGCCCAAAAAAGTTATATTATTGGAAAAAATGAATTTAATTTGATGAAAACAGGTGCTGGTTTAATTAATGCTGCAAGAGGTGGTGTGGTTGATGAAAAAAGCTTAATAGAATCCCTGGACAGCGGTAAATTAGCTTTTGCAGGAGTTGACACTTTTGAAAATGAACCAAAGCCGTCTGTAAAATTACTTATGCACCCCAAGGTTTCTTTAACCCCTCACATTGGAGCAGCAACAAACGAAGCACAGGACAGAATTGGAATAGAATTAGCTAATCAAATAATGATATTAGTTAAGGAATAGATGTTTAACAAACTTAAAAAAAGATGGGGCTTAAACTCTAATACTCAGGTATTAATTATTTTCATTGTATTTGGTATTACGGGATCAGGCTCTTTATATGTATCAACCCCTGTGATGGATTATTTATCAATATCAAGTGATAATATTATCCTAAGGATTATAATTGTTACTATCATTTATCAATTTATTCTACTTATTGTAGCATTTATTTTTGGACAATTTAAATGGTTTTGGAATTTTTTTTATAAAAAATTATTCAAAAAGATAGGCTTGATTAAATAAATCAGGCTTTGTATTCCTTTCTAAATTTTTCAACTTTAGGTCTTACAACAACGTTACAATAACCATTAAATGGGTTTTTTTCAAAATAATTGTGATGATATTCCTCAGCAATAAAAAATTCTGTTTTTTTCTCCAGAGTAGTTACAATTTTAGAATCATATGTGTCAGAACTGTCAAGAGTTTGAATGTAATCCTCTAAAAAATTTAATTGGTTTTCGTCATCGTAAAATATAACAGATCTATATTGAGTTCCTGTATCATTTCCTTGACGGTTTCTAGTTGTAGGATCATGAGTTTTAAAAAAGATTTTAAGAAGCTCACTTAATGTTGTTTTAGTTTCATCATAAGAAATTTTTACAGCTTCAGCATGACCAGTTTTTCCGGTGCAAACTTCTTCATATGTTGGATTCAGAGTAGTTCCTCCAATGTAACCTGGAACTACATCTTCTACTCCACTAACATATTTAAAAATTGCTTCGGTACACCAAAAACATCCACCACCAAAAATTAGAGTTTTCATAAATTGAATCAAATTTAAAGTTAAATTATAAAATTATATTTGCAACACGAATGAAACATATCTATTGCGGATTCTTTTTTTTTACCTTTTTTTTTAATGTATTCTTTCAAGAAAGAAAAATAATTGAAGCATACAGATTTCAAGTTCCACCAAAAATTGATGGAATTATTTCAGAGAAAGAATGGAAAAAAATAATTCCTGCAACAAATTTTACGCTTTTTCAGCCTGAAAATAGATCTGGAGAAGAAATACCAGTTGGATATGAAACTTATGTATATTTTGGTTATGATGATAAGGCAATTTACATCGCAGCTCAACTTAATCACCCAGACCCAAATAATATTCCATCAGAGTTTAGTGAAAGAGATGATATGGATGCAATCTCTGAAAAATTTTTAGTCTCAATTGATACATATGATAATACAAAAGAGCGATTTACATTTTTTGTTACTAGTTCCGGAGGCTTAATTGATGGACTTAATACTGGAGAATTTGATGAGGAGGGTTTAAGATACAATACATTATTTGATGCAAAAGTTCAAAAAAACAAGAGTGGATGGAGTACTGAAATCATTATCCCATACAGTGCATTAAGGTTTCCAAATAAAAAAAATCATAATTGGGGAATAAATTTTGGGCGTAATATCAAAGATTTTGAGGAAATGTATGTTTGGAGTCCAGTTGATGAGAGAATTTTAAATTACCATGAATCATTAGGATTAGTTAAAAATATAAAAGAAATTAATCCGCCTACTAGATTGTTTTTATATCCTTACGTGCAATCAGCTGTTAATTTTCAAAAAGACTTAAAGCCAAGTAGTTCATACTCTGCAGGGCTGGACTTGAAATATGGTATAAGCAATAGTTTCACTATTGATGCGACTTTAATTCCAGATTTTGGTCAAGTTACATTTGATGATAAGGAGTTGAACTTAACACCTTTTGAGCAAGAATTTGATGAAAATAGACCTTTTTTTACTGAGGGAGCTGACCTTTTTAAAATTGTAGATGGAGCTTCATATAGGGGTGGAAGTTTTTTTTATAGCAGAAGAATCGGTCAACGTACAGAAATTGATGAAAATGAAATTTTGAATGGTGGTGATCAACTGTTGAGTTATGATGAAACACCTAAACTATTAAATTCAATAAAGTTAACTGGAACTACAAATAATAATCTAAGTATAGGTTTATTAAATGCAATTACAGATAAATCATATGCTTTGATAAAAGATAGTAATGACAATATCAGAGGGGAACTAATCACACCTGTAACTAATTTTAATGTTTTATCATTATCTCAAAAAATTCTCAATAACTATTCAACAATTGGATTTATTAATGGAAATCTCATTAGAGAGTCCAGCTTTGAAGATGCGAATAACTATGCTTTTATGGCTAGTATATTTGATAATAAAAGGAATTTTAGCTTTAAAGGATATTATTATAAGACCTATTCTCCAAGGTTATCTCAAAAAAGTGGTGAAAGAAAAATTATAACAATTGAGGAGCTAAAGGGCAACTTTAGGTACTATTTAAATATTAATGCAACTGATAGAAATTATAATCAAAATGAAATTGGATTTTATAATGGGCGAAACTTTATTCAATATGGCACAAGAGTATCATATCAAATTCTAAACAAAAATAAATACTTTAGAAGCTTCCAAAGTGGACTATACTTAGGATATCAAACAAGATATGACAGTAATATTAAAAATAGAAGTGGTTTTAGCTTGTGGACAACTTTTCAAACCAATAATTTGTGGCGGTTCTCAATTAGGTTGAGAGGAGTCTCAAAGCTAAAAGATTGGTATGAAACTAGAACAGAAGATAGATTTATTTTAGATCCATCATTATTAACAACTAGTTTTGGAATTGATTCAGATAATACTAAAAAATTCTCTTTTGGTACTGATTATATTTTTACAAATTATAAGAATTATCAATACAATGAAAATAAATTTCAAAATGAGTTTAGATTTTATGTTGATTATCGAATATCAGAACAATTTTCAATAAATATGAGAACATCAAATGAGAAAAGAAATGATGACGTAGGTTTTTTGATGAAAAGAAATGGACTAATCTATTTTGGTTTAAGAAATATAAAATCAATAGAAAATAATTTAAGAATGGAATATAACTTTAACAGAGATTCATCTTTAAGTTTAAGATTCAGAAATTTTTGGAGTACAGCAGATTACTATGAAAAGCTTTTTGAATTATTAGATGATGGAACTCGAAAAGAAGTAAACTACTCCATCCTGAACAGAAATCCAAATACAAATTTTAACATCTGGAATTTAGATCTAAATTTTGAATGGTGGTTTGCTCCTGGCAGTAATATGGTTTTGTTATATAGAAATCAAATTTTTAATACAGATAATCAATCTGGAATCAATTATTATAATAGTCTTAAAAATCTATTTGAAACATCAACAGAGCATCAGCTGTCACTTCGATTGAATTATTTAATTGATTATAATAAGATCAAAAAAAACAAATAGTTAATCATTCTCTCAATATTTTAATTAAATCGAAGAGTTCATATCTTTTTTTTGTAAGTATATTTGCTGCGATTCATGAAAGCATTATTTAATCTTATTTTATTAATCTCAATTTTAAATATCTATTCACAAGAAAGAAAAAGTCTAGAGGCTTACAGATTCAATGAAGCTCCTAAAATTGATGGTTTACTTTCCGAAGATGAATGGAGAAATATAAAAGCTGCTGAAAATTTTACTTTAATAATGCCTGAAACTAAGGCTGGAGAAAAAATACCTGACGAATATGATTCAAAAGTTTATTTTGGATATGATGATAACGCTTTATATATAGGTGCACAATTAAATCATCCAGATCCAAAAAATATCCCCAGTGAGTTTAGTCCTAGAGATCAAATTTTCGGAGTTAAAAGTGAAGCCTTTTGGATATCACTAGATACTTATGATGATAGATTAAATCATTTTGGGTTTATTATTACAAGCTCAGGTGCCATAGGAGATTCCTTTAGCTCTGGCGAATTTAGTGGGGAAAGCCTAAATTATGATACAGTTTTTGATGCTAAAATGAATGTAAATAATGATGGATGGTCAGTTGAATTTATTATCCCATACAGTGCTATTAGATTTCCAGAAAAAGATATTCAAAATTGGGGATTAAATTTTGGCAGATCAATGCCAGATCTAGATGACAATGGATATGCTTGGAATCCAGTTGATTCAAAAGTATTTGAATATCATGAATCTATGGGACTATTAAAAAATTTAGAAAATATTAAACCACCCACAAGACTATTTTTTTACCCATACTTGCAGTCATCTGTTAATGCACAAAAGAGTTCAAAGTCGATTTCATCATATTCAGCAGGAATGGATTTAAAATATGGAATTAATAACAGCTTTACTTTAGATATGACATTAATTCCTGACTTCGGTCAAGTTTCTTTTGATGATAGGGAATTAAATCTCAGCCCATTTGAACAGCAATTTTCAGAAAAAAGAGCTTTTTTTACTGAGGGAGCAGATTTATTTGAAAAAGCTGATGGCATAGGATATCGTAGTGGAAACTTTTTCTACAGCAGGAGAATTGGACAGGATATTAATTTTGATGAGGATGATTATTTAAATGAAAATGAGGAATTAATTAGATACGATGAAAAACCAGATTTGATCAATTCAATAAAAGTTACAGGAACAACTGATGGTAAGTTAAGTATTGGATTTATTAATGCAATAACTGGAAAAGCCTATGCGTATTTCAAAGATATTTCTGATAACTCTGAAAGAAGAGAATTAATTTCACCTCTAACAAATTATAATGTATTATCATTAAGTCAACAGCTCATAAATGATTATTCATCAATAAGTTTTTTAAATACAAATGTTAATCGATCATCAGGCCTAAATGGCAATTCCTCTGCTCTTGTTATAGATTTATTTGATAATAAAAGAAATTTTAATATTAAAACACATTTTTTTCGAAGCTATGCTCCAAGATTCTCTGATAAAAAGGGTTTTAGGGGAGCGATAAACATAAATGAACTTAGAGGTAATTTTAGGTTTGGGTTAGGATGGGGTGGTATTGACAGGTACTACAACCAAAATGAATTAGGCATATTTAACCTAAAAAATGCTCAAGTATTTAGATCAAGTGTGAGATATAAGATGGCCAAAGAAAATAAGTTTTTAAGGAGCTATAACAGCTTGTTTTTTTTAAACAATAGATTTAGATTTCATGATTTCTTGAGAACAGGTTCAGGTTGGAGATTTAGTCATGATTTTCAAACTCAAAAACTAATAAATTTTCAAATAGTTTTTGATTACACAGGCTCTAATAGAGATTTTTATGAAACCAGAACTGAGGATAGGTATGTAATTGAACCTGCAAATTATGGACTTGAATTTGGTTTTAACACTAACAACAACAATACTTTTTCTTATGGTTTTGAGTTTGAATCTAACGGATACAATAACAAACAATTTGATGAAAATACATATAGAAATAGACTGAGGTTTAATGCAAAATACAGGGCATCAAATAAATTAACATTAAATTTTAGATCAGAGTCTGAGAAAAAAGGTGATGATATTGGGTTTTTACAAAAAAGAAATAATGATGTACATTTTGGGAAAAGATTAGTTAAATCAATTGAAAACTCGATTGATTTTACTTACAATATCGATAACTATAAATATCTAGCATTAAAGTTTAGAAATTTCTGGAGTGTTGCAAAATATGATCAAGTATTATATAAACTTCTTGATAATGGTCTGAGAGAAATTGTGGATTATTCACTTTTGAGAAATGATCCAAACACTAACTTTAACTTATGGAATGTAGATTTAACATTTGATTGGTGGTTTTCACCAGGAAGCACAATAACTCTTCAATATAAAAATCAAATTTTTAATAGAGACGATCAATCAGCTCTAAATTATTATAAAAGCCTAAAAAATCTTTTTGAAATACCCATTGAGCATCAATTGTCATTAAGGGTTAATTATTTAATAGATTTTAATAAATTGAGAAGAAATGATTGAAATAAAGAATCTTAATAAATCTTACAACAATCATATTGTTCTTAACAATATTTCAATGAAGATTGATAAAGGTGACTTTATCTCAATAGTTGGTCCATCAGGGGCTGGAAAAACAACTCTTTTAAACATTTTAGGTACGATTGACAGTTTTGATAAAAATGAAAAAACCTCACTATTATTTGAAAAAACAGACTTAACCAAACTGAATGATAAAGAATTGTCATCATTTAGAAATAAAAAGATTGGATTTATATTTCAATTTCATCAATTATTACCTGAATTAACAGCAAGAGAAAATATTCTTCTTCCAAGTATGATTGGAAAATTTGACTCTGGTAAATCTCACGATAATTTAAATAAACTTTCGAGTATACTTGATATAAATAAAATATTAGATAAAAAGCCTGAATTTCTCTCTGGTGGCGAAAAGCAAAGAGTTGCTGTTGCAAGGGCATTAATTAATAATCCTAGTCTATTATTAGCAGACGAACCAACTGGAAATTTAGACTCTGACAATGCTAATAAAATTCAGGAACTGTTTAAAAAAATTAACAAAGAACTGGGTGTAACCATTGTTTTAGTGACACATAATAAGAAATTTTCAAAAATTGCCAGAAAATGTTTGGTATTAAAGGATGGTAAGTGGTCAAAATAGTGAAGATCTAAAGAGTTTTCTTGATTTAAAGTCTCAACAATACAACAGCTTTAATTTTATCAAGGATGATCCAATTCAAATACCACACTTGTTTGATAAAAAAGAGGACATTGAGATTTCTGCTTTTTTAACCAGTATAATATCTTGGGGAAATAGAAAGGCCATAATTAAAAGTGCCAAAAGAATGATGGAGCTCTTAGATTTTTCCCCTTATGAGTTCATCATCAACTCATCAAAAAATGAAATAAAAAAATTAAATTTTATTCATCGGACATTTAATAGTACTGATTTTCAGTTTTTTGTAATATCATTAAAAAATATTTACTTAAAACATAATGGACTGGAAAATGCTTTTTCAGCAAAAAATAAAAACGATTTTTTATTTGATGAAATTTCAAATTTTAGAAAAATATTTTTGTCAGTTGAGCATGAAAAAAGAACTGAAAAACATATTTCAAACCCTTTAAAAGGCTCATCATGTAAAAGGATAAATATGTTTTTGAGATGGATGGTCAGAGATGATAAAAATGTTGATTTTGGAATTTGGAAAAAAATATCTAAATCTAGGCTATCATGCCCACTAGATGTTCATACAGGCAGAGTTGCCAGAAAATTAGGTTTAATAAAAAGAAAACAAAATGATATAAAAACCTTGATCGAGTTAGATAATAAACTAAGATCTTTTGATAAACATGATCCAGTGAAATATGATTTTTCACTATTTGGATTAGGTATGTACGAAGGATTTTAATAATATTTAAAAATGATAACTATATTTGCATCAAATTGACTTTCTATGTCAATAATAATAAAGTCTGCAAAAATCGTTGATGCCAAGAGTAAATTCAATGGCAAAATCCAAGATATTTTAATTGATAAAGGAAAAATTCAACATATTTCAAGTAATATTTCAGATTCAAAAGTCAAAGAAAAAATTGTATTAAAAAATCTTCACATCTCACCAGGATGGTTTGATTCAAGTGTTTGTTTTGGCGAACCTGGTTTAGAAGAAAGAGAAACCTTATCCAATGGGTCAAAGGCAGCAGCATTTTCTGGATTTACTGATGTTGTTTTGAATCCAGAAACTAATCCATATTTGGATACTAAAGCTGATATTATTTATGTTAAATCACAGAAACTTCCAGTGAATATTCACCCTCTTGGATGTTTAACAAAGGAAGCTAAATCAATGGAATTAGCAGATTTGTATGAAATGTATGAGTCAGGTGCAGTTGGATTTTATGATTTTAAAAAACCTTTACTTAATCCAAATCTTTTAAAAATTGCTTTACAGTACGTTCAAAACTTTGACGGCCTTATTTTATCATTTCCATTTGAAAAATCATTGTGTCCTGAGGGTCAGATGCATGAAGGAAAAGTTAGCACAAATTATGGACTGAAAGGAATTTCATCTCTTTCCGAGGAATTAATGCTTAAAAGAGATCTTAAAATCCTGGAGTATACAGGTGGAAAAATTCACATTCCTTGCATTTCAACTGAGGAGTCTGTAAAACTAATTAAAGAGGCAAAAAACAATAAATTAAATGTTTCTTGTAGCGTATCCATAAACAATCTTTTTTTTAATGATGAAAAACTTAAAGATTTTGACACTAGGTTCAAAGTAATGCCGCCTATTAGAGATGAAAGACACCAAAAAGCACTGGTTAAAGGAGTAAGTGATGGAACTATTGATTTTGTAACCTCGGATCATTCCCCAATTGACATTGATAATAAGAAGACTGATTTTGAAAACTCATTATTTGGATCTACTGGGCTGGAATCTATTTTTGGTGCCCTTAACTCAATTTTTAAAGTTGAAAAATCAATTGATATTTTAACTAGAGGTAAAGATATTTTTGGAATAAAAGAAACAAATATCAATATTGGTGAAAATGCTAATTTGTCATTATTTGACCCTGAACATAAGTATTTATTCACTAAAGAAAATGTTATTTCAAAATCAAAAAACAGCTGCTTCATTAATTCTAATCTCAATGGAAAAGCTTATGGTATTATATCTAATAATTTAGTAAAAGTGCTTGGAAACTAGTTTTTTTTACCTTCATAAAAAATCGTCAAAAATAAATGCTCCATTAATTTTACTCTTACATGGTTATGGGAGTAACGAAGAAGACCTTTTTTCATTCTCAACACTACTTCCTAAAGACGCAACAATAATTTCACTTCGCGCACCATTATCACTTTTTCCTAACTCCTATGCTTGGTATAATATATATTATCATGGATCTGTAAAGAATTATGATATTGAAGGAGCTCAACAAATAAGAGATAAATTAATTGATGAGCTTGATTATTTCATAAAAAAATATAATTGTGACAGTAAAAGAATTTCAATTATTGGTTTTAGTCAAGGTGCAATCCTTGGGCATGGAATTGTCCAATGCTCTAACTCAAAAATTAAAAATCTTGTTGCGTTGAGTGGATATGTTGAAAAAGACTTACTATGCTTGAAAAAAAATAATAGCTCTATTTATATTTCTCATGGAACAAATGACGAGGTCATCCCCTTCAATGAATCAATTGAAACAAATAAAATATTAGATGATAATAATATTGACTATGTATTTGAAAGTTTTGATCAGGGTCATGGAGTTAATCAGGAAAATTTAAAATCATTTTTAGATTGGCTTTACAAAAAATATTAATTTTAAATTAATAATTCTAGACCATCATAAGATAAGAACACAGATTTAGGAAGCAATTTCTCGGTTTCAGAGTGTAATCCCATATCAGGTGCAATATGAGTTAGATATGCTTTTTTGGGTTTTAGTTTTTCAACTATCTCAATGGCTTGAGTCAAATTAATGTGAGAGTAATGTTCTTTGTGTCTTAGCGCATTCAATATTAAGGTATCAAGGCCACGTAATTTATCGATTTCTAATTCTTCAATTTCTTTTAAGTCAGTAACATAAGCAAAGTTTTCAATTCTAAATCCAAAAACTTGTAGTTTATGATGCATATAAGTAATTGGTAAAACAGAAATATCTTCATATTTAAAAATCTCACCTTCATTAATTATGTTTGGATATACATGTGGGGAACCAGGATAATCACCCTTTTTATCAAATAAATAATCAAACCTGTTTTTTAAATTATCCACTACTCGCTGATGAGCATAAATTGGGATTTTGCCGTGATGAAATGAAATTGGACGAATATCATCTAACCCGGCAGTATGATCTGCATGTTCATGTGTAAAAAAGATTGCATCAATTTTAGTTTTGTTTATTCTGAGCATTTGCTGCCTGAAATCTGGACCACAATCAATTAAAATAGATTTTGATTTGTATTCTATTAGTATTGAAGATCTCAACCTATTATCACGTTTATCTGAGCTTAAACATGATTCTCTCTCTACCCCAATTGTAGGAATTCCTGTACTAGTTCCAGTACCTAAGAAAGTAACTTTCATTATAATTACCAAATTTAAAATTTTTTCTATGCAGTTATCAATGAGAGTTATTAAATTTGTAAAGAATTATTGTAATGGTAGTTTCATTAAAGGGTGATAAAGAATTTGAAAAACTCCTTTCTGTTAAGGATAAAGCTCTTAGAATTAATCTCAACGACAATATTTACGGAACATTTGCAGAAATAGGCGCTGGTCAAGAGGTCGCTAGACATTTTTTTAGAGCTGGTGGAGCCTCAGGTACAATTGCTAAAACAATGAGTGCCTATGATAAAGGCTTTAGTAATGCAATATATGGTGAGGAACATGACAATAGATTTGTAACTAAGTCAAGGCTGACAAAAATGTTGAATCACGAAATTAATTTACTAGAAAATCGTGTGAGCAGAGATGATAATCCTGAAAAAATGTTTTTTTCATTTGCTAACACTGTAGCAACGATTGATTTTGCAAAGAAATTTAAAGGGCATGGATGGATGGGTATAAAATTTCAAACGGACAGTAGTGAAGAATACAGTGAAATTCAAATGCATATTAGGTTTCATGTAAATGATGCTAAAACCCAACAAGAACTTTTGGGTCTTATGGGTGTAAATTTAATATATGGAGCTTATTACAAACATAATAAGCCTAGATCATTGATTAGGTATTTATATGATCATATTAATCCAAATTCAATTGAAATTGATACTATTAATTTCTCAGGTAAATTATTTAAGGATGTTGATAATAGGTTAATAAGCTTAGATTTAATAAAAAATAATATGACTCAGGCCGTGATGTTTGGACCCGATGGAAAAAACATTTTGCCCGCAGCAGAACTTTACAAAAAAAATATCTTAACTATTAGAGGAAGTTTTAGACCAGTTACTAAAGTTAATGAGGATATGTATGAGAAATCATTGACAATCGTTAAAAATGATAAAAACTTCAACAAAAAAAACTCAATATCAATATTTGAAATTACCTTGTCAAACTTGATATCTGATGGTGAGGTTAATGAGCAAGATTTTCTAGACAGAGCTCAATTACTTTGTTCTATGGGTAAAACTGTGATGATTACAAATTTTCAAGAATATTATAAGCTATCTGAGTATTACAACAAGTATACTGACAAAAAAATTGTTCTGACTATGGGTGTTGATAATCTAATACAAGTTTTTGAAGACAAATATTATAAAGACTTAAATGGTGGGATTCTTGAAGCATTTGGAAATTTATTTTCTCAAAATGTAACTGTACTACTCTACCCAATGTTAAAAAAAGATAAATTAATTGACAGTAATAATTTAGTTGTAAACAATAAAATGAAGAACTTATACAAGTTTTTCAAAGACAATAAAAAAATTATTGATATCAAGGATTACAACAAAAAGCTTTTGAAGATATTTTCGTGGAAAGTACTTGAAAATATCAAAAAGGGAAAAAAAGATTGGGAAAAGGATATTCCTAAAAATGTTTCTGATCTAATAAAAAAGAAAAAGCTTTTCGGATACAGTTAATTTCAACCATTGATTATTTGATCTGCATGCTCTTTTGTGTTTACCTTGTCTATTAATCGGGTTAACACTAAGTCTTCATCGAAAATAAATGTCATTCTATGAATTCCCTCATACTCCCTGCCTCTAAATTTTTTAGGTCCCCATACCCCAAAAAGTTTAACAAGTTTTTTTTCAGTATCTGCTAAAAGCGGGTATTGGAATCCAAATTTATTAGAAAATTTATTCTGAGTTTTAACCTTATCACAGCTAACACCTAAAATATTGTAACCCATTTTATCCAGTTTACTGTAGTTATCAGAAATATTACATGCTTCAGCGGTACATCCAGGTGTATTGGCTCTTGGATAGAAAAAAACAATTAATTTTTTTCCCATCAAATCATTACTGTTAACAACATTTCCTGTGTTATCCAAACATTCAAATACTGGAATCTTATCACCTATTTTTAATGTATTCATTTATAAAAATTTTATGAGTAAATTTAAATAAAATGAATAAATCTGAAAAAATTAATTTTATCATAAATGTTCTGGAGGACTTGTTTCCTAAAATTGAAATTCCATTAGATCATAAAGATCCATATACTTTACTGATTGCTGTATTGTTATCGGCACAAAGCACTGATGCTGGAGTTAATAAAATTACTCCTATTCTATTTGAAAAGGCAGATAACCCTTACGACATGGTAAAATTGAGCGTTGAAGAGATTAGAGGTATTATTCGACCTGTAGGTTTATCTCCAACGAAATCCAAAGGTATACATGGTCTTTCAAAAATTTTAATTGATAAATATGATGGAAAAGTTCCAAAAACTTTTGAAGCTCTTGAAAGCCTGCCAGCTGTAGGTCATAAAACAGCTAGTGTTGTTCTTTCACAAGCATTTGGAATACCAACATTTCCTGTAGATACACACATCCATAGATTGATGTATAGATGGGGGCTTTCTAATGGCAAAAACGTTAAAAAAACTGAAGAGGATGCAAAGAGACTCTTTCCTAAAAAACTTTGGAATAAATTACATATTCAAATTATTCTTTATGGAAGGAAATTTTCACCAGCAAGAGGGTGGAATATTAAACAAGATGTAATTATGATTAATGTAGGAAGAAAATCTATTTTAAAAAAAATGATTTAATTACAGTTAATTTCATGTTCAGTCCAGTCCTTGTCAGTAGCAGAATTATCAAAATAAAAACACATTTTCCTGTTATCAGAAAAAGTTAAATATTTGTAGAATCCATCAGGGACTGTAGCGCCAGTTTGCAAAACAGTACTATTGGATGAAAACTTTAATTCAATCCTTATGTCAACTGGTCCTGTATCCTTGGCCCAATATCTAACTTGCTCCTCAAGCTCTCTCCACTCGCCCCTGTTAAGACTATCTTTTTGTAATGCGCAATTAACAAATGAAAATGTTTTTGCAAGATTTGACCAACTGTCGGTAAAAGAACCAGCTGGAGCCATGTGACCTTTATCCCATTCATTTTTGTAATAATCATTATTATCTGATGTCCATACATTTCTGACTGTGTAAAAATCCATGTTGCCCCTATCAGCAACTTTTACAAAATCCCTAACCGTGTATTCTATCCAGTTTGGTTGTTCCTTCTTTTCATTGTAAGAAATTCGGAAAACGGCATTTTCAACCATAACTTCAT
>CACASE010000002.1 GCA_902535165.1 uncultured Bacteroidota bacterium | reverse complement strand
TACATATTTCAATAGAGATGATCAAGGAAGAATTATTCACGAAATGTCACAAGGTTATCCTAGACCTAGTTTGAATACTAGCAGAAAAATCTTAGGATTTGGAGTTCCACCACAACAACTTGGTATTGGTGCTTCATTTAGATATAAAGATTGGAATGCAAGTTTCTTAGTTGAAGGAAAATCAGGAGCTCAAATCTTTTCTGGTACAAACGTACGTCTGATTGGATATGGTCTACATCAAATGACTGTTCCTGCTGGAGGAAGAGAAGCTGGATTTATTCCAGACGGGGTACTTGAAGATGGTACACCTATAACTCAATCATTAGACATGACTCAGCAACAAAATTACTGGGGAAGGTATAATGATGTAGCTGAAGCTGGTATATATGATTCAGACTACTTTAGAATGAGACAAATGAGTATTGGATATACGTTCCCAAAAAGTATGTTAGAAGGAACATTTATTCAATCGGCAAGTGTATCATTAATTGGTAAGAACTTGTTCTTTATTACTAATAGCGTTGATAACGTTGATCCTGAGTCTGCTTATAATAGCAATAACTCCCAAGGATTAGAGTTTGCTGGTATGCCAGTACCTAGCACTGTTGGTATAAATGTTAACCTTAAATTTTAATAATATGAAAAAAGTATATATAACATTTTTATCATTTGCTTTCGCTCTAACTTCTTGTGAGTTTGACGCTGGGTTTGAGGATATGAATGTAAATCCAAATGCTGCTAACAACGTAGCTGTTGCGAATAAGTTTGCAAAGACTGTTCTTGACACAAGTGGAGGTAGGTATGAAAACTGGAGAAATAGCTTGATCTATAACTCCGTGTTGATTCAGCATTACTCAACCACTGCTAGTTATTGGGCTGGAGATAAATATTTTAGATATGATAGTTACGCCACATCCTTATGGGACAGAAATTATCCAACTGCCGTGAAAGGTATCGAGGATATTATTAACCAATTGAATGACGAGGGTAATTCCGGATCTGAGATGGGTATGGCCAGAATCATGAGAGTATTTATTTATCATAGACTAACTGATACTCACGGTGATGTACCATATTCTGAAGCAGGTAAAGGATACATTGATGGTATTCTAAAGCCTAAGTATGATGCTCAACAGGACATCTATATGGACATGTTGAAAGAACTAGAAGAAGCTGTTGCTCAGATTGGTTCTTCATCATCAATGGGTAACGCTGATGCAATATTTGGTGGTAATACCACTAAATGGAAAGCTTGGGGTAACTCTATGATGCTTAGATTAGCTATGAGAATGACTAAAGCTGATGCTGCGTCTGCACAAGCTTGGGCTGTTAAAGCTATCAGCGGAGGTACAATGACTTCGAATGATCATCTTGCTGCAGTTACTCATACTGATGGACCAGAAGGAATTAATAAAAATGGCCATGGTGAAGTATTTGATGTAGATTCTCAAATGAGATTAAGTGCTACATTTGAAGCACACCTTTCTGGCGATCCAAGATTATCAGTATTATTTGCTCCTGGAAGTAGTAATACAGTAATAGTTGGTATGCCTAATGGTAGTACATCAGATACTTATGTAGGTACTGATGGCGTTTCAGTTCCTGGAGTAACCGATAGACATGTCTACGCTCAAACGCATCCTGCTTTGAGAGGTAAAGATGTTCCTATGGTATTCCAAACTTATGCTGAAGTAGAATTCTTAAAAGCTGAAGCTGCAATCAGAGGATGGATTTCATCTTCTGCTGAAGAGCACTACAACAAAGGAGTTACTGCTGCGATGAAAATGCTTAAGCAACTTTATCCAGGCACAACTGCTATTACTGATGCTGAAATTTCTACTTACTTATCTGGACCAGGAAAATTGGCAGCTACTTTCCCTGCAAACTGGGAAATGGTTATGAATGAGTATTGGAAAGCTACATTCTTAAATGAGTATGAAGCTTATGCTAACTGGAGAAGAACTGGATATCCAACTCTTACTCCAACGAAACACCCTAACAGTGTGTCAAATAATCAAATCTTTAGAAGAATGATTTACCCAGGTGGTGAATCTGCAACTAACGGCGACAATTATGCTGCTGCAGTTGCTAGACAGGGAGCTGATGATTTCACAACTAGAATGTGGTGGGATAAGTAGTAAACTTTAGTTTATTATAATTATATTTAAGGGAGGATTTTTATCCTCCCTTTTTTTTTAAAAAATATGAGGAAATTAATATCAGTTTTCATTTTATTTTTTTCTTTTTTTTTAAGTTCTCAGGAGCCTTTATTCACTTTGATTGATAGTGAAAAAACTGGGATTACTTTTTCAAACGATTTAGTTGATACCAAGGACCATAGTATTTTTTTGTATGCTAATTATTATGGAGGAGCTGGAGTTGGAATAGGAGATTTTGATAATGATGGTCTTGAAGATATTTTTTTAGCTGCAAACCTAATTGATGATAAAATTTATAAAAATCTTGGAGATTTTCAATTTGAGGATAAAACAAAATTATCTGGGATTATTAATAATGGTTCATGGTCTACAGGTGTCACTGTTGCAGATGTTAATAATGATGGATTATTAGACATATATGTTAGCTGTGAGCTTTACGATGATGCTCCATTTCTTAGAACAAATAAATTATATATAAATAAAGGTGATTTTAAATTTGTTGAGTCTGCTAAAAAGTGGGGTGTTGATATAGATAGAAGAACAAGACACTCAGTATTTTTTGACTATAATAATGATGGCCTATTAGATTTATATTTATTAAATCATCCTCCAAATACTGGTAATTTTTCCCCATTTTTTGGATCGGATATGACTTTACCTGAATACAACCTCCAACTTTTTGAAAACAAAGGAGATCATTTTGTAGATGTTACTGAGAAAGCAGGACTAAATAGAGCAGGTTTTCCAAATGCCGCAGTGATTGGAGACTTTAATAAAGATGGTTGGGCTGATATATATGTTGCAAATGATTTTGATGCTCCTGACTTTCTTTACTTTAACAATAAAGATGGATCATTCAGTTATAAAACTGAGTCATCTCTAAGACATACATCATTTTATAGTATGGGTGTAGATGCAGCAGACATCAACAATGATTCCTATTTGGATTTAATGGTATTAGACATGACTGCTGAAGACAATTTTAGATTAAAATCTAATATGAGCGGTATGAACCCTGATTCCTTTTGGAATGTTGTAAATGGCGGAGGACATTATCAATATATGTTTAATACTTTGCAGTTAAACAATGGTAATAATACTTTTAGTGATATTGCCCAGTTTACAGGAACAGCTGCTACAGATTGGAGTTGGGCAAGTTTAGTAGCTGATTTTGATAATGATGGAAATAAAGATATTTATATAACCAACGGACTTTTAAGAGATATAAGAAATACTGATGCCGATAAAAAAATTTCAGAGATAGTTTCAAAAAAAATCAACGAATACATTATCAAAAACCCTGACGATAACGATATAAGTCTTTGGGATGTTGTTAATTTAAAAGAACTACTTGATATTCTCCCCTCGCAAAAATTAAAAAACTATTACTATAAGAATCTCGGTAACTTACAATTTTCAAATATTACAGATGATACAGGATTGAATCAGCCATCTTTTTCCCACGGAGCATCATATGTGGATTTAGATAATGATGGAGATTTGGATTTAGTAGTGAATAATGTTAATGAACAAGCATTTATTTATAAAAATAACTCTGAAAAAAATGGCAACTCCTATTTAAGATTAAAACTTATTGATGATAAACCTACATTTGGCTCCAAAGTATCTTTATTCCAAGGAGATGAATTCCAATATTTTGAAACAACCAATGTTAGAGGGATTTATTCCAATAGTGAAAATATTGTTCATTTTGGTTTAGGAAATTCAAGTTTGGTTGATAGTATTATAATAGAGTGGCCTGATAGAAAAATTCAAAAGATTTTCAATCCTAAAAAAAATAAGCTCCATACTATTAAAAAGAAAGCAAAATCCTCTAAGAGTAATAAGGTAGAGGAATTTAAAATATTTAATGAGGATAAAGAAATATTAAAGCATGTACATAAAGAAAATTACTTTGATGATTTTGGTAAACAGGTATTACTTCCGCATAAATTATCACAATTAGGTCCAGCTTTGGTAAAAGGAGATGTGAATGGAGATGGAATGGAAGATTTATTTGTTGGTGGGGCTTCTGGTCAAGAGGCTACACTATACTTACAAACCCAGGATCAATCATTTGTAGAAAAACCAAATGATATTTTTCAAAGACATAAATCGTTAGAAGATATTGACGCTGTATTTTTTGATTCGGATAATGATGGAGACTTAGATTTATATGTTGTATCGGGTGGGAATGAGTTTATGCCTAATTCTAGTACATATTTAGATAGATTATACATTAATGATGGTCAGGGAAATTTTATTTTTAAAAGGGAACTCTTACCTTCTATTTTTGAAAGTGGCTCAATTGTAAAACCTCACGATTTTGATATGGATGGAGATTTAGATTTATTTATTGGCACTAGAATGAAGCCATGGAATTACCCAGAGCCAGCTTCAAGTTATTTGCTTATAAATGAAAATGGAAAGTTTAGTAAATATGAATCTAATTCACTTGTTGACTTAGGGCTAGTTACAGATGCTGAATGGTTTGATTATGATAATGATGGAGATTCTGATATTGTAGTTGTTGGTGAATGGATGCCAATCACTGTTATAAAAAACGATAATGGGAATTTTAAAAAAGAGGAAATAAATACCAACCTTGGATGCTCATCAACAGGCTGGTGGTATAGTGTTGAAGTCGGCGATTTAAATAATGACAATCTTCCAGATTTAGTTGTTGGGAATTTAGGTTTAAATTATAAGTACAAAGCCTCCGTTGATGAACCTTTTGAAGTTTTTTATGATGATTTTGATGATAATGGATCAAAAGATATTGTTCTTGCATATTATAACTACGGGATACAATTTCCTCTTAGAGGCTTTTCATGTTCCTCACAACAAGTTCCTGACTTGAAAGATAAATTTAAAAAGTACGATATTTTTGCTTCTTTAGATGTACAAGAAGTATATGGCGAGGAGAATCTTGAAAATGCATTAAGACTTTCTGTAAATACATTTGAAAGTGCAGTACTTATAAATAGTGAATCGTTTTTTGACTTTAAACCACTACCTAATTATGCACAATTTTCATCTACAAATGATATAATAATTCAGGATTTTAATAATGATAACATAAATGATATTGTACTTGTCGGTAACATGTATCATGCTGAAATCGAAACCACACGAAACGACTCAGGTAACGGTTTGCTTTTACAAGGCATTGGAAATGGAGACTTTAAGGAAATTTCAGTGTCCAAATCTGGTTTTTTTGCACCTGGTGATTCAAAAAAAATCATTTCCTTAAAAAGTAAAAATGATAACCTTTTAATAATAGCCAATAATGACGATCGTCTGCAGATTTTTAAATAGTTTTAGCATATTGAATAAGTTTCAATCTATTTTTTTAGTTGTTTTTATTTATAGTTTATTTATAAATGCACAAGAGTTTTCTCATTTTAACAAGGATCACCGATTAGGTTTACATCATTGGGAAATACCAAGTAAGGATCCTGATAGAATAATGCTTAATTTCAATGGAGATCCTTCATCCACAAGGGCAGTGACTTGGCGAACGGATTCTTCTGTAAAAAATGCTATTGCTCAAATAGCAATTTCCGGAGTTAATTCGAAATTTACTGAAAATGCTAAAAACTATAATGCAATTACTGAAGAATTTGATTTAGGAGTTTATAAGACAAATAAGTCTTTTGTAGTGAATTATCATAGTGTAATTTTTGATGATCTTAATCCAAATACAATATATGCATATAGAGTTGGAGATGGAAAAAATTGGTCAGAATGGATTCAATTTAAAACTGCAAAAACAGGTTACAGTCCAACTCAATTTGTTTATTTTGGGGATGCGCAAAATGATATATTAAATCACTGGTCAAGAGTAATTAGGATGGCTTATCAAACTGCTCCAAATGCTGCTTTTGTTATACATGCAGGTGATATGGTTGATACTGCCCACAGAGATTATGAGTGGGCACAGTGGTTTAAGGCTGGTGGTTTTATACATAGTCAGTGGACTGCAATTCCTGTTGTCGGAAATCATGAATTTCAAAGAATTAATGGATTAAGCCCTAAAAGACTATCTGTACAATGGAGACCTCAATTTACGTTACCTGTTGAGGAGAGTTTACATAAAAAATTACATGAAACAGTTTACACAGTAGAATATCAGGACGTACTAATACTCGTCTTAAATTCTACAGATTTCCTTGAAAAGCAAACGGCATACATTGAAGAAAAATTGAGTAAAAGTGATGCAAAATGGAAGATTGTAACTTGCCACCATTCAGTTTTTTCACCAGCAGAGGGAAGGGATTTTGAATTTGCTAGAAAAAATTGGAAGCCATTGTTTGACAAATATGGTGTTGATTTGGTACTTAATGGGCATGATCATACATACGCTAGAGGTCATGTACCAGTAAAATCTCAGGATGAAAATAAATCAGGAAATTTCAATACGTTATATATTACATCAGTTAGTGGTCCTAAGCAATACAAGATTGGTTTAGAACAATTAGAGGATTATAAGACTGATGGATATTTATCAAACAAGATAGGTGAACAAATGCAATTTTTTCAAGTTATCTCGATTGAAGATGAATCATTGATATATAAAGCTTATACAGCATTGGGCGACGAATATGATATGGCTATTATCACCAAAGATTTTACTACTGGAATCAAAACTTTAAAATAAACTTCTAACTTGATTAATAATTTTTTTATGCGATTTAATAGAATCATTTTATTAATTGTAATAATTTTTTTTTCGTGTGATGATTCAAGTGAATATGATATAATAATTGTTGGTGGAGGAGCAGGTGGAACCTCTGCTGCTGTAGAATCCTCTAGAAATGGCGTAAAGACACTTCTGATTGAAGAGACTAATTGGTTAGGAGGTATGCTCACATCAGCTGGAGTTAGTGCAGTGGATGGTAACTATAAACTACCATCAGGGTTCTGGGGTGAATTTAAAGATAGTTTAGTATCTCATTATGGAAGTTCAGATGCTTTAAAGACTGGATGGGTTAGTAATGTTTTATTTGAGCCAAGAGTTGGAAATGAAATTTTAAAAGCAATTGCAAGTAAAGAAAAGAATTTAAAAATATTGTATAGCTCCAAAGTAAACTCTGTTGTTCAAACTGAAGGAGATTATAATTTCAATGTAAACTCTTCAAAAGGCAATTTTTCATCAAAGGTTCTTATAGACGCCACTGAGCTTGGAGATATTCTTCCTATGTTAGATGAAGATTATGACATTGGTATGGATAACAAACTAACGTATGGTGAAGATATTGCACCAGATGAGAAGAATGATATTATCCAAGATTTAACTTATGTAATGATTTTAAAGAATTTTGGAAAGAGCATGAAAATTGAAAAGCCTATTAATTATGATCCATCAGAATTTTATTGCTCAACCTCGTCAATCAATTGCCCTGAATCTGATAAAGCTTTATGGTCACCAGATCAGATGATGAATTATGGTAAATTACCAAATGGTAAAATAATGATCAACTGGCCAATCTATGGAAATGACTATTATTCAAATCTTTTGGAGATGAACGAAGATCAAAGAAAAGTAGTTTTTAAAAAAGCTAAGGAAAAATCAATGAGATACCTGTACTATATTCAAAATGAATTGGGTTTTGATAATTATTCAATCAGTGATGAAGAATACGATACTAAAGATAATTTTCCTTTAATTCCATATTACAGAGAAGCAAGAAGAATTCGTGGTGTTACGACTTTTTCACTTAATTACATAAAGAAACCATATGATCAGATTAATCCTTTATACAGAACTGGTGTTTTAGTTGGAGACTATCCAGTAGACCATCATCATGACGCACATCCAAATAAAAAAAGTTTACCACAGCTCTCATTTTATCCAATTCCTTCGTACACCTTACCAATTGGTTCAATCATTTCAAAAAAGAATCCTAATTTTTTGGTAGCAGAAAAATCAATTTCCGTTTCAAATTTGGTAAATGGAACGACCAGACTTCAACCTATTGTTCTGCAGATTGGACAAATTGCAGGATTAATAGCATCTGAAGCAGTCAATAAAAATATAAATACACAACAAATAGATATTAGAACTATTCAATCAAAATTTTTAGACAGTGGTGGATATATTCAGCCCTTCCTTGATGTGGAGAAAAACCATACTTTTTTTAAAGCATACCAAAGAATTGGATCTACTGGAATTTTAAGAGGAACAGGTTTAAATGTAGGATGGTCTAATCAAACTTGGTTTTATCCAGAGAAAGATATTGAATTTAATTTGTTGAAGTCAGACCTTGCAGATTATTATGACTTAGATGAGTTTCCATTAAGTGATTTAAAAATTAATTCCGTTTTTAAATGGATTTCCTTAATATCAAACCCAAAAATTAAAAATTACGAACAAGCCTGGGTAGATTTAGGTCTTTCCAATTTTGATAAAAATAGGATTATGATGAGAGGAGAATTTGCTATAATTGTGGATTATTTTTTAAATCCTTTTAAAAGTTTTAAAGTTGATTTTGAAGGTCAATTAATTCATGATGAAAAGTGAGAAAGTATTTATAAGAAAAGCAAATTTAGAGGATCTTGACCTTGTAATGCGAATAATTAAATCTTGTACACAGGATATGATATCAAAAAAAATTTATCAGTGGAATGATAAATACCCAAATAAAGAAACTTTTCATAACGATATTAAAAATGAATATTTACTTGTGCTAATCAAGGAGAATAAAATATTAGGATGTGTATCAGTTACAGATCAAATGGATGATTTTTACACAAAAATTGATTGGATAGCACCTACTAAAAAAAATTTGTATGTGCACAGATTAGCAGTTCATCCAAAGTATCAAGGTTTAGGATATGCAAAAGAAATCATGAATTTTATTGAAAATAATGCGATTGAAAGTAATTGTGATTCCATTCGCTTGGATACATTTAGCATGAACAAAAAAAATAATAATTTTTATTCTAATATTGGTTATGAAAAACTTGGACAAATATATTTTAGAGATCAAAGTGAAATGCCTTTCAACTGCTATGAAAAGCGCTTAAAATAGATTGTTTAATTTTGTACAATTATGGCTAAAAAAAAACCAGATCAAGTAGCAGATAATCCAAATATTCTACCCTATGCTTCTAATGTAGGAGCTCCGGTTATAAAGCCAACAGATCTTACATCATTTAAACAAGAAAAGATCTTAAAAACTAATGACTACTTTAAGTCAAGATATGAGGAAATAAAAAAAGAATATCAGGAATTAATTGATTCTTATGAGTGGAATAAATTGATTTACAACTCCAGTTTTAGTTTCAAGCCAGATAAGGGAGAAATTTATCATTTATACCAGAGAGATGATGAAAAACTTTTTTTATCAATTATTAGTCCTGATGAATGGAATATGATATATATTGGATCTTTTAGATTAGATTCAAATGATAAATGGGAAAAAATTGATTTAAAATCTAAATGATTAATATTAAATTAAATAAAGGCAAGAGTATTTATTTTTCATCTGATAATCATCTTGGAGCCCCTAATTTTTCTGAAAGCATAATAAGAGAAAAACTATTCGTATCATGGCTTGACATAATTAAAAAAGATGCTCAGGTAATTTTTTTATTAGGTGATCTTTTTGATTTTTGGTTTGAATATTACAATTCGGTACCAAAAGGCTTTACTAGAGTTTTAGGAAAATTAGCTGAACTTTCTGATTCAGGAATTAAAATTTATTTTTTTGTAGGGAATCATGATTATTGGACTAGAGATTACTTTACAAAAGAAATTGGTATGGAAGTCATAAAAAAGCCTACTGAGTTTAAAATTAACAATAAGTTATTTTTTATCGGGCATGGAGATGGTTTGGGACCTGGAGATTTTAAATACAAATTCTTAAAGAGAATTTTCAGAAATCCACTATTTATTTTTCTTTTTAGAATAAATTATCCATGGTTTGGTATTCCTTTAGGTAAATTTTTATCAAGAAAAAATAAAATTTTATCAGGTAACAATATAAAATTTACATCTAAAGAAAATGAAATGTTGTACCATTTCTCTATGAAACAACTAAAGAGTAAACATTATGATTTCTTTATTTTTGGACATAGGCATTTGCCTTTAAAAATTGAATTAGATAATAATTCATACTATTACAACACAGGTGATTGGATAAAACACTACTCCTTTCTTCATTTTAAAGATGATTCACTTGAACTTAAATATTTCAAAAATTAAAATTTGATTGAAAATAATAAAATCAGCTATGAGAAGGCTATTTTGATAGGAATAATCAATAGTGTTCAAAGTGAAACAATTGTAAATGACTATTTAAATGAATTATCATTTTTAACTGAAACTGCCGGTGGTCATGTGTCAAAAAGATTTATACAAAGGGTTGATAAACCAAACCCAAAAACTTTTATTGGATCTGGAAAAATAATTGAAATTCAAAACTACTGTATTAAAAACGATATAGGTTCAGTCATTTTTGATGATGAGCTATCGCCTACTCAACAATTAAATTTAGAAAAGATTTTACGTTCAAAAATAATTGATCGAACAGGTTTAATTTTAGATATTTTTGCACAAAGAGCAAAAACTAGCTATGCTAAAAATCAAGTTGAATTAGCTCAATATCAGTACTTAATGCCAAGATTGAAAGGACTATGGACTCACCTTGAAAGACAGAAAGGTGGTATTGGCATGAGAGGACCTGGTGAAACTGAAATCGAGACAGACAGAAGGATTGTTCGTGATAAAATTAGTCTACTAAAAAAAAGACTATCAAGTATAGATAAGCAAATGTCAGTTCAAAGAGGAAATCGAGGAAGTTTGGTTCGTGTGGCATTGGTTGGCTATACAAATGTTGGCAAGTCAACATTGATGAATTTAATTACTAAATCCGATGTATTTGCTGAAAATAAACTTTTTGCAACTCTTGATACAACAGTGAGAAAAATGGTAATCGGTAATCTTCCATTTCTGTTAACAGATACCGTTGGATTTATTAGAAAATTGCCAACCCAACTCGTCGAATCATTTAAAAGTACACTTAATGAAATTACAGAGTCCGATTTATTGCTGCATATTGTGGATATTTCACACCCTAATTACGAAGAACATATTGATTCTGTAAATGAAATATTAGGACAAATTGATAGTATTGATAAGCCTTCCATTTTAGTATTTAACAAGATAGACAGATTAGAAGATGATTCTTTCATTAAATCAAATAAGTTAAAAAGCAGAGTATATATATCAGCTGAAAAAAAAACAAATATTAATGAATTGAAAGAAAAAATTTATAAATATGTAAGAAACATCCATGTCAAAAGATTCCCTTACAATAATTTCTTATATCCTGAGATAGATTAGATATCCAAGCTAATTCCAATCCCCATTACTTCTCTTACTTGAAGTCTTTTAACAGAGTTATCATCATATATAAACTGAATAATCAAATTAGTTGTAAGATACTTGTTAACTTTCATCACGGTATTAATGGTGTAATCGAGATCAATATTAGATGGATTGTTTAGGTAATCAGAGTATAAACTCACTCTATTTGTAACATCTACATTTTCTAGTAGCTCAAATTTAAAAAAGGATCTTATGGAAGCTCCTAACTCAAATCTGCTGTTTTGTCCTTTTTTAACACCAAAATATTCTTTGTTAGGCTCTAAATTATTGGTGAAAAATCGATTTACAATGATTAATCGACCTGTAACTGGTGCGATATTTATCCAGAGATCTTTATTTTTTTTCCAATATAAACCTATACCAATTTGAAGATATGCAGGAGATAAAAATCTTGTCAGTTCAGTTCTTTCTTCTTGCCCTTCACTATTCTTTCTAAATCTGTATCCTTTGGTCCATTGTGTCTTGAAATTTATAAAACTTGAGTAGCTCCAGTTTCCAATAAGATTGTTAGTAAATTGTTTTCCCAATAGTGAGTTTATTTCAAGCTTATCATCTGTTTTCTTTAAAAATTTACTTCCACCAATACTATTTAGTCCATAGGCTGTAATTAACTTGGTATCCCAATTCCATCCATTTTTTTCATAATTAAAATCATAATCAATTTTTACTGTTCCAGAAACACTTGTTTGGCCTCCAGCAGTCCAATAACTATAACTTGATTGGTTTCCTAAAAAAGTGAATTTTCCTGAAAGAGACCAGTTCAAATTCAGAGAATCTTTGACTTCATTATTTTGAGATAGAACAGGCGAGATATATAAAGTGAGCGTAAAAATAAATAATAAAATTTTCATTTTTTTGCTTTAAATATTGGTACTGATGAACATGCTTCTCCAAACATAATACTTTTAGCAACAGGTTGAATTTTATCTATTAATAGTGAATAGAAATATTTCTTGAATTTCTTATTTGTACAACCTTTTATGATTACTGGTTTATTCTTATAAGTAGATAAATCAATAGAATTTATAGCCTCAATCATTAATATATTTTCAAAGTCTTCTGTTGATCCAATGAAATTTTTAATATTTAATTTATTTAATTCTGATGAAATCAACATAAATGCCCAGTCAGGAATTATAGCGTCAGTTGAACAACTTATTGAAACAAGTTTGTTTTTGTAAATTGACCAATCAAACGATATAACATGATTTCTAAAATCTTTTTCAATTAAAATCAGATCGTCCTTTAACCAGTTTCTAATATCAAAATTGTCAAATTCTTTATTTACCAGAAAATCTGATAAATCAATTGACTGAATAGGACTTTTTGAAACTCTATTTTCTATCTCAAAACTCATTTATAAAAAACCTAATTCTAGCTTGGCTTCTTCACTCATTAAATCTCTTGTCCATGGTGGATCAAAAGTCATCTCAACTTCAGAACTTTTTACGCCTTCAATTTCTGCAATCTTATTTTTAACCTCTAAAGGTAAACTCTCAGCTACAGGACAATTAGGTGTTGTTAAGGTCATTAAAATTTTTACATCATTGTCCTCATTTACAAATACATCATAAATTAATCCAAGTTCATATATATCAACTGGTATTTCCGGATCAAAAATTGTTTTTAAAACCTTTACAATTTCTTCACCTAATTTATTTGGGTCTATAATTTTTTCACTCATTATTTATTTTTTATTAAATGCAATTGCATAAAATTTTATTTGCTTTATCATTGAATATAATCCATTAGCTCTATTTGGTGATAGATGCTCTTTAAGCCCAATCTTTTCTATAAAGTTAGTATCAGACTCAATAATTTCTTGGGGTGTTCTATTATTAAAAATTGTAAGAAGTATTGCAATAATTCCTCTGGTAATAATAGCTTCACTATCAGCTAAAAATTTAATTTTTCCTTCATTCAACTCAGCATGTAACCAAACTTTACTTTGACATCCCTTTATTATATTTTGATCATTTTTCATTTGCTCATCCATTTTTTCAAGACCTTTTGAAAGCTCAATCATATATTCGTATCTCTGAGTCCAGTCCTCAAAAAATGAAAAATCTTCAATTAAGTTTTGCTGTAAATTTTCAATTGTCATACCTAATCAAAGATACGAATTAGCTTAACATTGACTTCGCTTTTACTAGAGCTTCATAAAGAATATCAATTTCATCAAATGTATTTAGAAATGACAATGACACTCTTACAGTTCCAGGAATATTAAAATAATCCATTATAGGTTGAGCACAATGCTGACCAGTTCTGACAGCAACTCCATACTTATCTAAAATTGATCCAATATCGTAAGAATGTATTCCAATAATATTAAATGAAATTACAGAGGTTTTGTTTTTCACATCACCATAAATTTTTAGGCCGTCAATTTTTTTAAGTTTTGTAGTAGCGTAATCTAGGAGTTGTAATTCATATTTTTCAATATTATCAAAACCAATTTTGTTTAAATAATCAATAGCAACACCAAAGGCAATAACGCCAGAAATATTAGGTGTTCCAGCTTCAAACTTGTGAGGGAGATCAGCATATGATGTTTTTTCAAATGTTACATCGGAAATCATTTCACCTCCACCCATTAATGGATCAATTTTATTTAATAACTCTTTTTTTCCATATAAAAATCCAATTCCAGTAGGACCACACAGCTTGTGTGCAGATGCAGTGAAAAAGTCTACATCTAAATGTTGTAAATCAATTTTGAAATGAGCTGCACTTTGCGCTCCATCAATAAGGACATATGCTCCATTTTCGTGAGATAATTTAATTATTTCTTCAATTGGATTAATTATTCCTAATGCATTTGATACGTGATTTAGGAAAACAATTTTAGTTTTTTTAGAAACTATTTTTTTAAGCTCATCAAGGTCTAGCTCACCATCATCATTTATTGGAATTACATTAAGTTTTGCATTGTTTTTCTCACACATCATTTGCCAAGGAACAATATTTGAATGATGTTCTAAGCCAGATACAATAATTTCATCACCTTTACCAATCAGTTTAACAAATCCATTAGATACTATATTAATCGAATGAGTTGTGCCTGATGTAAAAATTATTTCTTCTTTATATTTTGCATTAAAATGTGCTCTAATTTTTTCTCTTGAATCTTCGTATGATTCAGTTGCCTGTTCGCTTAATGAATGAACTCCCCTGTGAATATTGGAATTGTAATTTTTATAATAATCAGAGATTGAATCAATTACACAACTTGGTGTTTGTGATGTAGCTGCATTGTCAAAATATATTAATTGCTTTCCATTAATTTTTTTTTTTAAAATGGGAAAGTCAGATCTGATTTTATTTATATCAAAACTCATTATAATTCAAAACCAAGATTAACGCCAATCTTTCTAGCAATAATTTTTTTAATTTTTGTTTTTAAAACTTGCATTTTAACATTTTCTAAGACATTATTAGCAAATGCATAAGTCAGTAAGCCTTTCGCCTCTTTTTCAGCTATTCCTCTTGTTTTTAAGTAAAATAAAGCAGATTTATCTAGTTGACCAATGGTGCATCCATGAGAACATTTTACATCATCAGCAAAAATTTCTAATTGAGGCTTAGTATTTACAGATGAATGATCTCCAACTAAAAGATTATTATTTTGTTGAAATGCGTTAATTTTCTGAGCAATTTTATCGACTACTACTTTTCCATTAAAGACCCCAGTAGATTTATCATTGTAAATTCCCTTGTATTCTTGATAGCTTTCACAATTTGGACTTGCATGATGAACAAGAGTATGATGATCTGTGTGTTGATTAGAGCCAAGAATAGTAATTCCTTTCATGATGGAGTTAATATTCTTACCATTCTGGAAAAAGTTAAGATTGTTTCTAACAATATTACCTCCAAAAGAGAATGTATGACAACTCGCAGTACTATTCTTTTTCTGATTTATATATGTGTTATCAATAATTGAAGTTGTTTCTAAATCATTTTGAATCTTATAGTAGTCAAGATTTGCATTTTCTTCTACATGTATTTCAGTTAGTGTATTTGTAAGCGGGTCAATGTATCCAGGGAATGTATATGGTGAAATATTGTTTCCAATTAAAGAATAGTGACTCTCAACAATTTGAGCTTTTGACCCCTTTTCAAGAATTATCAAATTTCTTGGTTGAAGCATTAATGAAGATTCACCACCAGAATTAATATGAATTATTTCAATGGGTTTGTCTAGTTCAATATTTTTTGGAACATGTATATATGCGCCTTCTTTGGAAAAAGAGCTATTAAGTAAACTAAAAGATTCTTTGTCATCGACAATTTTGTTAAAATATTTTGATATGACATTGGAGTATTTTTCATTTTCAAGTACAGAAGAAAGAATACAAATATCTGCTCCTTTGTGGGTGGTATTTGACCAAAGAGGATCGTACATTCCATCTATCAATACAATTTTGTAAGACTCGATACCTCCTAAAAAGAAATCTTTAACTTTTTCAAATTCGATTAAGTGTCTTTTCTTTTTAAAAATTGTTAATTTCTCATTTAAGACTTTCTTAATTGGAGTGTATTTCCAATATTCATGTTTTTTGTCAGGGAAACCAATTTTCTCAAACTCTTTGATTGATTTTGATCTTATATCATGGACATCAGAATTAATATCGGCATCTAATTCAAATGCTAAAAATGACGATACTAATTTTTCTTTTAGTGACATAAATTATAATTTAAATCCAATCATAACCTTTTTCTTCAAGCTGAAGAGCTAGGTTTTTATCGCCTGATTTAGCAATTTTTCCATCTTGCAATACATGCACATAATCAGGTATAATGTGATCTAATAGTCTCTGATAGTGAGTTATCACAATGATAGCATTATTTTCATTTCTAAGTTTGTTAACACCATTTGCCACAATTCTCAATGCATCAATATCTAATCCAGAGTCTGTTTCATCTAGAATTGCTAAAGTTGGATTTAGCATTGCCATTTGAAAAATTTCATTTCTTTTCTTTTCACCTCCAGAGAAGCCTTCATTCAAGGATCTTGATAAAAACTTAGAATCAATTTCTAAAAGAGCCGCTTTGTCTCTAATATTTTTTAACATTTCATTGGCAGGCATTTCTTTTAAACCTCTAGCTTTTAGGTTAGAATTAATTGCAGTTTTAATAAAATTAGTTACTGTCACTCCTGGTATCTCTACAGGATATTGGAATGACATGAAAATTCCCTTGTGAGCTCTTTCCTCAGCTGATAAATCCTCGATATTTTCATCTTTATAAAAAATATTTCCTTTTGTAACTTCATAATCTTCATTTCCAGCAATTACAGCGGAAAGAGTACTTTTCCCAGATCCATTAGGCCCCATGATTGCGTGAACCTCTCCTGGATTTACTTCTAAGTTTAAGCCATTTAGTATTGCTTTATCTTCAATACTTACATGTAAATTTTCAATTTTTAACATAATATAATTTTAACCGACAGATCCTTCAAGAGATATTTCTAATAATTTTTGAGCTTCAACAGCAAATTCCATTGGTAGCTTGTTTAATACTTCTTTACTAAAACCATTCACAATTAAAGCAATTGCCTTTTCTACATCAATACCTCTTTGATTACAATAAAAAATTTGATCTTCTCCAATCTTACTTGTTGTTGCTTCATGTTCAATTTGGGCAGATTTATTTTTAGCCTCTATGTATGGAAAAGTGTGTGCACCACAATTGTTTCCCATTAATAGAGAATCACACTGGGAAAAATTTCTAGCATTTTCTGCATTTTTCCCAATTTGAACAAGACCTCTGTAACTGTTTTGAGATTTTCCAGCAGATATTCCCTTAGATATAATTGTACTCTTAGTGTTTTTTCCGAGGTGAATCATTTTTGTTCCTGTATCTGCTTGCTGATAATTATTTGTAACAGCAATTGAGTAAAATTCACCAATGCTATTGTCACCTTTTAAAATACACGATGGATATTTCCATGTTACAGCAGATCCAGTTTCAACCTGTGTCCATGAAATTTTAGAATTATTATGGCATAAACCTCTTTTTGTTACAAAGTTAAAAACCCCACCTTTGCCATGCTTATTTCCAGGATACCAATTTTGAACAGTAGAGTATTTAATTTCAGCGTTATCGTGTGCAATCAGTTCAACTACAGCAGCATGCAATTGGTTCTCATCTCTGCTTGGTGCAGTACAACCTTCAAGATAACTTACATAACTTCCTTCATCAGCAATTACCAAAGTTCTTTCAAATTGACCAGTCCCAGCTTGATTTATTCTGAAATATGTAGACAATTCCATAGGACATTTAACACCTTTTGGTATATAGCAAAAAGATCCATCAGAGAAAACAGCTGAATTTAATGCAGCGTAATAATTATCTGTTTTAGGTATTACTTTTCCAATATATTTTTTTACTAAATCAGGGTATTCTTTAATTGCTTCTGAAATTGAACAAAAAATAATTCCGTCTTTAGCTAAAGTTTCTCTAAAAGTAGTTGCAACAGAAACTGAGTCCATTACAATATCAACAGCTACTCCAGAAAGCTTTTTTTGTTCTTCAATCGAAATACCAAGCTTATTAAATGTTTTAATAAGTTCAGGATCGACTTCATCTAAACTTTTATACTTGTTACTAGTTTTTGGAGCTGAAAAATATGAAATAGCTTGAAAATCAGGTTTCTTATAATGAATGTTAGCCCACTCAGGTTCATCCATTTTTTTCCATGCAGCATATGCATCAAGCCTCCAATTGGTCATCCATTCTGGTTCATTTTTTTTCTTTGAGATAGAACGAACAATATCTTCATTAAGTCCAATAGGAAAGGTCTCAGATTCAATGTCAGTTGTAAAACCGTATTGATATTCCTGTTGTTCTAGTTCTTTTTTTAATTCTTCTTCTGTATATGCCATATTATATTGTTATAAAGAGAAACTTTCACCACAACCACAAGTTCGTGAAGCATTAGGATTTTTAAAAATAAAGCCTTTTCCATTCAAACCTCCAGAATATTCAAGTGTTGTTCCTATCAAGTATAAAAAACTTTTTTTATCAACTACAATTTTTATACCATTATGCTCAAAAACCTTATCATTATCAAGCTTATTTTTATCAAAATTTAACTCATAAGATAGTCCTGAACATCCACCGCTTTTTACACCAACTCTGATAAAATCTTCACTTGGATTAAAACCATCCATTTTCATTAGTTTTGACACTTGATTTTTTGCGGTATCTGCTACTTTAATCATATTTTGCAAATATAACCCTTTAAAAAATAATTATTACTCTAAATTTGAAATTCAATTGCGAATACAAATGCCTAAAAAATCAAAAAAACTTACTGATATTGCTGAAATAGGCGAATTTGGTCTAATTGAGTTGTTAACTAAAGAATTTATTTCAAAAAATGATTCTACTCAGCTATCTGTTGGTGATGATGCTGCTATAATAGATTTCAATAAAAAAAATACGCTTATTTCAACAGATATGTTGGTTGAAGGGGTCCATTTTGATCTCTCATATTTCCCATTGAAACATCTTGGGTATAAGGCGATAACTTCATCTATATCGGATATATGTGCAATGAATGGTATCTGTAGTCAAGTAACAGTTTCTGTAGCTATATCTAACAGGTTTAAAATTGAATCCCTGAAAGATCTTTATTCTGGTATTAAAGTCGCCTGTGAAAATTATAATGTTGATTTAGTTGGGGGAGACACAACCTCATCAAATAAAGGACTCATAATTTCTGTAACTGCACTCGGAGTTCCTAGTGAAAGTGGATTTGTTAAAAGGTCAGGAGCAAAAACTAATGATTTAATTGTTGTTTCTGGCACCCTTGGGGGAGCTTATTTAGGATTACAAGTATTAGAAAGAGAAAAGCAGGTCTTTCTAGTAAATCCAAGTAATAAGCCTGATTTGACAGCTTATAAAAATATTATTCAAAAACAACTAAGACCTGAGGCTAGAAATGATATTATTGAGTTTTTTCAGGAATCTAAAATTAAACCAACATCCATGATTGATATTTCTGATGGACTTTCTTCAGAAATCATTCACTTATGCAAAAGTTCAAATAAAGGATGTAAAATTTATGAGGATAAAATACCAATAAGTGACGATTCTTTACAAGCTTGTGAAGAATTTAACTTAGAACCGACAACAATTGCATTATCAGGTGGTGAGGATTATCAATTATTATTTACAGTTGCTCAAGAAAATTTAGATCAAATTCAAAATAATTTAAACCTTTCAGTAATTGGACATATTACTTCATCCAAAGAGATGATTTTATTAGAAAAATCAGGAAGAAATATAATGATAGAATCGTTGGGTTGGAAATCTTTTTAACCATTGTTCATGATTGCCTCAATTTCTTCAATCTGAATTGGTATGTTTTTCATTAAGTTAGTTGGTTCTCCTGAACTATTTATAACTACATCATCCTCTAATCTTATTCCAAAATCTTCATCTTTAATATAAATTCCAGGTTCAACTGTTAATACCATATTTTTTTCAAAAGGCATATCTAAATCACAATAGTCATGAGTATCTAAGCCTAAATGATGAGATGTTCCATGACTAAAATATTTTTTATAAGCTGGTTTTTCTTTAGTTTGATTTTGTATGTCAGATTTATCTAACAGTTTAATTCTTAATAACTCAGAAGTCATGATTTTACCAACTTCAATATGATAGTCTTTCCACAAAACACCTGGCCTTAACAATGATGTGGCTTCATTTTTAACATTTAAAACAGCATTATAGATAATTTTTTGTCTATCGCTAAATTTTCCGTTTACAGGGATAGTTCTAGTCATATCACTTGAATAATTTGCATATTCAGCAGCAACATCCATTAATACTATTTCTCCATCCAGACATTGCCTGTTATTGTCGATATAATGTAAAAAATTTGAATTTCTTCCAGATGCAATTATTGGACTGTAGGCAAATTTTTTAGACCTGTTTTTCAGGAATTCATGTGAAAATTCAGCTTCTATTTCATACTCCCAGACTCCAGGTTTTACAAATTTTAAAACTCTTTCAAAACCTTTCCGAGTTATATTACATGCATGTTCTATTAATCTAATTTCAATCTCATCTTTAATAGACCTTTGTTTTTGGAGTATTGGGTTGCTTTTTTTAAAATTAATACCACCTATTTTTTTAAGCTCCTCAATGAATCTATCTTCTCTTGTTTGAGTCTCTACATTTTGCCTATAATGTTCATTAGTATTGATGTATACATTTTCAGATTGTTTAATTATTTGATTTAAAATATCTTTAAATTCATTTGTCCAATAAATATTATTTATTCCAGAAATATCTTTAGCTTTCTCTTTGGTTAATTTCTCACCTTCCCAGTGGGTTATATGATCATTAGTCTCTCTAATGAAGAGCATTTCCTTAAAGCTGTTTTTTTTAGAATCTGGAAATAAAACTAGGATACTTTCTTCTTGATCAATACCACTCAAATAAAAAATATCTCTATGCTGTTCAAATGGAAGAGTAGAATCAGCGCTAATGGGATATATATCATTAGAATTAAAAAAAGCAATACTATTAGCCTCTAGCTTTTTAATAAAATTTTTACGATTTTTAATGAATAAGCTACTATCTATTTTATTGTATTTCATTTAAAATTGATATGAGTCAAATTTAACAAATTAAAAAAGATGAAAAATATAAGTTTTTTTATAATCTTATTCTCCATTTTTTGCCAGTCACAAAATAATTATACATCTGCAGAATTAATCGAGAAATCTGAGTTTCAATATAAAAATCAATTAGAAAACTCTATTGTAAAAAATATTCAATTTGTAAATATCGGACCAAGTGTAATGAGCGGCCGGGTTACAGATTTAGAAGTTAACCCTAAAAATACAACAGAATTTTATGTCGCGTATGCTTCGGGTGGATTATGGCACACAATAAATAATGGTACCACATTTGATCCAATTATGGATAATAGCATAACACAAAATATAGGAGATTTTGCAGTAGATTGGGAATCTAAAACAATTTATGTAGGCACTGGCGAAAGTAACTCTTCAAGATCATCATATCCTGGAATTGGAATAATAAAATCTAGTGACAATGGCAAGACCTGGAAGAATGTTGGTTTAAGAGATTCTCATCATGTTAGTAGAATTCTTATTAACCCAAATGATAATCAACATATTGTAGTAGCAGTAATAGGTCATTTATATTCAAAAAATACAGAAAGAGGAATTTTTAATTCATTTGATGGAGGAAAAACATGGACTAAATCTTTATATATTAATGATAACACAGGAGCTATTGATATAGTTTATGATCCAAGTAATTTCAATATTCAGTATGCTGCTTTTTGGGAAAGAGAGAGAAATGCGTGGAACTTTAAAGGAAGTGGCCGTAATTCAGGGATTTATAAGACAATTGATGGAGGTAAAAACTGGAAAAAAATATCAACTTCTTCCTCTGGTTTTCCAACTGGCCAAGGAGTAGGAAGAATAGGGCTAGCAATTTATGATTCATCAGTTATTTATGCAGTTTTGGATAATCAGTTTAGAAGAAAAGTTGAGAATAAATCTGAAGGATTAAAAAGATTAGACTTTAAGGAAATGTCTAAGCAAAGCTTTATGGATTTAGGAAATGATAAGTTAAACAACTTTATTAAGCAAAATGGTTTTCCAAAAGACTTAGATGCAGTTTACCTAAAATCTAAAGTAAATTCAAATGAGTTAATTCCAGAGGATATTTATAAGTTTTTGACAGATGCTAATGCAGAACTATTTGATACACCTGTAATAGGAGCAGAAGTTTATAAATCGATTGACGGTGGTATTTCGTGGCAAAAACAAAACTCAAATTATTTGGATGGTGTTTATAACAGTTATGGATATTATTTTGGAAGAATACATGTTTCTCCAACTAATTCAGATCAAATATATATTTATGGTGTCCCAATTTTAAAATCAGATGATTCAGGAAAAACTTTTAAAAGAATTGGAGCAAGTAATGTTCATGTTGATCATCATGATTTATGGATCAATCCAAAAAATACAAATCATCTAGTTTTAGGAAATGATGGTGGTGTTAATATTACATATGATCAAGGAGATAATTGGATAAAATTAAACCAACCATCTGTTGGACAATTCTATTCAATTAATGTTGATAATTCTAGTCCCTATAATGTTTATGGTGGATTACAAGATAATGGAGTTTGGATGGCAAAAAATAATTCGATTGAATCTCCATCATGGTATGAGTCAGGTCACAATAATTGGACTAAAATTATGGGAGGAGATGGCATGCAAATTCAAATTGATAACCGAAATAACAATATAGTTTACACTGGATTACAATTTGGTAATTATTACAGACTAGATTTATCTAATAATGATAGAAAAAGTATTAAACCAAAACATAAGCTTGGAGACTCTCCTCTAAGATTCAATTGGCAAACACCTGTATTGATATCGTCTCATAATCAAGATATTATATATTTTGGGAGTAACAAGCTACATAGGTCATTTAATAAAGGTGATGATTGGGAAGAAATCTCTGATGATTTGACAACTGGTGGAAAAAGAGGCAATGTACCCTATGGCACTATAACTAGTTTTGATGAATCGATTTTTCAGTTTGGCAAATTAGTTGTTGGCTCTGATGATGGGATTCTAAGTATTAGTGTTGACTCTGGAAAAAGTTGGAAGACGATAAATAAAAATTTACCACCTGATCTTTGGGTTAGCCGAGTAATTTTTTCAAAACATGAAAATAATAGGATTTACTTATCATTGAATGGATATAGATACAACGACTTTAAGCCATATATATTCCTTAGTGATGATAATGGCGATAATTGGGAAAATATTTCATCCAATCTTCCATTATCACCCGTTAATGTAATTAGAGAAGATATTAATAGAAAAGAAATTCTGTATGCTGGTACAGACAATGGTTTATTTATTTCATTTAATAATGGAAAAAAATGGTATCCATTTGAATCTACATTAAATAGGGTTGCTGTCCATGATTTAGTAATTCAAACTGAAAAAAATGATTTATTAGTTGGAACACACGGAAGATCTATATACAAAACAAATTTAGATTTATTTAATGATTTTATGATTGAAAAAAATGAAGAGAAGCCTTTAATTATTTTTGAAATAAATGATTTAAAACACTCAAATTCGTGGGGAAAAAAATCTAACTATTCAGATGATTTTTTTAAACCCTTAGTTAAAGCGATTGTGTATTCAGATAATTCAATAATGTATGATTACACACTTAGGGATGACATGGATAATATTTTAAATAAAGGACAGCTAAATTTTGATAAAGGATTTAACTATATCGAAATTTTACCAATAATTAATGAATCTCTCAATAAAAATAAATTAAAGAAGATTGGATTAAGTTTTGATAAATCCAAAGATGGAAATATTTATTTGTCTAAGGGCGACTATAAACTAAATATTAATGGGTTGTCAAGAAAATTTTCTATTAAATAGCTTTAATTTCTTGTTTCTGATTTCATTCTGAATTAATTTTGTAATCTATTTAGATTTGATAATGAAAAAGCTTTTTAATTCCTCGATTGGTAGAAAAATTGCCATGGCACTTTCTGGGGTATTTTTGATAGTTTTTTTAACTCAGCACTTCTTAATTAATATAACCTCCGTTTTCAGTGAAAGTATTTTTAATATGCTTTCACATTTTATGGGTAATAACCCGTTGGTTCAGTTTATTTTACAGCCAATCTTAATTGTTGGTGTTATATTTCATTTTGTAATGGGTTTTGTTTTAGATTGGCAAAATCGCAAAGCTAGGCCTGTAAAATATGCAGTTTACAAAGGATCAAGAAATTCAATGTTTGTTTCTAGAAACATGATTATTTCGGGAATCGTAATTTTATCCTTTTTAGCTTTACATTTTTATGATTTTTGGGTACCTGAAATGGATTATAAATATATTCAAGTATTACCAGAAGATCCTGACAGGTATTATGAAGAATTGATACATAAATTTGAAAATCCTGTTAGAGTAGGATTATATTGCTTATCATTTATTTTTTTATCCCTTCATCTAATACACGGGCTTTCTTCTTCAACACAATCATTAGGAACTAATAATAAATACTCTTCAATTATAAATAAAATAAGTTATGCATTCGGCATTGGAATACCAGCTGGATTTTGTTTTATAGCATTATTTCATTTTTTTATGCATTTTAACACATAATGTACATATTTATAACACATAAATAAATCTTTTATGTGTTATAAATTAATAATAATAATCAGATTCCATCTGTGTTATAAAAGTATTTTTATCAATTTTTTTATATTTTATTATTTATTATTACTTTTAACACGTGAATGAAAAAAATAACCTATTCTCTTAATTATCGAAAACCAAAGGAAGAGTATAATGATGATGATAGCTTAACAGTTTGTGTCAGGTATTACCACAAATTTGAAAACGGAACTCAAAAGGTAATTAAAAAAAGTACAGGTGTTAAGTGTAAGCTTAAGGATTGGGATTCTGACTGGCATAAGTCTGACAATAGACATCCTATCAAATCATCCGATCCGGAATTTTTAGAAAAAAATAGATTGATTAGAAATAAATCAATTGATTTACACTCCTTAATAAAGGATTTAAAACCATTACAATCCAAATCACTACTTAAATCAAACATCCCTAATGGTCCGTTAGATCTTAAATGGGGTAATCATAAAAATAATGTTCGATTAGTTAGCCCTGCTAATAAAAGAAATATTGATGTAATCGTTGTCGGTACTGGATTGGCTGGCGGTTCTGCATCTGCTACATTAGCAGAACAGGGGTATAATGTCAAAGCTTTTTGTTTTCAAGACTCATCCAGGAGAGCTCATTCTATTGCAGCACAAGGGGGTATTAACGCTGCTAAAAATTATCAGGGTGATGGTGACTCAGTTTACAGATTATTTTATGATACTATCAAAGGAGGTGATTACAGATCTAGAGAGGCTAATGTTTATAGATTAGCAGAAGTTTCATCTAGTATTATTGATCAATGTGTTGCTCAAGGAGTTCCATTTGCGAGAGAGTATGGGGGTCTTTTAGATAACAGGTCATTTGGTGGTGTATTGGTCTCTAGAACTTTTTATGCAAAAGGACAAACTGGACAGCAATTATTACTGGGCGCATACTCGGCAATGAATAGACAAGTAGCCAGAGGTAAAATAAAAATGTTTACAAGACATGAAATGATGGACATAGTTATAGTTGATGGTAAAGCAAGAGGAATAATCACTCGCAATTTAATTACTGGTGAGATAGAAAGTCATTCTGCTCATGCAGTTGTTTTGGCATCTGGTGGTTATGGTAATTTATTTTATCTATCTACTAATGCTATGGGTAGTAATGTATCTGCAGCTTGGAAAGTGCATAAAAAAGGAGCTCTTTTTGCAAATCCTTCATTCACACAAATTCATCCAACTTGTATACCTGTTTCAGGCGATTATCAGTCTAAACTTACCTTGATGTCTGAGTCTCTAAGAAATGATGGAAGAATTTGGGTTCCGAAAAAAATAGATGATGCAATAAAAATTAGAGAAGGTAAGCTTAAACCAACTGATCTAAGTGAGGATGATAGAGATTATTATCTAGAAAGAAGATACCCTGCATTTGGGAACTTAGTTCCGCGTGATGTTGCATCTAGAGCTGCTAAAGAAAGATGTGACGCCGGCTTTGGAGTTAATAAAACAGGAGAAGCTGTATTTCTAGACTTTTCTTCTTCCATAATTAGATATGGAAAAGAGAAAGCTTTAATTAAAGGATTAGACACTGATGATATTAATTTAGTTAGGTCTTTAGGAGAGCAAGTTATAAAGGCCAAATATGGCAATTTATTTCAGATGTATGAGAAAATTGTAGATGAAAATCCATATAAAACTCCTATGATGATTTATCCTGCTGTTCATTATACAATGGGAGGACTTTGGGTTGATTACAATTTAATGACAACCATTCCAGGTTGCTATGCTATTGGTGAAGCTAATTTTTCAGATCATGGAGCAAATAGGCTTGGAGCATCTGCACTAATGCAAGGATTAGCCGATGGCTATTTTGTGCTTCCAAACACAATAAATGATTTTCTAGCCGATGATATCAAAACTGGACCAATTTCATCAGATTTACCTGAATTTGAAGATGCAAAAAAATTGGTTGAAGAAAAAATTGATAAAATTATGGCAAATAAAGGATCAAAATCAGTTGACTATTTTCACAAGAAGTTAGGTAAAATAATTTGGAATAATTGTGGGATGTCAAGAAATAAAAAGGACTTAAAAAAAGCGATCAAAGACATTCAAAATCTGAGAAAAAATTTCTATAAAAATATAAAAGTCCCTGGTGAAAAATCTTCTTTCAATGAATCATTAGCAAAAGCCTTGAGGGTTGCTGATTTTATGGAATTAGGTGAATTATTTGCATTAGATGCACTTAATAGAAATGAGTCTTGTGGAGGTCATTTTAGGGAAGAGTATCAAACTAAAGAGGGTGAAGCTTTAAGAAATGACGATGAATTTAGATTTGTTTCAGCTTGGGAGCATAACCCTAATATAGAGTTGTCTAAATTACACAAGGAACAATTACAATTTGAGAATGTTGAATTAAAAAGTAGATCATATAAATAATGAAATTGTATTTAAAAATATGGAGACAAAAAAATAATAAATCAAAAGGTAGTATGATTGATTATGAGATTGATAATATTTCCCCTGATATGTCATTTCTTGAAATGATGGATGTGCTAAATGAAAAAATAATTGAGGAGAACGGTGATCCTGTTGCATTTGATCATGATTGTAGAGAGGGTATTTGTGGTTCTTGCTCCATGTTTATAAATGGTGAGCCTCACGGTCCTGATAAATTAATTACTACTTGTCAGCTTCACATGAGAAAATTTAAAGATGGTGACACTATATACATTGAGCCATTTAGAGCTAAAGCTTTCCCAATTATTAAAGATTTAGTTGTTGATAGATCGGCTTTTGATAGAATACAACAATCAGGTGGATTTATTTCGATAAATACATCTGGGAATACTTTAGATGCTAATACAATACCTATAGAAAAAGAAAATGCTGATAAAGCATTTGATGCTGCAACATGTATTGGTTGTGGTGCATGTGTTGCTAGTTGTAAAAACTCATCTGCTATGCTTTTTGTTTCTGCAAAAGTTTCCCAATTTTCTTTATTACCACAAGGTAAGGTTGAAGCTACTGACAGAGTTTTAAATATGGTTAATCAGATGGATGAAGAAGGTTTTGGAAATTGTACAAATACTGGTGCATGTCATGTTGAGTGCCCTAAGGGTATCTCATTAGATTACATTGCTAAGCTTAACAGAGAATATGTTAAAGCAAATATTAAAAAATAATAGATCATATTTTTTCACGAATAACCCAATTTGCTCTGATTTTTATTCTTTCTAAACTGTGTAATGTTTCCTCGGGTTTAATTTTATTTAAATAATTTCCAGAATCCCATTTATAATTTTCATTTTTGTCATGAATCAATCTTAAATTATAGTCCCCTGGGTTAATGTTTTCAAAAATACATTCATCAAATTGACTTTTAATATACTTAGATTGTATAATATCTTCTTTAGTATCTAAAAGTTCGACAATAATTGGATACTTCTTTAATGTTTCTATATTAACTATCAATAAACCATAATCAGAACTCTTTTTTGTATTTAATGAGTAGTTTAGTGTATCAACAGTATTATCAAAAAAATCAATAATTGCGTTAGGTAAGACAGTAATATTATACTTATCATTAGGTAAAATCTCAAAATCAAAAATGATATCAGTTCCATTTTTAATGCGTGTTGAAAATTCAATACCTACTGAATCTTTATTATAAATATTTATGTATTGATCATTAATTTTTGATAAAGGAATGTTGCTATTTAAAATAAATTTTTCTCCTAAATCGATGGAATTTTGTACATCACTATTGATTTGCAGAGAGTCTCTTTCTAATTTTTTTCTTGGATACGAAACTTTAAATTTTTCTTTGAAATTTTTATTTTTTAAATCTAAATAAATAGTATCATACTCGAATTCCTTAAACCAGAAATTTAATGTATCTGTTTCTTTTTCAAATGTTATTTGCGATGAATTAATAATATTTTTATTAGAAATTTTAATATCCAAACTATCAGTATTACCTCTGTAACCAAATGACAGTTTGTTATAAGATGTTTGGAATGGTTTAAAAATGAAAAATTCTGGATTTTCTTTAAAAATCTTTAAATCAATCTCATAATCACCTGGAAGATTGATTATACTATCATAATAAGCAATTTTATCGATTAGAGGATCAAATAAAAAATTGTTGTTATTATCCTTAATTGCGATTAGATGATACTTGCCTGTTTTTACATTAGTAAAATTAAAATATGTACTATCCAGAGTGCTAGCAACATAAGTTGGTTTTTCTTTGTATATTATTGAATCATAAAATTTTTCATTTTCGGGGTAAAGCATAACCGTGATTAATTCATCTGTTTTTGCTGAATAACTGTCCTTAACTATACCATCAATCTCTAAAGAATCAATATATGATCCAGTTGAGAATGCATATTTATAAAATTGTAATTTATTTCCTTCATTATTGTCCTGAATACTTTGTCCAAAATTGAAAACATAGGTTGTACTATCTGCTAATGATTCATTAATTTCTATATCGATATATTTCGAAGCACCACCTTGCGGAAAAATTGAATATTTACTTTTGTCAATCGGAGGAGATACAACAAGCTGAGAATTTAATTTTTCTAGTTTTATGTACTCGTCAAAAAAAATTCTAATCTTTTCATCATTAAAGTAAATTGAATTGTTTTTAGGTATCTCTCTTACAATTTCTGGTGGATTTTCATCTAAAGGCCCACCATCTGGTGTACCTCTCTTTGCACATGAGCTCAAAAAAACTAAAATTATAATTAATAGCAGAGAAGACGGAACTTTCATAAACATCAATAACTAAAAGAATTTATTTTTAATTATTAAAATCATAATAAAGATGAATATAGTATTTTTGTTACATGTCTGAAGAAAAATTCAAAAAAATAATTTCACACGCTAAAGAATATGGTTTTATTTTTCAATCAAGTGAAATTTATGATGGATTGAGCGCAGTGTATGATTATGGTCAAAATGGTGTTTTACTAAAAAATAATATTAAAAATTATTGGTGGAAATCAATGATAAATATGAATGATAATATTGTTGGACTAGATTCAGCAATTTTTTCTCATCCAATTACATGGAAAGCAAGTGGTCACTTAGATGCTTTTAATGACCCTCTTATAGATAATAAAGATTCAAAAAAGAGATATAGAGCAGATAATCTAATTGAAGATTTCATTGAAAAGATTCAAAGTAAGTTAAATAAAGAAGTTTCTAAAAATGAAAAAAGAATTGGAGAAAAATTTGATTTAAATATATTTTTATCCACAAATGAACGAGCTAAAAAGTATAATTCGCAAATTAATGATCTTAAACTAAGATTAAATAAAGCACTTAATGATGATAATTTAACTGAGCTTAAACAGATAATATTAGATAACAATATTCTTTGTCCAATCTCAGGATCATGTAATTGGACAGATGTTAAGCAGTTTAATTTAATGTTTAATACAAAGTTTGGAGCATCTCTTGAAAGCTCATCTGATTTATATCTTAGACCAGAAACCGCACAAGGAATATTTCTTAATTATATGAATGTCTTAAAAACAGGCCGAATGAAAATACCTTTTGGTATTGCTCAAATTGGTAAAGCATTTAGAAATGAGATTATAGCAAGACAATTTATTTTTAGAATGCGTGAATTTGAGCAAATGGAAATGCAATTTTTTATTAAACCAGGAGAACAAAAAAAATGGTATGAGTTCTGGAAAGAGACAAGGATGAAATGGCACCTTTCGTTAGGAATTAATCAAGATAAGTATAGGTTCCATAATCATGAGAAACTTGCACATTATGCTGATGCTGCTTGTGATATTGAATTTGAATTTCCATTTGGCTTTAAAGAGCTGGAGGGAATTCACTCAAGAACTGATTTTGATTTATCAAATCATGAAAAGTTTTCTTCCAAACAAATTAAATATTTTGATCCATTTGATCAAGAAAAATATACACCATATGTTATTGAAACATCAATTGGTCTTGATAGAATGTTTTTGGCTGTTTTCTCAGAATCATTAAATATTGAAAAATTAGATGATGGGACTGAAAGAACAGTTTTGAAAATTCCAATAATTTTAGCATCTAATAAATGTGCAATTTTACCGCTGGTTAAAAAAGATGGATTGCCTGAAATCGCAACTAATTTAAAAGACAAGTTGAAATTAAAATATAATGTTATTTATGATGAAAAAGATGCAATTGGTAAAAGATATAGAAGGCAAGATGCAATTGGAACACCTTATTGTATTACAATTGATCATCAAACTAACCAAGATAAAACAGTTACAATTAGAGAGAGGGATTCTATGAAACAAAAAAGGATATCTATTGATAATATTGAAAGTTTTTTATCTAAATCTTTTGATATTTCGAATTGGCTTTAAAAATATAAATTGATTAAAATTCTTTCATATAATATTAACGGGATTCGTGCAGCTTTAAAAAAAAATTTGTTGAATTGGATAAAAGATTATGATCCAGATATAGTATGTTTTCAGGAAATTAAAGCTAATGAGGATCAGTTTGACAAGTCATTATTTTCTGATTTGGGTTATTATAACTATTGGTTTTCTGCACAAAAGAAAGGATATAGTGGAGTTGGAATAATAACTAAAATTAAACCTGAAAATGTGACATATGGAACTGGGATTGATTATATGGATTTTGAAGGAAGAAATTTAAGAGTAGATTTTAAAAAATTTTCTGTTATGAGTTTATATTTACCCTCTGGAACTAATATTAATCGCCTAAATTTTAAATTTCAATATATGGATGATTTTAAAACATATATAAATAATTTGAAGTCTAAAGTTCCTAACTTGATTGTTGGTGGAGATTTTAATATATGTCACAAAGCTATAGATATACATGATCCAATTAGAAATGCAAAAGTTTCAGGTTTTTTGCCTGAAGAACGAGATTGGATTGACAATTTTATAAAGGATGGATTTGTTGATTCATTTAGAATATTCAATAACTCACCACACAATTACAGCTGGTGGAGTTACAGAGCCAACTCTAGAAATAACAATAAAGGATGGAGAATCGATTACTTGTTGGCTGTTGAAAAACTTAAAAAAAATATTACACAATCCTATATTTTAAACGATGTAGTTCATTCTGATCATTGCCCAATTGGTTTAAATTTAAAAATGTAATGGAGTATAATTTTTTACCAACAACAAATATTAAAGTAAGTAAAATATGTCTTGGTACAATGACTTGGGGTAGACAAAATACTACTCAGGAAGCTTTTGATCAAATGAATTTTAGTTTAGAACATGGAGTTAATTTTTTTGATACTGCTGAATTATACCCAGTACCAGCTACAGCTGACAAATATGCTGTAACTGAGGAAATTATCGGAAAGTGGTTTTATGAAAATAAAAATCGAGAGAAAATAATTTTAGCAACGAAAATAGCAGGGCCAGGGGCTTACACTGCACATATAAGAAAAACTGGCTTCAAGGGGAAGTCTATTGATGAGGCAGTAGATGGTAGTCTCAAGAGATTAAAGACGGATTATATTGATTTATATCAATTACACTGGCCAGAGAGAATAACTAATACATTTGGCAATAGATCATTTCAATATTCAAATGATACATGGGAAGATAATTTTTTAGAAATTTTAGAAAAGCTATATAGAATTATAAAATCTGGTAAAGTTAGGCAGATAGGATTATCAAATGAAAACCCATGGGGGATTATGAAATTTTTAGAATATTCAAAAGAGTCTTTACCCAAAATGATTACAATTCAAAACCCATATTCATTATTAAATAGACTATTTGAGGTTGGTAGCTCTGAAATTTGTAAAAGAGAAAATATTGGATTATTAGGTTATTCACCTCTTGGCTTTGGAATATTAACTGGAAAATATTTTGATAATAAAATCCCTGAAAATAGCAGACTCAATTTATTTCCAAATTTAAAAAGGTACAATAGTAAAAACTCAATGAATGCCTCATTAATGTATAATAAAATAGCTAGAAAATATAATATTTCACTAACTCATCTTGCTCTATCTTTTGTCAATGATCGCCCTTTTGTGACAAGTAATATTATTGGAGCAACAAACTTAAAACAGCTAGAAGAAAATATTAAAAGTATTGAAATCAAACTTTCAGATGAGATTATTAAGGAAATTAATGAGGTACACGAACTTTATCCAAATCCTGCACCATAATTTCTAAAAGGGTAAATTATCTATCAGCCTCACACCTTCAACTTTCACTGAAATGAAACCTCTAAAGCTTTTTTTATAATCATTTTGGTTGTAAATCACTAAATTTTCCTCGTCTCTTATTTCAAAATACTCAAGCTCAAAGTTTTTTATTGTTTCAATTTTACTTTTGATTGCAACTAATAAATCAACAAAATCTATTTTAATATAATTTGCCTTTGCAAATTGTAATGTTTCGAAAATTATCCCACATTTTGAAAAAGAATTTTTTGAGATAAGTTTATTCCTAGAACTTAATGCTAAACCATTTTTATCTCTTATTGTGGGACAAATAATAATATTTATCTCTGGAAAAAATTTATATATTATTTTTTTGATTATTAAAGTTTGCTGAAAATCTTTTTCACCAAAAAAAACGAAACAAGGCTCAAAGATTTCAAATAATTTTTTAACGATGGTTGCGACACCATTAAAATGACCAGGACGAAATTTACCCTCTAATATATTATCAATGTCGCCAAAATTAAATTTTTCTAAAGGTATGTTATCAGGGTACATTTCATCTACACTAGGTATGAAAATATTTATTTCTTTAGAGATAGATCTAATTTTTTTTATGTCACCATCAATTTCTTTTGGATAAGATTTAAAATCATTAACATCATTAAATTGTGTTGGATTTATGAAAATCGTTACCCAAACAAAATCAGATTTTCTTTTTGCAACTTCAATTAAAGATAAATGACCCATGTGTAATGATCCCATCGTTGGTACCAAGCCAATTTTGTTAGAAAAAGATCTTTGTTCATCTAATAATCTATATAAATCTGCTTTTGTTTTAACAATGTTCATTTAAGAAAAATTTAACAAGATGCAAACATAACACTTTACATCCTATCTTATTTAATTTTTGTAATTTTGTGGACCTATATTACAAGATAGGATTTATGAAAGGAAAAAAAATTTTATATGTTTCCTCTGAGGTAATCCCTTATATGCCTCAAACCGATATAGCAAATATGACTTATAGTTTGCCTAAGATGGTAAATGAAAATGGTGGTCAGACTAGAATTTTTATACCTAAGTATGGTATTATAAATGAAAGAAGGCACCAATTGCACGAAGTAATTAGATTATCAGGAATCAATCTCATAATTGATGATATGGATATGCCTTTAATTTTAAAAGTTGCGTCAATCCCTAAGGAACGTATGCAAGTATATTTTATTGACAGTGAAGATTATTTCAAAAATAGATTAGTTGAATGTGATAAAAACGGCAAACTTTACAAAGATAATGACGAAAGATCAATATTCTTTGCAAAAGGTATTATAGAAACGATTAAAAAATTAAATTGGACACCTGATTTAATTCATGTTCATGGCTGGATTGCATCACTGCTGCCTCTATATCTTAAAAACTTTTACAATAATGATCTTATGTTTGAAAATACAAAAGTAATTGTATCTATTTATGATAATCAACTTAAAGGTAAGCTTGATAAAAAAATTATCAATAAGTTAAAATTTGATGATATAGATGATAAAAATTTGTCAATACTTGAAAATCCAACTTATGATAATTTATACAGAATTTCTCTAGCATTTTCAGATGGTGTTATTTTTGCATCTGATCTTAAGAAAAATTATATTGAAATGATAAAAAAATCCAAAATTCCCGTACTGGAATGCTTTTCAAATATTGATTTTCAAAAGGAATACTTAGATTTTTATGAAAAAATTTTACCAAATGAGAATTAAATTCATTTCAATTATTCTTTGTTCTTTAATTTTTATGTCATGTAATAAAGAGTATAATAATATTGGCACAGATTTTTTAAGATCAGATACTTTTGAAACCAATGTTGAGTATGTCGATGTTTTCATAAATCAAAAGAAAATACCAGCATTTAAATCAATTGGCCTTCCTGTTTATCAACTAGGTAAGATAGGAGATGATATTTTTGGAAATAGAGAAGCTACTTTTGTTTCCCAGTTAACTTTAGATGAGTTAAATCCAATCTTTGGCATTACAAGTCAAGCTAAGGAGTTAGAAGGTGATGATTCCAATATATTAATTATCCCAGAAAATGAGATAGTTGTTGATGCATATTTAGATATCCCATTTTTCAATAACACTTTTGATTCAGATGGCGATGGTGTTATTGATGCATATGATGTTGATCCATTTGATATATATAGTGATAGCGATGGAGATGGTCTATCTGATGTTCTTGAGAGAAGTAACGGAACAGATCCATTAGATCCAGACACTGATGATGATGGTATTCTTGATAATGTTGATACCGACACAGTTAATCCAAGGCAGGGTGCTACAGTATATGATATTGATTCTCTAATAGGCAATAAGGATGCAAACTTTAAAATAAAGGTTCAAGAATTAGATTATTTTTTAAGTACTTATGATCCATCTAATAATTTTGAAACATTCCTAAAGTATTACTCGGATGATAATGAGATAGAAAATTTTAGAGGTAAAATTCTCTTTGATGATGAAATTGAAATTGATACTGATGAGGTTGTTATTTATAAAGAGGATGATCCTGATACTGATGATGTTGATGAATCTGAACAGGTAAAAGAAAGGTTAACCCCAAGATTAAGAATACCTATTGACAAGGATTACATGCAATCTAAAATCATTGATCAAGAAGGTAATATTGACTTAGCAAATCAAGATAATTTTAGTTTATATTTTAAAGGTCTTTTTTTAAGTGCATATGATTTTTCTGATCCACTTTTATTAATGTTAAATTATTCTGATGCCTCAATTAATATTGTTTATGAGTATGATAAGTATAATAGAAATGATACCACTGATGACACATCTGATGATACGATTGATAGAGAAGAAAAGACATTTAAACTTAATTTAACTGGTAATCAAATAAATATTATAAAACAAGACCCTTATTCTATTGAAATTTCAAATGCTTTGACTAGCGCTAATCAAGATCTGAAAAGAGTTTATCTAAAAGGTGGTGAAGGTATAATGATGGAGATTAATCTTTTTGATGATGGTACTGGAAGTGATATTTTAGGTGAAATAAAGTCAAAAGGATGGCTAATTAATGAAGCTAATTTAACTATGTATATCGACAAGGATGCAGTTGATATTAGCGGAGGAATAATTGAACCATCTAGAATTTATTTATATGATATTGAAAGTAAAGCACCAGTAATTGATTATTTCGTCGATCAGTCTCAAGGGCAAAAACCAAAAGATCAAAAAACTGTGCATAGTGGATTGATTGAGATTGATGAAGACAGAAATGGGATAAAGTATAAAATTAGAATTTCTGAACATGTTAAAAACATAATAAGAAATGATTCATTAAATAAAAAATTAGGACTAGTAGTTACATCTGACATTACAAATGCAGTAAATACTGAGCTAAAAAGTACAGATGAACTTGAATATATTCCAATATCAACTGTAATTAACCCTTTAGGTACTATACTATATGGGCCGAATCCTGAACCAATTAATTATGATAAAAGGTTTAGGTTAGAATTATTTTATACAGAAATAAACAACTAGCTTTTAATAAGCTTGTTAAGAATTTCCCTTTTTTCTTTTATAAATAGAGATAGAACTATTAACTCAATTAGTTGAGAGGAAAATAAAAGCAATGAAATCAATTTTGCATTTAAAGCACCATAATGTTTTTTAATAAAGATATGTGATGATCTAATAACTTGAGTTTTTGAATTGATCTTTGTTTTGTAATCAAACCTTGAAGATTTGCCATGAAAGTGATAACAGTATAAATCATTATAAAACTTGGTTTTGATATTAAATCTTAAAGCTCTTTTGCATATATCCATATCCTCATAGTACATAAAAAAATCTTCATCCCATCCACCTATTTTATCAAAATCCTTTTTTTTGATTAAAATGAATGATCCTGAAATCCAATCTGGACTAAAGCTTTTCTTTTTACTTAGTATTTTATTGGTTTGATTATTTAGAATTCTGTATATAAACCTTAATATTCCATTTATTGAATAATAACTTAAAAAATTTCCATAAGCATATGTATCTTCATCTTTTTCATTAAGTTGCTTTATTCCAATAATTTTATTTTTTTCATTTGAAACTTTATTCATTAATTTTTCAAGACAATCTTTAGGTATTAATGCGTCCGGATTCAAAAATAATATCCATTCTGTTTTAACTATTTTTGAGCCAATATTACAAGCTTTTGAAAATCCATAATTATCCTGATTTTTAATCCAATGAATTGATTTATATTTTGATTTAAATTCCATAAACTTAGTATCATCAGAATTGTTGTCTAAAACAATAATTTTAGGAGTAATTTTTTTTTGATTTAATAAACTATCTAAACAAATTGTCAAGGGGGTCCATGACTTATAGTTAACAATTACTATAGAAAGATTTGACATTATAATTTTCTCCTAAGTCTGGCAACTGGAGCACCAATCATTTCTCTGTATTTTGCAACTGTCCTCCTGGCTATTGGGTAGCCTTCTTTATTTAAGAGTTTAGTTAACTGATCATCTGTCAGAGGTTTTTTCTTGTCTTCTGACTCTATAATGGATTCAAGCGTTTTTTTAACCTCAATAGTAGAAATATCTTCCCCTTTAGAATTTTTAATCCCCTCTGAAAAAAATGATTTTATTAGTTTAGTTCCATAAGGCGTATCTACATATTTACTGTTGGCAACTCTTGAAATTGTTGATATATCCATAGTTATTTCCTCAGCAATATCTTTTAAAATCATTGGTTTTAATTTCTTTTCATCTCCAGTAATAAAATATTCTTTTTGAAAATCTACAATTGCTGACATTGTCATTATTAAGGTCTGATTTCTTTGCTTTATTGCTTCAATAAACCATTTAGCAGAATCAAGTTTTTGTTTAATAAACATTACAGCATCTTTTTGACTTTTAGTTTTCTCTTTTGATTCGGAATAGCCTGATAACATATTTTTGTATTCATTAGAAACATATAAGTCTGGAGCATTTCTAGAATTTAATTTTAATTTTATTTCTCCATCAATAACCTCAACAGTAAAGTCAGGTACTATTGATGAGTTCATTTTTGTATTTTCATTATATGCTCCACCTGGTTTAGGATTCAACTTTTCTATTTCAGAAATACTTTCTCTTAAATCCTCATCACTAATATTTAATTTGGCTTTAATCTTATCAAAGTGTCTTTTTGAAAATTCATCAAATAAATCTTTTATTATTTTAACTGCATTTGATATGTTTTTAGTGGTTTTCTTTCTTTTTAATTGTAGGTATAAACATTCTTGAAGATTCTTTGCACCAATACCAGCTGGATCTAAAAGATATATTTTATCAAGTATTTTTTGAATTTTGTTTTCATCAGCATTAATTCCCAAAGTGAAAGCTAAATCATCAGAAATATCAATTAAATCTCTTCTTAAATAGCCAAACTGATCTAAACTGCCTAAAATAAATTCAGCAATTTCTAAGTCTTCATTATTAAAAGAAAAAGAATGTAGTTGATTTTTAAGAAATTGATTGAATGAAGTCCCTGCTGCATAAGGAATTGCCCTTTCATTTTCTTCACTGTAATTATTAGATTTTAAATTGTAATCAGGTATATCATCATCAGATAGATATTCAGAAATATCAATTTCATCATCTGATTTTTCTTGCTTTTCACTGTCTTGATTATATTCAAAATCATTGTCAATTTCTTGACTTTCATCAACAGTATCTAATGCTGGATTTTCTTCAATTTCTCTAGAAAGTCTTTGTTCAAATTCAAGAGTTGACAATTGAATTAACTTCATCAACTGAATCTGCTGAGGAGATAATTTCTGTGAAAGTTTTAATTGTAACTTTTGATTTAACATAATTTTATTTAATCAAAATTACAAAATAACAGGGATAAAATTTAAAAATCAGCGTTTTTAGGTGTTCTAGGAAATGGAATTACATCACGAATGTTACTCATCCCTGTAATAAATAAAATTAGTCTTTCAAGACCTAATCCAAAACCACTATGTTTTACAGTGCCAAATTTTCTTAAATCTAAGTACCACCAAAGTTCTTTCTCGTCAATATTTAATGATTTGATTCTATCTTTTAGTACATCAATTCTTTCCTCCCTTTGTGAACCGCCAACAATTTCCCCAATTCCAGGAAATAGGATATCCATTGCCCTTACTGTTTTATTATCATCATTCATTCTCATATAAAATGCTTTAATTTTAGATGGGTAATCATAGACAACTACAGGTGATTTAAAGTATTTTTCTACAAGAAATCTCTCATGCTCACTTTGAAAATCAATACCCCAATTATCCAATGGATATTTGAATTTTCCTTTTTTATTTGGTTTGGAATTTTTTAGAATTTCAAACGCTTCAGTATATGTGATTCTGACAAACTTATTATTAATGACAAAATTTATTCGTTCCTCTAAGCTTAATTCACTTCTTTCATTTTTAGGGATATTTTGCTCTTCTTTTATTAACCTGTTACTTAGAAAAACAATCTCATTTTTACATTTATTATACACATACTTAATAATGTACTTAATGAATTCTTCTGCAAGATTAATATTATCATCAAGCTCGTAAAAAGCCATTTCTGGTTCAATCATCCAAAATTCTGCAAGATGCCTTGAAGTATTTGAATTTTCAGCTCTGAAGGTTGGCCCAAATGTATAAACCTTTCCTAAGCCAAGAGCCATAGATTCAGCTTCTAATTGTCCAGAAACTGTAAGATTTGTTTCTTTTGAGAAAAAATCAGCTGTAAAATCAATTTCTCCATTAGAGTCTTTGGGTATTTTATTTAAATCAAGAGTTGTTACTTTGAACATCTCACCAGCTCCTTCTGCATCACTTCCCGTAATAATAGGTGTATGTACATAATAAAAATTATTTTCATTAAAGAATTTGTGAATAGCATATGAAACTTCAGATCTAATCCTCATAACTGAGCTAATTGTCTTTGTTCTAACTCTTAAATGTGCATTTTCTCTCAAAAATTCAAAAGAATGTTTTTTAGGTTGTATAGGATATTTATCAGGATCACTTAAGCCAAGAATATTAATTTTTTTAACTAAAATTTCAATGCTTTGTCCTTTGCCCTGGCTTTTTACAATTTCTCCCTCAATATTAAGAGATGTACCAGTATTTATTTTTGATAAAATTTCATTGTCAATCTCCTCAAAATTAATTACACATTGAATATCTTCTAAGCATGAGCCATCATTTAAAGCAATAAATCTATTTGATCTAAATGTTTTAACCCATCCACTGATCGAAACATTGTCACCAACATTTTTAATTTTAAAAACACTTTTTATTTCAATATTTTTAGACATATTATATTGATAAAATTTCCTTTTCTTTAATAGCTAAAATATTATCAGTTTTACTAATAAATTTATCAGTAAGATCTTGAATATCTTGCTCATAATTACTTTTTAAATCTTCTGAAAAATCTGACTTTCTTATTTCATTATTCGCTTCTTTTCGTGCATTTCTAATACTCACTTTTGCTTTTTCTACTTCAGACTTTGCAACTTTCACTAATTCAATTCTTCTTTCTTCAGTTAGAGGAGGGATATTGATTAAAATTGACTCACCATTATTCATTGGATTAAATCCTAAATTACTAGCAAGAATTGCTTTTTCGATATCTTGTAATTTATCTTTTTCCCATGGTTGGATAGAGATTGTTTGAGAGTCTGGTGTACTTATATTAGAAATCTGACTAAGTGGTGTCATAACGCCGTAATATTCAACATTAACAGATGATAACATATTGGGATTTGCTTTACCAGCCCTAATATTCACAAGCTCCTTCTCCAAATAAATGATTGAGTTATCCATTAATTCTTTTGAACTTTCAATTATAAAATCTAATTCTTCCATATTAATTTACTATTGTACCAACTTTTTCCCCCTTGATGATTTTTTTCAGATTTCCTTCTTTATTCATATTAAAAACAATAATTGGTAATTTATTTTCTTTACTCAAGGTGAATGCCGTTGAATCCATAACTTTAAGTTTTTTGGCTATCACATCATCATAACTTATCTGTTTAAATTTAACAGCGTCTTTACTTTTTTCAGGATCATTATCAAAAATTCCATCTACTCTTGTCCCTTTTAATATTACATCTGCATTTATTTCAATAGCCCTTAAAACTGCTGCAGAGTCTGTTGTGAAAAAAGGATTTCCAGTGCCTGCGCTAAATATTACAACTCTTTTCTTTTCTAAGTGCCTAACAGCTTTTCTTTTAATATAAGGTTCGGCTACGGCTTCAATATTAAAAGCAGTTTGTAATCTAGTTTGTATTTTAAGATCCTCAAGACTGCTTTGAAGAGCTAAGCCGTTAATTACAGTAGCTAACATTCCCATATAATCTGCTTGTACCCTGTCAATTCCATTACTTGCACCAGAAACACCTCTAAAGATATTACCTCCACCAATAACAATCGCTAACTCAATACCAGAGTCAACAATTTCTTTAATTTCTTTACTATATGCAAGAATTCTTTTGGGATCAACACCATAAGATTTTTCACCCAATAATGCTTCACCGCTTAATTTTAATAAAACTCTTTTGTAAGACATTTTATATGATTATGTAAATATAATCATACTATTTCAATAAGGTATTTTGATTTATTTTTAAAAATTAAACCAATGCAACACGCTTGAAATCCGTAATTTCGCAGTCTTGATTAACGGATTTAACGTAATCATTTACACTTGATTTATTGTCTTTTATGTAAGCTTGATTAATTAAAGTACTTTCTTTGAAAAACTTCTTTAATTTTCCTTTAGCTATATTATCCAGCATAGATTCAGGTTTTCCTTCCGCTCTTAGTTGTTCTTTTGCAATTTCAATTTCTTTTTCAATAATATCCTTACTTACACCATCTTCGTTCAAAGCAATAGGATTCATAGCAGCAACTTGCATAGCGATATTTTTAGATAATTCATCAGATCCCTCAAATTTATTTGAGAGTCCAACTAATGTGGCAATTTTATTTCCTGCATGAATATAAAATCCAACATACTCAGAATTAATCAATTCAAAAGATCCAATCTCCAATTTTTCTCCAATAACACCAGTCTGTTCAATAAGTTTTTCGCTTACATTCATTGATTCATATTTTGAAGATAGAAGTTCTTCAACTGATGAACAATTAACAGCAATTTTACATAATGATTTTGCAAACTCAATAAAAGACTCATTTTTTGCTACAAAGTCTGTTTCACAATTTAGTGATATAACAACACCCTTATTCATCTGTTCATTAACCATGGCTATAACAGCTCCTTCACTTGACTCACGATCAGCTCTTTTTGCAGCAACTTTTTGACCTTTTTTTCTCAAATTTTCAATAGCAGACTCAAAATTTCCATTAGCTTCGACAAGAGCTTTTTTGCAATCCATCATTCCTGCTCCGGTTGCTTTTCTTAATTTATTTACTTCAGCAGCAGTAATATTACTCATAATTTTATTTTTTATCCTTATTTTCTATTTCATCACCCTTTTCCTTTTTGGCTTCACTTTCTATTTTTTCATTTTCTCTAATCGTAAGGCCTTTTTTTATTGATTCGGTGATATACTTTAATATAACCTCTATTGATTTTGTTGCATCATCATTAGCAGGTATTCCAAAATTAACCTGATTAGGGTCTGTATTAGTATCAACTAAAGCAAAAATGGGAATGTTTAATTTATTTGCTTCTCTTACTGCAATATGCTCTCTTCTAATATCTACAACAAATAATGCACCCGGAAGCCTAGTCATTGAAGTGATGGATCCTAGGTTTTTTTCAAGCTTAGCACGAGTACGGTCTACTCTTAGTTTTTCTTTTTTAGAAAGTGTTTCAAAAGTACCATCTTCCTTGGTTCTATCAATTGCTGACATCTTTTTTACAGCCTTTCTAATTGTAACAAAATTTGTTAACATTCCACCTGGCCATCTTTCAGTAATATAAGGCATATTAACTTCAGATGCGCTTTTAGAAATAATATCTTTTGCTTGTTTTTTTGTAGCAACAAATAAAATTTTTCTTCCTGAAGAAGAAATTTTTTCTAATGCACCACATGCTTCTTCAAGCTTATTTATGGTTTTGTACAGATTGATTATATGAATCCCGTTTTTTTCAGAATAAATGAATGGGGACATATTAGGATTCCATTTTCTGGTTAGGTGACCAAAATGAACTCCTGCTTTTACTAATTCTTTAATTTCAATTTTACTCATTTTATTTAGTTTACTTTCTTAATATTTTAGCAACAAACTATTATGCTTGTTTAGATGCTAAACTAAATTCCAATAAGAAAATAGCTGATTTAAAATTATCGCTTAGAAAACTGAAATTTCTTTCTTGCCTTCTTTTGACCAAACTTTTTTCTCTCAACCATTCTTGGATCTCTAGTCAACAAGCCTAGTTTTTTTAATGCAGACTTATTCTCATCAGACATATCTGAAAGAGCTCTAGAAATCGCCAATCTTATTGCTTCTACTTGACCAGTTATTCCACCACCGTAAACATTAACAGATAAATTGAATTTACCCAAGTTATCAGTTATTTTGAAAGGTTGTAAAATTTTATACTGGAGTGAAGTCGTTGGAAAATAATCTTTAAAATCTTTTCCGTTAACAGTGTACTTGTCTTTTCCTTTAGAAAGATATATTCTAGCAACTGATGTTTTTCTTCTACCTATTTTATGAATTACTTCCACAACTAAAATTCGTTTATATTGATTGATTCTGGATTTTGGGAGCTTTGATTATGATTTTCGTCATTGTAAACTCTTAAGTTTTTAAACATTACTGAACCTAATTTGTTTTTAGGTAACATTCCTTTCACTGCTTTCTCAATTAAAATTGATGGGTTTTTCGCAAAAACTTCTTTGGCAGTTTTAATTTTTTGACCACCAGGGTAACCAGAATGGCTTATGTACGTTTTATTATCCCATTTATTACCTGAGAGATTTACTTTTTTAGCATTTATTACTACAATATTATCTCCACAATCTACGTGAGGAGTAAAAGAAGCTTTATGTTTTCCTCTTAAGATTTTAGCAATGTTAGAGCACATTCTTCCAAGATTTTGGTCAGTAGCATCAACTAAAAACCATTTTTTCTTGACATCTTCTTTTCTAAGTGATAATGTTTTAAAACTATTTGAATCCAAATCAATTAATTTATTGGCCAGCAAAACTACAATAAATAATCAAAAATGCAAATCTTTCTCCCATAAAAGAAGATTATCTAATGAGCTTCAAGCCAGTTATTTCCAACTCCTAAATCAACTGTTAATGGAACTTTGAGTTTATATGCATTTTCCATCTTATCAATTATTATTTTTTTTATCAAATCAACTTCCTCTAGTGGAACATCGAAAACAAGTTCATCATGAACTTGTAAAATAAGCTTTGATTTAAGTGAATTATTTTTTAACTCATCAGAAATATCAATCATTGATAATTTTATAATATCAGCTGCACTTCCTTGAACAGGCGTATTAATAGCATTCCTCTCAGCTGATGATCTAATCATCCCATTTCTTGAATTTATATCATTTAAAAATCTTTTTCTTCCCAAAATTGTTTGTACAAAGCCATTTTCTCTAGCGAAATTAATTTGATTGCTCATAAATTCTTTTAATGCTGGGTATGAATTGTAATAGTTGTCAATTATTATTTTTGATTCTGACCGACTAAGATTTGTTTGGTTACTTAAACCAAAAGCAGAAACTCCGTAAATAATTCCAAAATTCACAATTTTTGCATGACTCCTTTGTTCTCTAGTGACTCTGCCTAAATCAACATTAAATACTTTAGCTGCAGTTGAAGCATGAATATCTTGATTATTGTTAAAAGCATTAATCATGTTTTCATCACCACTCATCGAAGCGATAACTCTTAGCTCAATCTGAGAATAATCTGCAGAAATTAATACACTATTATTATTACTAGATGTAAATGCTTTTCTAATTAATTTTCCATTGTTTGTCCTTATTGGTATATTTTGAAGGTTAGGATTATTACTGCTTAACCTGCCTGTTGATGTATTAGTTTGATTAAATATTGAATGAATTTTTTTTGTCTTTTGATTAACCTGATCTGGAAGGGCATTAATGTATGTTGACATTAATTTCTGTAATGATCTCCAATCCAATATTTTAGTTACAATTTCATGTTTTTTAGAAAGTTTTGAAAGAGTCTCCTCAGAAGTTGAATACTGACCTGTTTTTGTTTTTTTTGGATTTGATTCTAATTTAAGATCATCAAATAATATTTCTCCAAGTTGCTTTGGAGAGGCGAGATTAAATGTTTTTTTACAAAAATTAAAAATGTAATTTTCAAGATCATTCAGATTTTCTCGAAACTGAACTTTAATTTCATCAATTAATTTTTTATCTAATTTTACCCCATTATATTCCATTTGCATCAATACACTTGACAAAGGCATTTCTACATCATAAAATAAATCTATCAGATTATGATTGATTAAATCTTTCACGAGAATTTTATAAAGTTTGTATATTAAAACAACTTTTGAATTAATTTCAGATTCAGTTAATTCAGTGTTTAAATTCGTTTTAATAATAGATTCTAAATCATCTCTTCTTGAACTATCAATAAGGTAATTTGCAATTTTAATATCAAAAAAATTTATATTAAAATCAATATTATTTTTTTGTAGTTCTTTTGAAAGGAATTTGTGATCATAGATTATTTTTATTGATTCGCTCAGAAAAAAAGCTTTGAGACTATTAATTACTTTAGATAATTCTGAATATTCAAATTGAATATAGTATGAGACTTCGGTATTTAAACAAAATGAGATATATGAATTACCTTTTTCAAAACAATAGTCAAGTGCAACAGATTTTTCAGAAGATATCTTTTTAATTAATAATTCTGTACCAAGCTTTGATTCAACTTTTTGACTAAAAATTTTACTATTATATTGTTGTTTAAAATCAAATTCAAGGTTTTGTTTATCTTCTTTTTCATTTGAAGATTTACCAAATAGTTTTAAATAGTTTTCTTTTAATCTTTTAAACTCTAGTTCATTAAAAATTGACAATATTTTTTCGGAGTTAGAGTTACTAATTTTTAATTCTTCAATTGAATATTCAATTGGAACATCTGTAATAATTGTCGCAAGTTTCTTGGATAATAAACCTAGCTCCTTATTACTAGAAATTTTGTCTTTTAACTTCCCTTTGATATCATCAAGATTTTCATATAAATTTTCGATAGAGCCATATTCTTTAATGAATTTTTTTGCTGTTTTTTCACCAACACCAGGTAAGCCAGGAATATTATCTACTGAATCACCCATCATCCCCAAAAAATCAATCACTTGAAGAGGGTTGTCTACTTCAAATTTATTTTTTACTTCATCAATTCCCCATATTTCAATTCCATTTCCAAATCTTGCAGGTTTGTAAAGAAAAGTAGAATCTGTAACTAATTGAGCAAAATCTTTATCAGGGGTTACCATGTATGTTAATAATCCCTCTTTTTCAGCTTTTTTAGCTACGGTTCCAATAATATCATCGGCTTCATAACCACTAAGTTCAAGGGTTTTAATTCCTAATTCTGTTAAAATTTCATGAATAATTGGTACCGAATCTAGAATAGGCTCAGGTGTTGAGTCTCTGTTAGCCTTGTATTCTTCGTAGATCTCAATTCTGTCACTTGATCCACCTTTGTCAAAAACAACAGAAAAATAGTCTGGATTTTCCCTTTTTAAAATATCAAAAATAGAATTTAAAAAACCCATTATTGCACTAGTATCAAATCCTTTTGAATTTATTCTAGGATTTTTAATAAAAGCGTAATATGCTCTGTATATTAGCGCATAGGCATCAATTAAAAATAATTTTTTTTTTGACATTAATACAGTGACTAAAATACAAACTTATCATCTATTTTTCTGTTATTTAATATGAAATAAAACCCCAGTTAACTTTATTTAAATCAGTAGTTTATAAAAAATGTTATTTTTGCCGTATTAAGATTTAATAATATGTCAAAATTTGGTGAACTAATAGATTCTGAATTACCTATACTATTGGATTTTTACACTGACTGGAATGAATCATCAACTTCAATGCATCCAGTTCTAAAGGATGTAGCTGCAGCTATCGGAGATAGAGGCAAGGTTATTAAAATTAATGTAGATAAGAACAATGAATTAGCACAAGCATTGAGGATTAAAGGATTACCAACATTGATGATCTACAAATCTGGTGAAATGGTTTGGCGTCAAAGCGGAGAGCAGGATGCCAACACTCTAATTAATCTAATAAATGAGTTTATTTAATTAAAAAATTCACTTATAAAACCTTCTAATTTGTTCGATTCTTTGACTTGATAATCCTTGCTCTCATACAAACTGATAATATCGATTAAACTTTTAGCAGATTCTATTTCTTCGTCAAACAAATTACTTAGGTAAGTAAAATTGGATTCGTCCTTTGCTGATATAATAGTTTCTAGCCTTGAAACAATTTGATCAGATATATCTCTATATAATTTTCTAGCTAAATTATTTTCACTTGAAAGATACAATGGTTCAATGAAACTAATCAGAAACATATAATAATCGTATTCACCATATATCCCTTTAAATATTTCAGTGTAGTCAACAAAAGATTTTATTGATGGCTTAACAAAATCATAATTACCAAGCTTTATTTGATTTTCAATTAAACCCCTATATCTTTCGGTGTAGGTAAAAATATTTTCTGCAAATTCACTTACGTCAAACATATCCTCATATTCTCTCATTGATATAGAATAATATTTTATTTGATCTAAATATTTAGCTTCAATGGTTTTATATAAATTTTGCGCCTTTTTATCTTCACCAATTTTATAGTAGCTTAAAATATAAGGTTCGCTAAGGCTGTAATATTCAAAAAAATCGATTGGCATTTTTTCAAATGATAGATCCATAATTTCATTAGCTTTTTCAAATTCCTCATTATCGATAAATTTATTTGCAAGTCTATGCAAATTTCCCCTGAAGGAAATACTGTTTTTCCTAGTTTCAGGATCATGGTAAATATCAGGACTTTCAGAATTTCCCCATTCCCATTTTTTAATTATGTTATACATTCTGTCACGTTCAATTCTTCCCATCTGATAAGGATTTTCTCGATTAACAGGTGTTTTAATTGGTACAAGCTTATAGACTAGTCCATCAAGCTGTAGAAAATCTTTCATCCATATGTATTCGGAGTCTTTGTAACTTCCGCCAGTAAAATAAATTGGTCTCTTCCAGTCATTTTTTGAAAGAATATCCAACATTAAAATTTGATTTTTATATAGACCACTTTTTGGTAAATCAATATCTATATAATCAACTATATTTTCAGTTTCAGAACTGTTAATTATTCCACTTTTTATAACATTTTCTTTGTTAACATAAAATCTAACTTTGTTGGTAGGATAGTAAATCATGTTTTGAGTAAACATTGGTATCTCCTCCAAATCATCTTTTTCATAACCGTATTGTTCAAGTAAGAATTTATATTTTGTTCTTTTATTGTCGCTAGAGACCCAATTCATAAAATCTTTAAGATCCCATCTGACAGAGTCAATCAATTCTTCGTATTTAATATAGTCTCTATTACCATATGCATATTGTTTATGGTTTAAATTGGAAAGAATTGGATCACTTTTGTAAGCTTTTCTTTTCATTTGATCCATATACCAATCAGTAGCTAATAAGCTAGTATTAATTGTTCTTACATCAGTCCTGTGATTTTCAATTTCTTGCGCATACCAAAGAGCAAAAGTGTCATTATCACCTATCGTAAAAATCATAGCTTGCTTGTCTTCATCAATTGAGTCAAGATATGCTTTAGCTAATGTTTGCGCAGTATATCTGTTAGATCGATCATGATCATCCCAATTATTAAATGATAACAGTAATGGTGATGTTATTGTGATTGATATTGCAAGCAAAAATGAAAAATTATTTTTTAGATATTTTGATAAATATTCACATATTGCAATAAAACTAAATCCTATAAAAATACAATAAGTGTAAAAGGAGCCCACAAGAGCGTAATCTCTTTCTCTAGGCTCAAAGACTCTTTCATTTAAATAAAATTTTAGTGCTATGCCTGTAAAAATAAATAATAAAAATATGGGCCAGAACATCTTTAAATTTTTCTTGAAAATAAAAATCAATCCAATTATTCCTAGTATAAATGGTATTAAGTAATACTGATTTCTTGCTTTATTATTTATTACATCGAGAGGAAGGTTTTTTTGAGGACCGAGCCTGTATTCATCAATTATATTAATACCACTAATCCAATTTCCATTTTCTAAATCATATTTCCATTGTTTATCGTTTTGTCTCCCGCTAAAATTCCACATAAAATATCTAAAATACATTTTACTGAGCTGAAAATTAATAAAGTAGCTTATGTTGGAAAAAAGTGATGGTTTATCGATATCCAGGTATGAACCGAAATTTGACAGAAATTCGTGATAATCATCTGCATCAACATCATCGTTTGCAATTCTACTTTTAAAGCTATTTACTATCTCAATAATTTGACTTTCATTTTTGTACTCAGATTTAATTTCAAAATCAAGAAATCCATAGTAATTTAAATAATTTACAGCATTATCTGAGCTCCACATTCTAGGAAATAAACCCTCATGGCTTTTATTTGAATTGATTTTCCCTTTTTCCCAATCATTTACAATTATATATTTATTTATTTCATAGTCTCTTTCATATTTAGGTTTGTCATTTTTATATGGATCATCAGGGTCTTGACCAGCATAAATATCTGAAAACATGGGGCCATAAAATAGATATGTATCTGGGTATTGTTCTAGGTTGTAATACGCCAATAATGATCTAGCATCTTTTGGTGAATTTTCATTTATTACAGTGTCAGCATTTGATCTTATAGGGATCATAAGCCATGATGAAAATCCTATAAAAATAAATGTTAATGAAAGCAAAGTGGTATTGGCTAAGTAGTATTTTTTTTTTGCTGTGTAAGATAATCCATAGTATATTGAACATATAATAAATACAGCACTAAATATAGTTCCAGAATTAAAAGGAAAGCCCAAGTCATTTACAAAGAAAACTTCAAGGTTAGCAAATAATGAAAGAGTTGAAGGCAGTAGAAGTTTGAAAATAAAAAGTAAAATTCCAACAGACAAAATATTTGCAATCAAAAAACTTTTTAATTTAAAATTCTTGTATTTTTTGAAATAATAAATTAATCCAATTGACGGTATTGCAAGCAGTCCCATAAAATGAACTCCAAACGAAAGTCCTACAACAAATGATATTAATATTAACCACTTATTGGATCTATCATTTTCAAAATCATCAGCCCATTTAAGCCCTAACCAAAAAAGAACAGATAAAATTAAAGTTGCCATTGCATATACTTCTGCTTCAACAGCATTGTACCAAAAACTATCTGTAAAAGTGAACGTTAATGAACCAAGAAAAGATGCTCCAAAAATTTTAACAGAATTGTTTATATCAAGTGTTTTGTTTGCACACAATATTTCTTTACCAATTAAGCTAATTGACCAAAAGAGAAACATTATGGTAAGTGAACTTGAAAAAACAGACATCATATTTACTGCATATGCTATTTGAGTTGATTCTAATGCAAAAATTGAAAAAATAGCTCCAAGCATTTGAAATAATGGAGCTCCAGGTGGATGACCAATTTGTAGTTTAGCTGATGTAGAAATATACTCAGCACAATCCCAATAACTAGCAGTTGGTTCGACTGTTAATGAATAAACAATAAATGATATAAGCCCAGCAAATAATCCAAAAATTTTATTGTATTTGTAAAACTCTAATACTTTCATAGATTTCAAGCGAAAATAAACAATAGTATCTAAATAATGAATTACTTAATTTAATTTGTCCAGCCTATAACTTTATTTTAAATTTGAAATCCAATTGGCCTATGGTGTAACTGGCAACACGTCTGGTTTTGGTCCAGAAGAGTCTAGGTTCGATCCCTAGTAGGCCAACTTTTAGGTGTAATATATTTTATTATATTTGCACGTGATAGAAAAATGAGGGGACTTTGTCCCCTTATTTATTATATATACTTAAAATATTAGTTATGGATAATTTATCATTAATTGAATCTTTTTCTGAGTTTAAAGATGAAAAATATATTGACAGGGTAACATTGATGTCAATTCTTGAGGAAGTTTTTAGGAATACATTAAAGCGAAAGTTTGGTGATGATGACAATTTTGATGTCATTATAAATCCAGACAAAGGAGATCTTGAAATATGGAGAAATAGAATAGTTGTTAGTGACGGTGAAGTCGAAGATGAAAATAGTCAAATATCTCTTACTGATGCTCAGAAAATTGAACCTGATTTTGAAGTAGGGGAAGATGTTTCTGAGGAAGTTAAGCTTGTCGACTTAGGCCGTAGGGTTGTACTCTCTCTAAGACAAAATCTAGTTGCTAAAATACATGAACATGATAATGGAATTATCTATAAACAATTTGTTGATTTAGTTGGTGAAATTTATACTGCTGAGGTTCATCATATTCGCCATAATGTTGTCATTCTTTTAGATGATGATGGTAATGAAATTATTATGCCTAAGGATAGACAGATTCCATCAGATTTTTACAGAAAGGGAGATTCAGTTAGAGGAATTATTGAGTCTGTTGAGTTAAAAGGAACAAAACCTGCAATTATCATGTCAAGAACTTCACCAAAATTTCTTGAAAAATTATTTGAGCAAGATATTCCAGAGGTTTTTGATGGTTTAATCTCAATTAAAAAAGTTGTCAGAATTCCTGGTGAGAAGGCTAAAGTTGCAGTTGACTCATATGATGATAGAATTGATCCAGTTGGGGCTTGTGTCGGTATGAAAGGTTCTAGAATTCATGGAATAGTAAGAGAACTAGGTAATGAAAATATTGATGTAGTTAATTACACAAATAATATTCAATTATTTATTAATAGAGCTCTTAGTCCTGCAAAAGTAACTTCTTTGAAAATTGATGAAGATAATAAGACTGTCCAAGTTTATTTAGATGCAGATCAAGTATCAAAGGCAATTGGAAGGGGAGGTTATAATATTAAGTTAGCAGGTCAATTGACTGGTTATGAGATAGATGTTTTTCGTGAAGGTTCCGAGGAGGATGTTGAATTAACAGAATTTTCTGATGAAATTGAGAGTTGGATAATTGATGAATTTAAAAAAGTTGGATTAGATACGGCAAAAAGTATCTTGGAACAAGACCTTGAAGATCTTGTTAAAAGGACTGATCTTGAAGAGGAAACTATTATAGACGTTAGAAAAATTTTAAGTGAAGAGTTTGATGATAATAATTAACTAAATGTCAGAATTGAACAAAATTAGATTGAATAAAGTTTTAAGAGAATTTAATATCTCCTTGGAAAGGGTTGTGGAATTTTTATCCTCAAAAGGTCATAATATTGAAGCAAGACCCACCACAAAAATTTCACAAATTCAATATGACTTATTATTAAATGAGTTCAGTTCAGACAGATCAAGTAAAGTTGAATCGGATGATTTAAGTGAGGAGAAGAAAAAAGAAAAAGAAGTTATCAAAGCAAAAGCTGAACAAGAAAAAGAATTAAAAATTCAAAGAAAAGTTATCACATCTAAGTCATCAATACAACAATTTAAAAAAGTTGGAGAAATTGATTTAGAAAAGCCAGTTTCACAAAAGAAAACTGAGGAAAAAAATATAGTCGAAAATATAGATAAAACTTCATCAAAAATTGACACCAAGTATGAAAAACTTTCAGGCATAAAAGAAACAGGTCAAACTATCAATCTTGAAAGTTTTAAAAAGCCAGAGTCAAAGGATGATACAGATCAAAAAACAAAAAGAAAAAGAAGGAGAATAGCAAAGGATATAATTACCAAAGATTCTGCAGTTGATAAAAATAAAAATTTTAAAATAACAAAAAGTAAGGTAGCCCCTACTGTACCATCTGATGATGAAGTGCAAAAACAAATTAAGGAAACATTAGAGAAATTACAAACTTCTTCTAAATCAAGAGCATCAAAATACAGAAAAGAAAAAAGAGATACTCACAAGAAAAGATTTGAAGAAGATGTCGAAAAAACTGAAGCTGAAAAAAAAGTAATTAAGGTAACAGAATTTATTACTGTTGGTGAAATTGCTACAATGATGGATGTTTCAGGAAATGAAATTATATCAGCATGTATGTCACTAGGAATAATGGTAACAATGAACCAAAGATTAGATGCTGAAATTTTAACATTGGTGGCTGATGAATTTGGATTTGAGGTTGAGTTTGTCACAGCCGAGATTGAAGAATCTATACAAGAAGAGGATGATTCACCTGATAATTTAAAACCAAGACCACCTATTGTTACAGTTATGGGCCATGTTGATCATGGTAAAACTTCTCTATTAGATTATGTTAGAAATGAAAATGTAATTGCTGGTGAGTCCGGTGGTATAACTCAGCACATTGGTGCATATAATGTTGAATTAAAAAATGGAAATAAAATAACATTTTTAGATACGCCAGGTCATGAAGCATTCACTGCAATGAGAGCAAGAGGAACACAATTAACAGATATTGCTGTAATTGTTATTGCTGCTGACGATGATATTATGCCGCAAACAAAAGAGGCCATTAGCCATGCTCAGGCAGCGGGAGTTCCCATGATAATTGCAATAAATAAGATTGATAGAGATGTTGCTAACCCTGATAAGATTAAAGAAAAGCTTTCAGGCATGAACATTCTTGTTGAAGATTGGGGAGGAAAAATTCAATCTCAAGATATTTCAGCTTTAAAAGGAACTGGGGTTGAAGAATTATTAGAAAAAATTATGTTGGAGGCCGAGCTTTTAGAATTAAAAGCAAATCCTGAAAAAACAGCTAGCGGATCTGTTATTGAAGCTAGACTTGATAAGGGTAAGGGCTACATAACTACTCTCTTGGTTCAAAATGGAAATTTATTTGTTGGAGATTATTTTCTTGCAGGTCAGTATAGCGGCAAAGTCAGAGCACTTTATGATGAAAGAGGAAATCAAATTGACTCAGCTGGACCTTCAATGCCAGTTTCTGTTTTGGGTCTTGATGGTGCTCCCCAAGCTGGGGATAAGTTTAATGTATTCGTTGATGAAAAAGAAGCCAAGCAAATAGCTTCTAAAAGAACACAATTAGTAAGGGAACAGAGCGTAAGAACGCAAAAACATCTTACACTTGACGAGATTGGGAGAAGAATCGCTCTTGGAGAATTCAAAGAATTAAACATTATCCTAAAAGGTGATGTTGATGGTTCAGTTGAAGCATTATCAGACTCTTTTGAAAAATTATCAACGGATGAGATTCACGTTAATATAGTTCATAAAGCTGTGGGTGCAATTACAGAATCTGATGTTTTATTAGCCTCAGCCTCTGATGCAATAATTATAGGATTTAATGTTAGGCCATCAGGCAATGCAAGAAGTATTGCTGAAAAAGAAGATGTTGATATAAGAAATTACTCGATTATTTATGATGCAATTAATGATCTAAAAGATGCCATGGAAGGGATGCTTTCCCCTGATTTAAAGGAGGAGGTTTCTGGAGCTGCTGAGATTAGAGAAACATTTAAAATTTCAAAAATTGGGACAATAGCTGGATGTATGATGACTGATGGAAAAGTGTACAGAAAATCAAATGTTAGATTAATCAGAGAAGGTATTGTAATTACAACTACAACTTTAGCATCATTAAAAAGGTTTCAAGATGATGTCAAAGAAGTCTCCAAAGGCTATGACTGTGGAATTCAATTAAAAAATTACAATGATATAAAAGTTGGAGATTCTCTTGAATTTTATACTGAGCTCGAGGTGAAAAAGAAAATTAAGTCTTAGTATTAGGTTTTAGAATAAATGCTGATTTGAATACTTTTGACACTTCTCTTAGACTTTTTTGAGCTTCAATTTTAGACCTATATTTTCCTAACTGAACTTTATAGTTTGGTGTTTCAAAGAAAAAATAAATACTGTCATTAATATATTTCTCCTTCACAAAATTCATAATAGAATCAGCTTCATTATATGTTCCGCTGTAAACTTGAATTGAAAAATAATTTGACTTAAAGTATTCATTATTAGCATTTTTTGACAGTTCAATTAGTTTTAAAAACTTAGGATTATCATTTATTTTTCTATTTAAATTCTGGCTAGAAACATTAAAAAAAATCAAGGCAAAAAAAATAGAAAAAAAAGATTTTTTACTTAAAAAACAATTATACATTACGATGTGCATTACGTGATAGCTTTTATTCAATTAAAATTAGAGAAAAATCAACTATTTTTCTTTCCTAATATAATAATTCTTTATTATATTTACTCTCTTTAAAAGAATGAGCAATTTTTGATTGTTGGAAACTAGAAAAAACAACCTTTTAAAAACTAAAATAAACTTTCTTTTTTTGAAAAATGTTAGGAGCTTTTTTACGCTCTTTTTTTCACTCTTATTTTTTTCCTTTTACTCTCATTCTCAGGATGTTGACATCTCAAAAGGAAAATCTTTATTTAATTCTAATTGTGCAGCTTGTCATAAATTAAATAAGAATCTTGTAGGTCCTAAGCTTGCTGGCGTATCTGCTAAATATGAGAAAGAGTGGCTCTATTCCTGGATTAAAAATAGCTCTGCTATGATTAAATCTGGCGATGAGCGTGCTGTCGCAATTTATGAAGAATGGAATAAAGTTGCAATGAATGCCTTTCCTCAACTTTCAAATGAAGATATTGATAACATACTAGCATACACTGACTATGTACCAGAACCTGTTGTTACAGCTGTTGCAGATGCAGGTGCTGTTCAACTGCAATCAGAAAGCTCAATTTCAACTGATATCATACTTGCTGTTCTGATTGTAATACTATTAGTTCTTATTTCAATGTTGTATTTAGTTAATAAGACACTAAGAGCAATAGCGCTTAATAATGGAATTGTAATAGAAAAGAAAGCAAAAAAACCAAGTAAGCCAATTTGGATACTTTTTATTCAAAACCAGTTTTTAGTATTTTGTTCGGTAGTATTTTTCTTGCTATCTAGTGCATACTTTGCTTATGGTTGGTTGATGCAAGTTGGGATTGATCAAGGTTACATGCCGATTCAGCCAATTCACTATTCCCATAAAATACATTCCGGTGCAAATCAAATTGATTGTCAATATTGTCATTCATCTGCTCGCGTCTCTAAACATTCTGGTATACCATCGCTTAATGTTTGTATGAATTGTCATCAAAATATTGCTGAATATAATGGTGAGGAAGATTTAGAGTTGGGCTATACAAAAGAATTTTATACAAACGAAATTAAAAAATTATATAAGGCTGTTGGATGGGATGAAGAAAGAAGAATTTATACTGGAGATACCGAACCTGTAAAATGGGTTAGAATACATAATTTACCAGATCATGTTTATTTTAACCACTCTCAACACGTAAATGTAGCAGGAATTGAGTGCCAAGAATGTCATGGACCAGTTGAGGAAATGGAAATTGCATATCAGTATTCTCCTCTAACCATGGGATGGTGTATTAACTGTCATCGTGAATCAGATGTAAAAGTTAAAGACAATGATTATTACACAAAAATTCATGAAGAATTATCTAAAAAATATGGTGTTGAAAAATTAACGGTTGCTCAGATGGGTGGATTAGAGTGTGGTAAGTGTCATTATTAAGATGAATAAGAATATTAAGAAATATTGGAAAAGTGAAATTGAGTTAACAGATAGCTCAAAGGTAGAATCATTGAGAAATAATGAATTTGTTGAAAAACTACCTGTTGATGATATTCTTTCCGATAAAAATTCTCTTGAAAACTCAAATACAAACAGAAGAGATTTTCTAAAATATTTAGGTTTTAGTACATCAGCTGCTGTTTTAGCTAGCTGTGAAGGCCCTGTTCATAAATCAGTTCCATATGTAATTCAACCTGAAAGAATACGACCTGGAATATCAAATTATTATGCAACCTCAATGTTCGACGGATATGATTGTGCTAATATTTTAGTAAAAACTAGGGAAGGTCGACCTATAAAAATTGAAAATAACAAACTTGCTAAATTTCATGGATCAGCAAATGCTAGAGTTCATGCTTCAATATTATCCATGTATGATAGTGCAAGAATTCAAGGGCCAATTCATCTTGGAAAAGATATTTCTTGGGATGATTTTGACACTAAGATTATTGAAAAATTAGATTTATTAAGATTCTCAAATAAGCCAGTTGTTTTGATGACAAACACTATTGTAAGTCCAACAACATCGAAAATAATTTCATCTTTTACAGAAAAATATCCAAATGTCACTCATGTTGAATATGATTCAATTTCTGAAAGCTCTGTTTTAGATGCTCATGAGATGATGTATGGTATTAGAGCAATACCTTATTATGAATTTGATAAAGCTAAATACATCCTTTCAATAGGTGCTGATTTTCTTGGAGATTGGTTAGGATCAAATTATGATGCTGATTATGCAAAAGGTAGAATTCCAGTTAAAATTGATGGCACAGCATCGATGTCAAAACATATTCAGATTGAATCTAATATGTCTGTGACAGGCGCAAATGCAGATTCTAGAATTCCAATATCTTCATCATTACAAAAGCTTTTCCTTACTCATTTATATAAAAAAGTATCTAATTTAAATATTCAATTACCAGAATTGGATGATAAACTTTCATCAAATTTAAATCAGATTTATGACGATCTAATATCATATGGTAGCTCATCTCTGGTTGTTTGTGGTATTGATGATATCCATGCACAAATATTAACTAATTCAATAAATGATTTAGTAAAAAGTAAATGTAAGAGTACTTCCAAAATTTCACTATTAAGACAAGGAAAAAATAAGAAGGTGACAGATCTAATAAATAAAATTTATAATCAAGAAATTTCTGGGCTAATTATGAGTGGAGTTAATCCTGCATACTCACTACCAAACTCAAAACAATTTTCAGAATCATTAGAGAAGTTAGATTTTTCTGTTAACATTTCTATGAAGATGGATGAAACTTCATCAAAATGTCAATATGTTGCTGCTAGCTCTCATTACTTAGAATCTTGGGCTGATTTTGAATTTATCAATGGAGAATACAGTATTTGTCAACCAACTATAAAAACATTATTTGATACAAGACAACCTGAAGAATGTTTATTGAAATGGTCTAATAGCTCAGAATCAATGTATGAGACGTTGAAAGAAAATTGGACAACTAATATTTTAAATTCCAATGACTCATGGAATAAAGCAATTCATGATGGTGTATATTCTTTAGACAAAAAAGTTAATTTTAATAATAACTCTATTGATGTTGTTAATTCTATAAATGCTTTAATAAAAAATAAGACCAAAAATTTTGAATTATTTCTGTACTCTAAAATCGGAATGGGTGATGGTCAAAGAGCCAATAATCCTTGGCTTCAAGAGTTTCCTGACCCAATTTCAAGAGTGTCATGGGATAATTACTTAACTGTCTCTAAAAAAGATGCAGAGTCTCTTGGACTTAAAAATTACAACGAATCCAATGGTGCATTAAATAGTAATTATGCCAAAGTTGTTCTTGAGGATGAAGAAATTAAGTTACCCGTAATTATTCAACCTGGTCAAGCCATAGGAACAGTTGGAATTTCTTTTGGTTATGGAAGAACTCTAGGTGTTAAATCTGAAATGAAAACTGGCTCAAATGCCTTTTTACTTTATAAGGATTTTTCAAAATTACAGGATGTTGAAATTAAGCCAGTTTATGAAATTCATGAGTTTGCTTGTGTACAGTTGCATAATACCTTGATGGGTAGAGGTGATATTGTAAGAGAAACTACGCTTGAGTTATTTAACACAAAAGACAAAAACTATTGGAATCCAATACCTGTTGTTTCTAAAGATCACATTGAAACACCTGTTAACAAACGCGAAGTTGACATTTGGGAAGAATTTGATAGATCTATTGGTCATCATTTTAATCTGTCAATTGATTTAAATGCTTGTACTGGTTGTGGAGCATGTGTTATTGCATGTCACGCTGAAAACAATGTTCCTGTTGTTGGAAAAAGAGAAATTAGAAAATCAAGGGATATGCATTGGTTGAGAATTGACAGATACTATTCGTCAGATGTATCATTTGAGGATGATAATAAAAACAAGGATAATATTAGTGGTATTTCTGACTCTTTAACTGTTTTTGGTCAAATGGAAGATCCAAATGAAAATCCTCAAGTTGTCTTTCAGCCAGTGATGTGTCAACATTGTAATCATGCTCCATGCGAAACAGTATGTCCAGTTGCAGCTTCGTCTCATGGTAGACAAGGTCAAAATCACATGGCTTATAATAGATGTGTAGGAACAAGATATTGTGCTAATAACTGCCCTTACAAGGTTAGAAGGTTTAATTGGTTTTTGTATAACAATAATGATGAGTTTGACTTTAACATGAATGATGATTTAGGTAAAATGGTTTTAAACCCAGATGTTGTTGTAAGGTCAAGAGGAGTTATGGAGAAGTGTTCATTCTGTATACAGTCAACACAAGCAGTTATTTTAAAAGCTAAAAATGAAGGAAGGGAAGTTGATAAAAATGAATTTAATGATGCATGTGCATGTTCTGCAGCATGTTCAACAGGAGCTATGAGTTTTGGAGACATAAATAATAAGGAAAGTGAAGTATATAAGAGAAAGAAAGATGAAAGAGTGTATCACCTTCTTGAATATGTAGGAACAAAGCCAAACGTATTTTACCATACTAAGGTTAGAAATATTGATAAAAGTATATAATGGGATCTCACTACGAAGCACCAATTAGGAAACCGCTTGTAACAGGCAACAAGTCTTACCATCAAATTTCTGTTGATGTAGCAAGACCAATTGAGGGTGTTGCAAATCAAAAGTGGTGGATTGTATTTGGTATTTCCTTAATATTATTTTTGTGGGGGATAGTTTGTATTATATATACAATTTCAACTGGTATTGGTGTTTGGGGATTAAATAAAACCGTCGGCTGGGCTTGGGATATTACAAACTTTGTTTGGTGGATTGGTATAGGACACGCTGGAACACTAATTTCAGCCGTATTATTATTATTTAGACAAAAATGGAGAATGGGAATAAATAGATCTGCTGAAGCTATGACAATTTTTTCTGTAATACAAGCAGGACTATTCCCGGTTATTCACATGGGTAGACCATGGCTAGCATATTGGATTGTCCCGATTCCTAATCAATTTGGTTCATTGTGGGTTAACTTTAACTCTCCTTTACTTTGGGATGTTTTTGCAATTTCAACCTATTTAACAATTTCATTAGTATTTTGGTGGACAGGATTACTTCCAGACTTTGCCATGATTAGAGATCGGGCTATCAAGCCTTTTCAAAAAAAGATATATAGTTTAGTAAGCTTTGGATGGAGTGGTAGAGCAAAAGACTGGCAAAGATTTGAAGAAGTTTCTTTAGTTTTAGCAGGATTAGCTACTCCACTGGTATTGTCCGTCCATACAATTGTATCATTTGATTTTGCAACATCTGTAATACCTGGATGGCACACGACAATTTTTCCACCTTATTTTGTAGCTGGTGCAATTTTTTCAGGGTTTGCTATGGTACAAACACTTCTAATAGTAATGAGAAAAGTTTGTGATTTAGAAGACTATATTACTTTACAGCACATTGAATTAATGAATATCGTTATCATGATTACAGGTTCATTAGTTGGATGCGCTTATATTACCGAACTATTTATTGCATGGTACTCAGGTGTTGAGTATGAGCAATACGCATTTTTAAACAGAGCTACAGGTCCATATTGGTGGGCATATTGGGCAATGATGACCTGTAATGTATTTTCACCACAATTTATGTGGATTAAAAAACTAAGAACTAGTATAGTGTTCTCATTTGTTATTTCAATTGTTGTAAATATTGGAATGTGGTTTGAAAGATTTGTTATTATTGTTACTTCACTCCACAGAGATTATCTTCCATCTTCATGGACTATGTTTTCTCCAACATTCGTAGACATAGGAATTTTTATTGGAACTATTGGATTTTTCTTTGTTCTATTTTTACTTTATGCCAGAACATTCCCCGTTATTGCTCAAGCTGAGGTAAAAACAATTTTGAAATCATCTGGAGATAATTATAAAAAGTTAAGAGATAAAAAGTAATGGCAAATAAATTTATACATGCTGTATATGATGATGATGATAAACTTTTAGATGCTGTCAAAGATCTAAAAGAAAATAAAGTTACCATTGAGGAAGTGTTTACGCCATTTCCTGTGCATGGTTTAGATCACGTAATGGGATTAGCTCCTACAAGAATTGCTATAGCTGCATTCTTATATGGTTGTGTTGGTTTTACTTTTGCACTTTTAATGATTAATTATATTATGATTGTTGATTGGCCTCAAAATATTGGCGGTAAACCTAGTTTTAGCTTTCAGGAAAATATGCCAGCTTTTGTTCCAGTTATGTTTGAATTAACAGTTTTCTTTACAGGGCACTTAATGGTCATTACATTTTATCTTAGAAGTAGATTATGGCCGTTTAAAAAAGCTGAAAATCCAATACCAGAAACTACAGATGATAAGTTCTTAATTCAGATACCTATATATGGAAACGAAAGTAAAATTAAATCTATTTTGAAAAAAACAGATTTATTTAAAATGTCTGTTATTGACGCAAAAAAAGAAAATAATGAAGAAATTGATAATGTACAAAGTAATGTACAAGATCGAGATTCAGAAATTACAATTGGATTTGTATTTCATTCAAGAAAGTATTCTGATGGTTCTTCTAATTTAAGAATTCAATTTACTAAAGGAAGAGGACAGCAGTATGCAAAAAATTCAGGTTTAAGAATTTTTAGAAAGCATTGGATATCTAAAAAAAATGAAGTTAGTGATAAACATGTTGATTACATCAAAATAAATAAATCTCTAAATGCATTAAAGGATAATATCAAAAAAGCAAAAAATAAATTTTCTAGTGGATCAATTGATTTTGAGGATGTTTATAAAAGTATAATTATTTAATGAACAAGTTGTTTAAAAATACAGGCTATTTTTTAATAATATCTATGATGTTATCTTGTTTTGACCCTTCAAAACCTAATTATCAGTATTTTCCAAACATGTATGAATCAGTAGGATATGGAACGTATGATGAATCTGAAGCCTTTCCTAATGGAATTGAAGCTCAACTCCCTGTCGAAGAATCTATTCCGCGAGGATGGCAACCATACGAGTATGAGAACTCTACTGATGGTTATGAATTAGCTAAAGTTGAGTTGAAATCTCCATTCGAGAAAAATGAAGAGAATCTTAAAAACGGGAAAAAAATGTATGAAATATACTGTTCTGTTTGTCACGGCTCAAAAGGTGATGGTAATGGTATTTTAATGGAAAGAGAAAAATTTCTTGGCATACCAAGTTATGCAGACAGAGATATCACAGAAGGGTCTATTTATCATGTATTGATGCACGGTATTAATTTAATGGGTTCTCATGCTGGTCAAGTCAATGATAAAGAAAGATGGCAAATATCTCAATATGTTTTAAAACTTAGAAATGATTTAATTAAGTGATGTATAAACTCTCAACAAATATCAAGATTTTCTCATTTTCATTAATAGTTATAGGATTATTAGGTATTGGATTTGGTTTTTACACAGCTCCAAAAACAATTGAGGAGTCAAAACAAATGGTTGCAAATTATCATGATGATTCTCATTCCAGCTCAGACTCACATTCATCTGAATCTGACTCATCAGAATCATACGGATATAATACACATTCATCAGACTCGCACGCTATGTCTCATGATGAGCATGTGTATCATCAATTAGCAAATAGACCTTGGGCAGCACTGTACGTTGCAGCATTTTTCTTTTTTATGATATCCCTAGGTACACTTGCTTTTTATGCAATACAAAGAGCTGCTCAAGCCGGTTGGTCACCTGTATTATTTAGAGTAATGGAGGGAATTACTGGTTATTTACTACCTGGGGGACTTTTGGTACTTTTAATTTTAATTTTCTCAATATTGCATTTCAATCACCTGTTTATTTGGATGGATCCCGAAGTAGTTGAACATGATAAAATTATCAAAGCTAAAAGTGGTTATTTAGACCCTTACTTTTTCTTAATTAGAGGTTTTATTTACTTAGCAGGCTGGTCATTATACCGATATTTTTCTAGAAAATTTTCAATTGCTCAAGACAATTCAAATGATAATAGCAATCATATAAAGAATTTTAAAATTTCTGCAGGTTTTCTTGTCTTTTTCTTAGTTACTGAATCTATGATGTCTTGGGATTGGATTATGTCAATTGACCCTCATTGGTTTAGTACTTTATTTGGATGGTATGTGTTTGCAAGTATGGCAGTGTCTGCAGTTACTACAATCGCATTGATATCGATATATCTAAAATCTAAAGGATATCTTCCTAACGTAAATGATAATCATATTCATGATTTAGGAAAATTTATGTTTGGTTTTAGTGTATTTTGGACCTATTTGTGGTTTTCACAATTTATGCTGATTTGGTACGCAAATATCCCTGAAGAGGTTGTTTATTTTATTACAAGAATGGATGATTATACCGTTCCTTTTTGGGGTATGGTTGTCATTAATTTTATTTTACCATTTTTAATTTTAGTTAGCAGTAATTTCAAGAGAGTTTATTGGATTATTACCATGGCTGGTATTATAATATTGGTTGGTCACTACATTGATGTTTATAACATGATCATGCCATCTGCAGTTGGCGATAAGTGGGGATTTGGAATACCTGAGCTAGCTTCTTTAATGTTTTTTGCAGGCCTATTCATATTCATTGTTTTTTCAACTCTAACAAAAGCTCCACTAGAAGCTAAAGGTGATCCATTTAATGAAGAAAGTAAAAAGTTTGTTTATCCATTTTAATATACAAGAATGACAATAATTTTTTCTATAATAACCGTAATTCTACTTTCAATTTCTGTTTGGCAGATAGCAAAGATTTTTGAGGTTTCTAATCTTGGAAAAAATAGAGATGATTCACAAGTTGCTAATCACAAGGACAATGATTTGCATGGAAAGCTAATGTTTGCATTTTTAGTCTTCATTTATCTTGTAACTATTTTTTCTTTTGTTTCTTATACAAAAGTTTTATTGCCTGAAGCAGCATCTGAACATGGATCTACTTATGATACTTTATTTTTTGTGTCATTTGCTTTGATAATGTTTGTGCAAATAATAACTCAGGCATTATTACATTACTTTTCCTACAAATACCGAGGACTAAAAGATACTAAGGCTGAGTTCATAACTCATAATAATAAGCTTGAATTTATATGGACAATAATACCAGCAATTGTTTTATTTGGATTGATTTTATACGGTATGACAACCTGGTCTCAAATTATGAATTTTGAAGAAGATGAAGATGCTCTTGTAATTGAATTATATGCTCAGCAGTGGAATTGGAAAGCCAGATACGCTGGGGATGATAACGTATTAGGAGATGCCAATGTAAGATTTCTAAATGATTATGACGGCTTAAATACAGTTGGTATAGATTCGTCTGATCCAAATGGTCTTGATGATATTGTTGTAACTCAAGAATTCCATTTACCTGTTGATAGGAAAGTTATTTTCAAATTTAGATCACAGGATGTTCTGCACTCTGCATACATGCCACATTTTAGAGCACAGATGAATTGTGTACCTGGAATGATAACAGAATTTTCATTTACACCTACTATTACGACTGCTGATATGAGAATGAATCCTGATGTTGTTGATAAAGTAAATAGAATTAATAAGATTAGATACGAAAATAGTCAAGAATTAATTGCAAAAGGTGAAGAATCATTAGACCCATATCAATTTGATTACTTACTTTTGTGTGCTAAAATATGTGGAGCGTCACACTATAATATGCAAATGAAAATAATTGTTGAGTCTGAAAAAGACTTTAATAAATGGATTAATAATCAAAAAACTTTTTCTGAAATTATTCAATAAATAAATTAGTAAAATGTCAGTAGCAATAAATAATAATGTAGATAGTCACGAGGAGCATCATCATCACAAAGAAACTTTTATTTCTAAGTGGATCTTCAGCCAAGACCATAAAATGATTGCAAAACAATACTTTGTAACTGGAGTAATTGTTATGGGTATTATAGGAGTTTTAATGTCCTTATTGTTTAGGATACAGTTAGGTTGGCCTGAAGAATCATTTCAGGTTTTTAAAATATTTTTAGGTGATAGATGGGCACCAGATGGCGTAATGGATCCTAATATATATTTAGCACTTGTAACCATTCACGGAACTATAATGGTATTTTTCGTTTTGACTGCAGGCTTAAGCGGAACTTTTAGTAACCTTTTGATTCCGTTACAAATTGGAGCTAGAGATATGGCATCCGGATTTTTAAATATGATCGCTTATTGGCTATTTTTTGTCTCAAGTGTAATTATGGTAGCATCATTATTTGTCGAAGCTGGTCCAGCTGCTGCTGGATGGACTATATATCCGCCTTTAAGTGCGCTACCTCAAACACAACCAGGATCAGGTTTAGGTATGACTTTGTGGCTTGTCTCAATGGCATTTTTTATTGCTTCATCGCTTTTAGGGTCATTAAATTACATTGTTACAGTTCTTAATTTAAGAACTAAGGGAATGACCTTTTTTAGATTGCCTCTAACCATCTGGGCTTTTTTTATAACTGCAATTATTGGAGTCATCTCATTTCCAGTTTTATTATCTGCTGCGCTATTGCTGATAATGGATAGAAGTTTTGGAACTTCATTTTTCTTATCAGATATTTTTGTACAAGGCGAAGTTTTACATTATCAAGGTGGTTCACCTGTTTTATTTGAACACTTATTTTGGTTTCTTGGTCACCCTGAGGTTTATATTGTATTATTACCTGCACTGGGGATAACCTCCGAAATTATTGCTACACATGCTAGAAAACCAATATTTGGATATAGAGCGATGGTCGCTTCAATTCTTGCAATTGCATTTTTATCAACAATTGTTTGGGGACACCACATGTTTATTACAGGAATGAATCCATTTTTGGGATCAGTTTTTACATTTACAACATTACTAATTGCAATTCCATCTGCAGTAAAGGCCTTTAACTACATAGCTACGCTTTGGAAGGGTAATCTGCAACTTAACCCAGCTATGTTATTTTCAATTGGATTGGTATCAACATTTATAACTGGTGGTCTAACGGGAATTATTTTAGGTGACAGTGCTCTTGATATTAATGTTCATGACACTTATTTTGTTGTTGCTCACTTTCATTTAGTAATGGGTATTTCTGCATTGTACGGCCTGTTTGCCGGAGTATATCATTGGTTTCCAAGATTATATGGAAGAATGATGAATAAATCACTTGGATATATTCATTTTTGGATTACAGCTATTGGCGCATATGGTATATTTTTCCCTATGCATTTTGTTGGTATGGCAGGTCTTCCAAGAAGATATTACACTAACACTGCTTTTCCTTATTTTGATGATTTAGCAGATATTAATGTATTAATAACTGTATTTGCCTTAATTGCTGGATTAGCTCAATTAGTGTTTTTATTTAATTTCTTCTACAGTATGTATTATGGGAAAAAAGCTGAGCAAAATCCTTGGAAATCTAATACATTAGAATGGACAGCACCAGTCGAACACATGCATGGTAACTGGCCAGGAAAAATACCACAAGTTTTTAGATGGGCATACGATTATAGTAAGCCAGGAAAAGAAGAAGATTTTGTTCCTCAATCTGTACCAATTGCCAAAGGAGAGAAGATTACAGAACATTAATTCTAACTAATTTCTAAGATCAATTAGTTAAATTATGTTTTAACTATATTTGATTATGAATGAAAATCTTGATCCATCTAAAGATAACTTCAACAATGATGAATTAGAAATTGACAAGGCATTAAGACCTTTATCCTTCTTAGATTTTAATGGTCAAACCCAGGTTATTGAAAACCTGAAGATTTTCGTTCAAGCAGCTAATGAAAGATCTGAGGCCCTTGATCACACGCTTTTGCATGGCCCCCCAGGTTTAGGAAAAACTACACTAGCTCATATCCTTGCTGAGGAGCTGGGAGTATCATTAAAAGTTTCATCAGGTCCAGTTATTGATAAGCCTGGTGATTTAGCAGGATTATTAACAAGTTTGGAAAGTAGAGATGTTTTATTCATTGATGAAATTCATAGACTATCACCTGTTGTTGAGGAGTACTTGTATTCAGCAATGGAGGACTATAAAATTGACATAATGATTGAGTCTGGTCCAAATGCAAGATCTGTCCAAATTAATTTGAATGACTTTACGCTTATTGGAGCTACAACGAGGTCTGGATTATTAACTGCTCCAATGAGAGCTAGATTTGGTATAAATAATAGATTGGAATATTATAATGTTAACGTTTTATCATCAATTATTGATAGAAGTGCTGATATTTTAAATATTAAAATCGATTCTGATGCATCTAATGAGATAGCTGGAAGAAGCAGAGGAACACCAAGAATTTGTAATTCATTACTCAGAAGAGTTCGTGATTTTGCTCAAATTAAAGGAGATGGAAATATTGATCTTGAAATTACAAAGTATGCTCTAAAATCTTTAAATGTTGATAAATTTGGACTGGATGAGATGGATAATAAAATCCTTAGTACATTAATAAAAAAATTTAATGGACAGCCTGTTGGCATAAGTACATTATCAACTGCAGTTTCCGAGACTGCTGAAACAATTGAGGAAGTGTATGAGCCATTTCTTATTCAAGAGGGATTTTTGATCAGAACACCTAGAGGAAGACAAGTGACTAAAAAAGCATATAAACATTTAGATATAGATATTACAAATAATCAAAAAGACTTATTTGATTAGTTATTTATTGTGAAACTTCAATCTTATTATACAGATTTTATTAAAAATAAAGCTATTGATTTAGGATTTATTTCTTGTGGCATTTCAAAATCGGGTTTCTTGAAAGATGAAGTAAATAGATTCGAAAAATGGCTTAAAAATAATTATCATGGAAAAATGTCATATATGGAAAGAAATTTTGATAAAAGAATGGATACAGCCAAATTAGTAGAAGGTTCTAAAAGTGTAATTTCATTATTATATAATTATTATCCAAGTACAAAAATTAACAATGATAATAATTTCAAAATATCAAAATATGCATACGGTAAAGATTATCATTTTATTATTAAGAAAAAATTAAAAACACTCCTTAACGAAATGAGAAATGAAATTGGACATATCGACGGAAGAGTATTTGTAGATTCAGCTCCAATTCTAGAAAGAGCTTGGGCAAAAAAAAGTGGTTTGGGCTGGATTGGGAAAAATACAAATTTAATTAGTAAGAAAACAGGATCATTTTTTTTTATCGCTGAAATTATTGTTGATATTGAATTAGATTACGATCATGAAATTAAGGATCATTGTGGGTCGTGTACAGCCTGTTTAGATTCTTGTCCCACTGATGCTTTATATGAACCATACAAAATAGATGCATCAAAATGTATTTCATATTTCACAATTGAATTGAAAGATAAATTACCAGATAATCTAAATGAAGATTTTAAAAATTGGATATTTGGTTGTGATATTTGTCAAGATGTTTGTCCTTGGAATAGTTTTTCAAAACCTAATAATGATCCACTACTAAAACCTAGACAAGAATTAATAAACTATACTAAAAAAGATTGGATTGAACTTACAGATGAGGTTTTTAAGGTTGTTTTCAAAGAAAGTCCAATTAAAAGAACAAAATATCAAGGCTTAAAAAGGAATATTCAATATGCAAATAAGTAGTTTTAATAAATTTCCAAAAATTGAATTGCACTTACATTTAGATTGCTGTTTGAGCTTTGATGTAGTTAAGATCATTGATCCCAATATAACCCATGATATATATAAAAAATCATTTAAAGCTAGTCCAAATTGCTATTCATTAAGTGAATATATAAGTTGTGCTGATAAAGCAATTGAGCTTATGCAAACTAAAGATAATTTAGAGCTAATTATTGAGGATTTGTTCAAGCAGTTAAAAGATGACAACGTAATTTATTGTGAAATAAGATTTGCGCCTTTACTTCATTGTGAGAAAGGATTAGATCCTGAAAAAGTTATGCATATTGTTTGTGAATCAGCACGTTTAAGTTCTAAAAAATATAATATTGATTATGGATTAATACTATGTACATTAAGGCATTATTCTAATGAACAAAGTATGGAAACAATCAAATTAGTTAAAGAATTTTCATCAAAGGGTGTTGTTGGTTTTGATATTGCAGCAGATGAAGCAGGATATTCCCTAGAAAATCATTTGGATGCCTTTAACTATGCTAAAGAAAATAAGTTGAATATTACAGCTCATGCTGGTGAAGCAAAAGGATCAGAAAGTATTTGGGAGACTATAGAAAAACTTCATGCTGTTAGAATTGGACATGGTGTCAGATGCATAGAAGACAAGGATTTAATGATTTTTTTGTCTAAAAATAAATATCATCTAGAAATATGCCTGAGTAGCAATATAAAAACAAAGACATATGATTCTTTTTCTAAGCATCCACTTAATAAACTTTTTAATTCATCAATTTCTTTAAGCTTAAATACAGATGGAAGAACAATCTCAGATACCAATTTAAGTTTAGAATATCTTATTGCTAAAAATGAATTTAATTGGGATTTAGAAAAAATCAAGAAAAGCAATTTAGAGGCGATTAAGCATTCTTTTGCATCAGAAAAAATTAAAAATAAACTTAGAAATATTGTTGAAAGCTCATATTAATTTATGGCCCTGTAGTTCAATGGATAGAACAAAAGTTTCCTAAACTTTAGATCTAGGTTCGATTCCTAGTGGGGCTACAATTATTAATCTTGAAATGCTTTTCTGTTCGGATTAGTATGCCTATTTAAAACTCTGGCAGACTCCAATTTAACCTGACTGTCTTTTCTCATATCCCATAAAGATTTTGATGCAAAGGAATATGTTTTACTTATATCTACTATTCTTGCAGGATAGTTTTTGCCAATTTCAAAATTAAATTCGTTTTTTTCAAACAAATTTATTTCCCATGGTTTGTGAATTAGTTCAGTGGGAAGATTTCGAAGTTCTGGAACCCATTTTTTTATGAATTCACCATCTTTATCATGTTCGAATGAATTTTTAACAGGATTGTAAATTCTGATCATATTAATTCCAGTCTCACCTGCCTGCATTTGAAATTGTGGGTAATGAATTCCAGGCTCAAAATCTAAGAAAAGTGATGCCAGGTGTATTACTCCCTCTTGCCAAGGTTGCCATAGGTGATGTGTTAAAAACGAAACTAATAGAGCTCTCATCCTGAAATTTACATATCCAGTTGAAATTAAACATCTCATGCTAGCATCAACTAATGGATAACCTGTTTCTCCTTTTTTCCAAGCAGAAATAAACTTATTATTTACCTTTTTTTTAAATTTTTCAAAACCTTTATTTATACTTCTGAATTCAATATCTGATTCCATTTCAAATTTTTGAATAAAGTGAGCTTGCCATCTCAGTCGTGAAGTAAATGAATTAAGATGAAATCTAGATTTACCCCTTGAAATCTCATTTTTAGCTAATTGCCATACATATCTTGTGGAAAGGTTTCCCCAGGCGAAATAGGGTGATAAGCGAGAACAACTTGTTCGAGATTTCATTGGCTTACTAATATTATTTTGATAATTCTTAAATCTATCATTCAAGAAAGATTTCAGATATTTTAAACCCTCTGTTGTACCACCTTTTTGAATAACTTTATTATCATTATTTGGTTTAATTTCTACTGTTTTAATAAGCTTATCACTTATGTTGCAAAAATCATTTTTATCGCAATCCAAATCGACAATATTATGTTGCATATAATTTTTCCAATCGTTAATCCAATTATTACGATTTGATCTTCCTCTAAATACACCATTTCTTATTTCTTCATGCCACTTTATTTTATTTTTTTTACAAAAATGAGAAACCTCTAAATCTCTTTTATAAGTAACCCCAATACCAGTCTCTGTGTGAGAGAAAATCTTATTGATTGTAAAATATTTATTGACTTTTTTTAAAAAGTTGATTGCATCAAGCTTATAGCAGTGAACTTTTGTTTTATATTTATATAAGTCACTATTTATGTCAATAATAGACTCAGTTATAAAAGTCCAATGCCTTTGAGAATGATGTAAATCATTTAGAAGTATAGGTTCAAAGAGATAAAATAAAAGAGTAGGATATTCATCATCGCATGACATTTGGAGAGGAACATTATCGATAATTCTTAAATCCCTTTTGAACCAATAAAGATTAATTATTGGTTTTGACATTTTATACTTTAAGTTATGACTTGGTAACTTTTAAACTTGACCCAGAGAGAGTTGTAGTATAGCACTTAAGTACACCTCCAACACCAGATGTCGAGCAATCAGTTTTGTAGCTATTTCCATGCTGACCACAAACGAATTCGCCAGATGATCCATTATATGACCAAGCTGTATGAGTGCCCTGATGAGGACATGAACCGGTAAAAGCACGATAAGATGTGGAACTAACTTTTAATAATAGAATTTTTTCTTGATGTAAGTTGAACCATCCATTACTATGTAAACCACTAAAACTTGAGTGATTAAGATTAATCGTAATGTCATTTCCGTTCTTAGTGTATCCAGTGTCATTCCCTCCATTATTATTGCCTCCACCTCCATTGTTACTGCCTCCACCCATATCACTATCATCACCACCTGATGAGCAAGCTTCAAGCATGGTAACACCCATGAAAGCTAGGGCTACAGTAGGACAAACATTGTTTAAAAATTCTCTTCTTTTATTTTGGTTTTTTCTATTCATTCTACGAGATTTACTAAGATTAAACAATTCTTATGCCAAATATATTATTTTGATATTATGAACATTTCTAACACTGATATAATAGTTTTTTCTGGATACTGTCTATTGATACTGTTCATAGGCTTATATGTTTCAAGAGAAAAGAAAGGGAAAGTAAAAAGCGCTGAGGACTATTTCTTAGCTGGGAAGTCTTTACCGTGGTGGGCTATTGGAGCTTCATTAATTGCTGCAAATATTTCTGCCGAGCAATTTATAGGAATGTCAGGATCAGGTTTTGCTCTTGGATTAGCTATTGCATCATATGAGTGGATGGCTGCTATTACCTTGCTAATAGTAGGAAAATATTTTTTACCAATTTTTATTGAAAAAGGATTGTATACAATTCCTGAATTTATCGAAAAAAGATTTAGCACAGAATTAAAAACAATTTTGGCAATTTTTTGGATAGCATTATTTGTTTTCGTAAATCTTACCACTGTTCTCTATTTGGGTGGACTTGCTTTAGATACTGTGATGGGAACTGGAGATGGTTCAATTCTTATAAATGCAATTATAGGTTTAGCATTGTTTGCTGCTGCATACTCATTGTGGGGTGGTCTAGCAGCCGTAGCTTGGACTGATGTGGTTCAAGTTATTGTTTTGATATTTGGTGGACTAATGATGACATATTTTGCTTTAGTTAATCTTGCTGACGGCGGATCTGCATTAGATGGTTTAAGATATGTTTATGAAACAGTCCCTGAAAGATTTTCAATGATTCTGTCAAAAGGAGAAATTATAACTCCAAACGGTAATGATGCCTGGTTTGATTTACCAGGATTGGCAGTGCTAATTGGAGGAATGTGGGTTGCGAATTTATATTACTGGGGTTTTAATCAATATATAATTCAAAGAACACTAGCTGCTAAAAGTTTAGAGGAGGGGCAAAAAGGTATCGCATTCGCCGCATTTTTAAAACTTCTTATACCAATATTTGTTGTTTTACCAGGTATAATTGTTTACGTTATGAATTTAGATGCGTCAGGAACTTTAGCTACAGAATCACTTGATCAAGGATTTATAGGAGCAAGTGGATCAATTGTTAATGATAATGCTGCACCTTGGTTAATAAAAGAAGTTATCCCTGTAGGATTAAAAGGATTGATTTTAGCTGCGCTTGCTGCTGCGATTGTTTCTTCACTTGCATCAATGGTGAATTCAACTTCTACAATTTTTACAATGGATATTTATAAGTCCATAATAAATAAAAATGCAGATGACAAATCTTTAGTAAAAGTTGGTAGAGTTGCTGGTCTAGTTGCATTAATTATTGCGATAATAATAGCTCCACAATTGAAAAGTTTAGGCCAAGTTTTTCAATACATACAAGAATATACTGGAGTTGTTAGCCCTGGAATACTTGCTGTTTTTCTAATGGGGTTATTTTATAAAAAAGCTAGTAACAATGGAGCTATCTGGGGTGTTATTTCCTCAATTCCAATAGCCATGTATTTTAAAGTAGGCCCAAATGGTTGGTCAAGTTTAGCATTATTTAATCATAACATTCCTTTTATGAATCAAATGTTAATTACATGTTTGGCAACGATGTTTATAATTTTTATAGTTAGCAAAGTGGAAGGAAATGCAGATGATCCAAAAGGAATTAATATCACTAAAAAACTTTTTAGTACAAGCCCTACATTCAACATTTCAGCTTTTGTTATTTGTATTATTACCGCCTTTTTATATGCATTTTTTTGGTAATATAAGTAGAATGTACATTTCCAAAAACTAATTTTTTTTTTTGAGAATATCTTATTTATAATATCTAATTTTATTATTATCGAAAAATATCATTTATTAATTTTAAATTTCCTCAATATTTTAAATATGAAGCCCTTTTTTTAATGTACATTTTTTTAAAAAAAAAAATCTTAAAAATTTATTATTCAGGCATAATATTTTTTATATATTTACACATCAAAATTACTATGCACGCATAGTAATTTGTACGAACTAATCAATTAAATAAAATATATGAAACGTCAAATATTAAACTTCCTATTGCTTATAGGGTTTTTTACAGTGACCGCTCAAGAAGGTTCAATAACTGGTTCTGTTTCAGATGCCATTAACAATGATCCTTTACCCGGTGTAAATGTTGTAGTAAAAAACACTAATAATGGAACTAATACAGACTTCAATGGAAACTTTTCCTTAGACGGCGTAAATAATGGTGATATTCTAGTTTTTTCTTACTTAGGTTTTAAAACCCTAGAGTATACTGTTTCAGATTCTTTTAATATCTCTATTTCCTTAGAGGAAGATGTTGAAGCGCTAGAGCAAGTTGTTGTCCTCGGTTATGTAAGTCAAAAAGCATCGAATATCTCAGGAGCAGTTTCAACTGTTGGAGGCGATGATGTAGAAAAATTAAAACCAGTAAGAATGGAGGATGCATTGCAGGGTCTTCCAGGTGTTAATATGTTCTCAAATGGATCACCTGGGTCTAAGCCCACGGTAATTATTAGAGGTGTTACATCATACACTGGGAATGATCCTTTAGTCATCGTTGATGGAATAAACCAAAGCTTGGACGATATGAATTCATTAGAACCCTCTGACATCGAGTCAATTTCTGTTTTAAAAGACGCATCAACCACAGCATTATATGGTGTTAAAGGTGGTAATGGTGTCATAGTGATTACTACTAAAAGTGGTTCTAGAAACCAAGAGGCGAAATTTTCATTTAATACATCTTATGGAGAACAATCCCCAGAAAAAACAATAGGCGTTTTAAATGCAACTGAATATGCAGCAATTCTAAACGAAATGAGTTTAACATCTGGCGGAGGACTGATTTATTCTGACTTGTCAGGTTTAGGTTATGGAACTGATTGGCAAAAAGAAATTTTTAGAATTGATGCTCCAATAATTTCAAATAATATTTCTGTGTCGGGTGGAACGAATAATTCATCATATTTCCTTTCAGCTGGATTTCTTGGACAAGAGGGTATTATTCATGGAGGTGATAAACAGTTTTTTGATAGGTCAACGTTCAGGGCAAATTTTGATACGGATCTTTCAAGCAAGCTAAATATGAAAATTAGTAATAGATATACTAACATAAAAGACAGTGGACTTGGGGATATTATTTTTAATGCCTTAAATATGTCGCCTACAACCCCCGTTTATGCTGATGACGGGTCTTATGCAATTAGCAACATTATCACCCAGGAAATAAAAAACCCTGTGGCTCAAATATCTAACTCATATGGAGCTGGAAATACAAATTCAATTTCAGGAAAGTTTGAGCTACAATATGATTTATTAAAAGACTTAAAAATTACATCCAGACTAGGTTATACATATGTAAATATTACATCTAAAGGTTTTAATCCTTATCAATTTTATGGTGTTGGTCACAATGCAACTAATGCAAATGCTGACCTTAGCCCAATAACGTCAACGGACGCTGATGGAAATGTTACCCAAACTTGGAATAGTGTTAATGAAAGTAAAACAACTTATTTTAATTATACGTATGATATTAACGCCAGTTATAACTTTTCAATTGATGATAATAATTTCAATGTTTTTGCTGGATTTCAAATAGCAAAAAATACTGGAAACCAGGTTTCAGGATCAAAAGTTGGTGTTCCTTTTAACTCTTGGACTTTTGCAGATTTAAGTTCAGCAACTGGCCCTCAAGACGAGGAAAGTACTGGATCCTTTCAATTTGTTGGTAGAAGCGTATCAATGATTGCAAGAGCAGAATATGATTACAACGAAAAATATTTAGCTTCGGTAACCGTCAGAAGAGATGGATCAACTAGTTTTGGTCAAAATAATAAATTTGGTATTTTCCCATCTGCTTCTTTAGGATGGGTTGCTTCAAATGAAGATTTCTTTAACTCTAATGCAATAAATTTTTTAAAAATTAGAGCTAGTTATGGTTCGGTTGGTAATGACAACGCAAGTTCTCAATTTGGGACAATAACAACTTTTCCAAAATATACATTTGGTGGTAACATAATAACTGGATCTGCCCTTGATGGTATCCCTAACCTTGATGTTTCATGGGAAAATCAGGAGCAAACCAATATTGGATTTGATTTAAGAATGTTTGATTCTAATGTTTCATTGACAGTTGATTATTATAAAAAGACTGTTGATGACCTTTTATTTAATCCAACGTTGTCACTTTATTTGGGTACCCCAAATTATCCGTCAGCAAATATTGGAAAGACAGAGACATCTGGATTTGATGTTAATTTAGGTTTCAAGAGTGACCAGTCTAAAGATATTTCATTTCAAACTAACATAAGTTTCACAACAGCTGATAATTTAGTTAAAGAAATTGCAAATGGTGATAAATATATTTGGGGAGCAGGGTATGGAATTCCTTACAATAATTTAGTTAGATTTCAAGAGGGTGAATCTCCAGGTATATTTTGGGGATATCTAGCTGATGGAATTTTTCAAAATCAGTCTGAAATTGACAACCATGCGACGCAGCCAAATGCTCAGCCTGGAGATATAAGGTTTGTTGATGTTAATGGTGATGGTGTTGTAAATGCTGATGACAGAACAAAAATTGGAGATCCTTTTGGTGATTTTTCACTTGGATGGAATTTAAATTTAAATGTATATAATTTTGATTTGAGTGTAACCACTTATGGATTGTTTGGAAATGATATATTTAGAGGATATGAGAGAAATTTAAATTACACGAATAAGCCAGTTAGTGTCTTAGCCAGATGGACTGGTGAGGGTACTAGCAACTTTGAACCACGAGCTACTTTTGTGGATTCTAACAATAACGTAAGACCTTCGACAAGATATGTTGAGGATGGATCTTATTTTAAGATAAAGAATGTTCAGTTAGGGTATAATTTTAATGTAACTAATTCTAAGGTTTTAGATGCTGTTAGACTCTATTTACAAGGAAAAAACCTTATGACATTTACAGATTATACTGGCTATGATCCTGAGATGTCATACGGCGTATTAGACACAGGTATTGACAGGGGTAATTACCCAAGTCCTAGAACTGTTTCAGTTGGATTAAATGTTAAATTTTAATAAATAAAAATGAAAAACTTAATTAATAAATTTTTAATAATTGTATCGCTACTATTTTTTGCACAAAGTTGCGATGAATACGTAGATTATGAAGCATCTGAAGGTTATCAAATTGTCGCTGATGATTATTTTAAGTCTGCAAATGACTTTGAATCAGCACTTGTAGGTGTCTATGATGTTCTACAATGGACTTTATACAACTTTATGATTGGTGAAATTGCATCTGATAATTCACTTTGTGGAGGTGAAAGTGCTAGCGATGTGATTGGTCTTCAAAAAATTGATGATATGATTCATGACCCTGTAAATGATCAATTAAAAAGAATTTGGCAATACATGTATGAGGGCGTAAATCGGGCTAATTACATGGTTGAAAATAAAGATAAAATTGATTTTCCAAGGAAAGATGAAATGTATGGTGAATTACATTTCCTAAGAGCATTCTTCTATTTTGAGTTGGTAAAAATATATGGTGATGTTCCTTTATTTACTAATGGAAGATTGACTGCAGGGGACTCTGGCACACTTCAAAGAGTACCAAAGAGTGAGGTTTATTCTGTTATTGAATCTGATTTACTTGCAGCAATTGCAGCTCTTCCTGCGAAGAAAAGTGCAGACGGGAGAGCTACTTCCTTTACAGCTCATGCATTGTTAGGTAAAGTTTATTTATATCAAGAAAAGTTTGCTGAAGCTGCCAATATCTTAGAACCACTAATCGGGTTATATACCTTACCTTCAGATCCTGGTAGTGTATTTTTAGTAGAGGGTGAAAATGGACCAGAGTCTGTATTTGAAATTCAGCACTCCAAAGAGTCTAATGGATGGAACTGGGGATGGATGCCTCAAAGTACGGAGGGTAATTTTGGAGTTATTCACCATGGAATTAGAGGTTATAATGGACCAGTTTATTCTTCAGGTTGGAGCTTTAATGTTCCAACACAAGATTTAGTTGATGCTTATGATTCAGCCGATAAAAGAAAAAATGCTTCAATCCTTGACATTGTAGCTTGGGCTGATGCAAATTCAGCAAGTTATAACGAGGGCTATGAGCATACGGGATATTTTAATAATAAATATATACCTAGAGCTGGATACTCAAAAAATACAACTGAGCTTAATTATGAGAATAATTATAGATACATAAGATATGCTGATGTATTATTGATGGCAGCTGAGGCTAATAACAGAGGAGGAATTAGTGATTCAAAAGCTCAAACATACCTTAATCAAGTTAGAAGTAGAGCAGGCGTTTCATCTATTAATGAAACTGGATCAGCTTTGACCCAAGCAATTTGGGATGAAAGAAGATTGGAGTTTGCTGGTGAGGGTCAAAGATTTTTTGATTTAGTTAGGACAGGCCAAGCACCAAATGAAATTTCTGGTTTTGTAGCAGGTAAACATGAAGTTTTCCCGATACCACAGACAGAAATTGATATTTCTGGTTTAACACAAAATGCAGGTTATTAAAAAAATGAATATGAAAAATATATATAAAATTTTAAGTTCTATTTTCATCATCTTTTTCTTAGTTGGATGTGATGAAGATTTTAGCGATAACAATGAATTTGCTAAGAATATTGCACCACCTAGTAATGTTTCTGCATCTTTTGATATTACGCAGGACAATACAGGTTTAGTTACTATTACACCAACAGGTGAGGGTGCGATTAGTTTTGTAATTGATTATGGTGACGGATCCCCTGTCTCATCTTCAATTAAATCTGGAGGAAATGTTAAACATACTTTCAAAGAAGGTAATCATACAATTAAAGTAACTGCTACTGGATTAAATAATCTTACAACTACAGCAGATGTTTCTCTAATTGTATCATTCAATGCTCCTGAAAATTTGCAGGTTACAATTGAAAATGATACAAATGTTTCAAAAAAGGTTAATGTAACCGCGACTGCTGATTGGGCAACAGTTTTTGATTTTATTTCTGGTGAAGCTGGTGCAGATCCTGTAACTGCCAATATTGGTGAAACAGCATCATTTACATATAAAGAAGCTGGCACTTACACTGTTAAAGTTGTTGCAAGAGGTGCTGCAATTGCAACTACAGAATATTCTCAGGAATTTGAAGTTACTGCAATTTTAGCACCGACTGTTTCTGCTCCTACACCACCAAGCAGACAATCAAGCACTGTAGTTTCAATATTTAGTGATGCTTACACATCGGTTGCTGATGTAAATATGAATCCTGATTGGGGTCAAATGTGGCAAGGAAGCGGATACAATGAGTTAGATTTGAACGGAGATAAAATAACTCATTACTCAAAAATAAGTTATCAAGGTGTTCAATATGCAAAAACTGATATGTCGAGTATGGAATACTTGCATATTGATGCCTGGACAGCAAATCTTAATCAACTCAAAACATTTTTGATTAGAGAACCTGGAGATGCAAATCCCAGAGAGGTCGCTGTTGTTAAAGAGTTGAAAAAAGACGAATGGACAAGCTTAGATATTCCTCTTACTGAATGGACAAGCCAAGGCATTACATTGGGTGATTTATTTCAGTTTAAATTTGAAGGTGTTGATCAATGGGCTCAAGCTGACGTCTTTTTAGACAATATTTACTTTTGGAAAGACAACCCAGTTGGACTTCCAATTTATTTTGATAAAGAAGAACCATTTAGCGGGGTAGGTGGAGCATCTTTTGAAATTTCAAAAGACCCTGATAATTCCTCAAATAATACAGGTAAAGTAACAAATGGCGGTAATGATTGGGAAACTGCTGAACTCATATTGGATAATCCAATTAAGATTGTTCAAGGTGGGAATAATGCTTACTCTGTAAAAATATATAACCCAACAGCAGATACTCATGAGCTCATGATGAAATTAGAACAAAGTGATGATAATGAATACATTGAGTTGAAACAAAACTTTTCATCAAAAGGTTGGAACACTTTAATTTTTGATTTTTCAACTGTAACTGCTCAAGCATGGCCAAATCCTGGCGGAGCTTGGGACGGTACTGCTGATTTTAAAAAATTGGTTTTCTTCATTGATGGTGGAAAACAAGATACTGGAACATATCATTTAGATGATATCGAATTATTTATTTCAGGAAGCTCTACAGTTACGCCAGGTACTTTAATTTCAAGTTTTGAAGATGCTGGAAGTCTATCAGGATTTGACGGTGGAGCGCAAGAAATCATTGATAACCCTGATACGAGCGGAAATTCATCTGACAAAGTACTAAAACTTGTCAAGAATTCTGGTCAAACTTGGGGTGGTCATAAATTTACAGTTACTGACAAGTTTAAGTTGGATTCTGAAGGTAAACTAAGAGTTAAAGTATGGTCGCCAAGAGTTGGACTAAATTTTATGATGAAATTTGAAGATGCCGTTGGTTGGCCAAATACAACTGCCACTGCTGAGGTTACTGCTACATCTACTGTAGCAAATCAGTGGGAGGTTTTAACATATGATTTTTCAGGAGCTAGTTCATCAGTTGAATGGTATAATCTTGTAATGTTTATGGATAATGGAACTATGGGAGATGGTTCATCAAACTTTACCATATACATTGACGATATAACTCAATATTAATTATATTTAAAATTAGAAAATGAAAAAATTTAATACACTATTAAAAATCTTTATTACTTCACTAACAATTTTTGTTTCTGTAAGCTGCGAAATCGATAGTTTTGCTGAGGATGACGAATACTCATTTGGTGATATTACTGCTCCAACTAATGTTCAGATATCAGCTAGTATTGTTGGAGTAGACACAGATAACCCGAATGGTGATGGTTCGGGAGAAGTTAATTTTTCAGGTTCAGCAGATAATGCAATTACATATAAATTTGTTTATGATGGACAAGAAACATTAAGCCCAGATGGAAATGTTAAGTATACTTTTTCAAAATTAGGGTTAAACAAATATACAGTTACAATTGTTGCTATTGGAAAAGGTGGTACCACATCGAGTACTGCTGTTACAGTTGAGGTATTAGTTACCTACAGTCCTCCTGCTGCACTTGTTTCTGCGCTAACAACTGGAACATGGAGGGTTAAAGCTGAAGAGTGGAGACATATGGGTGTTGGACCTTCGGATGCACCAGAGCCATGGTGGTGGGGAGCAAACCCATATGATAAAGCTTCAACTGGAATGTATGACGATAGATATACATTCCATTCAGATGGTAAATTTGGTTTTGATGTAGGTCCTGACGGACAAATTTTTGGAAAAGCAGATCCAATGGATGCAGATTTGGGTGGTGATCGTGGTCAAACCAGGAATGGAGATAATGAGTATACAAATTATCCATATGAAAGTTTTGAAACTTCATGGTCTATTTCAGCTCCTGGTGGTGTTGAGACGATTAATTTTTCAGGATTAGGTTTCATGGGATTCTATGTAGGTTCACATGATTATGTTATTTTATCCAGATCATCAAATAGAATGGTCCTTAGAACAGTTGGATCGGGTGGTTTAGGATGGTTTTGGATTATTACTAACGATAATTAACAAATTAATATTTGTTATGTATAAGAAAAGAGTTTTGGAAGAATTTAACTTCTTCCAAACTCTTTCTTAATTTAAGGTCAAATGCATAAAATATTTTTACTTATTTTTTTTATTATTTCATGCTCTAGTGATTCGAATGTTGATGTAGATAATATTGATCCACCACCAGTTAAAATCATTCCATCAAATTTAGTTTTTAACGTTGAAATTGCAGGTATAAAAGATGAAGAGCCGTATGGTGATGGCTCAGGTGTCGTAAAATTTACTGCAAGTGCAACAGACGCGGTGAATTACAGTTTTAGGTTTGGGACAGGTGAGGTTCAAGACTCTTCATCTGGATCTGTTGAATATACATATACTGAATTTGGAACAAAATCGTATACGGTTAATGTGCTAGCTTATTCAACTTCAGGTGATTTTATAAGTTCTGCAAAAACTATTGTTGTTTATGTTGAGGCAACCTCAGATGATGACATCCTTAAAATACTAACAGGAGGTAATGAAAAAACATGGAAAATAAATGCTTCATATGATGCTCACTTTGCAAACGGAGCAAGTCAATATAAATACTCTACTTACTGGAAAGCATCTTCATTTTCTAAAGCCAATTCAGGTTTTTATGATGATGAGTTTACGTTTAAAAATGATGGTACATATATACACAAAACTAATGGTGACATTTACGGAAAAGCTACCTATTTGATACAAACATTTGGTAATACAGGTCAAAATATTAATTCTAGTAATGAAATTGAAAAATATAAATTGGACGATTATCAAACAACATTTACAGTTAATAAAAATAATGGTAATAATGAACTAAAATTTAACGATAAAGGCTTTATTGGTTTTTTTGTTGGTCAGCATGAATTTACAATTGAATGTTATGATTCAAAAAATATTCTTGTAAGATCTGTTGATAATCAAAATGTAGCTTGGTATGTTTGGTTAACTGATCAAGAGATAAGTACGACTCCATCTCACAAAATTTATACAAATTTAGTCTGGTCTGATGAGTTTAATTATAATGGAAAACTAGATTCTAATAAATGGGTTTACGAAATAAGAAATCAATGGTACAATCAAGAGCTGCAGGCAACCACTGACAGGCTTGATAATGTGTTAGTTGAAAATGGTGTCCTAAAAATTATTGCTAAAAGAGAAAATTATGGAGGAAAACAATTTTCATCAGGAAGAGTTAAAACAAATAAAAAATTTGATTTTACTTATGGTAGAGTAGATATAAGGGCAAAACTTCCAGGCAAGAAAGGTACATGGCCAGCACTATGGCTTTTAGGCTCTAACTATGATCAAATCGATTGGCCTAAGTGTGGTGAGTTAGATATCATGGAACATGCTGGTAACAGATTAAATAAAATTCAAGCAACTGCTCATCACCCCGATAATTATGGTTCAGGAGATGGCGGTGCAACATATGACTATGATGATGTATCAACAGAGTTTCATGTTTACTCAATTGTTTGGACAGAAAAAGGAATGACCTTTTTGGTTGATGATAAACCTTATCACATTGTTGGAAATGCTTGCTCTTTACCTTTTAACTGGGACTTTTTTATCATAGTAAATATAGCAATGGGAGGAACTTTTGGTGGTAATGTTCCATCAGATTTTGTCTCTGATACTATGGAGGTAGATTATGTTAGAGTTTATCAATGAATTTAAAACTTATATTATGAACACATTTAAAAAAAATATTTTTCTTCTAATTCTGGTTTCACTTTTTATTAATTGCGAAAGTAAAACCAATCTCTCCGATATTCAAATTGAAAAAAAGGTTGACGAAATAATTGATCAAATGACTGTTGATGAAAAAGTAGGTCAAATGACCCAAATTGATCAAAGATTTTTAGATACAATAACAGATCTTTCAACATATTCCATTGGATCGTTATTAAGTGGAGGTGGGTCACACCCAAGTGTTAATGAACCACAAGCATGGTTAGATATGTATAACAAATATCAATCGGAAACGTTGAAAAATAGATTAGGTATACCACTTGTTTATGGAATTGATGCAGTTCATGGTCATAACAATGTTTATGGAGCTACAATTTTTCCTCAGAATATTGGTCTTGGTGCTACAAATAACCCTGAATTAATTTATGAAATATCTAAAGCTACATCACTCGAGGTTGCTGCAACTGGAATTGATTGGACATTCTCTCCTTGTTTGTCATCTCCAGAAGATTATCGATGGGGAAGAACTTATGAAGGCTTTTCAAGTGATCCAAATATTGTTGAAAATCTAGGTGCCGCTGCAGTTGAAGGATATCAAAGCGTTGAAACAGAAACTGGTAAAAAGGTGATTGCCTGCGCAAAACATTTTATAGGGGATGGAAATACAGAATTTGGAACTGGAATGAACGGTTTAGTTGACAGAGGAAATACAATATTGACCAGCGAGGAGCTCAAAGAAAAATTATTGCCAAAATATAAGGCTGCAATAGATGCTAACGTACAAACAGTAATGGCATCGTATAATAGCTGGAATGGGATTAAATGTCATGGTAGTAAAGAATTACTCACTGATATCTTGAAGATTGAATTAGGTTTTGAAGGTTTTGTTATTTCAGATTGGCAAGGAATTGATGAAATTCCAGGAGATTACAAATCTGATATAATTACTTCAATCAATGCTGGAATAGATATGGTTATGGTTTCAGGGCAAGGTCAACCTTATAAAAAATTCATGAAGCTATTAAAGGAAAGTATTCAGGAAGGATCAATTCCAATGTCAAGAATTGATGATGCTGTAAAAAGGATTTTGAAAGTAAAATTTAGTAATGGACTATTTGACAGTCCTCTTGTTACAAATGAATCACTGGATATTATTGGTTCTGAAAAACATAGAGATATTGCAAGGCAAGCAGTAAGGGAAAGTGTTGTTATTTTGAAAAATGATGGACTACTACCTATTTCTAAGGAAATTAGTTCAATTATTGTTGCTGGAAGAGGAGCAGATAATCTTGGAATGCAATGTGGAGGATGGACAATAAATTGGCAAGGTGGCCAGGGTGATATCACCGTCGGTAAAACAATTCTGGATGGAATAAATAATTCTGTTTCAGTTGACACAAATGTTATTTACTCAAAAGATGGCTCAGATTTAAGTTCAGTTAGTGGTGATTTAGCAGTTGTAGTAATTGGAGAAGATCCTTATACTGAGTTTTTCGGCGACAAAGACAGTCTTGATTTATTAAAAGAGGATATTGATACAATTAATCAGCTAAAAAATAAAGGATATAAAGTATTTGTTCTTTTAATCTCCGGCAGGCCAATGAACGTTGCAGATCATATTGATGAATGGGATGGGTTTGCTGCAATATGGTTACCAGGAAGTGAGGGAGATGGCGTTTCAGATATATTATTTGGAGATTATCCATCGACAGGGAGACTCTCATATCCTTGGCCAATACAAGCAGAGAAAGGTGCTAATGCTAAAACAAGTGATTTACTATTTGATGTTGGATTTGGACTTTAATATGAAGAGATTTTTAATTGTAATTTTATTTGTTTTTTTCTCATTCTTTTCTAATTCTCAAAATTTAAGGACAGACGGTCAAAAAATTGTTGATGGAAATGGAAATGAGGTTTTACTCAAAGGATATGCACCTGGTGGTTGGCTATTGATAGAAGGTTACATGATGCATGAAACTGATGGAAGTATTGGTGCTCAACATGAGATTAAGGAAAAATTAATAGATCTGATGGGCGATGAAAAGACTGATGAATTTTTTAAAAAGTGGAGAGAAAATCATTTTACTAAGCGAGATGTTGATTCACTAGCCTCATGGGGATTTAATAGTATTAGAGTCCCAATGCACTACAATTTATTCACTCTACCAATTCAAGAAGAACCTAATTCTGGTGAAAATACATGGTTTGATGAAGGTTTTGAAATTATTGATGACATATTAGAATGGGCTCAACCTCATAAAATGTACGTTATTTTAGATTTACATGCTGCACCTGGTGGTCAAGGCAGAAATACTGATATCTCAGACTATGATCCTGATAAACCCTCCCTCTGGGAAAGCGAACAAAACAAAAGTAAAACAGTTGCACTGTGGAGAAAAATTGCTGAAAGGTATAAAGACAATGAGTGGATTGGTGGATATGATCTTCTTAATGAAACAAATTGGGATCTTCCAGGTGGAGTTGATTTAAAGGATTTATTTGTACGAATCACAGATGCTATCAGGGAAGTTGATGATAAACACATAATAATCATTGAAGGAAATGATTATGCAAATAATTTTACAGGATTGACTCCTCCTTGGGATGACAACATGGTATACAGTTTTCATAAATACTGGAATTCAACAAATGACGATGATTTAAACTGGATTCTGCCAATGAGAGAACAACACAATGTACCATTGTGGATGGGTGAGTCTGGAGAAAATTCAAATACCTGGTATACAGATGCTGTCACTTTATTTGAAAACAATAATGTAGGTTGGGCATGGTGGGCTATGAAAAAAATTGGAAGTGTAAATAGCCCATACAGAATTATTGTTAACGATGGTTATCAAAAAATTCTAAACTACTGGAAAGATGAAGGTGATAAACCAACAGAACAAGAAGCTTATGAAGCAATGATGGAATTAGCTGAAAATGCTAAATCAGAAAATTGCTTATACAGAAAGGGTATCTCTGATGCACTTCTTAGACAACCCCATTCAAATAATACGATACCTTTTAAAAAACGCCAAGAAATCCCTGGTGTAGTATTTTTATCTGATTACGATTTGGGTAAAAATAATTTTGCTTACCATGACAATGATTTTGCAACTTATCATCAGTCATCCGGATCATTTACTGCATGGAACAGAGGATGGCGATACAGAAATGATGGAGTTGATATTGAAGATAATAGTGATAATGTTAATAGCAATGGATATCACATCGGATTTGTTGAAAAAGGAGAGTGGACAAAATATTCTGTAAAAATTAATTCATCGGGTGTTTACAGAGTCAGGATTAGAAATGCTTCAGAGCAGAGCGGGGGAAAGCTTTATTTATCTTTAAATGATCAAAACATTACACCAATTTATACTACCCAATCAACTGGAAGTTGGTTTTCTTTTGGTACATCAACAATTGAAGGTTTAATATTAGAAGAAGGAAACCATTCTTTGAAATTACATTTTGACGATAATACCCCGTTTAATATTAGCAGTCTACAATTTGAGAAAACAGCTGAGATATCAGCAGCTCCATTTAACTCTATTAATGGAAAAACTAATTCTAATGAAAGGTCCTTAGAGATTTTTCTAAATCAAGAAATATTGACTTCATCAATTGATGGTAGCTTGAATAAATTTACTGTTACTGTTAACGGAAATGAAAAGAGTATATCCTCTCTTAATTCAGATTCCTCTAAACTTAAAACAATTATTTTAAATCTTTCTGAAAACTTACTTTATACTGATGATATTAAAGTTTCATACTCTGGGGACTTAATTAAGTCTGTAAATGGAAAAACTTTAAATACCTTTTCAAACCTCAACATTATTAACGATTTAGAAGCACGTTTTGTTATACCTGGAAAGGTTGAAGTTGAAGACTATGTTAATATGTTTGGATTAGGATTAGAAGAAACAAATGATGAAGGAGGGGGTTCAAATATTGGATATACTGATAATGGTGATTATGCTGATTATAAAATTTTTACAAACACCGCCTCAAAATATACAGTTGATTTTAGAGTTGCATCTGAGTCTAATGGAGGAAAAGTGGCATTATCTTTAGTTGAACAGAATTCCTCAAGGGAGTACGTTTTGTTGCCCGAAGTTGATTTTTCCTCCACTGGTGGTTGGCAAGAATGGGTAACCGTAACAGCAAGTCTTAATAATCCAATACCTAAGGGAATATTTCTTCTCAGACTTAAAGTTCTGGATGGGGGTTTTAATATGAACTGGATGAAATTTAGAGATTTAGATTCTGATTTAGATGGTATTGGAGATTCAGTTGACCAATGTCCTGACACTCCCTCTGGTGCTAAGGTTGATGTAAATGGTTGTCAGATTTTTGAGCTTCCTGTGAACAATTTTAAGGTTGAGGTTGGTAGCGCTACTTGTGTTGGCAATAGTGATGGAGTGATAGACTTGAGTGTGGAAGACGCATCATACGACTACACAATTACAATTACTGGCAAGGATAACGTCGTAATAACGGGAACAAACAAAACTGCTTCAGTCACCGGCCTTACTAAAGGTACTTATGAGGTTTGCTTTACAGTTGATGGTCAGGCTAACTATGAGCAGTGTTTTGAGGTTATAGTAGAGGAGCCACCAGCACTCACAGCATTTATTGATATTGATAATGATGATAAAAAGGCAAGCATCCAGATGAGTGGATCTAGCAAATACAATGTAACGATCAATGGAATCAAACAAAAAGTTACTGGAAACAGTTTTGAAGCAACTCTATCTACAGGGCTAAGCATTATAAGAGTAGACACAGATTTAGAGTGTCAAGGTTTTGTAGAGAGAGAGGTATTTATATCAGAGGATATTCACTATTATCCAAACCCGACTGATAGTGATGTAAAAGTACATGTAGGAGGGGAGGATACTAGAGTAAAAGTTAATATCTTTAGTGAGAAGGGAGATTTAATTTACAGCAGATTTCAGGATATAGCGGATATGTCTAGAAAAACGAATATAGATCTAACAAATCAAATACCTGGATCATATATAGTTGTTTTAGAAAGTAAAACAGTTAGAAAAACCTTTAAAGTAATTAGAGAATGAAAAAAATTATTTATTTACTCACAGCGTTTTTTATTTTCTCGTGTAGTGGAGATGGAGGAGATTCAGGTGATGGAGGAGGTGATCCACCACCACCTCAGCCACCGGGCGCTGTAACTTTGACAGCTCCAGCTAACGGGAAAGTATGTGAGACAGGAACTAGTACTTCTGACACCAAAAGTAATGTAGATTTTACTTGGCAAGCATCTTCCAATACTAGTACATATGATTTACAGATTACTAATTTGAATACTTCATCAGTTGTAAATAAGAATGGGTTAACGACAACTAGCACAACCGTTGAATTAGATAAAGGTCAGCCATATATTTGGAAAGTAATTTCAAAAAATACTACTACTACTCAAACAGGTACAAGTACATCTTGGAAGTTTTATTTAGCAGGACTAGGAATTAAAAATTATGCCCCCTTTCCAGCTGACTTAAAATCACCAAGTTCTGGTTCAACTGTATCTAGATCCTCTGATGGTAAAGTAACATTCACCTGGGAAGGATCTGATCCCGATCAAGGGGATGAATTAAAATATACTTTGTATGTTGATAAGACTGATGGTAAACAAACGCCATCAAGTGAACTTACAAATTTATCTGATAAAACTGTTGATGTTGCTCTTGATGCAGGTTCAACATATTATTGGAGAGTTAAAACAAGTGATGGAACTAATAGTAGCTACTCTATTGTTTATTCATTTAAAACAGATTAGTTTAAAAATCTCAAATAAATGTATTTTTATTGAAAATTTAACAATTGAGAAGTATATTTATTTTTTTACTAATTACAATTTCTTGCTCTGAGGATGATAATAAAAACATCAAAGTTCAAGTTCCAATTCCTACATCAATTAATTCTTTATTTAATGAAAAACCAGAGATTATTAAGTTAGATTTAACTAGTAGTTCTCAAATTGAGTCATGGGTTCAGATGATTAGTTTTACAGAAAAATTTTCTGATTTATTTGAGAAAGAAATTAATCATAAATCTAAAATTAAGCTTCTTAGCACAGATCTGGATAAAATAAAAAAAGAAACTATACCTGGGAAATATAAAACTTCTCCAATTATTGGAAGGATAAGAGTAGTAAATACATATCTTCAAAAAATTGATTCCTATTTATTGAATCAAGATAATTTAGAAGCATATAAAATTGACTTAGAAAATCTAGTAGAATCTTATAATGGTTTATTATTTCAAATTAATTTAATAACAAAACAACTTGATAATTAGTTCTTCTAACAATTCAATTTATTAATTTGATTTTTAATTTCCTCATCCTCTATTTTTCGAAAAATTAAATAAGGCTTATTTATTTGTTTTTTTTCTTTTAGAACTGGATTACTGAATGTTAATTCAGTCCACTTTGTCTCTTTTATGTTAAGAATTTGTCTGATTTTTTTTGATGCATTTGGTAAAAAAGGTTCAGACAATAGCGATAATAATCCACATAGCTGAAGAGATACATACATTATTTTTTTTACTCTTTCAATATTGCCCAATTTATATAATTTCCATGGCTCCTCCTCAGCTAAATATTTATTACCAAGTCTCGATAAGTCAATTAAAAGATTTATTGCTTGCCTAAATTTATAATTATCTAATGCTTCAGAAATCAGTATTGGCATTTTATAAGCTCTTTTTAATATTTCTGTGTCAACAGTATCTAAATCTCCAGATTCTGGAACAAAGCCATCATAATATTTATGAGTTAGGACAAAGACTCGATTTATGAAATTTCCAAAAATCGCTACTAATTCGTTATTATTCCTTGCCTGAAAATCCTTCCACGTAAAATCATTGTCTTTGGTTTCGGGTGCATTAACTGTCAATGTATATCTGAGTGAATCTTGCATTCCTGGGAAATCATTCAAGAACTCATCAATCCATATTGCCCAATTTTTTGAGGTTGAAAATTTTTCTCCCTCTAAATTTAAAAACTCATTAGCAGGTATGTTTTCAGGTAAAATATAGCCACCATGTGCTTTAAGTATTATAGGAAATATAATACAGTGAAATACTATATTATCCTTTCCAATAAAGTGAATAAGCTTAGTATTCTTATCTTTCCAGTATAATTCCCAATCTTTATTATCATTTTTAGCCCATTCTTTTGTGGATGAGATATAACCTATGGGTGCATCAAACCAAACATAAAGAACTTTGCCATCACCATCTTTGTGAGGAACTGGTATCCCCCAATCTAAATCTCTAGTAATAGCTCTAGATTCCAATCCTTGATCAATCCATGATTTAACTTGCCCATATACATTTGATTTTGCAGAATCTTTTTTATCCTTAAGAAACCAGGTTTTTATAAAATTTTCATATTCGCCTAATGGCAAGTACCAATGTGTGGTTTCTTTTTCTACTGGTTTTGCTCCACTTATTTTTGAAATAGGATTAATTAATTGTTCAGGGCTTAATGAGCTTCCACAATTTTCACATTGATCACCGTATGCATGTTCAAATCCACAGTGAGGGCATTCTCCTTCAACAAATCTGTCTGCTAAAAATTGATTTTCAACTGGGTCATATAATTGTTTGGAGTTTTTAATTTCAAAACAATTTTTTTTATTAAGAAACTGAAAAAATTCAGATGCTGTTTCGTGGTGGATTTTGGAGGATGTTCTTGAATAATTATCGAAAGAAATACCAAAATCTTCAAAGCTTTTTTTTATTAATGCATGATATTTATCAATAATTTCTTTTGGGGTTTTATTTTCTTTTTTTGCTCTAATAGAAATTGCAACACCATGTTCATCACTTCCACAAATGTAAGCTACATCATTATCAGTGATTCTTTTGAATCTTGCATAGATATCAGCTGGTATATATGCTCCTGCTAAATGCCCAATATGTAAACGTCCATTAGTATAGGGTAATGCAGACGTTATGGTATATCTTTTTTTACTTTCCACTATTAGTTTCAAAAATAGTCAATTTACAAATGAACTTCTGTTTATATTAAAATGTTATTTTTACAATTATTTGTTTAATTTAAAACAAGACTAATTTGAAAACAATATCTCAAGCTGTTAGTGAGTATATAAAATCAAAACCATTTTTAAGCTCTGCGCTTTCTGATGGTATAATTAATTTCACTTCACTCTCAAGAAAAATAAAGCCTGAAATTGAAGAAATGTTACGAAAAAGTGTCAACAATGGAGCAATTGTTATGGCTTTAAATAGATTATCTCTAAACCTTGAATTTCAACACACTCAAAAAATTAAAAGAGTCATAAAAAAAATTGAAGAGGTTTCTGTAAGATCTAATCTGGTTGATTATAATTTTAAAGTTTCAGATACAATACTTAATAGTCAGTCAAATATTTTAAAAAATATATATGAAAGCAAGAATGATTTTTATACCTCTTCAAGAGGTATTGACGAGTGTAATATAGTAGTTAGTAAAAATTTATGTGAGTTGGTTGAAAACGAATTAGTTAATGAATTTTGCATTAATAAGACTGAGCAACTTTCAGCAATTTCATTTAAATTACCCGAAGAAAATGTATCAGTCCCAGGAATCTATTATTATGTATTTCAAAAATTATCTTGGGAAGGAATTAATATTAATCAAGTGATTTCTACATCTAATGAGTTTACTATTTTAGTATCGGAAAGTGAAGTTGATAAAGCATTTTCAATAATCAATAAACTCAAATCTGTCTAAGTTTTGAATTGCTTGATCAATTGATCCTATTTTTTCAAAAACTAAATAAAGTTTATTCTTTTCTCTTAATTCACAATTTTCAAATTTTTGAATATCCCTCATGATATTTTTAAATACTAAACTCTCAAAAAAATTGTTATTCTTATCAAAGATAAAGTAACACAGCATTTTACTTTTTTTTATCACAATTTTTTCAAAACCTAACTTTTGAGCTTTCCATTTCAATCGAATACTTTTTAGAAGATCTATAGATTCAACAGGAAGAAATCCGTATTTATCCTTAAGTTCTTTTTCAAACTTAATCAACTCATCATCATTATTTAACTTCGATAGTTTAGTATAAAGAATTAGTCTTTCATTCACCTTTGAAACGTAAGTATTAGGAAATAATATTTCAAAGTCAGTATCAATGATAACATCTCTAATAAAATTATTATTTGATTCTTCTTTAAACATTTTTTTGAACTCATTACTTTTTAATTCTTCAACAGCTTCATTTAAAATTTTGTGGTAAGTTTCAAAACCAATATCATTTATAAATCCACTTTGCTCACCGCCTAATAAATCACCAGCACCTCTAATTTCTAAATCTTTCATTGCTATATTAAAACCTGAGCCTAATTCAGAGTATTGCCTTATAGCATTAATCCGCTTTTTTGCCTCATCAGTTAATGCTGATATTTCAGGTGTTATAAAATAGCAAAAAGCTTTTTTGTTACTTCTACCAACTCTACCCCTCATTTGATGTAGGTCACTTAGTCCAAAATGGTGTGCATTATTTATAAAAATTGTATTTGCATTAGGAACATCTAATCCACTTTCAATAATAGTTGTTGATAATAGTATATCAAATTTATTTTCAATAAATTCTAACATAATTTTTTCAAGATTTTTACCATCAATCTTACTATGAGCAATTTTAATTTTAGCATCAGGAACCAAGTTTTCAAGCCAATTTCCAAATTCATTAATATTATCAATTTTATTGTGTACAAAAAATACTTGACCTCCCCTTTGCATTTCAAATCTTATTGCATCTTGAATTGACTTTGCATTAAATCTAATAACTTCAGATTCAATCGGCACTCTGTTGCTAGGTGGAGTAGATATAATTGAAAGGTCTCTTGCAGCCATTAAACTATATTGAAGGGTTCTAGGAATTGGTGTTGCAGTAAGTGTTAGAACATCAATATTTTCCTTGATTGATCTAATCTTTTCTTTTACATTAACTCCAAACTTTTGTTCTTCATCTACAATTAATAATCCTAAATTATGGTATTGAACAGAATCATTTACTAATTGATGAGTTCCAATAATTAAATCAAGTTTTCCAGTACTAATCTCATCTAGTATTTTAGTCTTTTCTGTCTTTGTTCTAAACCTATTTAAATAATCAAATGATATAGGAAAGCCATCAAATCTTTTTAATAAAGTTTTATAATGTTGAAATGCCAAAATTGTTGTTGGTACTAAAATTGCAACTTGTTTACCATTGTCAATTGCTTTGAAGGCCGCTCTAATCGCAACCTCAGTTTTACCAAATCCAACATCACCACAAATTAATCGATCCATTGGATTCTCAGATTCCATATCAGTTTTTACATCCGCAGTAGCTTTAATTTGGTCTTTTGTTTCTACATATAAAAATGAAGCTTCAAGCTCATTTTGCATTGAGCTATCAATTTTATATTTATATCCTTTAGAAATTTTTCTTTTTGCGTATGATTTTATTAAATCAAAAGCAAGTTTTTTTATTCTAGTTTTTGCTTTAGTCTTTAATCTTTCCCAGGCTCCAGACCCTAGTTTAAAGATCCTAGGTTTTGCACCATCTCTACTCTTATATTTTGAAATTTTGTGAAATAAGTGAACACTTAGATAAAGTGTATCATTTTCTCCGTACACTAACTTAATCGCCTCTTGTTTTCTTCCCTCAACATCAATTTTTGTCAAACCTTTATAAATTCCAACTCCATGATCAATATGAGTTACGAAATCCCCAACGTTAATTTGATTTATATCATCAATATTAAGTTTTTTCTTTTTGCTATATTTTTTTTGAATTCTGTATCTATGAAATCTATTGAAAATTTCATGATCTGTAAAACAAACTCTTAAATCATCATGATTTATAAAACCTTTATAAATTGGTTTTATTATTGTCTTAAATTCATAACTATAATCAAATTTTGATAATATTTGATAGAATCGTTCTGCTTGTTCTTTACTTGAAAAATAAATATTTAGTTTATAATTTTTTGATGAATAATATTTAAGCTCATCGTTTAAGATTTCAAACTTTTTATTAAATGCAGGTTGCTGAACTATATCAAGCTTAATATCAAAATCTTTGTTAAAATTATTCAGATGAATAATTTTTCTTTCATCAATTTCTTTTAAAAATAATCTATCGGAATATTCGTTCTTATTCTCCTTAAAATTCTTGGATAGTTGTTTTTTAATTGAATCAATTTCATCGATTAATAAAGTGGTATTACTATCAGTTAACTCAACTATGCTGTTTGCTCTTCTAATTAAAGATTCATTGGATAAATCAGGTATAATTTTAGCTTCAACTAATTCTTTTGTTGAATATTGAGTATCTATGTTAAACTCCCTTATGCTTTCTACAGTATCACCATCAAATTCAATTCTCAATGGACTTGTATACGCAAAAGAAAAAATATCCACAATATTTCCTCTTCTTGCAAAATCACCAGGTTGTTGTACATAATCATCCTTTTCAAATTTTAAATCAAATAGTAATTCATTAATTGAATTTATTTTTAAAAATTGTCCTTTTTCTATATTTATCGTTTTGGAATCAATTTCTTTATCATCAGGAATTTTTTCAAAAATAGCTTCAGGATAAGTCACTATTATTTTAGTTTCTTTATCTAAAATATCCTTAATAGTTTTGGATCTGTTAATGATATTGCTTTCATCTTTAATTTTTTTGGTATCGTTTCTATAGTTTGATGGTAAAAAACTACAATTTTTTTCACCAATTAATTCTATAATATCGCTGTAGACATATGAAGCAGTTTCTTTTGAATTACTTATGTAAAATATTTGTTGATTAATTGATGAAAATATGTCGATCAGTAAAAATGACAATGAAGAGCCATAAGCACCCTCAACTTTAATTTTTTTTTGATTTTTTGATATAAGTTTCCTGAGTTTCTGAAATTTCAGAGACCTGTAGTGATTCAACCCAAAAGGATATAAACCTTTAATCATCAATCTTTACAATTATCAAGTAATTGTCGTGCGAATATATACAATCCTTAGTTATATATGTAACAAATCAACCCTTAAATACCTTAAATATTTCAAAAATTAATCTATTTAAAAGATTAGATTAGATTTGCATTTAAATTATGGGATTTATAATAAGAGATGCCAAAAAAAGTGATGCTAAATCAATCCTTAAATTGATTAAGGAACTTGCTATTTTTGAAAGAGAACCTCATGAGGTTATTTTAACAGAGCAACAAATAATAATTGACGGATTTCAAGATCAACCAAAATTTAAGTGTTTTATTGCAGAAATTAAAAAAGAGGTTGTAGGTATTGCATTGATTTATCCTAGATATTCTACCTGGAAAGGATCTGCCATGCATTTAGAAGATTTGATTGTAACTGAAAAGCATCGTGGAAAAGGAATTGGCTTTGCATTATTTTCAAAGTTTATCAAGTACTCTTACAATCAAAAAGTTAAAAGAGTGCAATGGGTGGTTCTTGACTGGAATCAAAGTGCTATTGAGTTTTATAAAAATAATGGAGCACAAGTACTCAATGATTGGAGGGTAGCATTGATGGATGAAAATGCAATTAAAAAATTTGTAGAAAATGAAAGTATTTAAGTTTGGTGGTGCTTCAATAAAAGATGCACCCAGTATTAAAAATATTTTAGAAATTATATCAAAATATAAGAAGGATAATTTAGTGATAGTTGTTTCTGCAATGGGAAAAACTACTAATGCTTTGGAGAAAGTTGTTAATAGTTATTTTAATGATAAAGCTCAATTACAGTCTAGCATTTTAGATGTTTTTAATTTTCACATAAATATCCTTAATAATCTTTTTGAAAAAAATCACTTCATTTTTTCAGAACTAAACACTTCGTTTGAAAAATTAGGTTCATTTATAAAATTGAATAAGTCACCTAGTTACTCTTTTGTTTATGATCAGGTAGTTTCTTTGGGAGAATTAATCTCTTCAAAAATTATATATGAATATCTTCTAAAAAATAATATAGACTGTTCCTTAATTGATGCTAGAAACTGTATTAAAACCAACTCTAAATACAGAGGAGGTAAGGTTCAGTGGGAAATGACAAACAAGAAAATAAAAGAGCTAATTTGTGACTCAAAAATAAATATTACTCAAGGGTTTATCGGTAGTGATAGTAATAATTTCACCGTTACACTAGGTAGAGAGGGATCTGATTATAGCGCTGCTATTTTTGCTTATTCATTAAACGCAGAATCGTTAAGTATTTGGAAAGATGTTCCTGGTTTGCTGAATGCAGATCCTAAATTTTTTTCTAATACTAAACTATTAAATCAAATTTCATATTCAGAAACAATTGAACTGGCTTTCTATGGAGCATCTATTATTCATCCAAAAACCCTTCAACCATTACAAAAAAAAGAAATTCCTTTATTTGTAAAATCATTTAAAAATCCTCTTGCAAATGGAACGGTAATTTCTAAAGGTGTTAATATTAATCCACTTGTTCCATGCTATATTTTTAAAGAAAATTTAATTTTATTAAAAATTTCATCACTTGATTTTTCTTTTATGGTTGAGGATAATATTAGCCATATTTTTAAGCAATTTCATGATCTCAAAATGAAAGTTGATGTTATTCAAAACTCTGCTATTACTTTTTCAGTTTGTTTTTTTGATAAGTATAATAAGATAAATGAACTTATAAGTAATCTGGAAGGTAAATTTAAAATTCAAATTCATAAAAATGTATCACTGTTTACTATAAGACATTTTGATGAAAAATCTATTAAAAAAATTAGTAATAAAAGAAAATTGCTTTTGGAACAAAGAACAGAAAAAACAGTGAAATTAATCTTTTCTAACTAAAATTTTTTTCTGAAAAATCTTTGCAAAATAACTTTATTTCATCTCTACATTTTGCAAATGCACTCTCAATTAGTTTAGGGTTTTTAATTGAACTAGGATCAAAAAAAGGATGATGAGTTCTAATTGCATTTTCTGAGAAAAAAATTGGACATTTTTCCTGTGCGTTATCACATACAGTAATAATATGGTCAAATTTCATACTGTTAAATTCATTTATATTATTTGAAACCTGCTTTGAAATATCTATTCCATCATCTTTCATTGTTTTTATTGCCAACTTGTTTATTTCGTGATTATCAACCCCAGCACTGTGGACATTTGCTCTATTTTTTAAAAAAAATTTTAAATAACCCTCTGCAATTTGACTTCTACATGAATTACCAGTGCATAAAACTAAAATCTTTTTATTTTCCATATAAATTTTTAATTTTTTCTAAAATAACTTGAGCTAATTTTAATTTACTCTCAATTGACCAGCCAGCAATATGGGGGGATAATACTACCTTTTCAGATTTCCTGAGGTATTCAAAATCACTATTTATATTTAAAAACTCAAAGGATTTCGATTCATTTTCTATTACATCTAGACATGCTCCTAAAATTTTACCTGTTTTGATACCATCTACTATATCAGATGTTTTTAAACATTCTCCTCTAGATGTATTAATTAGAAAAAAAGATTTTTTGCAATTATTGATAAAGTGTTTGTTTATTAGATGAAAGCTTGAATCGTTAAGATTTGTGTGCAGGCTTACGATATCACAGCTTTTCATTATTTCACTAATGCTAACTTGAGTAGCGTATTTATCAGATACATCTTCAATAATATCATTGCATAAAACTCTTACATTAAAGCCTGATAATTTTTTAGCTAAACTTTTTCCTGTATTTCCGTAACCAATAATTCCGATAGTTTTTCCATCCAATTCAATCCCCCTGTTTTGTTCTCTTTCCCAAATATTTTGGTTAATCTCATTATTTGATTTAATAATTTTATTTAGTAGACTTAAAAGCATACCAAGAGCATGTTCACCTACAGCATTTGCATTTCCCTCAGCAGCAGAAATTATTTCTATATTTTTCTTTTTAGCATAATCAGTATCAATATTTTCCAGGCCTGATCCTACTCTAGCTATAAATTTTAAATTTTTACAAGAGTCTATAAATCTTTTATCAATTTCAATTCGGCTTCTTAGAATTATACCTTGATACTCCCAAATCTTATTTTCAATTTCTTTTTTTGTAGAAATTAAGTCAAAGTAGTTTTTAAAGCCAAGTTTTTCTAATTCATTTTTTAGCAGTTCATGATTTTCATCTAAATGAAGTATTTTAGGCATTTTAGAATCCAAGAATAATTTTTGCTATATAGAAAAATAATAATATGCCTATTACATCATTTCCAGTGGTTATAAAAGGGCCAGTAGCAATAGCGGGATCAATGCCAAATTTTTCAAGGATAATTGGAACTGAAGTTCCAATTAAAGCAGCAACTATAATTACTAAAATCATTGAAACAGAAATCGTAATACTCATCTCAAGGCTTTGATTAATTAAAAGTCCAAATAATATAATAATTAAACTTAGAATAATTCCGTTTAATAAAGTAAGACTGATTTCCTTTATAAGTCTTGAAACTAAACTTCCCTTTATTTGGTCATTGGCCAATCCTTGAACTACAATTGCAGATGATTGAACACCAACATTCCCTGCCATTGCAGCAATTAAAGGAGTATAGAAAAATAGTGCTCTTAGTTCTTTTGTTGCCATGATACTTTCAAAGCTCTCTAAAATAAAAACACTACCAAGTCCGCCAAATAATCCAAGGATTAACCATGGCAATCTAGCTTTAGTTAATTCTAAAATAGAATCATCTGCTTCAACATCATTCGAGATTCCTGCCGCTAGAAAATAGTCTTCTTCAGCTTCATCTTTTATGTAGTCAACTATATCATCAATAGTAATTCTCCCCAATAACTCAGTTTTGTTATTAACAACGGGTATCGCCTCTAAATCATATTTTGACATTAATTTTGCAACCTCATCAGCAGAATCATTCACATTAACATAATCTACTTTGGGAATGTAAATTTCTTTTATTTTACTTTTTGATGGTGAAGTAATTAAATCTTTTAAAGATAACCTTCCAATCAACACCTTTTTTTTATTAAGAACATAGATTGAATGGACTCGAGTAATATCCTTTGCTTGTTTCCTAATTTCTCTCAAACAAGTTAATACACTCCAATTTTCATTTACACTAATTAATTCTTTTGCCATTAAACCACCAGCTGAATCTTCTTCATAATTTAAAAGTTCTCTAATGTTATCTGTAATATTTTCATCTTTTATGAGTGAAATTACTTTTTCTTGTTTTTCATCAGAAAGTTCAGATAAAATATCAGCCGCATCATCACTGTCAAGTTCTTTGATTTCTCCAGCTATCTCTTTCACTGATAATCTTTCAAGTATTTTTTCTCTTACATCTTCATCAAGCTCAGTTAGTACATCAGATGTTTTATCACTATCAATGAGTTTAATCAGGTAAATACTTTCTTGAAAGTTTAACTCATTAATAATTTCAGCAAGGTCTGCATAATGAATTTCCTTAACCTTTTTCTTAATTTCTTTATTCTTCTTATTAGAAATGAGTTGGCTTATTTCTTGGATAATTTCTTTTGATAGTTCAAATGTTTTCATCGCCAACCAGATTTGTTAAATAAATAAAGTCAGAAACACTTAGTTGTTCTGGCCTTTTTGCAAAGATAGTGTCTTCTTTTTTATTTTTATGTATATTAAAATTCTTCAGGCTGTTCCATATCGTTTTTCTTCTTTGTCCAAATGATTGTTTTACAATTTTTTTAAAAAGTATTTCATTACAGTTTATATTGTTATTCCTCTTATTTATTTTAATTACGGCAGAATCAACGTTAGGAACTGGGAAGAAACACTGTGGTTTAACTTTTTTCATCATTTTGACATCGTAAAAAGCTTGAATTAAAACTGACAAAATTCCATATTTTTTTGTTCCATGATTAGAGCATATTCTTTCTGCTACTTCTAGCTGGAACATACCAACCATTTCATTAACTATGCTTTTATTTTCATATACCTTGAATAATATTTGTGATGATATATTGTATGGAAAATTACCAATAATTGATAGAGGTTCTTTAAATGCTTTTAAATCAATATTAAGGAAGTCATCATTAATTAAATATTTTTCAATATTTGAAAAGTTATTTTTTAAATATTCAATACACTCTTTATCAATTTCAACAAGTTTAATTTTTTTATTAGAAATTTTTAATAAGAAGTTTGATAAAATTCCCTTACCAGGCCCGACCTCTATTATTGTTTTTGTTTTGTAGTCAGATAGGTAAGAAACGATATCTTTGGCTATGTTATCATCTGTCAAAAAATTTTGACCAAATTTTCTTTTAGGCTTTAAAGTGTTCAAATTCAAATATATATATCTAAGATATAAATTTAAAACCTGTGTATTCTTGTAAAATTTTTGGAATTTTAATTCCCTCAGTTGAAGAGTTGTTTTCAATAATTGCAGCAACAATTCTTGGAAGAGCTAGTGCACTACCATTAAGTGTATGAGCAAGTTCTTTTTCTTTTTCATTAATTCTTATTCTTAATTTTAAACGGTTTGACTGATAGGTTTCAAAATTAGATACTGAACTTACTTCAAGCCACTTTTTTTGAGCTTTTGAATATACTTCAAAATCATAGGTTAGTGCTGACGTAAAACCTAAATCACCACCACATAATCTTACTATTCTGAATGGTAATTCTAATTCTTCAAGAATATTTTTTACGTGCGCAACCATTTCATCTAATACCTCATATGAATCTTCTGGTTTTTCAATTCTAACGATTTCTACCTTGTCAAACTGATGTAACCTATTCAGACCTCTAACATCTTTTCCATAACTACCAGCCTCTCGGCGAAAACAAGGTGTATAACCAGTAAGTTTAATTGGTAAGTCTGATGAATTAATTATACTGTTTCTATAAAAATTTGTTATTGGTACTTCAGCGGTTGGAATCAAGTACAAATTATCATTATTTATATGATACATTTGACCTTCCTTATCTGGTAATTGTCCAGTTGCAAATGCAGATTCCTCATTAACTAAGACTGGAGGCTGTACCTCTGTGTATCCTGATGATGTATTTTTATCCAGGAAATAATTTATTAATGCTCTTTGTAAAGTTGCTCCTTTACCTTTATATACAGGAAATCCTGATCCTGTGACTTTATTCCCCAATTCAAAATCAACAATATCAAATTTTTCACAAAGTTCCCAATGTTCGAGAATTTTTTCATCATTTACTTTAAATGTACTTTCAAAAATAATTTCATTATCATTCTCATCTAATCCTTTTTTAACTAATTCATTTGGAACATTTGGTATTGAACATAATAATTCTTGAAGATCTCTATTATTACTATTTAGTAATTCTTGTAATAGTTTAATTTCAGGCTTAATTTTCTCAACTTCTTTTTTTAATTCATTAGCTTCATCGACTTTACCATTTTTAAAAAGTTCACCAATTTGTTTAGATAAAGTGTTAACCTCAGACAGTAGAGTATCTAACTTTATTTGTTGTTTTTTTCTACTTTCATTAAAATCAATAATCTTTTTTAAGTCAGATGAGAAATCTTTATTTCTTTTTTTAAGACTATCGATAACTTTTGAAAAGTTATCTTTTATGAAGTCAACCCGTAACATATTATTAACAAAACTAATTATTATAAGTTGAATTTATATGTTTAATACAATTTTCTCGATCAATATTAAGTTGATTTTTTAACATTTCAGCATTATCAAACTTTATTTCTTCTCTGATAAATTTCAAAAATTCAATTTTAATATTTTTCCCATATAAATCTTTATTTAAATCAAAAATATTAACCTCTATACTTTTTTTATTAGAACCGAAAGTAGGGTTGAATCCTATATTCATCATGCCATAGTATTTATTTCTTTCAAAAAAGCAAAGAACAAGATAAACACCATTCTTAGGTATGATTTTATATTCCTCAACTATATTAATATTAGCTGTTGGAAATCCAATAGATTTTCCAATAGATTTTCCTTTTACAACAATACCATTGATATTAAAATTATATCCTAAATAACTATTGCAAACATCAATATTTCCTCTGTTAATTGCATTTCTTATCTTGGTAGAACTGATTTTAATTTTTTCAACTTCAAAAGCTTTTATTTCTACAACTTCAAAATTATATTTTAAACTAAAATCCTTCAAAACACTAATATCTGCTGAGCGATTTTTACCAAAACGGTGATTGTATCCTACTATAATTTTCTTAAGATTTAAATTATCAACTAATAGCTTAACAAATTCTTCAGCACTTATGTTCGAGAACGACTTATCAAAATTTTGAATAATTAATTCATCTATTTCAAGCTTAGAAAAAATCTCAATTTTTTCATCAATAGTACTTATTGACTTAATTTTTTCAAAACTCAGAACATTTCTTGGATGTGGGAAAAAAGTTAGAATTATTGATCTAAGATTATTTTTTTTTGATTCACTAGTTAATTTTGAAATGATTGTTTTGTGTCCTTGATGAATACCGTCAAACGTCCCTAAGGTAAGAATAGTCGGGTAACTTGAATGTGCATTTTTTAAGCCTTTTGTTACCTTCATCTAATTGTATTTATTCATTGTAAAATCTAAACCTCGTTTGATTGATGAAATAATAATTTCAACATTTTTATCGATAAGGTGTTTAAGATTATTAATCTCCTCATTATTCCATTTACTTAGAACAAAATCAACTTGATCTTTCCTTTTAAAATTATTCCCTATCCCAAATCTTAACCTTGTAAAATTCGAGGTTTTCAGTGAATTTGCTATATCTTTTAATCCATTATGACCACCATCAGAGCCTGATGGCTTCAGTTTAGAAACTCCAAAATTGATATTTAAATCATCTACAATGATTATTAAGTTATCAATATGAATTTTTTCTTTTCTTATCCAGTATAATACTGCTTTACCACTTAAATTCATAAAGGTATTTGGTTTTAACAGCATAACTTGTTTCCCAGCATATTTTGATTTCAATATATCACCATACTTAGCTGAATTGAATGTTCCTTTTAGAATTTTACCCAGCTGATCAACTATGTCAAATCCAATATTATGACGAGTGTTTTTATATTCTTCACCAATATTACCAAGACCAACAATAAGAAATTTTTTATTATTTGGTGCGATACTACCTTTTCGAAAGTATTTGAGTATTGAAAACATAGTCTTTAAAATTTACAATAAAATTATAAAAGCTTTTTAAGCTTAAATAATTATAAATAATGTATGTTTCTATGATGTATTTATCCTTCTTTATTATCAGATTCAGCAGGCTTATCACCAGTATCCTTACTTTCAGACTTTTCAGCACCTTCATCACCTTCAGCACCTTCGACGCTTTCTTCGCCTTCTTCACCTTCTTCTTCAGCAGTTGTAAGTGATAGTGAAGCTCTAGACATTTTAACCTGACAAACAACCATATTTTCAGGATGAACAAAAACGTAATCATTATTTAATAAATCTTGAATAGTTATCTTATCATTCAGATGCAGATTAGATATATCCACAGAAATAAAATCTGGAAGGTTTTTAGGCAATGCTTTCACATAAAGTTTTCTTTTATTTTTGAAAAGAAGACCACCTTCAAGCCTAACACCAGGTGCATTTCCACTAAACTTAACAGGAATAGTCATATTGATTTCTTTGTTTTCAAATAACTGGAAGAAGTCGACATGTAATATTTTTTCAGAAACAGGATGAAATTGAATATCCTGAATTATAGCATTGATTTCTTCTTTACCATCCAATGAAATGATCACTGTGTGAGCATCTGGTGTGTAAACTAATTTTGAAAAACTGATTTCATCTGCTGAAAAATGCACTGGTTTTTCCCCACCGTAAACTACGCAAGGAACCTTTCCAGCATTACGTAGAGCTTTGGTCGAAGACTTCCCTACGCTTTCTCTTTGAGATCCATTGATTGTGATTGATTTCATAATAATTTATTTTATAAAAAATGAATTTATAGATTCATTAGTGTTAACATTGTGCATTACATCTGCAAATAATTTTGAGCAAGTAAGCACAGTTACTTTGTCAGATTTTTTTTCTTGCGCGATAGAATCTGTAACTATCAATTCTTTAAGCTTTGATTTTTCAATATTTTCATATGCATTGCCTGAAAGTAAAGCGTGGGTACAGACAGCTCTAACAGATTTTGCACCTCTTTCAACCATTAAATCTGCTGCTTTAGTCAATGTACCAGCTGTATCAACCATGTCATCAACTATAATTACATTTTTGCCTACAACTTCTCCAATTAATTCCATGTGAGAAATTAAATTTGCTTTTTTCCTTTGCTTATAGCAGATAACAACATTACTTTTTAAAAATCTTGAGTATGCATAAGCTCGTTTAGATCCACCCATATCAGGTGATGCTATTGTAAGTTCCTCTAAATCTAAAGACTGAATATATGGTATAAAGATAGTAGAGGCATACAAGTGATCAACAGGTTTTTCAAAAAAACCTTGGATTTGATCAGCATGTAAATCCATTGTTATTAATCTTGTAGCTCCAGCGGCTTCTATTAAATTTGCTATTAATTTTGCTCCAATTGGAACCCTTGGCTTGTCTTTTCGGTCTTGTCTAGCCCATCCAAAGTATGGAATGACTGCAGTAACATGTCGTGCAGATGATCTTTTTGCAGCATCAATCATTAAAAGAAGTTCCATTAAGTTATCAGAATCAGGCTGAGTTGATCCAATAATAAAGAGTCTTGCACCTCTCACTGACTCTTCAAATGAGGGTTGAAATTCTCCATCACTGTAATTTGTAAAATTTACCTTACCTAATTCAGCACCAAAATGCTTAGCAATTTTTTTTGAAAGATCAATGCTTTGAGTACATGAAAATATCTTTACTACAGGACCCTGATTTGACATCTTTTTTTATTGGGGGTCAAATTTAATAATAATTTGATAGAAACTATTAAAATCAAAACTTTTTATAAATTTGACCTCTATTGCTTCGGTGGCGGAACTGGTAGACGCGCTGGATTCAAAATCCAGTTCTGGCAACAGAGTGTGGGTTCGATTCCCACCCGAAGTACTAAATGTTTCAATTTTTGCTAATTTTGTTTTTAACTAAGAGTTTTGAAAAGATTTAACTTATTATTCCCTTTTATTTTTATTTTAAGTGAAGTAATAATAATTTCATTTGTTACATCTCTAATGCACTTTCTTACATTTTCTACTTGGAATATTTACAACTCTCTAATCGTATTATTTTGGCTTATATTGAATGTTTCTTTAAAATCCTATAATATTGGTAGAGGAGTTTCATATTCAAATACAATAAAAACTGCTCTAAAGTCAGTGTTTATTTTGTTCTCTGTTGTTGCAATAGGAAATTTATTTGTTGACTATTATACTTTTTCAATTAAATCAATATTGTTTTCAGTATTCGTTTTTACCATTTTAATACTCTTTTTTAGAGTACTAATACATTTTATATTAGATAGTTACCGCTCATACGGTGGAAATATCAAAAACATAGCAATTATAGGCTATGACAAAATGGGAAAAACTTTCTATAATACAATTAAAAACAACCCTCACTTGGGTTTAAGATCTAATGGAATATTTTTTTATAAGTCTATGCACTTAGATAAAAATGTACCTGAAAATGGATACATCAATAAATTTTATAATAATTATGAACAATATGACGAGGTATTTATTTCAGCAAAAATTCCGATGAGGACTCAAAAAGAAATAATAGATTTTTGTGATAGAAATTTAATTTCAGTAAAACTTCTACCTGATCTTGTTAATTATGAATTTAAAAACTTTTTCATTAAGAAATTATATAATATTCCCATAATCGAGGTCAATCAATTACCGTTGGATATTTGGTATAATAAAATTTTAAAAAGAATTTTTGATATTATTTTTTCCTTTTTTGTTTTAACACTTTTTGTCTCATGGATGTATATAATTTTTGGAATAATTATCAAGACTCAGTCAAGAGGTCCTGTTTTGTTCAAACAAAGGAGACATGGTATTGGGGGAAGTATTTTTTATTGTTATAAATTTAGAACTATGGTTATGAATAATCAGGAAGACACCAAATTTGCTGACAATAAAGATTCTAGACTTACAAAATTTGGAAAATTTCTGAGAATTTCTGCCCTAGATGAGATGCCTCAGTTCCTTAACGTTTTAATTGGAGATATGTCTGTGGTTGGCCCTCGACCACATCCAATAAAATTAAATGACCAATTTTCTAATAAAGTTGATAAATTTAGTAAGAGGCATCAGTTTAAGCCAGGTATAACAGGTCTTGCGCAAATAAAAGGTCATCGAGGGAAAATCTATGGGTTTCACGATATGTCGTCAAGGGTCAAGCTTGATAGATACTATTTTAAAAATTGGTCAATATTTTTTGATATAAAAATATGCTTTAAGACAGTTTTGGGTATTTTGAAGTATAACCTAAAATAATAATATCACAGTTTTTTAAGATACCAATTTATAGTCTCATTTATGCCATCATTAAAGTTTGTTTTGGGTCTCCAACCAAGTTCTTTTGTGATTTTGTTGTGATCAATTGCGTATCTAAAGTCATGTCCAGCTCTATCATCAACAAATTCAAGTAGTTTTTCTGAAAATCCTGCTGGATTTGATTTAATTTGATCAAATATTTTAATAATCAAGTGGGCTAAATCAATATTTGAAATTTCAAAATCTCCACCAATATTATAGGTTTGCCCAACTAGTCCTTCCTTAAAAATCAACTCAATAGCATCACAATGATCATCAACAAAAAGCCAATCACGAATATTTTTTCCATCACCGTAAATAGGAATTTTTTCTCTATTTATAAGTGAATTTAAAATATTAGGAATCAACTTTTCCTTATGTTGAAATGGACCATAATTATTCGAACAATTCGAAATTAAAATTGGTAATTTATGTGTTTTATAATATGATCTAACAAAATGATCTGACGAGGCTTTTGATGCTGAATATGGTGAGTTTGGATCGTACTTTGATTTTTCATTAAATGAACCATCTAAACCTAATGAGCCATATACCTCATCAGTTGAAATATGATAAAAAATATTATTTTGATATGGTTCTATCCAGACTTTTCTACAAGCTTCTAACAAAGACAGAGTACCAAGTACATTTGTTTTTGCAAATTCATATGAGCTTTCAATTGATTTGTCAACATGAGATTCAGCTGCTAGATGAATAACATCAGAGATATCTTTGCTTTTAAATAAATTGATAATTTCATCGTGGTTATTAATATCAATTCTAAAAAAATTATAATTTTTTTTGTTTTCGATTTCCTTTAGATTATTTAGATCACCAGCATAGGTTAGACTATCAACATTATAAATGTTATAATTAGGATAGTTTTTAACAAATCTTTTAACAAGGTGAGACCCAATAAAACCTGCTCCACCAGTAATTAATATATTTTTCATTGATAATTGACAATAAATTCTTCTAAGGCCTCATCCCATCTCCGAATCTTAACATTAAATATATCTTTTATTCTTGATTTATCAGTAACAGAAAATTTGGGTCTAGTTACTGTTGTCTCATAACTATTTGAGTCAACAGGTACAACGTCGCAAGAAATTTTTTTTAATTCAAATATTTTTTTTGTAAAGTCATACCAATTTGTGTAGCCTTCATTAGAAAAGTTATAAACCCTATACTTATTTAATTTATTTGAAATAATAATATTCAATGTGCAGTCAACTAAGTCTTTTGAGTATGTTGGACAACCAAATTGATCGTTTATTACATAAATCTTTTCTCCCTTTTCTCCTTTTTTAATCATAGTCTTTACAAAATTATTTCCATACATTGAATAAAGCCATGAGGTTCTTATAATAATTGAATCAGATGCTGATTTTTCAATAATTTTTTCTCCCTCTCTTTTTGAAATTCCATAATAATTAGTAGGGTTTATATTCGAATCTTCATTGATTGGATTTAAGTTGTTGGAATTGTATACGTAATCTGTTGAAAAATGTATCATTTTTATTTTTTTTTCCTCACATACTTCTACTAGATTTCTAACTGCATCTATGTTAACCTTAATTGCTTGTCTTTTGTTTGTCTCTGCATCATTAACATTAGTGTAAGCAGCACAATTTATTATTAGTTCAATTTTATAAATTGTAACATAATCTAAAATTTCCTTTTTCTCAGTAATATCTAGATCGTTTTCATCGGTAAAAAAAAATTCATGATCTGAATTATAAACATTATTTTTAAATTGTTGACCCAATTGTCCATTAGATCCTGTGACTAAAATTCTCATTTTAAAATTTATATGCTGGCGATGCTGAAAGATTTTTATGTGATTTGTCCTTGTCGTTAATGATTATTTGATTTTTTTCAAGAATCCAATTTATTTTCAAATCGTTATCAAAAGGATTTATTCCAAATTCATTTTCTGAACTGTAATAATTGTCTACTTGATAGTTGACTTTGACAAATTCACTAAGAGATATAAATCCATGAGCAAAACCCTTTGGAACTAATAACTGAAAATTATTAATATCATTTAATATTACAGAATAGTGTTTTCCAAATGATTGAGAATCTTTTCTTAAATCTAAAACAACATCTAAAATTTCACCACTTGAAACAGATACTAATTTTGTTTGAGCTTTTGGCTTAGTTTGAAAGTGTAATCCTCTTAAAACTCCAAAACTAGATTTAGAGGTATTATGTTGACAAAAATCTAATTTCTTAGATATAAAATCTTCTAGTAGATCTTTTCTAAATGTTTCAGAAAAAAATCCCCTTTCATCCTCAATGATTTTTGGTTTACATAAAACTAAACCATCAATTTTCAATTTTTCAAATTCCATCTTTAATTTTTTTAAGATAATCACCGTATTGATTGTCTCCAATATAATCTATAATATGATGGAGTTTTTTCTTATTTATATATCCAAGTTTGTAAGCTATTTCTTCAATACAAGCAATCTTGAGTCCTGTCCTTTTTTCAATCGTATGAATGTAGTTTGAAGCTTCAAGCATTGATTCGTGGGTCCCTGAGTCAAGCCAGGTAAAATTTTTATCAAATAATTCAACAATAAGGTTTTTTTCTTTAAGAAAAGAATTATTTACAGACGTAATTTCAAGTTCCCCTCTAAGACTTGGTTTTGTATTCTTTGCTGTTTCAATAACTTTATTTGGATAAAAGTACAGGCCCACCAGAGCATAGTTGCTTTTGGGTTTTTTTGGTTTTTCTTCTAGACTTATGACATTCCCCTCTTTATCATTTTCTACCACCCCATATCTGGATGGATTATTAACATAGTATCCAAAAACTTTTGCTTTTTTATTTTTTTCAACATCATAAACCGATTTTTTAAGAATTTTAGTAAAACCAGTCCCATAAAATATATTATCTCCAAGAATCAAACAAACAGAATCTGTACCTATAAATTTTTCTCCAATAATAAAAGCCTCTGCAATTCCATTTGGTTTTTTTTGTTCTTCATATGAAAAATTCATTCCTAACTGGGAACCATCACTGAGTAGCCTTTTAAAGTTAGGTAAATCTTGTGGAGTTGATATTATTAGTATATCCTTAATGCCTGCTAGCATTAATACAGACAATGGATAGTAAATCATGGGTTTATCATGAATAGCGAGTAATTGTTTTGATTGACCTATTGTTAAAGGGTACAGTCTCGTTCCACTGCCTCCAGCTAAAATTATTCCCTTCATTTACTTAATTTATATGTTAACATTAATCCACCTCTATATGGTAATTCCTCTCCACTTTTATTAAATTTTCTCTTATAATTTGTTATTGCAAAAATTCTCTGTTCTTCTTTGTTATAGTACTTGTAGTTGGATTGAGATGATCCACCCCCAACAAAAATTTCAAGATTAAATTTTTCATTTTTCAATGGTATTTTTTTTCCAATCGTTATACCATAATATGCATTTCTTCCATATTGATAGCTTCCCTCTTCTTTATATTCAGTATCAACAATTGTTGTGATCCATTTTGGTAGTCGCAAATTATACATTCCATAACCTACATGTGCACCTATGAAAAAACTTCTTTTATTTTTTTTGTTTTTAGGATAAAATCTTATTTCATTAAAAATTTGTATCATATGAAAAGGGGAGCCCTCAATATTATCATAAAAAGATGCACTAGTATCTAATTGATATCCAAATCTTTCTGAGAGTTGTACTTCAATTCCAATGTTGGGGACTAAAAAGGGAGCTGAAGCTAAATTAAATTTAAGTTCTGTTTGACTATTTAGAGTTGTTGAAAATAAAATTATAAAACCTAATAAACACTTAACCATACCGCAATTTATGTATTATTGAATTTGTTCTAAAAAAAATGAGATTTTTTTTCAAATTATCTCAGTTGAATATCAATTTATTAGATTTTAGTTATCTTCGCTTTCCCTCTAATATTAATGTTATGTTAAAAAAGTTAGCATTTATATTCACTTTGATTTTGACTTTTATGTCAAATCAATCGATATATTCTCAAGATTTTAGTGATATATCAAGTTTAAATTTAAGAGAATTAACCGATCCTCAGATTGATTTACTACTGAGAAGAGCTGGAGCCCAAGGTTATAATGAATTTGATATTTTAAAAATTGCTCAATCACAAGGTTTTACCCTTGAGGAGATAGAGAAGTTAGATAAGAGATTTAAGTCGGCAAAAAACGTTAATAGAATTGCTGAAACAGCAACTACTCCTCTGGAGGAAACAAGATTGAGGAAACAGTGGTTACAAGATATAGAGGTTCTTAGGCAAATTGATAGCGATGTATTCGGATATAATGTATTTAGAGGAACAAGTTTCTTGAGTTTTCAATCAAACTTAAACCTACCAACACCCCCTGACTATGTTTTAGGTCCTGGAGATAAACTATTCATTGATATTTATGGTGAGTCTGAAGCTTATTACCAAGTTGAGATTAGCCCTGAAGGTAATGCACTATTGGAGAATATTGGTCCTGTCAATATTACCGGATTAAATCTAGACCAAGCTAAAACCCGTCTGAAAAATAGATTAAAGAGAGTTTACAATGGTATTAGTAAGGGTATAACATCAATAAATATTTCGGTCGGAATTCCAAGAGCTATAAGAATTAATATAGCTGGTGAAGTTCAGTTACCAGGTACATATAACTTCAGTGCTTTTAACACTCTTTATAATGCTCTTTATGTTGCAGGTGGTATTACAGAAAATGCTAGCCTTAGAGATATAAGATTATACAGAAATAATAAATTAATTTCTACAGTTGATGTATATGATTTTTTAACATCTGGTGACATGACAAATAATGTAAGGTTAGAAAACAATGACTTGATTTTAGTAGGAACTTATAAAAACAGAGTTACTATTAAAGGCAATGTTATCACGCCAGGTCGATTTGAATCAAAGGAGGGGGAGTCTCTTAAAAACCTTATAGACTATGCAGGAGGATTTAAGGAAAATGCTTACACTAAGTCTGTTAAAATTACTAGAATTTTTAATGATAAATTAAAAATTGTTGATGTGAACTCAGATCAATTTGAATTTTTCACCCCAGTAAATGGTGATGTGATAGAAGTTGATCAAATTGTTATGAAATATGAAAACAGATTATTAATTAAAGGATCTGTTTACAAACCTGGAGTTTTTTCTTTTCAAGATGGAATAACTGTCAAGGATTTGATTGAAAAGGCGGAGGGCTTAAAACCTGATACTTATTTTCAAAGAGCATATATAACTAGAACCAACTCTGATTATTCAACTACAACAATACCTTTTAATTTAACAACTCAAGTTAATGGATCTGAAAATCCAATAGCTTTAAAACAAGATGACGTAGTTTTAATAAGTTCAATTAATGATTTAAGAGAAGATCAATACTTAGAAATATCAGGTGAGGTTAATATGCCCGGAATTTTTCCATACTCAAGTAATTTAAGTTTAAATGACCTAATAATATTAGCAGGTGGATTAAGAAAAAGCGCTACACTTAGGAACATAGAGATCTCGAGACTGAAATCAACTGGTAATAATGATTTTGATAAAAATGCCGAACTGATAAATATAAATCTAAATAATTTGGAGGATGAATCAATCAAACTCAAGCCTTTTGACAATGTCATAGTACGAAAAGATCCTTCAATTGAACAAATGACGTATGCTTACATTGAGGGTGAGGTCAAGTATCCTGGAAAGTATTTGATTTCATCAAAAAAGGAGAGAATTTCTGACCTGTTGAAAAGAGCAGGAGGTCTTAAAGAATTTGCTTTCCAGAAGGGTGCTACAATAATAAGAAAAACAGAGTTTGTGGAAGATAAAAATGATATTGAAAAGCAGATTGATGACTTAAATAAGTTAAAAATTAAGTTATCAGAAAATACAAACCTGTTAAGTGAATCTGAAAAGTTATTGTTAAATCGTATTGATGAAGATATTTTAAAACTTAATAATGAAAACAGCTCTAACCAGACCTTTTCTAGTTCTGTGAAAGAGGAGAGAATTACTGAAATTGTTAAGAGAAATGCCATGTCAGAAGATATTCCTCTAGCAAAGTCAGAGTCAATTGGAATCAATTTAGAAGATATTATAAAGAGCCCTGGTAAAAAGTCTGATTTACTAGTTGAAGAGGGAGATATTATTGTAATCCCAAAAAGGCTTGAGACAGTTAGATTGAGGGGAGAATTATTATATCCTACAACAGTTCGTCATATTGCAGCTAGAGGTTTAAAATATTATATAAATTCAGCAGGTGGGTTTGATATAAAAGCAAAAAGAAGCGGGACTTATGTAGTTTATGCTAATGGTGATGTGGCTAGAACTAAGAAATTTTTATTTTTTAATTTTTATCCTAAAGCTGAACCAGGATGTGAAGTAATTGTTCCTAAGAAACCTGTTAAAAACCCGTTAGCTGCAAGCCAAATATTAAATTTCACAACAGGGTTAGCAGCTTTATTATTGGCAATAAACCAAATTAAATAATGGACTCAAATAAAGAACAAGTAGATGATTTTTCTCTTAAAACTCTTTTAGAGACCATTAAAAATTGGTTATCATTTTTGTTAAGTAAATCAAAAGATATAATTAAATTTTCTTTTTTGTTTTTATTGTTATTATTGGCTTATAATTACATTAAGTCACCAATACATTATGCTAAAACAACATTTGTATTGGACAGCCAATCATCTTCAAATTCTATTGGAGATGTTGCTTCTTTAGCATCACTTGCTGGAATCAATGCTTCATCATTCATTGATGCCAGTGGACTATTTCAAATTGATAATATTCAAGAACTTTACAAATCTAATTCAATGATAATAGAAACTCTATTATCAAAATCTATATTTGATAATAATGAAATTAGTTTAATTAATCGTTTTGGAGAAATTGAAAAAATCAATAGAAAGTGGAAAAAGCTAGGAGTTGATTTTGATAATTATAAAATATCTAAAAACAATAAAAGACTCCACGACAGTATATTAATTGAAGCATCTGAAATAATTAAAAAGGAATATTTAATCGTTGATAAACCAAGTCGAAAGACTACTATTTTAGAGATAGGTTTTGATCACAAAGATGAACTTCTTGCCAAGAATTTTAATGAAAATTTAGTAACCATTGTAAACGACTTTTATTTTAAAACAAAAACACAAAAATCTGGTAAAAACCTAGAAATACTTCAAAGACAAAGAGATAGTGTTAAAAGAGTTTTAGACAAATCTATACTAGATTTAGCAAACGAAGATCAAAGAGTTCCCAATCCTAACCCTTTAGCAAAAACTAATCTAGTACCTTATCAAAAAGCATTAATTGAAGTCCAATCTAATGGTGCAATATACCAACAAGTTGTAACCCAATTAGAGTTAGCAAAGGTTACTCATAGAAATAATACCCCTTTAATTCAAATTATTGACAAACCTACTCTTCCCCTAGAAAATTCAAAATTAAAATTTATTGAAAGTCTGATTTATGGAATTTTTGGTGGTTTTCTATTAGCTATCATTTATTTTTCATTAGTAAGGTTATATCATTCATTGATTAAATAGTTTATTTTTATGTAAACTATATTATGTCATCCTTGATTAAATCAATTTTTTCAAAAAATTTCATTAATCTTTCTTTAAACCAAGGTGTAAATATTGTTGCAACTTTAATTTATACCCCTTTTTTATTTCAAAATCTGGGTGATGAAAACTTTGGATTAATTCATTTAGCCCTTTCTGCTATAATAATACTAACCATATTGGTTAGTTATGGATATAATTTAAATGGACCTATTAAAATTGCTCAATCAAAAAATATAAATGAAGAAAACTTAGTAATCATTGATATTTTGAATTTAAGGTTGAGTGTATCATTGATAGTGCTTATTTTATCTATACCATTTATCTTCTTTTTTACAGATCAAATTTTTCAACAAATTTTACTGTTCTCATTGATAATTCTTTTTACAGAAGCATTAAATCCACTTTTTTATTTACAAGGTAAAAACAAAATTCTTCCTCAATCAATTCTAAATTTTTTTTCAAAAACCCTGTATGTTGCTCTTATTATATTATTTATATCTGAATATGAAGATGCATATCTCGCAAACTTTTTTTATGGGTTCAGTATTACACTTTTATTTTTATTGTTCTGGATAAAATATTTTACAATAGATAATACAATTTTTTTGTTGTTATCTTTTAAAAAAATAATATTTAATTTAAAGCAAAATTTTCAATTTTTTTTATCATCTACATCAACACATTTTACGTTAAACAGTGCACTTATAGTCTTATCTTTTTTTGCAACAAATAAAGAGCTGGGAAGATTTACCTTAGCTTATAAAGTAGCCTTTTTGTTAAGAATGCTACCAGTATTTTTTATTCAATCTGCTTTGCAACAAGCATCTAGATTTAATCTCAAGTCAAAAGACGCTTACAAAAAGTATATTTCTAAATATTTTAAACTTGGATTAATAACTACAATTTTGATTGCGGTTGTAACATTCATTTTTTCTGATACTATTATATATGTTTTTTCCAGAGAAAAAATTGAGTATAGCTCTAAAATTTTGTCCATTCTAGGATTTATACCTTTTCTAGCAATGTTGAATTTTAAAAATGTAATTTATATGCTAGTAAATGATTTGAAATCTATTTTAAATAAAGCAACATTTGTTACTTTGATTTTCATGCTCTTTAGCTCTTTTATTTTGTCTTATCTATATTCCGGATTGGGGTTGGCTTATGCATTAGTTTTAACTGAATTATTTTCATTTATTATTCACTACTATTTTATTAATAAAAAATGAATGATGATAAAAAAATTGCCGTAATAATTATTAATTGGAAAAAGTATGACCTTACATTAAACTGTATTGATTCAGTGTTAAAAAGCTCATACCAAAATTTTAAAATTATTTTAATTGATAATGAGTCCCAAAACAGCTTTCCAGATGAAATAAATAAAAGTGAAAAAATTCAAATAATAAAAAATGAGAATAACGAAGGTTTTTCAAAAGCAAATAATCAAGGAATTAAATATTCTATAAAAAATGGATTTGATTACGTATTACTATTGAATAATGATACAATAATTAAAAATGATTTAATTGATTCTTTGATCCAACAGTCAAGTAATTTAAATCAAAAAATAATACAACCCTTAATTTTAAATTACGATGGTTCCAAGATTTGGAATGCTGGAGGAAAAATAAATAATTTTTTTGGAACTTTTCAAACATTAGAAAAGGGAAAAGATTTTAAAAATTTTAAAAGAAATAGAACATTTACTGATTGGTTTACAGGCTGCTGTGTTTTAATTAAGTCAGAAATATTCAATCATGTTGGTTATTTTGATGAAAGATTTTTTGCTTATTATGAAGATGTTGATTATTCTATTCGTCTTAAAAAAATGGGCTATTCTATAGCTTTGATGAATCATTCGTATTTACAACATTTTGAGTCGGCTTCATCAAAATCTATTAATAAAAGTGAAGGAAATTTATCACCATACGTCCATTATCTCAATATTAGAAATCATATTTTACTTTTAAAAAAACACTCAAAATCATTTAATTCAATTGGTGTTTTATTATTTCAGTTAATTAAAATATTATCTTATTTAATATATTTTCTAATAAGATTCAGATTTAATAAATTTAAAATGGTATCAAAAGGATTGGTAGATGCTATAAATTTTAAAAAATGACATTAATTGGTCTAATATTTATTGTTTTTTATTTTATAGTTTTTACCTACACAATTAATAAGATATCAAGGGGAAAAATAGAATATTTAATTATCTTCATATGTACTTGTTTACCTATATATATAACTCTTCAGGCTCAAGCATTTAAAATATTTAATACTGAAATTATTGTTACTATAATCAAGTTGTCAAAAGATTTAATATTTATTTACGCATTTATTATATTCCTTTTTGGAAAAAACATCAACCTATATGAAAGAAAATTTAAATTTTCTTTGGTCGATAAGTTAATTCTAATATTTACTATTATAGTAACTGTATATGCTTTAATCCCCATGGGTGAGGCAGATATTTTTTCCAAATTAATTTATGCAAAAAACTTATATATAATATCAATAACTTACTTAATTGGAAGGAATATTAAAATTGATGAAGTGTTTTTGAATACAATTAAAAAAACACTTAAGTATTTAATTTTATTACTCACATTTTTTTTATGCTTTGAATTTATTTCATCCACGCACTTTCATTCAATCATTGATTTTTCAAATTATAATTCTCTAGTTAATGAAATTGATCCTCAAGGAAACTATGGTCTGAGTTGGTCTTTTGAATCACAAGGTTCATCACCTAGATATGCTGCTTTTTTTGCAGATCCATTGGAGTTATCAGCCTCATTATTATTATTTACTTCATTATTGATTTTTAATTTTTGGAACAATAAAAGAAACATAAATTATTTTTTGCTTTTTATGGTTGCCGCTGCATTTCTTTTTTCATTTTCAAGAGGAGCTATTGTTGCGTGTATTGGAATTTTTTTATTCGGGCTACTATTAAATAAAAAGTATAAATTTTTACTATTGATATTTGGATTATTTGTTTTGTCAACATTAAGTTTAATTTATTTTGGATCTGAAGAAATCAGATATCTGATAATAGATACTTTAAAATTTGAGAATACTTCTTCACTAGGTCATTTAGTCGAATGGATTGAGGGTATTCTCTCCATTTTTGAAAACCCTTTAGGAATTGGCCTGGCGATGAGTGGCAATGCAAGCGGCGTTGATCAAGCAATTAAGGTAGGAGGAGAAAATCAGTTTTTGATATTTGGAGTTCAAATGGGAGTTTTGTCTCTAATCATATATATTTTAATATTATTCTATATTATCAGAAGAAGCTGTAAAGTTTATTATATGAGCTCTAATGGCGACAAGCATATCTCTTTTATTGTTGCTTGCACAAAGTTTGGTTTACTACTTCCTCTTTTGACTGCAAATGCAGAACTTTACCTTTTTGTATCTTTAGCTACTTGGTTTTTTGCTGGATATATTGAATCCAGGTATACACAACTTAAATTTGAAAAAAGTAAAAGTTTATATTGATGTTTTTTATTATAAAGCCGCGCTGTCGGGGATTAAAACCTATATTGAGGAACTAGTTCATGGAGCAAATAAATATGGAAGAAAAGATGTTGAATATATTTTTTCTCATGATATTGAAAAGTTAAAAAAAAAGCAGTTTTTTATAAATTCAAAGTTTAGGTTAGTTAGGTGGTTTTTTCAGCTCCAATATCTAATTTGGAAACAATTAGTTTTACCTCTAAAATTGACTTACAATAAAGCAGATATTTTAATTTGTCCAGATTATGTAGCACCTGTATTTACATCATGTAAAAAAATTGTTGTCATCCATGATAATCTTTTTTGGAAATATCCTAAAAATTACCCATTGTTATGGAGAAAATACTTTATAAAGATGATAAAACTTGGAGTATCAAGAAATGCTGAAGTTGTAACTACTAGTAGGTATTCAAAAAATGGTTTGAAAAATACTTTTGCTAATAATACAATTAATTATATTTATCAGAGTTCTGAAAGGATTTATTTTGATTCTAAAATCAATAAATCAAAAGAATACATTTTACATATTGGAACATTTGAAAAGAGAAAAGATTTGTTGACTCTTGTCAAAGCATTTAAATTATTTATTGATAATACTCATTCAAATTATAAACTGGTATTAGCAGGTTCAAAGTACATTAATGGTAATAAGAAAGTTTATAAATCAATAAAAAAATATATTTCAAAAAATAATTTGTTTTCATCTATAATTATGCCCGGATACATAAAAAAGAAAGAAGCTATTTATTTCTATAATAATGCCCTTTGTTATGTTTTTCCATCAATTGATGAAGGATTTGGGATTCCATTAATAGAGTCTATGAGAGCTCAAGTCCCAATAATATGCTCAGATATTGAAATATTTAAAGAAATTGCCAATGATTCTGTGATTTATTTTAAAAAGCAAGATTATAATGATCTATATCAAAAGTTGAAATTAATTTTAAAAGATAAAACAACTGTTGTAAACCTTATATCAAAAGGAAAAAAAAGAGCTTATTTGTTCAATCAAAAAAACTTTATTAAAGGATTTGAAAAACTCTATTAAAAAAATACTAATTACACATAGTTCTAATGATTGCTATGGTGCTAGTAAAGTCCTAATTTCTATTATTGATATTTTTATTAATAATGGGTTTGAAGTTCATTTATTATTACCAAATAATGGCCCTTTAAATAAAAATAAAACCATAAATAAAACAAAACTTAGTATTATTAATCTTGGAGTTTTTAGAAAAAGATATTTCACAATTTTTGGGTTAATTAATCGTTTTTATTTCATAATTAAATCTTCATTAATCATTAGGAAATATTTGAAAAAAAATCAAATTGATTTGGTTTACATTAATACATCTACATTAATAAGCCCATCAATTGCAGCTAAATTATATGGGATACCATCTATGTTTCATATTCATGAAATACCTAATGGCAATCCTATTTACTCAAAATTCATTACGGTATTTCTAAATATATTCCCTAAAAAAATTATTTGTGTTTCTAAATCAGTTTATGATTTTTGGATAAAAAATGGAGTGAAGAAAACTAAAGCAAAAATTATTTATAATGGTTACAATTTAGAAAAATCCAAGCCTAAAATTCTTAGTAAGTATAAAATAGTTTTTACAAGTATTGCAAGGATAATTCCTTATAAGGGCCATTCACTATTGATAACTATATTTGAAATGCTTTGTGAGAAAAATGAAAATATTTATCTACAAATTGTTGGGGATACATTACCAGAATATCAAAAATATTTAGAAGAATTAAAGCTTGATATAAAAAAAAGAGAGTTAAATAATAAAATTAAATTTTTAGGTTATAAAGACGATGTAACATCAATTTTAAACAAATCTAATTTCTTTATTCATACACCTTTATCACCGGACCCACTTCCTACCGTTATTTTTGAAGCAATAAAGTGTGAAACCCCAGTAATTACAAACAACCTTGGTGGAGCTTATGAAATTCTCAATAATGGTAAAAATGGATTAATAATTAGAAATGATTTAGTTGAGGAGTCCGTTAAAAATATTTTATCTTATGTAGAGAATAAAAAAGAAAAGGATAAAAATGTAAATGAAGCTTTTAAATATGTTTGTGAAAATTTTTCAGAGGAAAAATTTAAAAGAAATTTATTAAAGTCAATTGGGTAAAAAATTAAAAATTGCAATAATTGGTTCGAGAGGATATCCATATGTCTACTCTGGTTATGAAACTTTGGTCAAAGAACTTTCAGAGCGACTAGTTAACAAAGGACATAAAGTTAGAATCTATTGTCACAGCTCATTATTTAAAAAAAAACCAAGAAATCTTAATGGAATTGATTTGGTTTATACACCTTCAATTGAAACAAAGTTTTTGTCTCAATTTATAAATTCATTTTTTTCATTTTTACATGTATGTTTTTCAAACTTTGATACTGTTTTAGTTGTTAATTCTGCCAATGGAACTTTTGGCATTCTCACGAAAGTTTTTCAAAAAAAAACTTTTATAAATGTAGATGGTCTCGAGTGGTTAAGACCAAAATGGAAAGGATTTGGATCACTTTACTTTAAGCTTTCTTCAAAACTTGCTACTTTATTTTTTGATGAGATTATTACCGATTCTGTAGAAATGAGTAAGATTTATCTTGAAAAATTTAACAAAAAATCTAATGTTATAGCTTATGGGCCAACTATGATTAAAAGTGAAGAAAATCTATTTTTAAAACAATATAAATTAAAAGAAAAAGAATATTATTTAATAGTCGGAAGATTGATACCAGATAATAATTCTGGATTAATTATTAATGGATTCATTAATTCCAAATCTTCAAAAAAAATAGTCATTGTTGGTGATGTACCATACAATGATTATTATTCTAAAAAAGTTAAAGGATTAGAATCTGAACGAGTAATATTTACTGGATATGTTAAAGATCAAATAAAATTATCATGTCTGTATCAAAATTCTTATGCATACATCCACGGTCATGAATTTGGAGGAACTAATCCAACAATGATAAATGCTTTATTTTTAAATTGTCAGATTTTAGCTTTAAATACAAAATTTAATTTTGAAATGCTTAAAAATAAAAAAGCAATTTATTTTGAAAAGGAAATAAATTCAATCTCAAAAAAAATTAATGAATTAGAAAGAAACTATTTATCCTTAAATAAAAAAAACAAGAACTATAAAATTCCCAAAATATATGATTGGAATTATATATCAAATAAGTATGAAAAACTTTTTTTAAACAATTAATTGAAGTGGTATGTAATATTTAAGGTAATATGAAAGTTATTGGTATCATTACCTGGATGAAAGTATGGTTGAGCTTCATCTTCCAATTCCCATTGATAATTAAGGCTCCTTGAGTATATAAATTTAGAATTAATGGCTATTTTATTAAAAATTTTTGAATAATCAATGTGAAAGTTAAGATCTTTCCAATACCTTCTAGGATCTCTGGCGGATGCAAATGCAATATGATAAAAATCATTATCAACATCAATAATTTCAAATGAAAAACCATAGGCTTTATTTTCTTTAAACCTTTTTATAGATAGGAAGTGGGAATTGCTTCCTGGACCTATTCCTGCACCTAAAACCTCACCATTATTAGTATGACCATCAAAAACACTCCAATGCTCATACCATGAACCTGCATTTCTTATCAATCTGGATGCGTTTTGCTCCAATTGAGTCCACTCCCATCTAAAAAGCCAATTACTATTTTTGATATCAAAAACTTTCCCAATGCCAATAGTGACACCTCTTGAATGATCAGAGTCTAAGATTAAATCTCTCAAATTCCATTTAGAATCATTATAATAAAATTCTGTATAAATTTCTGCTTTTGAATCTTCCCAAAACCATCTTAAAAATCCACCAGCAGCGTGATTCATTTGGTCTTCATAATCTACATATTTATCTTTTTTTCTAAAAAGATTTTGAAAAACTGGAAACCAATTTGGCTTTCCTACCATCCAAACATAATCTCCTCTAACAAGCGAATAATACATTTCACTCCATCTTATTAATCCTAATGAAAGTCCGTTAATTAATTTTGGAGAAAAAGATAAGATATAGCCTTGAAAATATCTCCAATCATCAGTTCGACCCCCTTGTGTGATTTTTGGTACAAATAATTTTCTTCCATTATACTCATAATCAGTATTTGGTGGATTATATCCAGAGGACTCCAACCTTCCGGAAATCAGCTGAAAATCAAATGATCCCAAAAAAGTTTTTATGGGTTTGATATTATTAAAGAAAATATGTTTAAATCCTTTGGAGTGATTACTCATCATTATGCTATTTCTAAATGATGGTCCCCACCACAAATTTTGATTTGAAACTCCAATTGAAAAATTTTTCCAATTCAAACTGATCTTTGATTGACCGTTATTTAATGTATTGTGTCTTTTTTCACCAAATCTCTCAGGCATATCAATACCATTCCAAAGTCGATATCTTTTCTCCCAAATTTCAGGGTAATGTCCATCCCAAAATCCTGAAAAGTCCTTATTTTCAGAATAATGATGTTCAGGTTTAAGTCTTACTTCCAATGGTCCGAGCATCAAAAAAAAACCGGTAGAGAAAATATGTTGATATCCTCTGTTTGGGATCATAGTTCCATTATTTCTGTTAAGAGGATGTCTTGAATTATACTCAACCTTATATTCAGGTTGTAAAAAATCTAGTCTAATTTTTTTATTTTTTGACTCATAAATTACTAAGTCTTTATTGAATTTAATTGGGCTTCCATCATAATTAAATGAATTTAACGGTCTAATATTGAAATTATCTATTTCAAACTCATTATTTAAGTTATAATATTTTAAATATTCATCAATTAAGTTATTGTTTAAATCATAGGATTGTGAAAATAATGTTAATGAAAAAAGTAAGATCAGTAATTTCATTTATATCCTAATATTCTGATATTTAAATTGTCTATTGACCAACTTTCATCACATTTAGCTACATTATTTCCGTCCTTGTCTATAGCATTAGGTTGATAGAGTTCATCATAAAATCTTAAAACAAAGCCTTTTCCATTACTTTTAAATGATTTTTCTATTTTATATAATGAAGTTTTAGAACCCCAAAATCCACTACAAATTTTTGGTAGATCCGTAGTGCTAATACCTGTTTTAGGTATATTATCAAATGGGTAATTTTCTGGATATGATTGTTTTAAACAATAATCAGTAAAACAAGGAGAATTAGAAAAAGTTGTTTCAAATTTTTTAACTGAAAGATTAGAATAATCATCCATTTCAGGGTCAAGTTCTAAGATCCATTTATCGGGCTTGTCATTATCTTTAAATCCATTGGAATTTCCATCCCAGGATCCATGAATATATAAATCAAAAGAAACAAATATAAAATTATGGTCACTGATATCGGTAATATGTACATTAAAACCATCGTTGTTATAATCCCCCAAGACTTTTGTATTATTATAATCAGAAATTACACCCCCATTTATATGTTCTAAATTTCCATCTTCAAAAGTATTTGATAAAACTAACTCATTAATTTCAAGCTCGGGATATTCACATGAATTAGTAATTAATAAAAAAAAGAATATGAAATATCTCATGGATAATCAAATTTAAAATAATATTTAAGAAATTCTTATTAAAACTAATTTCAATATAAATTTTTTAGTAATATTTTTTTATTTAATACAATTTCAAGTAAATTTAGTACTTGATTTATGTTAGAATCCTTAATTACATCTAAAACTAGGTTAAGACTTTTAATTAAGTTTTTTGTAAATATTGCAAATAAAGGGTATTTAAATAGTTTGGCAAATGAATTTGGAGAGTCAACAAATTCTGTGAGAAAAGAATTAAATAATCTTTCATCTGCTGGATACTTGCAAAAACGAAATAAAAATAATAAGATAATATACAAAGCTAATTCTTCACACCCTCTTTTTAAGATTATTCAAAAAATTGTGCATAAGCATCTCGGGATTGAGGAAATTTTAGAAAGTGTATATAATAGGATTGGTAATGTAAAAAAAATAATGGTTCTTGGTGACTATGCTAAAGGAATTGATAGTGGATTAATTGAAATTTTAATTGTTGGAGATAATATAGACAAAGAATTTTTAGATTTTATCTCTGTTAAAATTGAAAAAAAAATAAAAAGAAAAGTTAACTTTTTTGTTTCAAACAAGACGTTAAAACAAAAGTCATTAACTATTTTTGAAGTATAATTCAATGATTATATTTAATTGTAATTGTGGTTTTTATGGCGAAGCCTTTCATAATTTTATTTTTTATTAAAAATTGTATTGATTTTTGTTTTTAATTTGAAAATTTTAAAACCTATTTTTTAATTGTAAAAAAATTATTTGTGAAAAAAAAACTAAAGGTTGGAATAATAGGAAATGGTTTTGTGGGCGAGGCAATTTCATTTGCTTTTTCTTCGGTTTCAGAATTGTTTATTTTTGATATTAACCCTCTAAAAAGCTTCAGTAATTTAAAACAAATTCATAATTGTGATTTTGTTTTTGTTTGTGTACCAACTCCAATGTTTAAGGATGGTTCTCAAGATTTATCCTATGTTGAAGAAGTTTTTTCAAATGGATCTCGAAAACCAATTTATATTATTAAATCTACAGTATTACCTGGAACAACAAAAAAATTGAATAAAAAATATCCAAAATTAAATATTGTTTTTTCACCTGAATTTCTAACTGAAAGAACAGCTAAACTTGATATGTTAACTCAAGCAAGAATTATAATTGGAGGAAATACTAAATTAACAGAACAAGTAAAAAATTTATTTTATTTGAGATTTAAAAATAAAAATATTATCCTAACCAACTCACAGACAGCTGAACTTATAAAATACATGAATAATACTTTTTTTGCCACAAAAATTAGTATAATGAATGAATTTAAAATTCTGTGCGATAAAATTGGAGCTGATTGGGAAGATGCCCTTTCTGGTTTTGTGTCTGATGGAAGAATATCTGAAAGCCATTTAAATGTTCCTGGTCATGATGGAAATCTTGGTTATGGTGGGACTTGTTTTCCTAAGGATGTAAATGCGATTATAAATTTTTCTGAAAAAATCGGAATTGAGATGAATACTGTGAAGGGAGGTTGGAAAACAAATTTAAAGTTAAGACCTAACAAGGATTGGGAAAAAAAGGAAGGAAGATCAGTGAGTTTTAATAAAAAAAAATAAACTATTAAGTTGAAAAAATCTTCAAAAATATATGTAGCCGGTCACAATGGAATGGTTGGTTCAGCAATTTGCAGAGCTCTAATAAAAAATGGTTACAATAATCTTTTATATAAATCTCAAGAGGAATTGGATTTAACAAATCAAAAGAAGGTTTTATCATTTTTATCTAATGAAAAACCAAAGGTTGTTATTAATGCAGCTGCCAAAGTTGGAGGTATTTTAGCAAATAATAATTTTCCTTATCAATTTCTAATGGAAAATTTGATGATCCAAAATAATTTAATTCATGGAGCATTTAATTCTGAAATAAATAAATTTATTTTCCTGGGAAGTTCATGTATATATCCAAAGTTTTCAAAACAGCCTATCAAAGAAGATTGTTTGTTAACCGATGTCTTGGAGCCAACAAATGAATGGTATGCTATTGCTAAAATTGCGGGTGTTAAAGCTTGTCAGGCTATAAAAAAACAATATTCAAGAGATTATATTAGCCTTATGCCAACGAATTTATATGGATTTAATGACAACTTTGATTTGCAATCCTCACACGTATTACCTGCTATGTTAAGAAAATTTCATGATGCAAAATTAAATAATGATGCAATTGTTACACTTTGGGGAACAGGAAGTCCAATGAGAGAATTTCTTTTTGTAGATGATATGGCTGATGCAGTGGTTTTTTCCATAGAGAATGAAATGCCAGATCATTTATACAATGTTGGATCAGGAATAGATATCACAATTAAAGATTTAGCTGAAACTGTTCAGAATATAGTTGGACATAAAGGTAAAATTGAATGGGATTTAAACAAACCAGATGGAACTCCCAAAAAATTATTAGATGTTTCAAAGATGAATAAATTAGGTTGGCGATATTCAACTGATCTTGTTGAGGGAATTACAAAAACATATGAATGGTTTTTGAAGAATATTGAAAATATTAGAGAAATAAAATTGTAAAATATGAAAACTGCGCTAATCACTGGAATCACAGGTCAGGATGGATCCTACCTTGCTGAGCTTTTATTAGAAAAGGGTTATATAGTTCATGGAATTAAAAGAAGATCTTCATTATTCAATACTGATAGAATTGATCATATTTATCAAGATCCTCATTATCCAAATCAAAGACTAAAGCTTCATTATGGAGATTTAACAGATTCTATGAACTTAACAAAAATCATAAAAGATTGTCAACCTGATGAAATTTATAATTTAGGTGCTATGTCACACGTTAAAGTGTCTTTTGATACACCAGAATACGTGGCTAACGTTGATGGTTTAGGTACTTTAAGAATTCTGGAATCCGTTCGATTACTTGGTTTAGAAAATAAAACTAAAATCTATCAGGCATCAACCTCTGAATTATATGGAGGCATGTTAGAAAATAAAAATAAAAAAGGTTTTTATGATGAAAATTCTCCATTCTATCCTAGATCTCCTTATGGGGTTGCAAAAATTTATGGATTTTGGATTACAAAAAATTACAGAGAAGCATATAATATTTTTGCTTGTAACGGGATACTATTCAACCATGAATCACCAAGAAGAGGAGAAACTTTTGTCACTAGAAAAATAACTCGAGCAACTGCAAAAATTGCATTAGGTTTACAAGATAAAATGTATTTAGGCAACCTTGATGCTAAAAGAGATTGGGGGCATGCAAAGGATTATGTAAGAATGATGTGGATGATTTTGCAGGCAAAAAAGGCCGAGGATTGGGTAATTGCAACTGGAATAACAACAACTGTAAGAGATTTTGTTAAAATGACATTTTTACACTTGGGTATAGAGATTTCTTTTCGGGGGAAAGGCATTAAAGAAAAGGGTTATATTTCAAAATGTAACAATAATCAATACCAGCTTCCAATCGGAAAACAAATTCTGTCTGTAGACCCTACATATTTTCGTCCAACTGAGGTTGATTTTCTTGTTGGTGATCCAACTAAAGCTAAAAATAAATTGGGTTGGATTCCCGAATATAATTTAGAAATGTTAGTTGATGATATGATGAGGTCTGATTTAAAATTGATGGAAAAGAATAGTTTTTTAAAGAAGGGAGGATACAACACGACTAATTACTATGAGTAAAATTAATTTTATTAAAAAAAAATTATGAAAATTAAAAACATATGCTGTATTGGTGCAGGCTATGTAGGTGGTCCAACTATGTCGGTAATTGCACAACATAATCCAGAAATCAAAGTTACAGTTGTTGACTTAAATAAAGAAAGAATAGATGCTTGGAATGATAAAAACTTAAATAATCTCCCGATATATGAGCCAGGATTAATAGAGGTTGTATCAAAAGCTCGTGGTAGAAATTTATTTTTCTCCAATGATATTGATGGTGCAATCAAAGAATCTGAAATGATATTTATTTCTGTTAATACTCCAACTAAGACTTATGGAACAGGAAAAGGTATGGCTGCTGATTTAAAGTATGTTGAATTGTGTGCTCGAAATATTGGGAAAATAGCTAAATCAGATAAAATAGTTGTTGAAAAATCTACATTACCAGTTAAAACAGCTGAATCTATACAAAGTATTCTTGAGAATGCAGGAAGTGGTGTTAATTTTGAAATTCTTTCAAATCCTGAATTTCTAGCAGAAGGTACTGCTATGCGTGATTTAGCTATTCCAGACCGTGTTTTAATTGGTGGAAATGATAAAACTGAAGAGGGAAAGAAAGCAATTCAAGCCCTTGTAGATATTTACTCTTCATGGGTTCCAAAAGAAAATATTTTAACAACTAATGTTTGGTCGTCTGAATTATCAAAACTAACAGCTAATGCTTTTTTAGCTCAAAGGATCTCATCAATTAACTCATTATCTGAGTTGTGTGAAAGGACAGGTGCCAGCATTGGAGAAGTTTCAAAAGCAATCGGAATGGATTCAAGAATTGGATCAAAATTTTTAAATGCTTCAGTTGGTTTTGGTGGTTCTTGCTTTCAAAAGGATATATTAAATTTAGTTTATATTTCTCGCTCACTAGGCCTTAATGAAGTTGCTGAATATTGGAATCAGGTAATCGTAATGAATACCCATCAGCGCGATCGATTTGCAAAAAATATTATTAAAAATTTATATAATACTGTTTCAGGAAAATCTATTGCAATTTTCGGATGGGCATTTAAGAAAGACACAAATGACTCAAGAGAATCTGCAGCAATTTATGTAGCTGATACATTAATAAGTGAGCATGCTATTTTGAATATTTATGACCCTAAAGTTTCTTCATCTCAGATGATTTTTGACATAAACTATTTAAATACTAGATCTGAATTTGAAAATAAAAAATACTTAAATATTAAAAGTGACCCTTACAAAGCAGTTGAAGGAGCCCATGCAGTTGCCATATTAACTGAATGGGATGAATTTAAAACATATAATTGGAAAAAAATCTACCAAATGATGAAAAAACCTGCATTTATCTTTGATGGTAGAAATATATTAGATAAGGACCATTTAGAAGAAATTGGTTTCAATTATAATTCAATTGGATAATTATAAAAATTTATCGAAATTTTATTCTAGAATTTTTTTCTCAAGAATATTTATAATTGGACTTAACTTCTTGACTACAGCCTTTTTAATAAATAATCTTGGAGATACTGATTATGGTATATACATAACTCTATTCTCTGTAATTAATTGGGTTTTTATATTAGATTTAGGTGTAGGTAAGGGAATGAGAAATTTACTTACTGAATTAATTGAAAAAAATAATTTCACTAAGGCAAAAAAATTAATATCAACAACCTTTTTTGTAACAACATTAATAAGTATTATTTTTTTTATTTCATATTTTACAATAAATAACTTTATAGATTTTGCTTACTTTTTCAATTTAAAATCTAATTTAAATTTTGATGCTACTTTAAGCGTCTTTATTTGTGTAATAATATTAAAATTAATTTTTGGAAACCTAGATCAAATACTGTATAGTTTCCAACTTAGTTACGTCACAGTTTACATTACTTTTGTTACTGCCTTATTATTTTATTTATCAATCTTTTTTGTAATTTTTTTTGATTTTAATCTCAATTTTTTTCATGTTTCTATATATTATTTTTGCTCAGTTCTAATATCATATTCGATTTTCTTTTTTTGGTTTTTTTTAAAGAATAAAAATTTAACTCCATCATTAAACAACATAGAATTTGATTTGATAAAATTTCTTTTTGATTCTGGAATTAAAATTTTTATTATTCAGATCTTATTTTTTCTTATGTTATCATTAGATAGATTTATTATTCTTAAGTTTTTTGATGGAGATACTGTAACAAATTATGATATTGTATACAGGGTAATGACTTTATTATTATTCCCTTTTTCAGTTATTGCTCAACCACTTTGGTCTTCATATGCAGCAGCAAAGGCAAATAATAATTATGAGTGGATAAACAAGATAATTAATAGGCTTTATTTATTCTCACTCTTTATAATTGTTGGAATATTATTGCTGTCATTTACCTTCAATTTCATAACAGATATATGGTTAGGTAAGGTATATAAAATTGAATTATCTCTAAAATTGTTGATAGGGTTTTTATTATTTAATGTGATGTGGAGCACTATTCATTCAGATATATTATATGGCATAAGTGCTTATAAGTTCATGTTTATTTCTATATTGATTGGACTAGTTTTAAAAATCCTAGTACTCATAATTTTAGTTTATACAAATAATTTATCTTTAAATACCATAGTAATATCTTCAATAGTTGGATATTTTTTATTTTCATCTATTGCACCATTTTACATTAAAGAAAAAATCAAATTTCTATATGAAAAAATACATTCGAATTAAATTTAGTGATATAGATTTTTTTGATTTTAGAATTGGAGGACCAGGTTTGGGTAATCTATTGTTCGTTTGGGCTAGAGCTGTATTATATGCAGAAAAATTTAATTTAAAAATATTAAGTCCTAATTGGAAAACATTTAAAATTGGAACTTACCTTAGAAAAGAAAAAGA
>CACASE010000001.1 GCA_902535165.1 uncultured Bacteroidota bacterium | reverse complement strand
TCTGTCATCTCATTTAATCCTAATTCTGTAGCCCTTCTTTCAAGTTCAGCTATTTCAAAATCAGAAATCCCCTGCGCTTTTGCTATTATTTTTATTTGATCTAATGAGTATCCTTCTTTTTGCGCCTGATTGAGATATGTTTTCAAATCTTCATTACTCATTGATTTTAAAGATTGAATATTTATATCCTGACTAAAAATTATTGACGGCATTAATACCAAAAAGAAAAGGAGAATATTTTTAATTCGCATGGCTTCGCCAACAAACTCACAAAAAAGTCTAAATGTATGTTTCATAACTCTATGCAGCTATAACAGAGGATTTGTTTAAAATAAGGCTCATATTTATAGCCTCGATTTTTACAACAACTTTGTTACAGCTTATTTTATCAATTGTGCCTTTTTTAAATATAAATGGACCTGAATTGATTTTAATTTTTTGGCCTTCAATCAAATCCGAATTTGATCCTAAATAATCACCATTTAAATATCTTTTTAATGCATTTATCTCGCCTTCTTTAATGATTGCAGGCATGCCGTTCAATCCACGCACAATATTTTTAGTAAAAGGGTTAATATTTATAAGTTGGTAGTTAATTTTTGTAAGCTCAAAGAAAACATAACCTCTAATTGCAGGAACAGTTACATTCTTGATCCTGTCTGACCAGACCTTTTTTGTTTTGTAAGACGGTACATAAGAATTAATGCCCATTGATTCAAAAAAATCTACAGCCTTAAACTCTCCTTTGTTCTTTGTTTTTGCAGCAAACCAGCTCATAACTATTATCAAATATATAAAAATTATATAATTAAATAGTTCACTATTTTGTATTCTATTTATAAAATGTTGTAAATTAATAAGTTAAGCTCTAAAATAAAGATTCAATTTTTATTTTATAATACAATTTTATTTTTTTTACTGAAGCTTTTTTATTTACAATATGCATATAAAAGTCATACCAAAAATCTATTTTTGTATTATGAATCTTTTGATTATTGGATCAGGAGCGCGTGAACACGCATTTGCTGCTAAAATTCACGACTCAAATCATCAAGTAAATATTTTTATGATTAATCCAAATGCAGGTTGTCTAGAAATAGTTACGCCTTTGTCCTTTGATGTTAGTAATTTTAATTTACTCAAAGAATCGGTTCTTTCCAACTCAATTTCATTAGTTTTAGTAGGTCCAGAAATACCACTTATCCATGGAGTTGCCGATTTTATTATCAATGAGCCTGATTTAGTTGGTGTTAAAGTTATTGGTCCCTCTAAAAAAGGATCAATGCTTGAAGGTAGTAAAGAGTTTGCCAAGAATTTTATGAACAAATACAGTATACCAACAGCCTTATATTCCTCTTTTGATAAAACAACTTTGGATCAAGGTATTGAATTCATTAATAACTCAGATTCTCCGTTTGTTCTTAAAGCTGATGGTCCTGCTGCTGGAAAAGGTGTAATTATAGTTGAAAGCAAGGATGAAGCAATTTATTATTTAAAAGACATGTTAATTAACTCAAAATTTGGTAAATCATCAGAAAAGGTTATTATAGAAGAGTTTCTTAGCGGAATAGAAATGTCATGTTTTGTTCTATTTGATGGGGTCAATTACAAAATACTTCCTTATGCAAAAGATTACAAAAGAATTGGCGAAGCTGATAAGGGTTTAAATACTGGTGGCATGGGCTCTATATCACCTGTTGATTTTCTAGATGAAAACTTAAAAAATAAAATCAAAAAAGATATAATTGAACCAACAATCAATGGACTAATCTCTGAAAACATAAATTATGTTGGCTTTATATTCATCGGCCTTATTAATGTCAACGGTCAGCCCAAGGTTATTGAGTATAATGTGAGAATGGGTGACCCTGAAACTCAAGTTGTCTTGCCCAGGATTAAGAATGATTTTATGGACCTGTTAATTTCATGTACAAATCAAAACCTGGATAAAGTAAATTTAGAGTTTGATTCAGAATATTATACTAATGTAGTACTTGCATCCAAAGGTTATCCTGAAGATTATAAAAAAGGATTTGAAATTTCAGGATTAAATGAAGTTGATGACTCTATTGTCTTTCATGCTGGAACATCTTTAAATAATGATAAAATTGTTACCAATGGGGGCAGAGTTCTTTCTATAGTGTCATCTGGAAAAACAATGAAAGAAGCATTAAAGAAATCTTATAAAAGTATTAGCAAAATAAATTTTGAAGGTAAAACTTTTAGACAGGATATTGGGTTTGATTTATAAGAAAGAGTGTGCCGTAACGTCTTTATTTTTTTCACCCTTTTTATCGTATTTTATTAATTCAAGAGTCCAGTAAACTAATGCTGCGGAAATAATAACTACAAAGGTAAAATTCAGAGCATTTTGAATAATCCAACTAGATATTTCTAACCTTATAAGATCAAAAGGTATCAACAAAATATCTACGAATAAAAATTCAATTGCTTCAAATAAATCTTTAAATTCCATAATTATCTACAAAACAAATTTAGTCTAATTTTAATTATAGTTTATATATTTAAATAAATAATTTATAATGTCAATAAGTAAAACTTGTAATTCAATTTTTCAACAAGTAATTGACGATTATCATTTGCAAGACTTTGTACAAGCTAAAAAATCTAATCCTTACTCAAATTCTAAATTATTTGAAAAAATGATATATGATAAATGCTGGATAGATACTGTACAGTGGCATCTCGAAGACATAATTAGAAAGCCAAACATTAGCCCAAAAGAGGCTCTTCAAATCAAGAGGAAGATTGATTCAAGTAATCAGGACAGAACAGACTTTGTAGAAGATCTGGATGATTATTTCTTTAAAAACTTCTCAAATTCTTCACCATCAAATGAGGCAATTTTAAATACAGAAACCCCAGCTTGGGCTATCGATAGGCTATCCATATTGGCCTTAAAGATATACCATATGAGTGAGGAGGCAAACAGAAACTCAGCATCACATGATCATAGACAAAAATGTGCAGCTAAGCTTGACACTCTCATTTCACAAAGAATTAATTTATCCAAAGCAATAGATCAGTTATTAGAAAATATTTCACAAGGAAGGGTCATTATATCCACTTATAAGCAAATGAAAATGTATAATGATGAATCTTTAAATCCTGAACTTTATTCAAAAGATGATTAATGGTAAAACATTAATTTTAAGGTTTTCATCAATGGGGGATGTTGTAATGACTGTTCCAATAATTAGATGTCTTGAAAAAAAATATCCTGAAAATAAATTCATTTTTGTAACCCGACCAAAATTTAAACCCTTTTTTCAAGAGTTTAAAAATGTAGAAATTTTTGAGCTTGATTTAAAAAATAGACATAAAGGAGTTTTAGGATTATTTAAGTTATTTTCAGATTTATTTGAACTAAATCCATCACGGATTGCAGACTTACACTCTGTTTTAAGAACCAATGTTCTTTCATTTTTATTTAGGATGTCTTTGAAAAAAGTATCTATTATTAATAAAAAGAGAAAAGAAAGAAAGGCTTTAATTAGGGATTCTAATAAGATTTTTAAACCCCTTACACCCGTACATTTTTTATATCAAGAGGTTTTTAATAAGTTAGGCTTTAGTATTGATCTTACAAAAGATCATATTTATCCTGCCTCAAAAAGGCTAATTTTGAACACGGAAGATTTTCAAATTAATTCTAATAAGTTAATAGGCATAGCACCATTTGCAAAGCATGCTGCAAAAATGTATCCATTAGATTTAATGCAAAAAATAGTCTCCTATTTACAAGAAAAAAATAATATTATTTTATTTGGACATGGAAAGCTTGAAATGGAGACAATAAATAGATGGTCATCCGCTTTTAAAAATGTTTATTCTTGTGAAGCTTTAAATGGATTTGAAAATGAAATTTCACTTATATCAAATTTAGATTTGATGATTTCCATGGATTCTGCTAACGGTCATATTGCATCGGTATACAATGTTCCTGTTGTAACATTGTGGGGATTAACACATCCATATGCTGGATTTACAACATTCAATTATAAAATTGAAAATCAATTCTGCGCTAACCGCGATGAATATCCTCTAATTCCAAATTCAATTTATGGAAATAAAATGATTAAAGGGTATGAGAATGCTATGAGGACAATTAGTGTGGAAGAAATATTAGGAAGAGTTAACGAAATTATTGTTTAAACATCATCATAATCAATTATAATCTCGTCTGAGGCAGGTTTTGATATACATGTTAGGATTAGTCCCTCATCAATTTCATCGTCTGAAAGCATTCCGTTTTCTTCCATTTCTACATTTCCATTTTTAACCTTACCCATACAAGTCAAACACACTCCACCTTGACAAGAATAAGGTACGTCGATTCCATTAGACAGTGCTTCATCTAATATATTGCTATCATTTTCCATGGTGAAATCATTTTTTTCACCATCTAAAATTAAAGTTACTTTTGTATTACCTGGCATTCTGATTGCAATATTATGAAAATAATAGGTTTATAAAAAAATGTTTAGAAATTATAAAATATTTATACTATTGATATTTACGCTTGTATCATGCCAAGCATACAAATCTGTATCATCAAAATATAATATACTATACAACGGGGAACTTTTTTTAGATGAAGGAATAAGTCAATTAAAAGAATCATATAATGAGAATTTCTGGGAAATAATTCCAGTATTAACAGAAAATAACATCACAAATACACTGCCTGATTATCCTTCTAAAAACTTTTTAAAATCTGAGGAAAAAGCTATAAAAGTTATTCAAAAGATGGGAGATGATAATAATATAGATAGTGAATACATAAATCAAGCATACCTTCTACTTGGAAAGTCACGATATTATGACAAAAGATATTTATCTTCAATTCAAGCATTAAATTATATTCTCAAACAAAACGAAAAATCCAAATTTTGGTTTGATGCACTTTTTTATAGGGCCTTAATTTTTATTAATCTAGAGCAGTACGAGAGCGCAATATCTTATGTTGAAAAAGAACAAAAAAAGTTTAAAATTTCTGATTCAGAAAAATCAATTATTTATCAAATCATTGCAGAGGCATATTCAAAAAAGAACGATTTAAATAAAGTTATATCTTCTTTAAAGTATGCTTTAAGCTTTTCAAATAATAATGAAAATATAAGAAGACTAAATTTTATAATTGCCCAATCATATAATGAGTTAAGTGAAAAAGATTCTACTTTGTTATACTTAGAAAGCTCTTTGAATACAAAAGCATCAAAATTTGAAGAAATATATTTAGATGCTAAATTAAAATTGAGCTTAATAAATTTAGATTCATATGACCAATCTTTTTTTATAAAAGAATTAAATAGACCAAGGAATTTTCTAAGTCTCGCCAAAATTAAATATTATTATGCTGCAAATCAGTTTCAAAAAGGTAATGTTGATTATGCCTCTTCATTATTCAAGGAAGCATTGAAATTAAATCAGAATGATGATAAATTAAATGAAAAAGTTTATGAGCAGTTGTACAACTTGAACTTGTCAGATAAAGAATATTTGATAGCGAATAATTATTTAGATAGTGTAATTAATCTTTTAGACAATCAATCAAAAAAATATTTTATCCTAAGCAAAAAAAGAGAAAAATTAAATATTGTTTCTGAGCTAGAAAAAGAAAACAATTTAATTGATTCATTATTTTTCTTGAGCACATTCACCCAAGAAGATCTTTATGAAAAATTATATTTAGAAAAAGTTAATAAAACAAAAATTGTTAATGAACCATCAATTGAAAGTAGATTAAAAACTAATTCTGTCTTTTATTTTAACAATAATTCAGCTATTGCAAGTGGATTAAAGAAATTTAAAAATGTGTGGGGAAAAAGAGAGAGAGTTGATAATTGGAGGCTTTCTAAAGTTAATTTTATTGATATTCAAAAAGAGCAAGATGAACCTAAGTTTTCAAATTTTAATGTAGATAGGGATATTGATCAACTAATTAAACTAATACCTTATTCTAAGTCGAGAAAAGATAGTTTGAATAAAATTAAAAATTCAAATTTTTATAAAAAGGGACTTTACTTTTATGAGTATTTTAATGACTTAGATAGCTCTATAGAAAACTTTAATAAAATTAATAGTGAATTAGCAAGTGAATTAGAATACCTGCAAAGTCAATACTATTTATACAGAATTTACAATACGAAAGAATTTAAAAACCCAAAAATTGCAAATCAGATAAAAACAAATATTGTTCAAAATTATTCCAGCTCTTCAATTGCTAAAACTCTATCAAATTACGAATTACAAAATCAAAATAAAGTTAATATTGAGAACTACATTGAAAGTCTGAAAAAGAAAGCACGAAGTAATAAAATTGATTATGTTGTAAGGTCAATCGATTCAATATTACCTACATCTATTCCAAGAACTAACAGGTTTAATTTACTACTTTTTAAGGCAGAACTAGAGGCTAAGGAAAAAGGCATAGATAGTTATATTAATTCATTGAACGAATTAATTCAGTTTTATCCTGAGCTTTCACAAGTGTTGAAGGAAAAATTAGTTTTTTTAGATCAACTAAATGCTAAAAAATCCATGTCAATTAATGATTCATCCTTTATTGTTTTTTTTGAAATTGATACGAAATTCAATCTAAATACCCTAGAGCTTAATGAATATAAAATTGATAAATATGACAGCGCTACTAATTTGCTTTCTTTTTATGGTTTTAAATCAATTTTAGAATCTAAAGATTTTGTGAGCCAATTAATTAAGAAAAACAAAATATTGTCAAATAATAAATATTTCGTAATTTCAACGCCCCAGTATATTAATATGCTGATTTTTAAAACATTAGACGAACTAAAAAAATAAATTATGGCTGATAATAAATTTTTCTCATCCCCCTCAGTTGATGTTATTGAATCATCTACTAAAATAGTAGGGGATATTATTTCCAAAGCTGATTTTAGAATTGACGGTAATGTCGAAGGTAATATTACTACAACAGGAAAAGTTGTGGTTGGTAAATCTGGAAAAATTACAGGGAAATTAAGCTGTTCTAATGCAGACATATCAGGTTCAATCAGTGGACAGATTCTAATCTCCGAAACCCTTTCATTAATGTCGGAATCATATATTCAAGGAGATATAACTACAGCAAAACTTTCAGTTGAAGAAGGAGCTCAAGTAGATGCAACCATTGTTATGAAAACTGGAAAACAACTAAAAGCTGTTGAAAGCGAAAGTGCTAACGATAAAAAACCAGAAGCTGAAAAAACAGCGTAGTACATTAGCAACATTTGCGTTGATCAGCTTTGAAATGGGGATCACTATCTTTATTTTTTCAAGGATTGGCAAATGGATAGATTCTTATTACAACCTTGAAAAAACCTTCATTATAATAATGTCTTTAATTGGATTTGCAATTGCATTTTTTGTTGTTTATAAACAGTTAAAGAAATTAGATAAATAGCTTTATTTTTTGAGTTAATGTCTTAACTTTGCGGCATTGTTTATTGTTGCCGATATTCTCATATGAATTTTGCAAATTTTTTTCTTTCACTTAGTTTAGTTTTTTGCCTATCTGCCCACGGCTATTCGATTGATAAAGACCCTGAAAAAAGTGGCGGAATTAAAGAAGAAATCAAAGAATATATTACACACCACCTTAAAGATTCACATAGTTTTGGAGTTGCATCTTATACCAAAGAGAATGGTGAAAAAGTATATATTGAAATTCCCTTACCTGTAATTCTTTATGATAATGGATTTAAGTTTTTCATGTCATCAGAGTTTAAACATGGTAAAAAGTGGTTTCTAGTAATGATAACTACTACAGAATGTATTATGATAAAAATAGAATCTATAAAACAGATAGTGAAGGAACATTTATTTATGATGACACCAATAAATTAATTAATGAGAAACCAATTGATTTTTCAATAACTAAAAATGTTGTTGTCATGATTTTTACTGCAATATTTATGTTATGGTTATTTATAAGTCTAGCTAAATCATATAAGACTAATAAAGGGATATCAAAAGGATTGGGGAGGTTTTTTGAACCTATAGTTTTATACGTTAGAGATGAAATTGCTAGACCAAATATTGGCAAGAATTATAAGAAATATATGAGCTTTCTTTTGACTATTTTCTTTTTTGTATTATTCCTAAATCTATTAGGTTTGACACCAATTGGGATTAATGTTACTGGAAATATTGCAATTACATTTTCGCTAGCCTTGTTAACGTTCATTATTACAAACGTTACAGCTAATAAAAATTATTGGGCACACATTTTTTGGATGCCTGGAGTACCAAAGCCTATCAGACTTATTTTAGCACCAATAGAACTTTTAGGCGTTTTTATAAAACCGTTAACCCTCATGATTCGATTGTATGCTAATATGCAAGGGGGTCACATAGTAATCATGAGTATAATAGGGCTTATGTTTATATTTTACAACTGGATCGGCAGTTCGCTTTCATTTGTTCTAGCCTTTTTATTAATGATTATTGAACTTTTTGTAGCGCTTTTACAGGCCTACATTTTTACTATTTTGTCTGCTTTATATTTTGGATTTGCAAATGAAGAGCATGAACATTAAACTTAAATTATGTTAAACTAAATTATATTTTATTATGGAAATACCAGCAATTATTGGCGCAGGACTTTGCGCAATCGGAGTCGGAATTGGACTCGGCTTAACAGGAAAAGGAGCTATGGAAGCTATCGGCAGACAGCCCGATGCTTATGGTAAAATTCAAACCTTGTCTCTTATTTTAGCTGCATTGGCAGAGGGATTTGGTTTTGTAGCTTTATTTGCCGCTTAAATTTAACTAACAGTCTTACTTCAAAAAAACTGGAGTAATTCTAATTTTATTTATTATGGAAAAATTACTAGAAGAATTTTCACTTGGGCTATTTTTTTGGCACTCTTTAATTTTTTTGTCTTTAATTTTTTTGTTGAAAAAATTTGCTTGGAAGCCAATCTTAGATACAATAAATGAAAGAGAAGAAGGAATTAAAGATGCTCTTGAATCTGCTGAAAAAGCAAGAGAAGAGATGCAATTATTACAAGCTGATAATGAAGAAATCATGAAAAAGGCCAGAATTGAAAGAGATTCAATTTTAAAAGAAGCTAGAGATTTAAAGAAAGCAATCATAAATGAATCTAAAGATGAAGCTAAAAAAGAAGCAGAAAAAATCATTGAAAGCGCTAATGAAGCAATTAGAAATGAAAAAAATGCTGCTGTTTCTGAGATTAAAAAGCAAGTTGCAGGTCTTTCTATTGAAATTGCCGAGAAACTTCTAAATGAGAAGCTTTCAGAAAATGATAAGCAAATGAAAATTGTTGATGAATTATTAAAGGACGTAAAACTTAAATGAATTATAACAGAGTAGCATTCAGGTACGCTAAGGCTTTATTATTGTCATGTAAGGATGATAATGACAAACTTGAAGCAGCACATAATGATATGTCATTTATCAATAATACTTTTGATCAATCTGAAGAGCTTAAGCTTTTTATTGATAGCAAGGTTATCAAAGACAGTGATAAACTAGCTACTCTAAACGAGATTTTTGAGGATCTTAATGATTCGAGTAAAAGCCTAATCAAACTATTAATGAAAAACAGGAGAATTGATCTTTTTGACGATGTTTCCAAAAGTTTTACAGTTTTATATAATGATTATGTAGGTAACCAGGAAGTTACACTAACAACCGCCTCAGAAGTTGAACCTAATAAGTTAAATGAAATAGAACAAAAAGTAAAAGAACTAACATCAAAAAATGTTAATCTAACCAATATAGTTGATAAACAAATTGTTGGCGGATTTATATTAAGAGTAGGAGATTTACAATACAATGCTAGTTTTAAAGATCAACTTAAAAAGTTGGAACAAGAATTTTTAAACATAACAATACAATAAATTATGGCAAATATTAAGCCCGCTGAAATATCAGCAATTATTAAGAATCAATTAACGGGATCAAAAGTTGGCCCATCATTAGATGAGGTAGGAACTGTCTTGCAAGTAGGTGATGGTATTGCAAGGGTTTATGGTCTTTCAAATGTTCAATATGGTGAATTAGTGCAGTTTGATAATGGAATGGAGGGAATCGTATTAAATCTTGAAGAAGATAATGTTGGTGTCGTTTTGTTAGGTCCGTCCAAAGAGATAAAAGAAGGAGATACTGTAAAAAGAACAAATAGAATTGCTTCAATTAATGTTGGAGAAGGAGTTGTTGGAAGAGTTGTAAATACATTAGGACAACCAATTGATGGTAAAGGTAAAATTGAAGGTAAGATGTATGAGATGCCATTGGAAAGAAAAGCTCCTGGTGTTATATATAGACAGCCTGTTAACGAACCCCTTCAAACTGGTATTAAATCAATTGATGCAATGATTCCAATTGGTAGAGGCCAAAGAGAATTAGTGATTGGTGATAGGCAAACGGGAAAAACAACAGTATGTATTGATACCATTTTGAATCAAAAAGAATTTTTTGACGCGGGAGAACCTGTCTACTGTATTTATGTGGCAATTGGACAAAAGGCCTCCACTGTCGCAGCTATTGCAAAAGTACTTGAAGAAAAAGGTGCTTTAGCCTACACAACCATTGTTGCAGCAAATGCATCTGATCCCGCCCCCATGCAGGTTTATGCTCCATTTGCTGGTGCTGCTATTGGTGAATTTTTTAGAGATACAGGAAGACCTGCATTAATTATTTATGATGATCTTTCTAAACAAGCAGTTGCTTACAGAGAAGTATCACTTCTTTTAAGAAGACCTCCAGGCCGCGAAGCTTATCCAGGTGATGTATTTTATTTACATTCAAGATTATTGGAAAGAGCTGCTAAGGTTATCAACGATGATGGTATTGCAAAAAACATGAATGATCTTCCTGAAAAACTTAAACCAATTGTAAAGGGTGGTGGTTCTTTAACTTCATTGCCAATTATTGAAACACAAGCAGGTGACGTATCAGCATATATACCTACAAATGTTATTTCTATTACAGATGGTCAAATATTTTTAGAGTCTGATCTTTTCAACTCAGGTGTTAGACCTGCTATTAATGTGGGTATCTCTGTTTCAAGAGTTGGTGGATCTGCACAAATTAAGTCCATGAAAAAAGTTGCTGGAACATTAAAGTTGGATCAAGCTCAATTTAGAGAATTACAAGCATTTGCTAAATTTGGCTCTGACTTAGATCCAGTAACCCTAAGTGTAATTGAAAAAGGTAAAAGAAATGTTGAAATTCTAAAACAAGCTCAAAATGATCCTTTTAAAGTTGAGGATCAAGTTTCAATTATTTATTTAGGATCAAAAGATTTATTAAAAGGTGTTCCGGTTGAAAAAGTAAAGGATTTTGAAAAGAAATTTATTGAGCTTTTGAACCTAAAACACAAAAAAATATTAAATCAAATTAAGCAAGGTAAATTAACTGATGAAGTAACTTCTACTTTAGAAAAAGTTGCTTCGGATTTATCTGCTACATATGAATAATTAGATGCCTAATCTTAAAGAAATAAGAAATAGAATTTCATCTGTTACTTCGACAATGAAGATAACAAGTGCTATTAAAATGGTTTCTGCTGCGAAACTTAAAAAAGCTCAAGATGCAATTACAGCAATGAAACCTTATTCAGAAAAATTAAATGAGTTGATGTCAAGTTTTACAAATGTTATTTCTTCTTCAAATATTTCATATTTGGCAGCACAAAGACCAATAAAAAAAGTTTTGATAGTTGCTATTGCATCTAACAGAGGTTTTTGTGGAGCTTTTAATTCAAATATTGTTAAGCAATCAAAATCATTAAAATCCTTAGAAAAGTTCTCTAATGCTGAGTTTTATTTCATCGTTATAGGAAAAAAAGCAAATGATGTTTTGTCTAAAACAGAAAATATCATTCAAAATAAAAGTGAAATTTTTGATGAACTTTCATATGAAAACTCAAGTCCGATTATTGACCAAATTGTTCAGGATTTTGCAGACGAAAAATATGATCATGTTGAAATAATTTATAACAGCTTCAAAAATGCTGCTAATCAAATTATTAAATCAGAACAATTATTACCAATAGTTAATGATTCAGAATCTGAGGCTCTACAAAATTATATTTTTGAACCTTCGATGGAACAAATTGTTAGTGAATTAGTACCGAAATCCTTAAGAATACAATTATTTAAAGCCCTTAGAGATTCATTTGCAAGTGAGCATGGGGCTAGAATGACAGCTATGCATAAAGCAACTGACAATGCTACAGAATTAAAAGATGAGTTAGTTTTGACATATAACAAAGCAAGACAAGCTGCAATTACCAATGAAATTTTAGAAATAGTTTCAGGTGCAGAAGCATTAAAAGGCTAAGATTTGTTATGCAAATTCAAATAGTAAACAAATCAGATAATCCAAATCCAACTTATCAAACAAAATTTTCTGCAGGCATGGATCTTATGTCTTACTTGGAGGAACCTATTATTATTGAGCCAGGGGAGTTTAAGCTAATAAGTACAGGTATTCATATCAAACTACCAGAAAGTGTTGAGGCACAAGTTAGACCTAGGAGTGGTCTAGCATTAAAAAAGGGGATTACAGTTTTAAATTCGCCAGGAACAATCGATTCTGACTATAGAGGTGAAATAGGAGTTATTTTAATCAATCATTCAAATGATGATTTTATTGTAAAATCAGGGGATAGGATTGCTCAGCTGGTAATTGCAAAACATGAAAGTATAATTTGGAATAAGGTTGAATCTATCGATACATCACATCGAGGCGAAGGTGGCTTTGGTAGTACAGGCCTAAATTAATAACTTAACATAAATGAGGTTAAAAATCCTATTATTATGTTTAATCATTGGAGGTTGTGGCATTAAAACCAAAAATAAAAACAAGGATTTCTCAGATTTTAATTACAACAATAAACAACAATACACAAAAACATCTTTTAAAGCTGATGAATTAAATCTATTCGATTTTAATACTTTGGTTTTATCAAATAATGCTAATCTTGAATATAACAATTCTAATTATTCATTTGATATTAGTATTAAAATTAGAAAAAATAAAAAAATTTTAATCTCGGGTGGCTTTATAATTCCATTATTTAAAATTTTAATTGAACCTGATAAAATTTTAGGCTATCAGAAAATTGATAAAACTTTTTTCAGTACTGACTTTGGTGATATTTATGATAAGCTTGGATTTACGTTAGACTTTAATCAAATTCAGAATATTTTAATTGGAGAGCCTATAAATGAAATAATTAGTATATATAATTATGATACATATGAAATTGATAAAAATTTAATTGTTTATGAATATGTCAATGATGAGTTTTCAGTAAGTCTTTTTGTAGATACTAACTTAAATAAATTAATAGCTCAAGAAATCAAACAAATTGAATTGGGAAGAGAATTAAGTATTTATTATAAAGAATTTAAAGAAACAAACAATTCAATGCTTTATACCAGTTCAAAAATTGTGGTTAATGATGGTAAAAATTTAATTAATTTATACATGTCAACTAATTCAACTAATACCAGTGATGAAATCTTATTTCCATTTGAAATTCCTAACAATTATAGAAAAATAAAATTTTGATTTTTAGAAAAAAAATAATATTACTTTCAGCGTGTATTTTAACATCGTCATTTACTTTTTTATATAGCCAAACATCAAAAATTAAAGAACTAGAATCTCAAAGACTTAAATTAAAAAATGAAATAAAAGAAATTAATAGTTTATTAATTGATAACACTAAAAAAACAAAAATGGCTTATGGAGATTTAGAAAATATCTCTATAAAAATTAATAGGAATCAAGATTTAATTAAAATAACAAACGATCAGATTAATATGCTAGTTAATGAAATATCTGAAAATGAGAATAAGGTTTCTGAACTAAATATAATAGTAGAGAAGGCAAAAGATGATTACTCAAAAATGGTTTTTAATTCATATAAAAGCCGATTGAAAGAGAGTAAATTAATGTTTTTATTGTCTTCAGATAATTTTCTACAGGCTCTTAAACGAACTCAGTATATGAATCAATATTCTGTAAATAGAAGAAATTATGCTAATAAAATAAGCTCTAGCATTGATGAAATAAAAATAATTAATGATACTATTAATAAAAGTATAAGTAAAAAGGAAAGTTTATTGATCGAAAATAGAATGGAAGAAAAAAATCTATCAAAAGAAAAAGAAAAACAAAGTGGTTTAATCAGTGGTTTAAAAAGAAAAGAAAAGAGCTATAAAAATGAAATTGATAAAAAACAAAAATTATCAAATCAATTAGATAAAGAAATTGAGAGATTAATTAAACTTGCAATTAAAGAATCAAATAAAGATTCTGATGATGATGTATTTAAGCTAACACCAGAAGCAGTGTTAACAGCAAAAAATTTCTTATTGAATAAAGGTAATTTACCATGGCCTGTAGAAAGAGGTGTAATCATACAAAGATTTGGTCTTCAACCACACCCAGTAGTTAGAACTACAAAAATTCAAAGCAATGGAATTGTTATTGCCACAACAAAAAATGCTGAGGTTAGATCAGTATTTAATGGAAAGGTTCTCTCTGTTTTGAAATTCAAGTCAAGTAATTTAACAGTTTTAATACAACATGGAAATTATATTACTGCCTACAAAAATTTATCACGGGTTAATGTAGAAAAAGGTGATAATGTAAATTCATTACAGGTCATAGGCAATGCTTTTAATAATGATCAGGAATCAAAAACAACATTACAGTTTAGTATTTTTGAAAATACTAAACCTTTGGACCCTTATTTGTGGATAGCTAAATAGTCTATGGGTAAAATATCAAATAAATCAATTGTTATTCAAGGTGCAGAGATGCATAATCTTAAGAATATTGATTTAAAAATCCCAAAAAAAAAGCTGATTGTAATAACTGGACTTTCTGGATCTGGTAAATCAAGTTTAGCCTTTGATACAATTTATGCTGAGGGGCAGAGAAGATTTATCGAAAGTCTATCTTCCTATACTAGGCAATTTTTAGGTAAACTAAATAAACCTAAAGTAAAAAAAATTGAAGGGCTTTCACCAGCAATTGCTATTGAGCAAAAAGTTAATAACTCAAACCCAAGATCCACTGTTGGTACTAGTTCTGAGATATATGATTACATTAAACTTTTATATTCAAGAATTGGAGTCACATATTCGCCTATATCAAATGAAAAAGTAACAAAAGACTCTACAGATTCAGTAATGGATTTTATAAAATCATTTAAAAAAGGAGATAAGTTTTTAATTCTAGCTAAAATACAACTTAGTGAAGCATCAAATACTAATGATTTTTTTCAGTTTTATTTTGATCAAGGATATGCAAGAATTGAACATGAAGGTGAAACCAAAAATATTTTAGAAGCTGTAGATTTAAATATTAAAGATTCATTTTTTTTAGTTATTGATAGATCGGTTTACAACAATGATGAAGACTATTTGAATAGGATAATTGATTCCATAGAGAATGCTTTTTTTCAGGGTAATAATGAAATATTTGTCAAAACTTTAAATGATAATAAATATCATTTTTTTTCCAAAAAATTTCAGAGAGATGGTATAGATTTCATTGAGCCTAATGAATATTTATTTAGTTTCAATAATCCGTTTGGAGCATGTAAAACTTGTGGAGGATATGGTGATATAATGGGTATTGACCCTGACCTTGTTATTCCTAATAAAGGTTTATCAGTTTATGATGATTGTATTGCACCATGGCGTGGAAAAAAACTAAAAAAATACAAACAACTTTTAGTTAAAAATGCAAACTTATTTGACTTTCCAATTCATAGGCCATATTATAAACTAACTAAGGCTCAGAAAGATTTACTATGGACCGGTAATGATCATTTTAAAGGGATTGATTTCTTCTTTAAAAAGCTCGAAAAAAAAATGTATAAGATTCAAAACAGGGTGATGCTATCTCGGTATAGAGGTCGTACAAAATGTAGCGATTGCCAAGGAAAGAGATTGAGAAAAGAAGCTGACTATGTTAAAATAAATAACAAATCAGTTCTTGATTTGGTTGATATGTCAATTGAAAAAAACTTGAAGTTTTTCAACGAGTTATCTTTATCTGAATCAGATACAAAAAAAAGTAAAAGAATTGTTGATGAGATTGTAAGTAGACTAACTTTTTTAAGGGATGTTGGTCTTTCTTATTTAACATTAAACAGAAAATCAAATACACTTTCGGGTGGAGAGACCCAAAGAATTAACCTAGCTACATCCCTAGGTAGCGCTTTAGTAGGCTCAATATACGTATTAGATGAACCAAGTGTTGGCCTACACCCGGAAGATACAACACGACTTATTAAAATTCTTAAAAATCTTAAAGAATTAGGCAATTCTGTTTTAGTAGTTGAGCATGATGAAGACATTATTAGAGCTGCAGATGAAATTATTGATTTAGGCCCAGGTGCTGGGTCACAGGGTGGTAATGTTATTGCTCAAGGTTCTATTAATAAATTATTAAACTCTAATTCACTAACTGTAGATTATTTAACTCAAAATAATTTAATTGAAATACCCTCTTTTAGAAGAAAGTCCTCAAATAAAATTAAGCTTAGAGGTTGTAGAGAAAATAATTTAAAAAATATAAACGTGGATATTCCTTTAAATTCCTTAGTATGTATAACAGGAATTTCAGGAAGCGGAAAAACAACATTAGTTAAAAAAATACTTTATCCTTCATTACTAAAACAAAAGGGAATTTTCAAAGAAAAGCCCGGTGAGTTTGATAATTTAAGCGGGAATCTCGAATCAATAACATCCATTGAATATATTGATCAAAACCCTATTGGAACTTCCTCAAGGTCAAACCCAGCAACATATATTAAAGCTTATGACGACATAAGAACCCTTTTTTCAAATCAAAAATCATCAAAGCAATTTAATCTAAAACCAAAGCATTTTTCATTTAATGTTGATGGTGGAAGATGTGATGAATGTAAGGGTGAGGGAGAGATAAAAATTGAAATGCAATTTATGTCTGACATAAGACTTAAATGTGAGGCCTGTAAAGGAAAAAAATTCAAAAAAACAGTTTTACAAGTCAAATATATGGACAAGAATATCGATGACGTTTTGAATATGACCATTGATAATGCATATGATTTTTTTCTCAATAATAATCAAACTAAGATCTCAAATAAATTAAAGTGCTTGATTGATGTTGGTATGGGTTATGTAAATTTAGGTCAATCATCCTCGACCTTATCCGGCGGAGAAGCTCAAAGAATAAAATTGGCATCTTTTTTACTAAAAGGAAAAAACAAAGAAAGCACATTATTTATTTTTGATGAGCCAACAACTGGCCTACATTTTCATGATATAAAAAAGCTGATTAAATCTTTTAATTTTTTAATTGATTTTGGACATTCTATAATTGTTGTAGAACACAATATTGATTTAATTAAGTCAGCTGATCATATCATTGACTTAGGACCATATGGTGGAGATAAAGGTGGACAAGTTGTGTTCACAGGTACACCAGAAAAATTAGTTAAAGAAAAAAAATCTTTGCTTTCAAAATTTTTAAAGTCTAAACTCTCCTTTCAATAAATTATTTATAAAACTATTTATAGCTTTTGATGCTTCAAGTTTATATATAATAACTAAATACAAAAACAAGATAAAAAAAGTATTTACAGCAATTTCTAAAATACTATTTAGTTTTAAATCGAAAGAGTTAAGTAAAAAATATACAACTAAAATACTTACTAAAACTTTTATGGAATTAGTTGAGTAAGGGGATATATTAAGTTTAATTTTTATATATAAAGTTTTTAGAACAGTAAAAACAAAAACAACAATTAGTGTTGATAGTGCAGCGCCATTTATGCTATAGATATCGATAAGAATATCATTTAAAAAGTAAACAGCAATTGCCATTAAAATAGAAAAGGGTAATGTTATTTTATAAAATTTTGCTGTAGCTAGTATTGCAGGTCCACATCCAAAACTCATTAAAATAAGCTTACTAGTTGATATCATTAAAACAACCCATATTGCATCACCATATGATGGATTTGACATGAGATTATAAAAGGGTTCAATATTTATATTAATCAAAAGGAAAAATAATCCTGCAACAATCAATAAATTGATAGAGCTTTTAGAATATAAGTTACTAAGCTCCTTAAGGTTGTTTTCGTTTAGCGCCTTTGCAACTAAAGGGTTTATTATTTGAAACATAGCTCTTCCTGGAATTTCAACTACAGTAGCTATAAAAACTGCAACAGCATAAAATGCTGTTTGACTAATAGCCTCTTTTTGGGGAATCATAAATTTATCAATATCAATCAATATACTTGCCGCTGAGCCAGCCAAAAAAATATAAAATGAATATGTTAGTATGCTCCCAATATTTCTCGGCAAGCTGAAAGTAATTTTAGGAAAGTATAGGCTAAATGAATACATGATCATTATAAAAAGTCTTAAATAATAAAGTCCAGTCAGCCACCAAACAAATTCTTCTTTGTTTATTAGGCCAAAGTAAACACATATCAATAAAGAAAAAACTGATAGCCTTGGAAAAATTTCTTTTAAAAAGTTTCCAAATACAGATTTAAGTTGGACCCTTGCCCATGAGTAGAATACTTCAAAATATGAAGTTGCAAATGCAACTAAAAAAATAACCCATACATAGGAATCAATTATAGGATTTTGAACAGATAGAAATTTTCCAATTAGGTCATGAAATTCAATTACAAGTAGTGATATTGGAATAATTGTGAATAATGGAATTAAAATAACCGAAGACATAAAAGAGTCTCTTTCGTTTTTATTTGAATAAGAGCTGTAGTATTTTATGATTGTATGTTGACTTCCAAATGCAACTAAAGGCATTAACAGGTTTGATGTTGCAAGTAGAAAAACTACTAGACCATAATATTCTTCTTTAAGAAAAACAGGGTAAAAATATAAAGTATTGACAGCCCCAATCAATATAGCAATTGATATTATAATTATATTTTTATATGATTGGTTAAATACAATTCCCATTTTAAATATTTGAAACTATTTTATCAATTTCTTTGGCAATACTCATTGATAAGTAGTTTTCGTTTAATTTATTTTTAGGCCTTTCTCCCTTTATAAAATTTTGATAACATTTATAAATATAATTTTTTAAATCATCATAATTATTAAAATCAAAAGACATCCCTGACTTTGTTTCATTAATTATTTTTTCTAAATCACTCCCTTTATTTGATATACCTAAAATATTTTTGTTTGCTGCCAAATAATGAAAAAACTTTCCAGGGACAATATCATTCGAATCAGGATAATTTACAGAGCAAACTACTAATAGTTCAGCTTTAGATATTTCTATATCAAGCTCTTTTTTGGGGATGTATGATAATATCTTTCGATCACGGATTTTTTTAAATTCAATTGAGTTAATGATCCATCTATCAATATTCCCAATTAGTATAATTTCAACATTTTGTTTAAATACTTCATCAGATTTGATGAGTTCATGTAGGGCCAACCAAAGATTGTTAGGGTTTTGAATATCTTTCATTGACCCTGCATAAAGAATTCTAAATTTATCATGATTTAATGGTTCAATTTTTTCTTCATAACCACTTGGGATATAAAAGACATTAGAGTTTCTTTCTAAAAACTTTGATCTCAAAGATTGAGAAGTAGTAAATGCAGCATTACAATTTTTTAAAACCTCATTTTCAGCTTTTACATGCTTTTTCATTGTAGATTCAAGTTTGTTTAGAAGCTTATTTTGAAAAAAATTTGACCAAGGGTCTCTAAAATCTGCAATCCAATTTATACCAATATCTTGTTTTAGTTTCATGCCAGCCAAATGCATTGAATGTGGAGGACCAGTTGTTATTAAAGTATTTAAATTATTTTCTTTAAAATACTTTTTTAAAAACTTAAATGTTGGATTAATTAGAAATTTTCTTGCATCTGGAAATAAAAATAATTCACGTAGCATGTGATTAAAATACCTTCCTTGGGAGAGCCTTTGATAATTTACGAAAGCATTACTTAAAGATGAATTTCTGTTACTTACCATGTGGTAATATACACTCTCTTCACTTGAAAGTTTTGTAAAAAAAGATGGGAATTCAAATCCTTTTATTTTATTCACCTTTATTAGTGGATTAATTTTCTCTACATTGCTATTATTTAAAATTGGATATTTTGGGTTCTTAAATGTGAAGACATGAACATCCCAACCCAAATCGCATAAATGATTTGAAAATCTTAGCCATCTTTGAACTCCTGACCCACCTGCTGGAGGCCAATAATAAGCTAATATTCCAATAGATTTTTTACTCATAAATAGAAATAAGTTGATTTGAAATTACACTATTATTTAGTTTTTCAATACTATCAAGACAATTCTGTTTTAGCCTACTATATAGGTTTTTATCATTGTGTAGTTCAATAATTTTATCTGACAAGTCAAATACATTATTGTCTTCAAAAATTACCCCAATTTCATATTTTTTTACAAGCTCAGATTGGGCTATCACATTACTACTAACAACTGGGCAACCAATTGAAATATATTGAAAAACTTTATTTGCGTAAGTAGTGTCATGATGAATATTTTTGTGTAGTGGAGATAATCCTAGTTTTGTTATGGATAGATAATTAGGTATATCACTTTCTTTTATCCATCCAATAAAATCTACCAATTTTTCAATTTGATTTTGTTTTACTTTATCCTTTATTACATGATCAAAGGAGCTTTTTCCAATAATTAACAATTTAATATTTGGAATAGTTTTTTCAATAATCTTCAACGAATCAATGACTGTTAAAAGACCTCTCCTTTTAGATGTATTACCAACATACGTAATTACAAATTCTTTTGAATATTTTTTTTCTAAATTTCTATCTGCCTTTTTGATTTTGTAAAAATCAGTTCTGACAGTGTTTGGATATACAATTATCTTTTTTTGATCAATGTTAACCCTACTTAAAAGCTCTTCTTTTGCTCTGTCAGTCACTACTATTATTTTGTTTGCTTTTTTGACAAAACACTCTTCTGCTATTTTCCATCTTTTGGGGCTTATAAATAGCTTTCCAAAAAAAGAATTTACATGCTTGTAAAATTTCATAATTTCTGGCCTGTTTTCATGAAGATCTATATTATATTCAATCCCAAATTCATTGGCTGCTTTAATTGCAGCTTTAGCAATTTGAATATCATGAACATGTAAAATTTCAACACCAGAATTTTCAATAAATTTTAAGATTTTTTTACTTAAAAAAATACTATATAAACTAAGATCATTAGCTAAAGCTGAAAGTTTATAAGTTAGTTTGTTGCAATAATATCTGTGAACATTAATTTTATTAATTATTTCATTATTGACAAATGACTTTTTATATGAGAGACAAAATAAATGAACTTCATGATTGTATTTAGTCAGCTCGTCACATTGATTTGTAATCCTAGCATCATCAGGATACTCGGCATCTAAAATCATCCCAATTTTCATAGGTTCAACACTCCTTTATAATAGTTTGTATAACTCTCTTTTGATCTTTCAGCATATACAGCATAATATCTATTTGTAAATTTTCTTAGAAGTGGACGAATTCCAAATTTTTTTGAAGGATTTTTCCAATATTGTTTTTTAATAATTTTCCACCCAGATTTTTCTAATAACCAATCAAATTGCCATGGCTCAAATTCATGATAATGCCTATCAAGTGGATCAGTCTTACTTTTATAGGCTTTTGCAAACCATAGTTTTATTGGTACTGTTAATAAAATTCGATTAGCTTTCATATTTTTCAAAAGAGGATAGGGTGAAACCAAATGCTCTAGAATTTCAAATCCTGTTACCAAATCAACATCATCTGGAATATTAAGTTGATGATTATCATCTAAGTCTTCCCCGCTAGTGTTATATACCTTATAATTATTTTGTTTCATTATCTCTGAAAAAGGATTTCTTACTCCAAGATCAAATATTACAGATGGAGCTGGGCATACTTCTTTAAGCATCTTTAATGTTTTTTTATATCGATGTGTTGGAAGTTTTTTATACATCAAGATTTTCTTTTCTAAAAAATAAACCAATTAAAACTAAAAGTATAAAATTTGATGAAGCCATAATTATTGAGCCTGTTTTAATAATTCCAGGATTGAATACGAATTTGATTTCGTGATCACCTTTGGGAACCTCCATTCCTCTTAACAAATAGTTGATTTTATAATGGTTAACTTTTTGTCCATCTATGTATGCCTGCCAACCTTTCGAATAATATGCCTCAGAAAAAACAATAAAACTCTCTGATTTTGCTGTATAATTATAAATTAGTTCATTAGATTTTCTGCTATTTAATACAATATTATCAGTTTCACTTAAAGTAAATGTTTTGTTTGGTAAATCTTTACTTAAACAGTCTCTAGAATAATTTAAATCATTGAGAGATAAAATCTCTTCATTACTGTTATTTACATTAATTATATTTTCTATAAACCATGCATCACCTAAATTTTCCTCATTCAATCTCAAACCTAATGCGTTATTTTCATTTAAATCAACTATGTACTTAACATTTAGCATATTTAAAATATTGAATTTATTTTTTGACAAATAAAAATCATAAATGTCCTGCATCCTTTTAGGTTTTGCAGCGTGATATCCTGAAATAGAATTGTGAAAATATGAAGATCTACCATTAACAAAACCACGATAGGATTCATAAATTCTGAAACTTGATTTGTCCTTCATTATTTCTTCATCAATTCCATTTGAGGTGAAAGGAGTTTTAACTGCTGAGGGTCTTGAAAAGTTATCTTCATTAACATAATTCATGTCAATATTCCATAGATCAAATAATATGATAAGGCCTATCAATGACAAACTATAGCTTTTCTTAATTAATTTTTTTGTTGAAATCCAAAATAACAATGCAATTATACATACTATAACTATGGATCTGATCATATCAGATTTAAATACAGCTTGTCTCTCTTTAACGATTAAGTCAAGTATTTCAGGATAATTTGAAAACACTTCAAATTCAGATTTAAACTCAAAAATTTGATTTCCAAATAAAAACATTAAAACAAGTATAAAAATGAATATTGAGGATGTATATAATAGTTTTTTCATTTTTTCTTTATCGATGACATCTGTTTGAAAAAACTTAAATAATCCAATAGTGGCTATTAATGGAATAATGAATTCTATAATAACCTGAATAGATGATACCGCTCTAAACTTATCATAAAACGGAAAATAATTAATCATGAAATCTGTCAAGAATTGAAAGTTTTTTCCCCACGATAAAGTCAATGAAAAAATGATAGCCGGTATTACCCATTTTAAATGTCTTTTGTCAATAAAAAAAAGAGCTAATAAGAAAATATAGAAAACACTTATTCCAATATATGCTGGAGCAGCAACTATTGGTTGATTCCCCCAATATAAGCGTGCATTTTGATAAATAATATTTGCACTTTCATTATCATAATTCTTTAGCTCTTTAACAAAATCTGAATCTTTATCAATTAATTCTGATGAACCTCCACCCATAAACCTTGGTACAATTAAGTTAAAGCTTTCGAGTTTTCCATAACTATACTCAGTAATATATTCATTACTTAATCCTGATAAATCTTTCTTTTCTGATCCATCAGGATTTATTGATATTTCAGAACTTCCTCGAGTGCTAAAATCACTATACTCTTGTGTAGCTAAAATAGCTGTGGCATTTAAAGAAATTGCAAACAATGTAGTAGCACAAACAACCCCAATTTTATTTAGCCCATCTGATATTTTTTTCTTAAAAAAATCATCAAATACATTAATAATTGTAATTAACCCTACTAACATTAAAAAGTAGTATGTCATTTGATAATGGTTAGCATTTATTTGAAGTCCAAGCCCTAATGCACCAATAATAAAACCAACCAAATACTTTTTGTCAAGTATTTTGAAAAGCCCTGCTAAAACTATGGGGGCATAACCGATTGCTAAAGCTTTTGTGTTATGACCAACACCAAGTATTATAATTAGATATGTTGAAAAGGCAAAAGCAATTGCGCCGACAAAGGCGTACTCGCTTTTTACTTTCATAGTGAGTAATAGTAAAAAGAATGAAACCAAGTAGACAAAAAGATAATCCGCTGGTCTTGGTAAAAATCTAATCACTCTATCAAGCTTGTCAAGTAAATCAAATGGATATTCAACCAAAACTTGATAGCTTGGCATGCCTAAAAAAGCATTGTCTAGCCAGAAAGGTTCTTCATTATACTGACTTCTGTGATCGACGATTTGTTTGGACATCCCAGAGAATTGATCAATATCAGATTGTTTAATTTGTTTCCCAGAAAGTAATGGATAGAAGTATATGACTGAAATTATTGCAAACAGACCTATAAACAATAGATTTATTAAAAAACATTTCTTCAAATAATTTTTAATCAATTTCTTCATAATCTATATATTCCCCTACTTTTTTCTTACTCTTGAATTTAAAATCTTTTTCAGGCTCTTTTTTATTATGATGTTTTTGAAATTTCTCTAAATGTTTTTTAATAATATGCCTGACTAGATAAGGGGCTAATTTTTTTAGAATGTAGCTAAATATTATGAAGAATAATATAATGTATAATATTACCATGCTATTTTATGTTATTCAAAAATACAATTAATCAAATGAATCAATTAAAGAGAGATTTTAATTTAAATTATCTTTGATTTATTAATAGTGTATGAGACAGAGGTTTTTTTCTTTATTCCTAATGATCACAGGGATATTCTCATTTTCACAATACACTGAAATAATTAATTCAAATAGGCCAGGCTCATCACATGGAGCTTTTGCAGTTGGTGTTAATGTCTTACAGTTTGAATCTGCAGTTTCTGCCCAGACACTTAAGCACTCAAATCTTAATAACTCTCAAATTCAGGGTTTAAATTTTAATTACTTATTTCGATATGGATTTCTTAATGAGAAATTAGAGGTTTTTTTGGATGGAAATATCATTACTAGAAATATTCTTGATAATAATTACTTAAACAACTATTCTACTAACATTTCAGAAACATTAATCGGTAAGCAAACGCTTGGATTTAAATATCTTTTATTAGATCCATTTATAAATAAAAAATGGCACAGTGAAAATGTTTATAGCTGGAAAGCTAATAGAAAAATTAGACTGGTTGATTTTATTCCTGCAATTTCAGTAATAGCTGGATCAAGTTTTAATTTTGATAATAGAGTTCAATATGATGATTCGTTTTATAAATTAAAACTTCCCTTGCACCCTGATCTTCTCAATGATAATATAATGAGAAGGAATAATTTTTATTATCCAGAACAAACAATATCACCTTTCGCTGGTATTGCAACTCAGCATCATTTTAAAGGAAGATGGGTTGTTGTAAATAATTTCTTTTATGAAATTGCGTTAAAGAATCCTACTTGGCCAAGTTCTGTGCCTGCTCAGGCTGGCTACAATAAGATAAATTATTTATTTACAATTACATATAATTTAGCAAATCCTAGGTGGAGTATTTTTGGAGAGTTTCAAACGTTTAATAATAAAGTTTACAGTGATGAGTATTTTAAAATTGGCTTTGCTAATTTAATTTCTAAAAACTCTCAAATTGATTTTAATTTTGGAGGAAGTTTTAAAACTACGCCGAGTTATACTTATATTAATATAGGTTTTTCTCAAAGGTTTGATTGGCATAGAGATATTTCTGAAAGTGAAAAACAAGCAAAAAAGGATTTTAATGAAGAGCTTAAAAACAGAAGAAAACAGCAAAAAGTTGAAAAGAAGTCAAATAAAAAAAGCAATAAAAAAACTAAATTAAACCCAAAGAAATTAGCTAAAAAAGAAAGCAAAAAATCAAAGAAAAGTTTAAATAAATCGTTGCGAGAAAATAAAAAACAATTAAAAAGAGACCAAAAAGCTTTAAAAAAACTTGATAGAAAAAAATGATAAAAATTATCACAGTCGAAAATAAAAAATTGGAAAACGAATTTGTCCTATTCCCTTTTGACCTTTATAAAGACTGTGAATATTGGGTGGCTCCTATTATAAATGAGGAACTTGAAGCAATGGATAGGTCTAAAAATCCTGTATTCAAAAATGCAGAAGCGGAGTTTTATTTAGCATACAAAGACGGAAAGGTAGTTGGAAGAATAGCAGCAATTGTTAATTGGGTGGAAATTGAAGAACAAAAAAAGAATAAATTAAGATTTGGCTGGTATGACACAATTGATGATATAGAGGTAAGCAAAAAGTTACTTGAAAAAGTACTGGAATTTGGCAAAGAAAGAAAACTTGATTTTATTGACGGACCTGTAGGTTTTTCAAACATGGATAAAGCAGGTCTTTTAATTCATGGTTACGATGAATTAAATACCATGATAACATGGTATCATTTTCCTTACCAAAAAAAACATTTAATAGAATTAGGTTTTGAAAAACTAGCAGAATGGGTAGAATATAAAATTAAAATTTTTTCTGAGAAAGATGCGCCTGAGAAGGTTAAGAAGTTTGCTAAAATAATTCAAAAAAGATATGAGCTTAAGGTTGTAAATTTTAAATCTACTAAACAAATTATTCCATATGTAGATAAAATGTTTGAACTCCTCAATTTAACTTATAGTAATCTTCAAACCTATGTTACAATTAAACAATATCAGATCGATTTTTATAAAGAAAAATTTATAAAATATATTCATCCCGATTTCATAAAATGTCTTTTAGATAAGGATGGGAATTTAATAGCTTTTTTAATTACTATGCCCTCTTTTTCAAGAGCTCTAAAAAAAATAAATGGAAAGATTGGACTGCTTGGATATTATCATCTTTTTAAAGCTCAATACTTTAATGATAGGGTATCATTATATTTAATTGGTGTAGATCCAAAGTATCAAAATAAAGGAGCAACTGCCGTAATTTTTAATGAATTACAACAAACATTTAATAATCGGGGAATCATTGAAGTTGAAACAAATCCAGAGCTTGTTGAGAATAAAGCAATACAGGCTTTTTGGAAGAATTATGAAAGTACTTTGCATAAAAGAAGAGCTACATTTACAAAAAAGATTAAATAGAATTAATGGACTTTAAAGATGATATTGTAGCAATTTCAACGCCTACAGGAATGGGAGCTATTGCTCTTATTAGAATTACAGGTGATAATGCATTAATTAAAGTTGAGCCATTTTTTAAATCTAGATCTGGGACTAGTGTTTCTGATATAAAAAGCCATTCTGTTATATACGGAGATTTTACTTATGATGATGAAATAATTGATGAAGTTGTTTTATCCTATTTTGGTAAGGGGAAATCTTTCACAGGACAAGAAACAGTTGAAATCTCATGTCATGGTTCAACGTATATTCAAAAGACAATTATTGAAAAGTTGCTTACGAATAATATTCGACTTGCAAAGGCCGGAGAGTTTACAATGAGAGCTTTTTTAAATGGTAAATTTGATTTAACACAAGCTGAAGCAGTCTCTGATTTAATTTACTCTGACTCATCCTCAATGCATAAAATTGCATTAAATCAAATGAGAGGAGGTTTTCAAAATGATCTAAAAGTCTTAAGAGAGGAGCTACTGCATTTTACTTCGATGATTGAACTTGAATTAGATTTTTCAGAAGAAGATGTTGAGTTTGCAAATAAGAATGATTTACTAGATCTGATTGATAGAGTAAGCACTAAAGTAGCTGAGCTGAAAGATTCTTTCAAATATGGAAATGCAATTAAAAATGGAATTCCTGTTGCAATTGCAGGTAAGCCAAATTCAGGAAAATCATCTCTGTTAAATTTGCTTCTTAATGAAGAAAAAGCAATTGTAAGTAATATAGCAGGTACAACTCGAGATGCAATTGAAGATACTATTATAATTGATGGAATAAAATATAGGTTTGTTGATACAGCCGGTTTGAGAAAAACCGATGATGAAATTGAGTCGAAAGGAATTGAAATTACAAAATCAAAAATTTCAAAAGCATCAGTTTTGATCTATCTTTTTGACATCAATGATATAACCAAGGATGAAATTATAAATGATCTTTCAGAATTTAATCGTGATGATCTAACAATATTATTAGTTAGAAATAAAATTGATTTAAAAAATAAAAGCGATATAAAAATGGAACCTCTTTTAAAATCATGTAAGGATTTTGAGATTAATGAAATTTTAGAAATTTCAGCAATTCAAAAAGACTATTTAAAACCATTAAAAGCTAAGTTGTTGAGTGTTAATAAAGCATCTGAAAATAATGGAACAATTGTAACAAATCTCAGACACTACAATTCTCTTAATGAGGCAGAATCATCATTGATTGATATTAAAAAAGGTATTGAAAATGGTATAACTGGTGATTTGTTGTCTATTGACTTAAGAAAAGCAATTGACTCAATTGGAGAAATAACTGGACAAATAACAAATGACGAAATGTTAGGAAATATCTTTTCTAACTTTTGTATTGGTAAGTAGTTGATAATCAGTTAGTTATGTAAATATAATCACTTTTTCAAAATTAACAAGGATTTATTAAATTACTTGATATCATATACATTTTGAGTAGAAATTATTTTCTCAATAAGCTTTCTGAAGTAATATCTTCTTCCCTCTAATTCCTCAAATGTAATTTCATCTTTATCTCCAGAATATCGAGCCCCTGCATAAGCTATTATTCCATTATTAGCAGCATAATAGTTGTCTTTAATTACATACTCATAATCACTTTCATAGATAACAGTACCCTTGAATCCATCAATTCCATAGATTGTGGTTTTATTGATTTCTTTTTTATGTACAAAAGCTTTTATTTCTTCATTATATTCTCCTACAATAAGCTTAGGAAGTTTGGCAACATCCTCTACACTGTTAAAAATCCCATCAAAACTCTCTCTAATATATCCCAGAGTGGTTTTGTCTTTAATACCGGCAGGTTTAAATGGAAGAAATAATTCTATTTCAGATTTTATAAAATTATCACTAATATTTTGGTAACTAAATGCAGATTTTTGTGTTCTTGTAAATAATGATTGATTAGGTATTTTGTGGTAATGAACAAATTTTTTAAAACCAACAGATTTAGCATTATCTCCTTTAATTTGAAGATTATTATCAATTCCATAATCAAAAGCTTTGTTAGGGTCTTTTGCAATTTCAATTAGTGCTTGTCTTTGTTGTTCATTTGCAACCTTCAAACTTTCTATTCTGTTTGCTTCCCTTTGAGCATTAGCACTAGCTAGAGCTCCATAATCAATTGTTGTTATTGTTTTATTGACATTTCCTGAAACATTTACATTTTTATTTACATTAACATTTGCATTTACATCAACAAAAGCATTAACATCATAAGTTCCATAATAAGTAGAATATTGACCTAAAGTAAAAAGCGGAATAAATAGTAATAGTATAATTAGTTTTTTCATAATTAGTTATTTATCAACCTAATATATAAAATTATCCTTTTTTTTTAGCGTTACATTTTGTAACATTTTTTTTGTTTTTCTTTACTTTTTGTTGACCAAAGTGTGTACTAATAGTGTACTAAACAATTTTAAAAAACCCCTAAAAAGGAAAACAAAAGATATTAATAGTCAATCAAAAGCAAACAAGTATATTTATTGTATCGGTAAATAAACATAGATTCCTTTATTTATTCTTTTTTCCTTTTCTTAATTTTATATTTAATATTTGCTCAAATAAGTGAATGAATTAATAAACCAATTGCTAATCATCCATATAGCTGCAGGATTCATTTCTTTAGTAACTGGATTAATTTCAATATTAAGTTTAAAAGGCGGTAAAATTCATAAGAAATCTGGTAAAATCTATTTTTACTCAATGACAATTGTTTTTGTCACTGCCATAATTATAGCCAGTTACAGATTTAACAGATTTTTATTTTTAATTGCCTTTTTAAGTTATTACAGTGTATTTGCTGGTGTGAGAAAATTGAGGTTAAAAAACCTTCATAAAAACCAAAAACCAAAATGGTTTGATTGGACAGCAGGAATATTCAATGGAATTGCAAATCTTTTTTTCATTGGATTAGGTATTTATTATTCAATTGAAAATGGGTTTTTTAGTGGTGGAGCATTACTATCTGTTGGATTTGGAATTGGAGGTTTACTTATCTCATATGTGAATCTTAAACCATTTATTATTAAGCCAAATAAAAGTTATCATTGGTATTTGTCTCATATTGGTAATATGTTTGGAGGTTATATTGCCACATCAACTGCATTTCTTTCAACTCTAATAAGTAAATATGAAATTATGAATCCATTTTTAGGATTCGCTTTACCATCAATAATAGGAGTTCCTGTATTAATTTATTGGATTAATAAAACAGAAAAAAACTTTAACAAATAACAAAAATGAAAAAACTAATTCTACTATTACTATTTATTCCACTCTTTTCATTTAGTTTTTTTTTCTAATGCTGTTCCAATACCTGCACCAAAACATAAACCTAATGCAATCCATAAACCAATATTATCTGTAGCATTTCCAATTATAATTCCTGCAAGTAATCCTATACCTGCACCTAAAGATATTTTAGATTCTTTCATAGTAATAGTAGAATTAGTTTTTTCATTATTTTTTAGTGTAACCCCCAATACTAGTTCTATAGTCAAATTCTATTAAGTTTCCCTCGGAATTATTCATTGCTTTATCAAATCCAATATCTATAAAAAATTGTTTTAACTCATCAGTAACTGGCCCAAGAACTGTAACTCCTTCAAACTTATATCTGGCAAACACTTCAGGTAATCTGTCTTTAAGGTCACCTTCGGTAATTCTTTTATCGTGATGCATTAACCCTCTCCAATTGGAATAAGATTCGTACATAGTTACTCGTGATTTATCTTCATTAATAAAAAACCTCCAGGATGTAGTTAATGGTTCAGTTTCAACAATCATTTTTGACCAAGCATCATTCCATTCTTCCAAGTTAACTTCTGCACCTTCATTAATAGACCATTCAACTAAAACAATTAAATCTTCGTTCTCAGAATCACTGACAATTACAGATTCAATATTGGTTTGGTTATTTGTACAGGAAAGTGTACTTAACAAAAGTAGTAGTATATATATATTCTTCATTTTTTTTTAATTATTTTTTTAACTCCTCGATTGATAGTGATTTAGCCGTATCATATGATTTTTTTATATCACTCAGTAAACGCATATACATATTTGAATAATTTTGAGCTTGAGACAATAATCCGTAAAAATCATTTGATAAATAGTAATCTGTATCAAAATCAAATGTATTTAATGTTCTTGAACCATAAAATTCGCCATCAAATGAATTATAACTAAATCTAATTCTAAACTTCTTTAAAATTTCACCTCTTGTAATAATGTTCCATTGGTCAATTTCCTGTGATGTAGCATAATTTCTATCTTTCTGATGGTTAAACATTTCCAACAATAGCCTTTTCAACTCATTATTTTTAATTAATTCAAAAGTTCCTGTAGATATTAATTGTTCAAAAATACCGTCTTTAGGAAAAAATGAAAAACCAACTTCAATGTCCAAAATTATTTTGATGGCTTCAATATTTGAAAGATTTTTATGATTAAGGTCTATATCGTTTAATATTTCTAAAATATTTTTTTCTGATTTTTGCAATATTTTTATCAATTCATCAATTTGAGTTAGGTCATCCTCAAGACTGACAATTAAATCACTAACAAGGTCATTTTTTGTTATAATATTTTCATTACTTTTTCTAATGTCATCAATGAAGAAAGAAATAAAAACACTTAGTATTATTACAAAGCTTTGAAAAAAATATTTCAAGTTATTTTTTATAATATTAAGTTTTGAATTTTTAGAAATAGTAGTTTTTTTCATAGTCAAAAAAAATAGAAATTTAAGTTAATTTTTTCATTTTAAAAATCAGCTTTATAATGAAATCTATTTCCTTTTATAATTTTTAAATTGACCATAATACCGTCACAATTTGAAAAAATACTATTAATTTTTTCTACAAGCATTTGCATCATTGGTTCGAAGTCACCATATATTTGAGTACTAAGTGGGTTTTCAAGAATTTGAAAACGACTGTCTCTTAGTGACATTATAAATTTCTTAATAATTGATTTGTAATCATCATTTAAGGGCATAAGAGTTAATTCAATTGATGTATCCATAATAATTAATTTATTTAGGAACAGAAATATTTGCTCCAAAAAAAATAGCATTTAAAAAAAGTTTATTTGTTCCGTACCAACTTCCTCTAAAATTTGGATTGTCAGCAAAAAGCACAACTCTTCCAGAACCTGAATCGGAAACAATCAAAGATGCAGCGACCTTTAAATTATTTTCCATGTTTTTTTTAGACACATAACCATCTATGTGAGGATTTTTGGAGTAAATAGCAACTGAAGAATAATCGCTTTTTGATTTGTTTAAAAAAACATTGTTGTTTTTATAGACAGGAATTGACTGGTCCCTGTAACCAAACGCAAGTGGGTGGGTAAGGTCTAAATCTACTTTCAAAATCGATCCACCTATTCTTTCTCTTCCAGAATATTCTCTTGCATCAATATATCTTTTTCTAGAGAAGATGGTATCATTTTTAGTTTCAACTAATGATTCATTTACAATCTCTTTTTTAATGGCCCAACCAGATGCTGATCCAATAGTAATTAAAGTATTCCCTCTACCAACCCAATCCTTTATTTTTTTAATGCCCGAGTCAGAAATCTGATTATAGGTTCCTGAAACCATTACAAGTGTGGTATATTTATCCAAAGAGATTCTGTTAAATTGATTGAGTCTAATTTTGGTCAAGGGAATGTGCACCCTTGTATCTAATAGATGCCATACTTCTCCAGCTTCATATGAGCTCACCCCATCACCAATTAGCATCGCAACTTTTACTTTTTTATTGATTCTAAAAAAATTACTTCCTAAATCAATTCCCGATGAACTATACCCAGTCTCAGTACTAAAAACAGGAATATTGAATTTTTCTTGAGTTGATTTAACAACCTCAAAAAGTTTTTCTGAATCAACTTTTTGTTTACTAACTGGAACCATCACAGTACCACGATTAAAACTTTTGACATTGTCATTTTCATTTACTTTAATTGAAAATGGTTTATAAGCTGAATAACTAATTACTTCATTTTTGTGAAGATGATTAAGCGCTGCAGGTGTGTTGTAGTCGTCCCAATCCAAAATATATGCATAGTTTGATTTGGAAACTTTTGGATTATCGACCTGCATATCGTTAATAACCCTGGTTAATTTGTTAACATCAAACGATCTCACCGCTTTGTGTTTCATATTATAAAAATTAGATACGGACCATGCAGAAGCATCATAAAAAACGCTATCTAAATATTTATCATTGGTTTCAAAAAAATTCTTGACCATTCTTGACTGTAGTTGGTTTACAGGAACTAAGAACTTGTCATCTTTCTCATAAACCTCAATTTTATGGATTAGCAATTTATCAATAAAAGCTTTAGTTCTGTTTTTATCATGAATATCCCCAAATTCGTAGGCTTTTATCTTCTCATTTTTAAACTCTGAAAGTGATGATTCAAAGAATCTTTTTTGATAATCTCTTAAAAGCATTTTATTATCAACAGCAGCCTCTACAGTTGCTATTCCATTCAAAAATTGATTTCTTATTGTAAAACCAAATGTCATCTCGCCGTAATTAGTTTCTTGAACATGTCCTCTTGAGCTTGCTTGCTCAAAAAGCAAAGCAAGTCCACCTTGTAAGTCAGAGTAAGTAGATCCATATCCAGGATAAGTTTCGTCAAAAGATTCTTTGGTATAATAGAATGAACCTATGCTGTCCATATATTTAACATAATATTCAGCAAAAATTGGGTATAAATCAACATTTTCTTGAGGTATTAATGGCTTTACAGATGCGCTAGACTTCATGGGGTCAAAGAAATAATTACTATTTGTACCCATTTCATGAACATCTATTACAACATTTGGATACCACTCATGAAGCCAATTAAGTTTTCCTCTGCTTTCAGGGTGAACTGCCAATAGCCAATCTCTATTTAAATCAAACCAGTAGTGATTTGTACGTCCTCGTGGCCATGATTCGTTATGCTCCGCATCATTAGAATCTGCGACTAAATTTATTGATTTGTATTGGTTTGCCCATTGCGAATGTCTGTCTCTGCCATCAGGATTTAAAGTTGGATCAATAAACACAACCGAGTTAGTTGTAAGTCGATCAATTTTTTTATTTTTTGATGCAATCAAAGTATATGCAGTTAGCAAAGCTGCTTCGCTAGCCGATGGCTCATTTCCATGGATTCCGTATCCTAAGTTGATTATTATAGGCAAGTTTTCGTTAATAGTTTTTATCGATCCGGGAATAGTAGACTTTAAGTGTTCTGTTTTTATTTCTTCTAAGTTTTTTAAATTTTCTTCATTTGAGATACTCAGAAGAGTAAGCGTTCTACCTTCATACGATTTACCATAGTTGATCAAGTTTGCTCTTTCAGAAACAGAGGATAAATATTTGAAGTATGCTAAAATTAGATCATGCCTAGTATGTTGATCTCCGATTTCATATCCTAAAAACTCTTCAGGACTTTGGATATTTTCATTGTAGGGACCAAAATTTTCTAAAAAATAATCCTGAGCAAATGAGAAATTAAAAGATATAATAATAATGGACAAATAAATAAGTTTTTTCATATGTTAAAAATAAATAATTAAAATTTTAAACCATTTTTCAAACCTGAGAATTATTTAATTAATCGTCAAATAATCCCTCAGAAAGATATTTTAAACCAGTATCACAAGCAACAGTTACAACCCTTGATTTAGGACCAAGTTCCTTTGAAATTTGGATTGCTGCAGCTACATTCATTCCGCTTGATGTGCCACAAAATATACCTTCCTTTTTAGCAAGATCTTTACATATTTTGCGAGCTGCGCTCTCGTCTATAGATATAACATTGTCAACGAGCTTATCATCGTAGATATTTGGAACAAAACCTAAACCAACACCTTCAACATTATGTGAACCTTTAATTCCTTTGGATAAAATCGGTGAACTAGAAGGCTCAACTGCAATAACTTTACAATTTGACTTAGCTTTTTTGAGTGCTTTAGCAATGCCCATAAGGGTTCCAGCAGTTCCAACAGTATCGCACACTGCATCAATGTTCCCATTTAGCTGATCTAAAATTTCTTCTCCTAACGGAACAAAACCCTCTATCACATCAGTGTTGTTTAGTTGATTTGTAAAAAAAGTATTTGGTTCTTTTGAAATTTGATCAGCCTTTTTAATCATTTTGGTAATCAGCTCTTTATTTATCTTTCCATCTGAACTTTTGATGATTTCTAAATTAGCCCCCAATGATCTCATCAAATCAATTTTTTCTTTTCCAAATACATCCGCAGTAACCAGCCTAAAATTATATCCCTTAAGCGAACAAACAAATGCCAAACCCGCACCAGTACTGCCACCCGAATATTCTACTACAGTCATCCCCTTTTTTAAAACACCTCTTTTTTCAGCTCCCAAAATCATTGATAGTGCCATCCTGTCTTTTTTTGATCCAGTGGGATTAAATGCTTCGAGTTTAACATAAATTTCTCCGCATCCAATCGGGACTATGTTTTTTAGCTTAACAATTGGTGTATTTCCAATTGCATTTAATATGTCGCTCATAAGTTTTTAAATATAATTTTTTTAACTTAATTAAGATTGTAAAAAAGAACAAATGAAAAAATTCTTGATTAGTAATGGTAGTACTTTAACAATGATTTTAGCTTTATTTTTTTTTGTTATGAGTGATTTGACAAGTGATTACTTACCTAGCTTTTCGAATTCAAGTCTGATATATGTTATATATTTTGTAATTTCAGTGTTACCAGTTTCATTAAGTATTTATTTTAAAAATAAAAAATGAAAAAACTGCTTTGTAAATGAATGTATTAATACTTTTTATAGGTGTGATTATATCATTAACCTATCTCATGTCTTTTGTGTGGGAAATGAAACAAGAGAAAAAACGAAAGGAGAAGGAATTATTTGATGACAAAAACTACTACAAAAGAAACTTATTACCTAAACCAAAGAAACATTATCAGAAAAGAATAAAAAATTATGATTGGAAAAAATGAAAAAACTACTTGTCATATTTTTATTTATAAACTTCATTCTAGGTTGCTCTAACCCAGAAAAAAAAATTGTGAACAATCCTATAGAGGGAGTCTGGTTTAAACAATCTGAAATTATCTTCAATTCTGGTGCCGCAACAGACACACTAAATTATGATGGAGTTCTTAACGAAATTTATGCTGTAAATTATTACATAACCCTTGTTAATAATGTTAATTTAGATTCAGTCACTATGGAAGATAAAGATTTGGGTTTTGCTGAGTCAGGACAATATGAAATGTATAATGACACATTAGTCAAAAAATTAAAGTATGGTACAGCATGGATACCGAATGCAATTAAAAAGTGGAAAAAACCTGAAAATGATTATTTGGAAGTTAAGTTTAAAGTAGATATTTCAGATGATCATTTTCTAAAATTCACTGCAATGGACTCTGCCGGAAATGGTCGAGCTGATTTAATGAGAAAAATCAAATAAAAAATGAGTAAATTAATATCATTGATCTTTGGATATGCATTAATATTTTTGATCATTATGGCATACTACAAAATTAATAATTTAAGAACTCCATTTTCAAATTGGGGAGGTTGGAAAAAAGACGTAAAATTAAAGGAGAGACTTATTGTAGCTTTCATACTTCAAATTCCATTATTTATCATTTTAGTCATATTTTAAGATTAAAAAATTTTTGAGGGTAGTAGGGGTCTCATTACTTATTGGAATGCTTATGCTATTATACAATTCTATCAAACTAAACCTTTCTTTTATAAGTTTTTAGAAAGTGAATTAATAACCCATAGCCGAGCCATCTTTTCTAGATTCTGACGCTCCAAAATACACACCTAATTTTTCATCATACTTAATAGCTTGATAACCTCCAAAAGAACCAAGGCTAAAAAAAACCTTATGTCCATATTTCATAAGTTTTCTTATTTCCCTGTAATCAAATCCTGATTCTAATGAAAGCTCTCCTCCATCAAACATTTCTCCTCCGGTTGGTTGTTGATTTGAAACATGTCTAATTCTAGGCGCATCACCTGCTTCCTGTAAGTTCATACCGAAATCTACAATATTAATTACAATTTGAGCATGCCCTTGTGGCTGCATAGCACCTCCCATTAATCCAAAACTGATATAAGGTTTGTTATTTTTTGTTATAAATGCTGGAATAATTGTGTGGAAGGGTCTTTTTTCCGGCTCATAAACATTAAAATGATTCTCATCTAGTGAAAATAATTCTCCTCTATCTTGTAGCATAAAACCAAGTCCAGGGGGTATCATACCAGAGCCCATTCCTCTATAATTACTTTGTATTAGTGAGACCATATTCCCGTCTTTATCTGCCACTGTCAAATATATAGTATCACCATTTTCAATATCACCAGCTCTCACTCTTCTTGATGCTTTAGATGGATTTATTTCTTTAATTCTTTTTTCTGCGTATTCCTTTGATATCAAGTAATCAACTGGAATATCATTAAAATCCATATCTGCATAGTATTTTGCTCTGTCAGCAAATGCAATTTTTTTTGCCTCAACAAAATGATGAATATATTCAGCTGATCCAAAACCCATAGATTTGATATCAAATTTTTCTAAAAGATTTAAAATTTGTAATGCTGCAATTCCTTGTCCATTTGGAGGAAGCTCCCAAACATCGTATCCCCTGTAATTAGTTGAAACCGGCTCAATCCAATCTGATTTATGATTTTTTAGATCCTCATATGATAAAAAACCACCTTGATCAATAATAAATTCTGAAATAATTTTTGCTACTTTTCCTTCATAAAAACCAGATCTACCTTCTTTAGAAATAATCCTTAAAGTATTAGCTAGATCCGTATTTTTAAATATTTGCCCCTTAGTTGGCGACAAGCCATTAATTAAATAAGTTTCATTGAAGTTTGGGTATTTACTAAAATTTCTGGCCGAGATTTCTAGATAATAAGAAATTAATTCAGAGACAGGAAATCCATTTTCAGCATATAATATTGCTGGCTCCAAAATCTCCTCCATTTTTAAAACACCAAACTTTTCATGCATTTCAAACCACCCATCTACGCATCCAGGCACGCTCACTGGAAGCGGACCATAAGCAGGAATTTTTGTGAAATTATTTTTTTTAAAATATTCTAGCTTTAAATTTTTTGGAGAACGACCACTGGCATTCAGTCCGTAAAGTTTTTTATCATTTTCCATCCAAATAATAGCGAATAAATCACCACCTATTCCATTCCCTGTAGGTTCCATTAAACCTATTGCAGCATTGGCTGCAATGGCTGCATCTATTGCATTTCCACCTTTTTTTAAAATATCTATCCCTACTTGTGTAGCTAACGGATGACTAGTTGCAACCATTCCATTCTCAGCAATGACTTCAGATCTCGTTGAAAAAGGCTCGCCCGTTACTCTGTCTTGAGAATGAGATTGAAATATTAATAGTATAAGAACAATGGAATACAAATTTTTCATAATGGGTTATTTTAAATATGAAATTTAAAAGTAATTAATTACTTTAAAAATTAGTTTCATTTATTTTTTTAATTTAATTGTATGAAAAAAATACTAATGATTTTTTGTTTGTTATTACTTAACGCCTGTAATATTCAAACAGAAAAAAAAGAATTAAATGAAGTTATAATGAAAAAAGAATTAAATAAAAATAATAATCAAGTAACTGTCTTAGTGCAAGTCTCATATACTGCAGATATTGATGAAATTAAAAAGTTTATAAAAGAAGAACAATCTCCTCTGTTCTATGATTTAAACGATCCTGGAATCGTTAGGTTTGAGTGGTTTTTAAACGAAGATGAAAAATCTGCTACTTTAATAGAAGTTTTTAAAAATTCAAATGTTTGGGAGGAGTTAGGCAATAAGGTTTTAGGATCACCTATAAATTTAAGATTTAGAGAATTATTCAAGATTGAACAATTGACAGTTCTGGGTGATGTGAATGAATCATTTAAAAAGAAGATTGAACCAATGAATCCTCTTATTAAGTCTTACGTGGGGGGTATTAATTAAAAAAATTATAATATAGTTTTGGATAATTTTAATTTCGACGATAACTACGACTCTATTCCAAAATTAAATAAAAGTCAAAAAAAGATTTTTAAAATAGTTGTATTACTCTTATTAATTCTTCTGATTTTAGGAATGCTTTTTGGTTGAAATGAAAAAATTTTTAAAGTACATTCTGATTTCATCAATTGTATCAATATTTAATGTTGCAGTTTATGGGGATTTTGATTCAACTGAAAGTACTGGAGAATCATTTTTTATGATTTTTTTTATGGTTATTATGTATAACATATTAATACTTATTATTCCAACAATAATTTATTTGGTAACTAAATCAATGAACGCATTCAAGATTTCCTTTTTTATAATTTGTGGTTTTTTTGCAATATTAGTTCTTACATTTTTTACAGATCCTGAGAATTTAATTGAAATTTTAAAATAATTTTTTCACTTTAATTATATTTAAATAAAAAATATTATTATGAAAAAAACTTTATTATTTCTATTACTTTCTTTTGCATTTGTTTTTCATTCTTTTTCTCAGGATTTGTCTGAGCCAAAAGGTGGAGGAACCTTGGACATAGTCTTAGTTAGTCCAGGTGATGGCTACTCAATTATGAATTTTGAAGGCAATATAACTGGATACGGTTTAGTTTTTGTCAAGCTCAAAGTTGCATCTATAAACTCTTCAAAAACCAGCGGAACACTGGACGGTGATGCAAGAACAATATTAAATGATGGAACTCTTATCTCCACTCCAATAAAGGGTTCATGGAAAAGAGCTGATGCGTTGATGAAGTTTTATTTTTTAGATGCTATTAACAATGGCGCTATGAACTTTGTAATGTGGGATGTTAATCTTTTGGAAAAGAAAGCTGATGTCAAATATTTTGAATTGCATAGTGCAGACAATTAAAAAAAATAAACATGGAAATAATAAAAGCAGTAATATTTTCCCTATGCATAATTTTAGTTGTCTACTCGATAATAAAAAAAAACAGGCTTTATTTTAATTATGGGTATTTAATTGTAGCTCTATTAATTATAACTGATCAAATAATTATTTATTTTGGAAGTTCTGACCCTCTTAATCTTGCATTAGCTTCACTTTGGTTAATTCAAGCTGTTCTAGTCATTCCAAATAAATTACCACCATTGACTAGAGATGGAAGTGTCATTGCAAAATCAGCAGTTCCTAAAATAATGGTGAGTTTATCAATCATTAATTTTTTTGGAGCCTATTTTGCTACAACTGTTGATTATATTCCAGATTTAGCAATGTATGGACATATAATTTTGGGGCTTTTCCCAATAGCTCCTGCATATTTCATTCTTGCCGGAAAAATTGAGATTGTAGATTAGTAAATTTAAAATTTATGAAAAAATTAATTCTTCTTTTATTAATTATTTTTTTCGGCTGTTCTAATATAAACAATTATAATATTTATATAGACTCGGGTAAGGGGGATGATAAAAATTCAGGAAACTCAAAAAAAAATGCTTGGGCAACTCTTGATAATTTAAGTAAAATAAAATTTAACCCTGGCACTACCATAAATTTAAAAGCGAACTCCGAATTTAATGGTGTTATTGAAATTAATAAAAGCGGTACAGATGGTATGCCAATTAGTTTAAAGGCCTATGGAAATGGTAAAAAACCAATTATAAATGGAAACGGAGAAAAAAAATATACTATTCTTTTAAATAATGTAGAACATATAATTATAGATGGAGTTGAAATTACAAATAAAGGAAAACAAAGATTAGAAGCAAGAACTGGACTCACGATACTTGCAGAAAATTCAGGAGAATTAAATAATATAATTATCCAAAACATGGTGATTCGTGACGTTAATGGCAGCTTAATAAAAAATGATGGGGGAGGTTCTGCCATTTTAATCAAAAAGTTTGGTGAAAAAATAAAATCAAGAATTAACGGTTTACAAATTTTAAATAATCATATATATAGAACTGAGAGAAATGCGATAAACTTTAGAGCATCAGCTGATAGAAACAAATGGTATCCAAATTTAAATGTAGTTGTTAAAAATAATTTAATTGAAAAAGTTCCGGGTGACGGAATTGTTGTTTTTGGTTGTGATGGAGCAATAATAGAACATAACACATTAAGAGACTTCCCTGACATACTCCCTGATTCCGAAGCAGCAGCTGGAATTTGGCCTTTCAGCTCAGATAATACTATTATTCAATTTAATGAAGTAAGTGGCCATAAAGCAAAATGGGATGCACAGGGATATGATTCGGATTGGAATTCAGTGGGCACTATTATTCAAAATAATTATAGTCATGACAATTACGGAGGGTTTGTTCTTGTTTGTAATGCAGGGTCATTATATGGGCAGAATATTAATATTGGAACAATTAATACAATTATAAGAAACAATTTAAGTATTAACGATGGGATTAGACCATACCCAACAAGTAGAAGAGGAGTTTTCTCACCAACATTTCATATAAGTGGCCCAGTTGAAAATACTCACATATATAATAATACAATTATAATTCCAAAAAAAAATTCGAACGTTGATAATACTTTAGTTAGGATTGATAATTGGGGTGGACCCTGGCCTGTAAAAACAACTTTTGAGAATAATAAATTTTATTTTGAGGGCGATATGAAAAATCAACTTAGAGAAAGAAAAAATATTGAATTTATTGGAAATATTTTTTCAAAAAAACTTGTAGACAGTGAATTGGATTATTCGAATAACTCAATTTCGAAAATTGAAAATTTTAATATTAAACTTATAAAAAACAAATTTTTAGATGAAAATAATATTTCACCAAAATAATTTTATGAAGAATTTTTTATTAATAATGGATATTGGCTAACAACACTATTAGGTATTATTTTTTTTGTAATCGATTTTGATTGGTTTAACAAACCAAGTTTTTCTTATGAATATCTCACAGCTACAGTATATTTATTAGTTATCTTTACCCCCCCCTTTTTTTATTAGAAATTTACTTTAGAAATAGGAAATAAATTAGCTAATTAAAACTCTTTGATTATATTAGATTTTTAATTCAATCAATTATGAAATATTTATACTCATTTTTATTATGTGCATTGATTATTGGATGCGCTGACTCAAACCAATCCATACTTAAATCAGACGATGATTTGAGTGCAAAAATTAATATTCAATATGAAAATTATGCCGCAAATGATTTTAGCTTTTCTGATCAATATTCTGATGATGTAGTGGCTAGAATTAACAATATGGTTATTGAGGGTAAAGATAATTTAATGACTGGCTGGAAATCACACCACGAATTTCTTTACTCAAATATCAATATTGAAGACATATATATACACACAAATTATTTTAGCGATGGAAGTATTTGGACAAATGCATGGTTGACTTGGACCGGTAGTGGACAGACAACTGGAAACGAATATTCAAATAGAGCTCATTTCGATTATAAATGGGAAGATGGAAAAATAGTAGAAGTTTTAGCATACTTTGATGAGACTGCAGAAAATAATGAAATAGCTGCATATACCGCATCATTGGAAAACTAGTTATGCATTTGAATTTGATGAAAAATATTTATATATAACAGCTTTTTTATTTGCTGCAAGAATATCTTTAAACTAATTTTTTAAATTTAGAAAAATTCATTATGCAAAAAATTATTCTTTTTTTGTTGTTACCTGCTTTACTACAATCTCAAAATTTTCCTGAGCTAGATGTAAGTCCCATGGACAAAACACATTTTTCACGACAAGAACAAGTAGCAACAATTACTTACAGTAGACCTCAGCTTAAAGGAAGAGCTTTAAAAAACATAATTAAATTAAATGAGATTTGGAGAACCGGTGCTAATGAAGCAAATGAATTGGTCTTATATTATGATATTGAAATTAACAATATAATTGTTCCAAAAGGAGTATATAAGATCTTTACATTACCTGACGAAAAAGAAATCACCTTTATACTTAGTTCATCCACGAAAATGTTTGGAGGATCTAGAGCATACAATTCTGAAATGGATTTTTTGCGATATAAGGTCCCAAAAAGACAAGCAAAAGAATCTTTGGAGGCTTTTTCAATAGTTTTTTCTAATAAAGATGATAAACCTATAATTCATTTTGGATGGGAATATATGCGTTTTGACATTCCTTTTAAAATTTTAAATTTATGAATAAATATAATGGTCTTTATTACCTTATTTCAATTTCAGGAATCTTGTTTTTTAGCGCAGGCCTATGTGTATTGGGAGAGTCTATTATTAAAAAAATAAATGAACAAAACTGGTTTTTAGCTGGAACGATAGCTCTTATATTAATAAATGCAGGTGTTTGTTTGATGATTAGCTCTAAGGATTATAAAAAATGAAAGATTTAAATTCTGAAAACAAATACGTTTGCAACTTTTGCAATGAAAATATTGATTTTATATGGTCAAGCGGAATAAATAATAGCAACCCTAATGCTAGACTTTGTTATGATTGTAAGCAAAAAGTAATTTCTAAAGCATATAAGAACATAGTTTAGTTAAATGAAAAAAATAATTTTAATAGTCTTTTTTTTAATTAATTTTTTTCATTTCAACCTTTTATTTTCACAGAATAAATCAAAACCAACATATGTTATTGTACACGGTGCTTGGGGCGGAGGATGGGCATTTAAAAAAGTTGATTCTCTTCTGACAGATTCTGGTTTTAATGTATATCGACCTACTTTGACAGGTCAAGGAGAAAGAGCACATTTAGCTAGTAAAGATGTTGGATTATATACTCATATTAAAGACGTTATAAATACCATTTTTTATGAAAATATTGAGAATATTATTTTGATTGGCCATAGTTATGGAGGTATGGTTGTTACCGGTGTTGCTGATGCGATTCCTGAAAGAATAACAAAGTTGATATACCTAGACGCATATGTTCCTGATGATAATGAAAGTCTTTTATCAATTAGAAATAGAAATAATCGCAAAACACTTAAAATTAAAAATGGATTTATTATTCCAGACTGGGTTCCAAAATATAAATCTCCGCCTAAAGATGTTCCTCAATCTTATAAAACCTGGACTGATACGTTGCATTTAAAAAATCCTAAAAGGCTCAAAATACCCACAATGTATATTCTTACTGTTAAAAAGGACAGTAATTATAAAAATGATGATTTTGCATCTCAAGCAATAAGAGCAAACAAAAAAGGATGGCCTATTTTCCAATTAGAAGCTGATCACAATCCACAGTGGTCTGCTCCTTTCAAATTAGTTGGCATGCTAAAAGAAATTGGACAATAATAAATACAGATAATTTTACATTTCACCCATTTTATAAAAATTGCGTATATTAAATTAATGGAAAATATAGCTTTAGCTTGTCAAGTAATTGTAGCGGTTTCAGTATTATATATTTGGACATTTAGGTATAATAATATCGTTGTGGAATTTAAGCACTATGGTTATTCAGATTTACTTAGAAATGTTGTTGGATCTTCCAAAATATCTATCTCAGCTATTTTGTTAGTAGGTATATGGTATAATGATGTTGTTTTTTATGGAGCATTATCAATGGCATTTTTTATGATTTGTGCCCAATATTCACATTTCAAAGTTCAAAATCCTGTAATTAAATTCTTACCATCATTGATATTCTTAATTATGTCATTATTTGTTGCTGCATTCAATTATGGTATGATCTAAATGGAATTTGCAAATGCAATTATAATTTTTACCGGTATCTCATTTCTAGTATATGGGTTTAATTCTTTAACATCAAAAAGAATGGTGAATGAGTTTGAGAGGTGGGGGTTTAGTAAATACAGAAAACCAATTTCAGTTCTTCAAATACTTGGTGCTATTGGCCTTATTTTAGGTCTAAAATTTAATATAATTTTAATTGCATCATCGCTTTGTTTGTCAATCATGATGTTTTTTGCAATTGTTGTTAGAATTAAAATAAATGATAATATTTCAAGGATCCTTCCAGCAATAACTTATTTTGTATTAAATGCTCTGATACTTGATTATTCGTTACAAGCTTTAAACTAACTTTGAAAAATGAAGAAACTAATTATTATATTAATTTCAGTTACAATGAATAGTCAAAGCATTGATTTAATAAACCCAAAACAAAATATCGGAATGCAAAATTGGAGCATTGTAAATGATGATGTGATGGGAGGTATTTCAAAATCAAAACTATCAATGAACGATGAAAATAATTTAATATTTAGCGGTTATTTATCTTTAGAAAATAATGGAGGATTTGCATCAACAAGACATCGTTTTAAAGAACAAACCTTAGCTAGTGTTAAATCATTTAAAATAAAATTAAAAGGTGATGGGAATTCATACAAGTTAAGAATTAGACAAAATAACAGAAGAGCATCTTATTCAGCTGACTTCAATTCTTCAAAAGATAGATGGACTGAAGTTGAGATTTTATTAGAAGATTTTAAGCCAACCTGGAGAGGATTTAGCTACTCAGATTATCCAGCGCCTGACATTGACAAAATTAGTGAGTTAGGTATACAAATTTCTGAAAAACAAGAAGGAGATTTTAAGTTAGAAATTGAGTATATAAAAGCCATGTATTAATAGATTATGTGGAAAAGGCTTAAAAAAGCAGGAATCATTACTTCAATTTTTGCCATTCTATTTTTCATTGTTAAAATTCTTTTAAAAAATGCTTATTTTATGAGTATAATTTATAGATGGTTTGAATAAATTATCTAATTAAACTCAAAGTTTTTTAAATATTATTTAATTTATTCTAGTAAAAATTATCAAGTTTTCAAGTAGCTAATATTTTTAAATTTCGTGTAAGAAATCTTATTGAAAATAATATAAATTGAATAAAATTTATATTATGAGAAAATTATTTACACTTTTATTTTTTAGCTTATTTTTTAATATAGCTTTATCACAAACAAATACTTTTACAGTTCAGTATTTTGATGTTAAAGAAGGGTCAGCTGGAGAGCTAGCAGCCTTATACGACTCATTTTTTGAGGGCGTTGAATTCAAATCTGGAGGTCTTTATCTAGAACGTATGGATCGAGGGGATGTTGAAGGAACTCATAGAATAGTATATTTCGGAGAGTTAGGAAATTCAGGAATGGTTGAAGGATCAAAAACACGAGCTGATTGGCAAAAGTTTAGAGAAGATAGACGAGAATTAATTGAAAAATCGGGGAATAGTTATTCTGGAAGAATTATATCTTCAAATGGTGTAGATCCATTTAGCAAAGGCTATTTTCAATTATATGAAGGTATTGTTTATGAGCCAGAAAAATTCATTCCAGCTCATACTAAAGGCATGGAAGAAGTTTGGGATTATGAAGGAAATGCAATGCTTTTCGGTACATACGATGTAGGAGCACCTGGTGGAGCAACACATTGGGCTGCTTTTGGGGCTGATAGTCTACAGTCTTTAATGTTATGGAAGGTATACATTGAGGAAAATAATGCTGATGGCCAATCAGAATATCTTAAGAGCAGAGGTAAAACAGAGGATCTTACAAATTATAGTTTGAGAATTCTTAAACAATATGGAGGGTTTTAATAAAACTTCAATTTAAATTAAATGGGGAATGGTTTAAAAAAGTCATTCCCTTTTTTTATTTTTGCGGTGAACTATGAAAAAACTACCTGTAACCGTGTTAAGCGGATTCTTAGGTGCTGGAAAAACTACATTATTAAATCATATTTTACATAATAAAGAAGGGCTTAAAGCTGCAGTCATTGTAAATGATATGAGTGAAGTTAATGTAGATGCAGACCTTGTAAAAAATGAAAATACCCTTTCTAGAACTGAGGAAAAACTTGTTGAGATGAGTAATGGGTGCATTTGTTGTACGCTCAGAGAGGATTTAATGATTGAAGTTGAGAAATTAGCTAAGGAAGAGAGATTTGATTATTTAATTATTGAAAGTACAGGTATTTCAGAACCTATTCCAGTAGCTCAAACCTTTAGTTTTGAAAGTGAGGACGGAACTATCGATTTAAGTAAGTTTAGCTATGTTGACACAATGGTAACAGTTGTTGATGCATTTAACTTTATTAAAGATTTTTCTAGTCCTGAATATTTAACAGATAGGAATCTGACTGATATTGAAAATGATGAGAGAACAATTGTTAATTTATTGACTGATCAAGTTGAATTTGCTAATGTTATTTTACTTAATAAAACTGATTTGGTTTCAGAACCTGAGCTGAGAAATCTTTATGATATTATTAACAAACTAAATCCTGAGGCTAGAATTATCCCTACAAATTATTCAAAAGTTAATTTAAATGATGTAATCAATACAGGAATATTTGACTTCGAAAAAGCTGAAACATCAGCTGGATGGATCAAAGAGTTAGAAAATGAACATGTTCCAGAAACTGAAGAATACGGAATAGGTTCTTTTGTTTTTAGAAGAAAAAAACCTTTTCATCCTGAACGTTTTTTAGATTATATACAAAGTAGTTTTCCCAAAAACATTATCAGAAGCAAAGGTTTATTTTGGATTGCGTCGAGGCCTGATCAAGCATTAATTTGGAGCTCTGCTGGTGGCTCAATCAAGAGCGATCCTGCTGGTGTCTGGTGGGCATCAATGCCTTTTACTGAAAGAATTAACTATGCAGCTTTTGTAAATAATCAAGAACAAATTGAATCAGATTGGGGAGCTACATTTGGTGATAGAAAAATTGAAATTGTATTTATTGGTCAAGAATTAGATGTTAAATTAATTACAAATCAGTTGGAATCTTGTTTATTGAATGAAGAAGAATTAATACAGTGGAAAAATGGCGAATTCAATAAAATTGATAATTGGCCAGTATCAACTATTTAAAATTTATTCTACTTTTTTACCTTGTTCCCTTTTTGTCTTGCTAGAACTTGTAGGTCTACAACTGTATCTGACTCGTCAACAATTTCCAGTCCGAAAACCGTTTCTATAATATCCTCTAAAGTAACCAATCCCATAATATCACCATTTTGATTAGTTGCTAAAGATATATGTTCTCTTTCTCTGAGTAATCTATCAAATAATGCTGGGACTGCAGATTCATAGTCAACCTTTATTAGTTTTCTTTTTATATCACTTAGCTTGAGTGAGCCTTTCTTTTGAATTATTTTCTCCAATATTGTGTCTTTAAGAACATAGTGATCAATATTATTTTTATTATTTAAAAAAATAGGAATTCTAGAAAATGGTAGGTTGTTGTTTTTACTGTAAAAGTCAGTAATCGAAGAGTTCTCATTTGCTATCTTCATAACGGAAAAAGGAGTCATAATCTCTTTTAATTGTACATTTTCCAGCTTAACTATATTTTGAATAAAGTCAGAATCTTTTTCCTTAATTATACCTTCTTCTTCTGCTATTTCAGCAATTGTTGAAATGTCTTCTCTTTTAAAAATAGATGCTTTATTTTCATTGAATCCTATTCTTGTAAAAAATTGTAAAATCCAAAGCAAGCCAGTGTATTTAAAAACAGGCAGAATTGAGGATAATAAAACTGTTGCGAAAGGAGCAAGCTTGTGTGAATAATTAGCTCCGATAGTTTTAGGAATAATCTCTGATAAAATTAATACCAAAAATGTCATTATGGTTGATACAATACCTACTAAAAGATCCTCTGATACAGACATTTCTAGTAATGAATAACTATTATCGATATTTAATGTAGCATATGCAATTTTAGCTTGTACCCCAACCATTATTGCACCAACAGTGTGAGCAATAGTATTAAGTGTTAAAATTATAATTAGTGGTTCATCTATTGACTTTTTTAAGCCTTGAAGTTTTTCTGCATATTTTTTTCCTTCTTTTATTTTTATCTTAATATAAGTAGGATTGATGCTTAGAAGGACAGCTTCCAAAATCGAACACAAAAAGGATAAACATATAGTTAGAAAGCCGTAAAGAATTAAAAGACCCAAATAAAACTTTTATTATTTTAAAGTTAATAAATCAAAATCATTATTTGAAGTTTTTTCAGCTTTGACTCAAATATTGAACAATAATTACAGTCAATAAAAACATAAGAGCTACAACTAATGATCTAATAATTTTTTCTTTCATAAAATTTACTAATTATCTTTTTGATAAATTCTAAGGTAATCGATAATTAATGAATTTGGAAAAGTGGTGTTCCCTTCATCGACAACCCTCATGAGCCCATTATTCATTACCATACACATTGTTTTATTAGGCCAATCCAAATTAGGAACTTCAACTCCCCTTGTTTTTGTATGAACTAATTGCCCATCAATGTACCATTTCATATTATTGTTAGTCCAATTAAATCCATATATATGAAACTGAGTTGAGGAATTGTATGTGCTTTGAAAATTTTCAAGAGCAGAGCTATGATCATATTTATCATTCCACAAGCCGTATATGTATCTTAACCACATTTCATCTTTTCTATTCGTTCTAAAAAACTGGCCAAAATATTCCCAAATATCAATTTCAGGTGGCCATACTCTATTTTCTGAATCATCAATTAGCCATATAGCTGGCCAAACTTTATCACCTTTTGGAAATTTTACTTTTAACTCAATATATATTCCATTATCAGTTCCATTAAAGTTTATTTTTTGTAAAGAATTTATCCAACCTGTGGAATAATTAAATTCACCTACAGGATCTGTACCCGATATGGATTCTTTTTTATTTTCGAGATACAGTAGCCCATCCTTGACATACACATTATTATCCATTAAGTATCCAGCATAATTGTCATTAAGTAAATTTTCTCCACCTGTATTTTTGTTCCACTTCATTCTAATTGTAGGATCACTATCGTGAGTTAGACCTTTAGACCAATTTTCCGTGTTAAACGAGCTGAAATTATCTTCTTTTATCATGCTATAATTTTGTGGAATATATCCAGAGCTATTAGTGTTATTGTTAGAATTATTATCACCAGTATTTACATTTTCATTTACAGAATTATCTTCACCAGTACAAGAATTAAAAACAAAACAAAAAGAAAAGAATAAAGCTATGTAGATTATTTTTTTATGCATTATTTTAATAATTTGAAAAAAATTTTAAAATGAAAATTAATCTTTTTAAGTATCTCATCCTAATTTTTATAATATTTAGCTGTAGCAGTGAGGCTGATGTAAATGATTCGAATACCGGTGGAAATGGGAATAGTGGAAATGGTGGAGATAATGATAATGATAGTGGAGGCGGATCCGGAGGAGATAATAATGATGATCAAACAAATTTTTATTTGAGTTCAATTGGAAGTGATTCCAATAGTGGAACTCAGGATAATCCTTGGCAGTCACTTTCAAAATTAAGTAGTAAGCAACTATCTCCGGGGGATTCAATTTTTTTTAAAAAAGGAGAATCTTTTTATGGCCACCTTGTAGTGAATGGATCAGGTTCTGCAGATAAACCAATTGTGTTCACGTCATACGGTTCAGGAAATCAGCCAATAATAAGTGGAAGCGTTGGAATTGGTGGTGGTGGTGATTATCAGGAAGCAATATATATACTAAACAATGACAACATGGTTTTTGACGACTTGGAAATTCAAAACAATAGATTGTCAAGCAGGTCAAATGTAGATGATTCAGACAGCTTTGGTATATATGTGCATAATACTGGTGATGAGGTTATGAACAACTTCGTTTTTAGAAATATGACGTTTAAGAATGTTTATGCAATTAGTCAAGTTGACCCATCTAATCAACAAGCATTTAATGCTTTCGAAGTAGCTGGAATAAGATTCTTTACTGATTGGAATAAAAGCCACATTAATAACGTTCTTGTAGAAGACAATTATTTTACTGACTTACAACGATTTGGTGTACATGTAAAACATTCAATCGGGGGAAATTCAAACGATAATAGACATACCAACTTTGTTTTTAAAAACAATGAATTTAAGGAAATTGGTGGTACATGTATTCTCCCGTCAAGAGTTAGAAATTGCCTAATTGAAAATAATATTTTTGATCAGCCCGGAGCAAAAACAAATTCAAGAATGATTGGAAGGGGAAGTGCAGTTTGGAACTGGTACAGCGTCAATACAATAATCCAATATAATCAAGCTACCAGTATTAGAGGAATTCTTGATTCACACGGAATTCATGTTGATCATCATAATGAAAACACCTTTGTTCAGTACAACTACATGGAAGATTGTGAAGGCGGCTTTGTAGAAATTTTAGGAGATAATGAAACTGCGGTTTACAGATTTAATATTAGTGTGAACGATGGATGGAGAGAAAATCCTAATTGGGTTAACAGTAATCATACAATATGGCTAAGTAATACTATTGGAGGAGAGGCAGGTCATGAGTCTAACAATAGTTTTATTTATAATAACACTGTTGTTGTGAATAGATCATCTAGTCCATATAGAACTGCAATTGATATAAGAGCAAATAATACTAGAATTTTTAACAATATTTTTTATTCTGTTAATGGCTCCAAAATTGGCGGTAAACAGGTCAGAGTTGTAGATGATAATATACTTGTAACAAATAATTTGTTTCATGGAAATGTAGATACCAGATTTAAGGATTTGGATGAAAATGGTATTTATGGAGATCCTAGTTTTTACAATGAAGATTTGGGAGGAGCTAAAGGTTTTCAATTACTTGCAAGTAGTCCCGCAATAAATTCTGGTGTTCCATATTCTGGCAATTATTCTCATCCTAGTATTCCTGTGAGTGACTCAGAGATATTTAAAAATGTTGAGTCTGTTCCGACGACAGATTTTTTTGGCAGATCGTTAACTGTAAATTCAACTCCAAACATTGGTGCAAACAATGCTAAAAATGGAGAGATTACTAACTATATTAATGATACACCACGACTAAAACACTTATTTATAAAAGATAAAATTGAGTTTAATAATATAAAATATAATTACTATTATGTGGTTTATGATATAATTGGAAGAGAAATGATGAAAGGTACTATTAACAATGGTAATGATCAAATAGCTCTTAATGGAAATCTTAAAAATGGAGTTTATGAAGTTGTGTTGGAAAATGAAAATATTATATTAAGCTCAAAGTTTATTTTAAAAAATAATTCTGCGCTTTAAATTTTATGAATTATAAGATCTTTTTTGTTGTTATTATTTTTTTTTCCTGCAGTGAAGACATGGAAATTATAGGTGACTGTTTTGTTGCACCAGACCCAGAACAAATTTGCCCTGAAATTTATGAGCCAGTATGCGCATGCAATGATTTAGTTTATTCCAATTCTTGCAAAGCAGAGAAAGCTGGAAATCTAAAATGGAAATTAACCAATAAGGATGTTGGTGAAAATTGTGATTATTAAATAATTATTGTGAAAAAATTTGTAATTATAATCATCTTATCTTTTTCTTTTAGCTACACTCAAGATAAAAATCCTGATAACCTTTCTTTAATGAAATCTATTGTTGAAATTTTCAACTCCAACAATTATGATCAAATATATTCTATGTTCAACGATAGGTTAAAAAATGAAGTCAAGTCAGATATTGTTTTAAAATTTTTTAGTGATGTGAAAGGTTTTCATGGTAAAATAAAGGATTTTGAGTTTATGAAATTTGATAAAGGAACGAGTGGTGAAATTGCAATAGGAACATTAAATTTTATCAAGTTTTCAAAAAGTAATTTTCCAGTTGAAAGGTATAAGATTTTTTTTGAAAGAGAAGTTTTGCAATTGGATTTAGTTGTTGATAATGATGAAAAAATAGATGATATTTCACTGGACCAATATATTGATGAAACAGTTTCTCAAAGAGCAATAAATAAGTTAAAAATCCATGAGGAAATAATAAATGAAAAACAACAAAAATTAATCTTTAACAAATCAAAATACCTTCCAAACAATACTCAAATTTCAATTGGCCTAATTAAAAACGGACAAGCAAATTACTACGGTATTAAAAGACAAAATGATTCAATTTATACTGTAAATAATTCAAAAAATATTTTTGAAATTGGTTCAATATCAAAGGTTTTAACAGCAAATATTCTTTCAAAATTTGTCCTTGAAAACAAAATTAATGTAAATGATAATGTCAATAATTACTTTGATTTAAAATTAAAAGACAGCGCACAAATTTCATTTAAAAGCTTAGCTAATCATACTTCAGGAATACCAAGAATGCCCAATAACTTTTCCTATTCCTCAGAAAAAAATCCTTTAAATCCATATAAAGAATATAAAGTAGATGATTTAGAAACATATTTATTGGACTCTCTTAAAATAAATCAAGATACTGAAGGTAAATTCTTATACTCTAATTTAGGTTTTGCCTTAATTGGATATACACTAAGCAAAATAGACAATCAAGATTATAAGTCTATGTTTGACTCTTACATTTTTTCTAAATACGAAATGACCAATTCTACTTTTAAAAAAGAAGAGATAAATGATTTATTGGTAAAAGGGCTGAATAGTCAAGGGGATGAAGTTCCAAATTGGGATTTGCAGATATTTGGTCCAGCAGGGGGAGTTTTATCAAATGCTGAGGATATGGCAAAATTTATAATTGCTCAATTCGATGAAAAAGATAAAGAATTAAAGCTGTTAAGAGCACAAACTTCCAAAATAAGTTCAAGGTTAGGCATGGGGCTTGGATGGTTTATAGAAAATCCAAAGTCAAATAAAAAGAGATTGTACCGTCATGGTGGAAATACTGGTGGTTATTCATCGATGATTATAGTTGATGTAAAAAATAAAAACGGAATCATTATACTTTCAAATGTAACATCTCGCAATCCATATTTTGAAAATATAAATAAGCTGGCATCATCTTTAATCAAAAATATTAGAAATTAATTTTCACAATTTATTTAATTTTTAATGACTGGCACCAAGTTTGCTAACTAGAAGATTCAAATAAAATATATAAAAATGAAAAATTTAATTTTAAGTATTACAGCTTTATTTATTACTCTATCAGCTTCTTCTCAAACTATTGTTGATGCAGCTGCGTCAAACAAAGATTTTTCAACTTTAGTAACTGCTTTAAAAGCAGCTGATTTAGTTGGAGCTCTAAGCGGTGAAGGACCTTTTACAGTTTTTGCACCAAATAACGATGCTTTTGGAAAAATTGATTCAGAAACCTTAGGCAGCTTATTAAAACCTGAAAATGTTGGAGCTCTCTCTAATATTTTAACATATCACGTAGTTTCAGGAAAATTGATGGCAAGCGATGTTACAAAAGCTTTAAAAGATGGTTACGGAAGGGTAAAGCTTACAGCCTTGAATGGTCAAACTTTTGTTGCTAGATCAAAAGGAGGAAAGATTTTTTTAAAAGATCAAAATGGAGATATGAGTGAAGTAATTGCTACAGATGTAGTAGGAACAAATGGTGTGATTCATGTAATTGATAGTGTGATAATGCCGGAGTAATTAGTGTTTGTTTTAAATTTAGAACCCTTAGTGCTTGAAAGTATTAAGGGTTTTTTTAATATTTATATTCAAGTAAAGTTTCAAAAGAAACATAATCAAGGGTCTTTAAATTGGTTGCTTCAAGTATAACTTTAGGTGCGCATCCTGCTTTATGTGCTTCAATCCATCTTGATACACATAAACACCATTTGTCTCCTTCTTTTAAACCCTTAAAATTATATTGAGGATAATCTATTGTTAAATCATTCCCCATCTTTTTAGAAAATTCTAAGAATTCATCAGTCACAATTGCACAAACAGTGTGTGTGCCAATATCGTTTGGCCCAGTTTCACAACATCCATTTCTATAAGCACCAGTTAAAGGATTGGTGCTACAAGTTTCTAATTTTTTATTGTATAAATTTAACTTACTCACCTTTCATTATTACGGCAGTATGAATTAAAGTAGCTGCTAATTTACCATCCATTGAAAATACTTCACCCTTCATTGTAGCAATGGTTTTCCCTTTTTTAATTATTTCAGCAGTAGTAACAACTTCACCCTCATAAAGTGGTCTGTGGTGAATACTATGAAGGTTTGTAGAGTTAGGGTAAATTGTTCCTTTTGATTCATATATTAGAAGAAGACTCGTAACATCGTCTAACATAGAATTGATTTGTCCTCCTTGTACGGTCCCAACTGGATTTAGAGTATTTGAGTTAAAGAATGCTTTTAGTTTTAAAAACCCTGTTTTATATTCAATCAGCTCAAACTTATAAAGCTTTCCAGTTCCACCCTTACTTTTATGATAGTCGATATATTTTTGAAATTCCTCTTTCATTATATAAAAATTAATACTTCCACTTTACAATTAAAAAAATATTAATTAATAACGTAACAAGTGTCAAGATCATACTTGTTGCATGTAAAAAAATAAATAAAGTATCATTAGCCGAATCTTTTGCTGAATTCATAATAGGAATTAAAACATAACAAATGACCATTAAAGTAAAACTTATTATTGAAATAATTTTCGCTGTATTTTGATCAGGTGAAAAATTCAGGATTAGGATCCAACTAATTAAAGAAATGGCAGCTATAATAATAAAGAATTTTGGCCACACATACCTTAAATATATACTGGCATCTTGCGTGCTTAACAACTTATTTATTGATGGGGCAATTAGCAAAGATTGATATAAAATTATTCCGATGATAACACCTGACAGAATAATAGGGATAACTTTTAAAAATTGAAACATAATGAATTATGATAGTAAAATTAAATTAAAAACAGTTACTTAATTAAAATCTTACCAACCATATTTTTATGTTTGATACATTGATAATAGTAAGTCCCCTTTTGTTTGGGCTCCCATTCAATTATTCCCTTGGACAAACCATTCTTTTCGATTTCTTTAACAGAATTTTTTTTACCAGTTCCAGCCTGATCTTTTATTAAAAAAGGATGTCCAGTAGCATTAACTTCAAAAATTAATTTTGAACCAAGATTATATACCAAGTCTGGATCAAAGCTATTTACATCACCAGCTGAATCATTTCCAATAATTTTATAATCATTTCTGCTTTCAGCGGTTACACTTATTTTAAATTCTTGACCAACTAATTCATTTACTTGAAATAGTAATAAGGATAATATAAAAATTTTTTTCATGTTCAATTCTTTACAAAAAGCATGCCTCTAAATAAAGCATGGCGAATGATTTAAATTGCAAATTCTAAATTATTAGATCCTAAATTCATGTGGATATAAATTAAATAGATCAAATAAATAAAGATTGACACTGAAATAAAAAACATTAAATTTTTTAAAATAATATTCAAACTTTTATTTGAAATTAAAATCATAGAATTGAAATATAAAACCACAATTATTAAATTTATCTGGTTAAAAATTCCAATTAAAAAAAAACCTAAAAAAGCAATTATTGAAAAAAAGAGAAAAAAGTAATTTATATATTTCAACTTAATTTATATTAAAAATGGAGCAATTTATTTTAGAAATAAATATTTTTTCAAATATATACTTAATTGCCATTTCTATTATGGTTCAATTTATAATATATCCATCATTCAAAAATTATTCCGAATCTACATTCAAATCATTTCACAGTGCTTATACAAAGAAAATGTTATTTATTGTTGGGCCAATTATGATTTTAGAATTATTATCCACACTATACTTATTTATAAATAACTCATTTTTATTTCCAACTTCAATTGTCACATTGATTTGGTTAACCACATTTTTTTTAATAGTCCCTGTACATCAAAGTTTAAACTCTTCTTTCAATATTAGAAATCATAAAAAATTATTGCGTTTAAATTTCGTAAGGTCTACTTTTTGGGTTTTAAAACTTTTTTTAATATTAGCATAAAATATTTTGTCTTTTGTACCCAAATAAAATTATAAAATTATAGTTAGATATAATTGAAACTAACTTATTGCTGCTGTTGTTGAATCATTTGTAAATTTTTCTGAAAGCTATTTACATCGAAGTTCTCTTTTTCTTTTCTTTTCATATTCTCTCCATCATCATAATAAGGTTTTGATTTAATTTTTTTAGTATCTAATTCAACTTTTACATCCATTATTTGAGTTTCATTACCTTTATAAACACCTTTTACAGGAGAACAATCATTATAATTTCTACCAACACAAAGTTTTATGTGATAAATGTCAGCAATGCAATTATTTGTTGGATCTAAACCAATCCAGCCATAATAGGGAAGATAAATTTCTGCCCAAGCATGAGTTGCTGATGCTCCTCGTAATCTTCCAGTAGCAAAAACATATCCACTTACATACCTGCAAGGTATTGATGCAATTCGACACAATTGAATTAGAATATTTGTAAAATCTTGACAAACACCAGCCTTTGAAATCCAAACCTCTTGAATTTTAGTATATATATTAGTTACACCTTTTTTATATTTAAATTCCTTATTAATGAATTCACATAAATTATTAGCAAGCCTGTAGGGTGATGTATTTTCTGATTTTAATGTGTTGACAATTTTTTTTGCCTCATTAATTTTTGAAAAAAATTCGATCTCTAAAAATGGTAAGTAATCAATTGAATGTTTTAGTTGATACAGAAATGACCATTGACTTTTAATGTCCATTGTATCCTCAGGCATAACTATTCTATTCTTATTTATTTCTGCTTCAGAGAGAATTGATAAAAAATTGTGTGGTGGTAAATAATTGAAAGAACCAACTCTATTGTTATAGTCATCAATATATGTTGATATTGCTGGATTTCCAGAGATAGTAATCTTGTGATTAACAATTTGCTGATTTAAATCGTTATAAGGATACAAATGAATTTTATTGTTGCTTTCAGTAACATTATTTGAGTACTTGTAGGTTGTTAAGTGTTTTAGATAAAATTTTTTCATAAATTATTTTGATAAAAATAGACTCTGTTAATTTCATTTGAGATTTCATTTAACTGTAATTGAATTTCATCAACAAACTTTTTTATTCCCTTTTTATTTATAGATTCAATATTGGTGTATTTTAAATCATTTTTTAATTTACCAGTAAGAAAATTTAGATTATTGCTTTCTGGTTTATTAAATTTTTCTAATCTATAAATATGTGTATTAAGCTTGTTAACACTGAATTTTATTGATCTTGGAAAAAATTCATTTATTGAAATCATTTCAATTATATTATCAATATTAAAAATAGATTTATATGTTTTAACATACAATTGGTATCCACCAATTGAAACAAGAAGATTTTTCCAAAAATAAGACTCCATTAAATCGTTATCTGCTTTTTTTAATGAATTAACTTTGACATTTAAAAAATCTATGCTTTGCAAAATTCTTTCTAAATATTTACCTAGGTTCATAAAGCAATACGCATTACCTCTCTCTTGTGTGACATCTGCTACACTGTAGTAAATATGATGATATTGAATTAGCCCATTGATAAATTCAATTGGATCTTTCTTTCTAAAAGATTTATAGAAATCATCATTGGAGATATCTAGAAAATATTTATTAATAGAAAGCCATATCTCTCTCGAAATATGTTCTTGAACACTTCTAGCATTTTCTCTCGCATTTGTGATCATATTAATTAATGTATTATTATTATTGGTATCAAATATTATAAAATCAATTATTGATATAGATTCATCATAGTTAATATTAACTTCATCAGAACCGAGATAAGAATTGATAATCCCTTGCCATGATGAAGTTGCAGCAGAATCTAGTGAGGCATTATAATTAGCTTTTATTAGGTTTAATAATCCATAGCTTCTTTCCATATATCTATCCATCCAAAATAAATTATTAGCTACTCTACTTAACATATTAACTATTTATCACCCAGGTATCTTTACTACCCCCTCCCTGAGAGCTATTAACAACCAATGAACCTTCCTTTAAAGCTGTTCTTGTTAAACCACCAGGGCAAACCTTGATACCATTTGAACCATAAATTGCAAAAGGTCTAAGATCAACACACCTCGGCCTTAATTTATCATTAATCAAACAAGGCGATGTTGAAAGATTCAATGTTGGTTGTGCAATATACATTTCAGGCTCTTTCTTAATTTTTTTTATAAAGTTTTCAATTTCTTTTTCACTCGCATCCTTTCCAATCAGCATCCCATAGCCTCCACTACCATCTGTTCTTTTAATTACTAATTTTTCAATATTTTTTTTAACGTATTCTTTTTCATCCTCATTTGATAGTTTAAAAGTTTTAATATTTTCAAGAATTGGTTTTTCATTTAGGTAATACGAAATCATATCAGGAACATATGTGTACACTGCTTTGTCATCAGCAATTCCAGACCCTGGTGCATTAACAATTATCACATTACCATTTCTATATGAATCCATAATTCCAGCAACCCCTAATACACTTGCAGAATTAAAATTTAATGGATCTAGGAAGTCATCATCAACTCTTCTATAGATAATATCCACAATTTTAAGACCTCCAGCTGTCTTCATAAACACATAGTTATTTTCCGAAACTAAATCATTACCTTCTACCAATTCAACACCCATTAGCCTTGCTAGCGCAGTATGTTCATAATATGCTGAGTTATATAAACCAGGTGTGAGTAGAACAATCACAGGTTTCTTTTTACCAGACAAAGATTTTAATTGATTATATAATAAAGTAGGGTAATTATTAATTGGTAAAACTTTATTTTTGGGTATAAACTTTGGATATAACCTCCTTGTAATTTCACGATTTTCTAACATGTAACTGACACCTGAAGGAGTTCTTAAATTATCTTCCAAAACATAAAAATTTCCACTTTCATTTCTAATTAAATCTATTCCTGCAATATGAGTATAAATATCCTTTGGAACGTTAAGTCCGCGCATTATTCTTAGATAATTAGGATTTGAAACTATTAATTCAGCTGGAATCATCTTATCCTTCAAGAAAAACTGTTCATGGTAAATATCTTTTATGAAAAGATTAAGAGCTTTTAATCTTTGTTTGATCCCGTTCTCAATTTTTTTCCATTCAACATAATCAATTATCCTTGGTATAATATCAAATGGAAAAATTTTTTCAACTCCTTGATCGTCATCATATACTGTAAATGTAACACCCTGATTCATAAAGAAATCTCTCGAGAATTCACTCATACTATTTAAGTCTTCAATGGAAAGCTTCTTTAGAAGTTTAGAAAATTTTCTATAATTTTTTCTAATAGTACCATTTTCAGCATACATTTCATCGTACGTATTTTTATATTGATTATATATTTGATTAATAGCTGAATAACTCATTATATCAATAAGGTATAAAATCAAAAAATTAGTATTATTTAATTGAGCAGATTTAATCTAATTATTATGAAGTTGACAAAAATTAATATGAAAAAATTAAATTTTTATTTTTTTTTATATCAAAAATTATCAATACAAATAAAGACCTTCTAACCACCTCTTCCAACTTTTCTAACACCACCGGCTTTGGCCTTGTTACTTTTGTTGTTGAATTTTTGTTTAGTGCCCTTTTTTTTTATGGACTGCTTTTCAGTTCTATTTCCGAAAAATTTACTTGACATACAAAGTGCTTTAGTTATTAAATTTAAAAATTTACAATAAAAGCAACAAGCTATCTTAGTTTATATTGTTCTAAATCTTCTATGATTAGACCAATAAACCCTAGTTGAATTACCTAAGAAAAACTTCTTTTTCGTTCTATCATTAAATTCATTTCTAATTGAATTAAGCTGATTATTTCCGTTTTTTTGATTATCAATACTCATAGCAATTTCAAATTTGCGCAAACTTAATTTTTTTTAAACTAACTACCATATTATAATCTTAAAAAATCATTAATTTTCTTTATTAATATGAAAAAATATAAAGTACTTGTTGTAGGTGTTGGAAACATGGGAAGTGCTCATGCAAAAGCTTATAATGATATTTCAGAATTTGAGCTAGTTGGATTGGTTTCAAATACAGCTAAAAGAAGATCACCTTTATCCAAAGAATTAGGTGGTATTACAGAATTTGACAATTTTGAAAAAGCTTTATTAGAAACTAATCCGGATGTCGTATCTATCAATACCTATACAGAAAGTCATAAAGATTATGCAATTAAAAGTCTTAATCATGGAGCTCATATTTTTATAGAAAAACCTTTAGCTGAGACAATTGATGACGCATTGGAAATAATAGAATTAGCAAAGAAAAAAAACAAAAAAGTAGTAGTTGGTTATATACTTAGGTATCACCCAGCATGGAAAAAACTTATTGAGATTTCACATTCCTTGGGAACTCCACTTGTCATGAGAATGAATTTAAATCAACAAAGTTCAGGAGAGCAATGGATTATCCACAAAAATTTGATGAATTCTACAAGCCCAATTGTAGATTGTGGTGTTCATTATGTAGATATTATGTGCCAAATGACAAAATCAAAACCTGTTTATGTTAATGCTGTTGGCGCAAGATTGACAGAAGAAATTGATAAAAAAATGTACAATTATGGACACTTACAAGTTGTCTTTGAAGATGGCTCTGTGGGGTGGTATGAGTCTGGTTGGGGACCAATGATAAGTGAAACAGCTTTCTTTATTAAAGATGTTATTGGACCAAAGGGATCTGTTAGTATTGTTGAACCAAAAAATGATGATGATATTTCAAGTTCAAATATTGACAGTCATACTAAAACAAATAAGTTATTGATTCATTATCAAGATCGTAGCGATGATGGTAAATTTAAATTTGAAGATAAATATGTCAACACTTCAAATGAGCCAAATCATGATGAATTGTGTAAGCTTGAACAAGAATTTCTATTACAAGCAATCATTAAAGACCTAGATTTAAATTCTCAATTGGAAGCCGTTATAAATAGCATGAAAATTGTTTTAGCAGCCGATAAGTCTGTCAAGTTAGGCAAGCAAGTTTTAATTGATAACTAAAGAAATAAGTGAGTATAAAAAAGAAAATGGTAATTGGATTTATAGTCATTATCACATTATATCTTTGGGCATAGCTTGGTGTGGGAATTTTTTTCAAGATAGCTGGGGAGGAGATTAATTTTTATATTTATAATATGAGAATATTAAAATGGATTTTATTTTCATTATTTATGCTTGCTACAATTTTCTGTTTTTTTATAGTATATGAATTTTACACAAACTTATCATTTATAGATTACCCATATGTAATTGGAGGATTCGTGAGCTTTTTTTTAGCCTTAATTACTTTTAAGTTTAAAGTAAAATAAAAGAATTTTAATTAAATACTATCTTATGAAAAAAATATTTTTATTATTATGTTTTTTAGGAATTGCACTTCCATATTATAATCTTTACAAATATTTAGAACAAAAGAACTGGGAGTGGTCTTTAACTGAATTTTTTGCTGAAGCTAACTCAAATTATGCATCATCAATGTTATCTGCTGATTTAGGTGTCGCAGCACTTACCTTCTTTATTTTTATTATTTATAGCTTTTATAAAAAGCCTTTCAAAATTTTTAAATATATGCTTTGCATGTTTACTGTTGGTTTTTCTTTAGCATTGCCATTTTATTTTTATGACAATTTCGAAGTATTAAAAAATAAATTTAAATAATATAAAAAAGCATTAGGAAATAGTGGCTAATACTACCAAAAAGAACAAATACATGCCATATAGCATGATTATTCTTTATGCTTTCTGATAAATAAAAAAATACTCCAACCGTGTAGAAGACTCCGCCTAAGATTACTAGATTTTTTGCATTGGCATCAATTAAATTGAATAGTGTTTGAATGTCAAAAATTATAAGCCACCCTAAAAAAAGATAAAGTATAAGAGATGCTTTTTCATATCTATTCTTGTTAATAATCTTAAATAAAGTTCCAATAATTGATAAGGTTAGAACTGTAAAAAAAATTGTTAAACCAGAATAATCGTATAATGTAATTAAGCATACTGGAGCATAAGATCCTGTAATTAAGTAATAGATACTTACATGATCAAAAATCCTAAGCTTTTCTTTAAGATTAGATTCAGCTACAAAATGATATAGAGTAGATGAACAATATACGAGCAAGAGTCCAAGTGAAAAAAAAATAATACTTAGAGCACTTAGCGTTGTATAATTATTATTAAAAAAAATTAAAAAGGGAGTACCAATTATAGTTAAGATAATACCTGCAAAATGAGTTGTCCAATTCCAAAATTCTTCGTCAACTGAATCTTTCATCAATTTCGAAAATAGAAAAATCAAATCATTAACGCTAATGATTTAGAAGCTTTTATTTGGCATTTCAGGATCATTTTCAAGTTCTTCATCCTGAATTTTATTTTGCCTGTAAATTACAGTTAGAAATGCAACTAAATAAATTACAAAAATCAAAAATCCGACTATGAAAATTATTAAATCCATATTAGTTTATTTTCCTCGCCTTTGTCTGATACTAATTGATAATGCCAGTATTGATGGAACCCAGATACCAACAAATATTCCACCCAGTTTATCTCCGCTAAACCACAGAGATACAGAGAATAAAAATGAAATAAATGCTAAAATGATAGGATAATATTTTAAGAAAAATTTTGCCATAATTATTTTTGTTTCTTTTTACTAAATTTATTCAAAATTGATCTAACAACAGCATATATAATTAACAAAATCCATATATACACTATAATATCGCTTTTATATCCTATTAAACTTATCATATTAATTTAACTTTCAAATATGTTCTACCTATAACTAAAGCAGCTGTTATAATTATGATATTTTTAATTATGTATTGCCCCTCTAAAGTTGGAAAAAACGGGTTTGAATCTTGAAATGTAACTTCAGGTAATATAACTAATGGTAAAAATGTACCACTCATCTGAATAAACAGTAATATCATTGCAATTATTGTTGTTTTCTTGAATAAGAAACATAGTGCAATTAACATTTCCCAAAGACCAATAACATATGTCCAATTTTCTGCACTTAAAAAAGGCATCCAATATACAGTATCTTGAACAAATTGCTGTGCAGGAGACATGTCCAATATTTTTAGTAAACCAAACCAAAAAAATATAATGAAAATCGGTATTCTAACCAGGTAATCATTAGTGTTAAAATTATGCATTATTCTCATTGGCATAGTGTTAAAATTAAGCTGATAATATCTCTTTTTGTTTCTTTGTTAATGGTCCTAGGTCTCTCCTCATATCTCTTTCAACTGACTTTAAATATTTTTTTCTTTTTTTGTCTGAAACAAATGGGACCGACCAAAATTGTTTAGTTTTTGTAAATAAAGACAGCTTCCAGCCAAAAACAAATGAGTAAACACCCATAACAAGTCTTAATTTTACAGAATTGACGTACAAAGTAAGCACGGGTAAAGCAGGAGAACCATGTGTTATGTAGGTACGAAGCTTTTTATCCTTTAGGAAAGGAACCGGATAAGCGTAAGTCTTAGTTATGTTTACAAACTTATATGCATAACCTGGCGTGAAAACTTCATCAAAAAAAACTTCCATTCTTGGTGTCAATCTAAACCACCACACAGGTGAAATTATGTAAATCCTATCACACCATGTAACTAAACTCTGGTACTTTTTTATCAGTTTTTTTCTTGGTCTTAAAAAACTATCTCTATATAAATCAATCACCTCTAATTCTTCTTTTCTTAATTCAATTTCAATCTTAACTTTTTTGAATATTCCATTGTAGCAAAAGGATTGTTTGTCTGGATGACCAATAACTATAAGATTTTTCATAGTTAGTATTTGTTTGATTTGTACATTACAAAAGATGTGCCACAATAAATTAACTGAATAGGTATAAACTTGGCATCATTATTGGAAAATAAATCAAAAATTAAAATGAAACAATTAAAAATTTTCTTAATTATAGCATTAATTGTGGGTTGTTCCTCAGGTTCTGAAGACGATGGTTACGGATCTAATAACTATAATAATAACAATAATAATCAGTCATCTGTCACTGGTTACAATATTTCGGTAACATCCAATGGAATGAGTGATTATAAATTAAGTGGAAAAGACAGAGACGGTAACGTTTCAGGAAATGATCCAGCTATAAAATTTAAAGTAGGTGATCAAATCACCTTTATGGTTACGGCATCTGGACACCCCTTTTATTTGAAGACAAAAGCTAGCTTAGGTACCGGAGATCAAATTAATGGAGTTTCTAATAATGGTACTGTGAATGGAAATGTTACTTGGAAGCCATCATCTGCTGGTACTTATTATTATGTTTGTTCAAAGCATACAAACATGTTTGGAGTAATTACAGTAGTTAATTAATACGATTTTATAAATTGAAGTTTACTGGCAAAAGCTACCCAATGTTTTGTGAATTTCCTGTGTAGTTTTTGCAGTAAAATTTGGTGACCAATTTCTTTCACCCATTTAATCATTTCGTTGTCAATACAATAAAACTGTACTGTAAAAGTTGTGCCCTTGACATTGTTTGTGCCCTCTTCAAAAGTAACTTTTAGTAGATCGATTTGATGAACATTTTTTCCAAGATCAGGAAGTATTTCTCTATCTAAATATTCTGCCCAATCTTTCTCAATTTCATTTTCAACTATAAAGGTCACGTTATAAATATTCATCTTTTCAAAAATACAAATTGCTTATTAAAATTATATTTGATAAATTCTATTTATGAAAAATTTTTTACTTCTAATTTTAATTTTTATTTACTCATGTGATTCTACTTATTACAAATCAGAAAATATAAATTTTGATAATAAAGAATACTCAGAAGCTTTTCAGCTAATTGATTATTGGCTAGAAGCCCAAAAAGATTATGAAAAACTTCCTGGCTTAACAGCTTTAGTAACAGATAAAAACGAAACTAAATGGGCTGGTTCGTTTGGTTTTTCTAATGGAGTCCAACCAATGAAAGTTGAAAACACCTTTAGTATTTGCTCAATTTCAAAATTATTTACAGCTGTAGCAATAATGCAATTGGTTGAGGATGGAAAAATCAACCTAGATGATCCAATTCAAAAAGTTTTACCTTGGTTTGACATAAACAATGATTTTAAAGATGCTCCTGAATTAACAATTAAGTCTATTCTTTCGCATTCATCAGGATTACCAAGAGAATCTAATCATCCATATTGGTCATGGCCAGATTTCCCATTTCCAACAAAACAAGATGTTATTGATGAGTTAGAAAATCAAGAAATGTTGTATCCTCCTTCGAAATACTATCAATATAGCAATCTTGGTCTCAGTTTATTAGGCTTTATAGTAGAAGAGGTTACACAAACTAGTTTTGACGATTATGTTAATCAAAACATACTTATTCCATTGTCTATGAATAATACTAAGACATATATGTCATCTGAGGATTATGGAAAAAATTTGACTTTAGGATATTCTTCACTAAATAGAAATAATGAGAGGGAAAAAGTAAACTTTTTTAACGCTGATGGAATAGCAGCAGCAGCAGGATTTACATCTAATGTTGAAGACTTAGCAAAATTTGCTAGGTGGCAAATTGATCTTATAAAGTCATTGGAAAAAAAGATTCTATCCCCTCAAACTTTAAAACTCATGCATGAAATTCATTGGGATGATAAATTAACTTCTGTAACTAGAGGATTAGGATTTGGAGTTTATAATTTTGATGGTGAAAACTGGGTTGGCCATGGAGGATCTTGTCCAGGTTACAGATCTCAATTATATATAAATACTAATAAAGAACTTGCTTACTCTGTAATGATTAATTCTAGCGGAACATCCCCCACAAAATATATAGACGGAATTCATGAAATTTTAAGTAATGTTACTCTAAAAAAAGGGGAAGAAATAAATAAATTTGAAGAATTTGAGGGGAAGTATATTTCACAACCGTGGGTTAGTGAGACTTATGTGCAATCCTGGGGAGATAATTTGGCTCTTGTATCATTGCCTAGTGATGACCCATACATTAGCTTGTATAAACATATTGAGGGAGACATATTCAAAAAAATTCTAAATAACAATGAATTAGGACAAGAATTGAAAATTATTAGAGATGATAATAATAAAGTTATAGCTTACAAAACACATCAAAATATTTATAAAAAGGATTTTAACTAATATGAAAAAAGTTACCAACCACAAGGGCTGGCTTACAGCCATTTTAAGTATTATTCCATTCTTTATTTTTGTGTCTTTTTTTCAAGGCTTTGGAGTGGGATTATCAAGCTTACTTGGTGAAAGGGGAATTATTGACTTTGATTTTGATGAATATTTAGAAATTGAACATTTGAGAGATTTCTTGGCTGCTGATACAATTATTCAATACTTTGATTTAATTGGTGTTATATTGCTTTTATGGATCTTGATGAGATTCGTGGATAATGAACCTTTTATAAAGTTAGGTTTTAGTCTTGTAGGAAAGGTTAATGATATTATATTAGGCATGACTCTAGGCCTTCTTCTCATGGCAGTTGGTTACACTATTTTAATATTATTAGGTGAAATTAAATTTATTGAGTTTAATTACGATTTAAAAAATATTATTTTATTATTTCTATTGTTTATAGCAGTTTCTGTTGCTGAAGAAACTTATGTTAGAGGCTATGTTTTAAAGAATCTTCTGCAATCATTTAACCCAATTATTTCTTTAATTATTTCATCTGCAATTTTTTCACTTTTACATTTTTTTAATCCTAATGTAAATTATATTGCACTTACAGAGCTTTTTATAGCAGGAATATTACTTGGAGTATCATATGTATACACAAAAAATCTTTGGTTTCCAATTGCACTGCATTTGAGTTGGAATTTCTTTCAAGTAATGTTTGGCTTTAATGTTAGCGGAATGGATACCTACTCATTAATTGAATTTGAAATAATAGAAAATAATAATATAAATGGTGGTGATTTTGGTTTTGAGGGTTCATATTTGTCCATTTTGTTTTCACTGATTATGATTTATTTCTTGTGGAAATATTATAAAAAATTTGCTGAATAAATAGATCATAATTTTTTAAATTGCATACTTGTTTCATTTAATTAAATTAGAATATAAATCTTTTTTTAGATCAGCCACACTAGGAGGAAAAATAGCTACTAAAATATTTATGTGGCTTAGCTACATTTATATTTTTTTTATGACAATCGGTTTGGCATATATTCATGGCAATGGTGGAGCAGCATTTATAAAACAAGAAGCTGATGTGGAAAATCCATTTCTACTATTAAATTCTAATATGCTTTTTTACATTTTTGCGTTTTGGGTTGTAGGTAGATATTTTGGTCAAGCCACTCCAATAATAAATATGAAACCCTTACTGTTATTAAGAATTAAAAGAGATAAAATAATTAGATTTTCATTAAATAAAACCATTTTCTCTTTTTTCAATTTAATATCAATTCTATACCTACTTGTTTTTTCACTGACAATTTATTCACCAGAAAAATTTGATTTAACTCAGCTTATACTTTGGAATTTGTCCATGTATTTGATTTTATATATTACCAACTTTCTTAATATATATCTAAATAAAAAAGATCGAGTTGTAATTGTATTAGGAGTTATTTTGGCTATTGTTTATGCTTTAGATTTTTTTAAGATTTTTAGTTTTAATCCTATTTCTGAGTGGATATTTTACATGTTTTATGAGGATAAAATATTAGTAATTATCCCCCTAATAATTTTAGCCTTTACATATTACAGTGTAATTCAATTCTTTAAAAATAATTTTTTCATAGATACTGGTCTTAGAAAAAAAGTCATGGAAGCAAAGCAAGATAATCTGGATTTTTTAAATCGATTTGGAGATATGTCTACTTTTTTAAGAAATGATTTTAGACTTATTAAACGTTCTAAAAGAGCTAGAACAACAGCCCTTATGTCCTTATTGTTTATTCTATATGGACTTATCTTTTTAGGTGTTGAAGACTTGCTTGGAGATACCTTTTTATTTTTTGCATATTTATTTTCAACAGGAGGATTTATTTTTTCCTTCTGCGCCTTGGTTCCTAGTTGGGATAGCCAACACTATTCATTTATGATGTGTCAAAATATTAAATATGTTGATTATCTAAAATCAAAGTGGTATCTAGGTAGTTTTGGTGTAATTATAGCTACTATTATCGCTCTCCCAATCTATGGTTTTTTTGGATCATATCATCTTATTGCAGTATTATCCTGTGGTTTATTTAATCTAGGAGTGAATTCTTATTTAACGTTGTGGGCAGGAGCATTTACAAAAGTCAAAATTGATTTGAATTCATTTAAAAATGCCATGGGAAATTCAAAGGCTTTTAATTCAAAAACATTACTGCTAACATTACCTCAGATGGTTCTCCCTTTGGTTTTATATTGGGCTGTATCAACATTTTTTGGTCATACAATTGGATGTATCTCAGTTGGATCAATAGGTATTTTAGGTATTCTTTTTAAAGACTTAGTATTAAACATTATAATAAAAACTTATAAAATTGAAAAGTACTCAACCCTTTCAGCATATAAGGAAACAAATTAGTTATGATAAAAATTAGAAATATTACAAAAACGTATAGTAAAGAAACCGTTTTAAAAATAGATTATTTAGACATTAATTCAGGCCAAACGTTTGGACTTGTTGGAAATAATGGAGCAGGTAAAACAACACTATTTAGCTTATTATTAGATCTTATTAAACCAACAACTGGCGAAGTTTTAAACAACGGAATAAATGTAAGAGATAGTGAAGACTGGAAAAGTTTTACTTCTGCATTTCTTGATGAATCATTTCTAGTTAGCTATTTAATGCCGGAGGAATATTTTTATTTTGTTGGAGAATTGAGAAGCTTTTCAAAAAAGCAGGTTGATGAATTTTTAAAGCAATTTGAGGATTTGTTTAATGGAGAAATTTTAGGTGGTAAAAAATTTATTAGAGATTTATCTAAGGGTAATCAAAAAAAGGTTGGAATCGTAGCAGCGCTAATTGGAGACCCAGAGGTTATTATTCTAGATGAGCCATTTGCAAATCTTGACCCAACTACTCAAATTAGATTAAAAAAAATAATAAAGACTCTTTCCCAAAAAGTAGGTGTAACTGTACTTGTTTCCAGTCATGATTTACAAGATGTGACTGAGGTTTCAGATAGAATTGTTTTATTAGAAAAAGGACTAGTAATTAAGGATATTAAAAAAACAAAAAAGACTCTACAAGATCTTGAAACCTATTTCAACAAAGAATAATACTTTACCAGATAAAATTTATCTTACCGTAGAGAAAGAATTAAAGCTCTTCTACTTTAGTGCTTTTAGAAGAAGACCAAAAAATCTTCTTACACTAGAGCTTATAAAAGAGTGTTATTCAGATCAAATTAATTTTTTTCTAAATCAAATATCTCAAATAATTAAATCCTATAAAAAAAGCAATAATAAAAAAGAACTTTATAGTAATCTTATTGAATTTAAAAAAAATGAAGGCTGCAATAAAAAGATTATGGAATCAATAATTTTGCATTTCAGTGGTAGTTATGAAAACTTAGCTTTTACTTCTTCAGAATTGAAAACCTTATTTTTGTTTGAAGAGAAATAAGTCATATTGGCATATTTTTTGAAAATTTTAAATCTAAAATATAATTTTAGTTAATGAAAAAGATTGTTGCATTTGGAGCTAGCTCCTCAAAAAAATCTATTAATAAGCAATTTGCATCTTATGCTGCTTCCCTAATAAGTGATGCTGATTCTATTATTATTGATTTAAATGATTTTGAAATGCCTATCTATAGCATTGACTATGAAAATGATAAAGGAATCCCTGAAAAAGCTTTCAAGTTTAAAGAAATTATAAAAAGTGCAGATGGTATTATAATATCCTTTGCTGAGCACAATAGTGTTTATACAGCAGCTTTTAAAAATATTTTTGATTGGATTTCAAGAATAGAAAAAATTGTTTGGTACAACAAACCAATGCTATTGCTTTCAACATCTGATGGTAGTAGAGGAGCTAAAACAGTACTTGAAATTGCACATAAAAGAATTTCAAGAGGGAACCCATATAGTATTCCTGCATTTTCATTACCAAACTTTGATGATAATTTTGAAATTAATAAAGGGATAACAAATTCAAAATTAAATAAGGAGTTTAAAAAATCTCTAGAATTATTCATCTTAAATTTAAGTTAATGCCAGTAGAAATTTTTAATAAAAATCAACAAGCAAGTGGGAGTTTTAATAATGGTGAAATTTTAGAAAATAAACCAATTGGTTTTCCACAGGATGGGGGACAGTTGAAACCCTATTCAAATCTTTTTTATTGGGCACATGCTTGGACTTCAAGTAAAAAAAGTACAATTGGACTTCATCCTCATCAAGGTTTTGAAATTTGCAGTTTTGTTTTAAAAGGGAATATTAATCATTTTGATACGAAACAAAATAAATGGATTCCCCTAAAGGAAGGAGACGTTCAAATAATTAGAGCTGGAAATGGAATTTCACATGCTGAGGAGATTGATAATAATTCTGAAATTTTCCAAATTTGGTTTGACCCAAATTTATCCAAAACTCTTAAGATTAGCCCATCATATGATGATTATAAATCAAATCAGTTCGAAACTTATGTTTCAGAAAAAATATTAAAAAAGATAATTAAAGGCTCAAATTCACCAATGAAAATGGATACAGAGAATATTTTAATTAATGAATATAAATTTGATAGTGGAGATCATAAAATTAAAATAAATCCCGATTCTATTCATTCATTATTTGTTATCTGTGGAAGCTTAACTTATAATGATTCAACAATTGAAAAAGGAACATTTATCAAAGTGGATGACATTTCTGAAATTAATTTTAAAGTAATTGAATCAGCAAAAATATTTGAAATCATATCTCCAAAAGAACCCTCATATAAGACTTATTCCAATATGAGAAATTAAAATAATATATAACTTAAATGATAATGAAAATAAAAATTTTAGTAATGTTTTTAATTTTTTCTTGCAGTGTAAACACTGAGATAGAAAATAGTAATAGCGATATTGAACTACCTGCTTTGAGAATCAATCAATCTTTTTCTAAAGGTTATAGAGTTTTGAAAACTACTATTTCAGATCCTTTTATTTTTGATGCTAAATTTCCTGCAACAGACTTAAGTATTGGATATGTATTGAGATATTATTTTTATACTGCTATTGACCTTTCATCTACTAACAATGTTTTGTTAAGCATGAATAACAACTCTTTTTCAATGCCTGAAACAAGGGATCCAATTGAATTAGTTAGGGCTGTTATTTATGAGATAAGAGATATGGCTTATGGATCAAAGGAATATGAGGATTTTGTAGAAAAGTATTTTTCTGGCTGTATTGATATCTCAAAAATTTCATCAAATTGTGTAATTCCTACAATATATGAGCCAGTTTGTGGTTGTGATGGCTTTAATTACACTAACAGTTCAGCTGCAGATTGTAATGGTGTGCTAAATTACTATGAGGGACCTTGTAAATAACTTTAGTTGTGTTCTTTCTCCCAATTATTGTAAATAAGTAGAATAATTAAACCAAAAATAATTCCTGATACTAGTAGTAGTAAGCTAGTTAAACCGACTGCACTAAATGAAAGTCTTAATAATATCGTTGAAATGATAAATCCTGTATTTCTAATCAGTTGAGAGTATCTCTCGGTATACTGAAAAGAAATCAATAGAATGAATACGTCAACTAGGATTAATATTGTAAAAAAGTCAACAAAAAACAGAAAATCAATATTAGAGCTTGTTCCAATACCTAAAAATGCAAAATTATACCAGTCTATAAAGCTAAATACACAAAGCAATGTCAAGGTTGGAAGTAAGAATAAACTTATAAGCTTTTTATACCCAATAAATCTTTTAAGATTTTGATGGACTGGTAATTTAGGTAGCTCCTCTTTTAGTTTTTTAAATAAATAAATTAGGAAAAAAACAATTAGTACACCTGATAAGTCATATATTAACTGTAGATTATTTTCATTTTTTAACCAGTTGTCTTCAAGGTTTACATTTGGTATATCTTTAAAAATCTTTCTAATTAGAATCAATGACATGATCTCAAACTGTTTTGCAATTGAAGTTGTAAATGATCTAGGGAGAAAATATATTAATAAGTAAGCTTCATAAACAAGTATGAATGAAAAAGGAGTATAAATTGCTGATATTGGATTTACAAATAGTCTGTCCTGAAAAAAAGAAAGGTCAATATATCCATTATTATTCAATAGAATTAAAATCAAGTGAACAATAAAACCTAGCGTAGCGGATATAAGAATTATTTTTTCAAATGTTTTAAGATTTTTTTCTGAAAAAACTTTGGTGAATATGTTTTCAATAACTCCAATCATAGTTTAGAAAAATATTTATTTTTATAGCAAATATATAAGTTAATTATATTATCAATACTTTTGAGTTATGTTTAGTAAGTATAAAAAATCAGATTATTTGCTATTGCTAGCTGTTTTTATTTCATTTATCATCTCTGTTGCGTTATGGTTTTCGGGATATAAAGATGAGGGTCTATATGTTGGGATATGGGTGCCATCAATTTTAGCATTAGGTGTATACTTAAAACAAATTAAATAGTGATGGAGATATATTTATTTGCATTAGGACTTATTGTAATAGCATTAGTTGTTGCTAGTGTTCTATTTGTAAATAATGAGGAGAAGAAAAAATATAACGATCTCTAAAATGGAAATATATATTTTTGGATTAGGAGTATTTGTTGTTGGATTGGTTGTTGCGAGTGTTTTTTTTGTTAATGACGAAGAAACAAAAAAATATAATGATATAGACCAAGCAAATGAAGCTGACTATGACGGAATGGGAAACTATGGAAGGTTTCCTGAAAAAAAATAAATTATTTTCTTCTAGCCTCAATAAAGCTTTTCACAAAAAATATCATTGCAAATACTGATGTCGCACACATTGCTAAAACTCGGTATAATCCAGCTCCACCAGTTTCAATTGATTTTGGAAGCCTCATTCCAACTAAAGCTAAAAGTATTACTAGTGTCAATAATACTGCAACATGAGCAATGATTTTATTTTGATTTTTAACTCCGTTGTAGCACAATAATAATATTAATCCAAATCCAACAGGTATTAGTGCTGTAGGAGAAGTTACTTCGAAATAACCCCACAGTCCAAAGCCTATCAATGAAATGGAATTAATTAAGTTTGCTTTTGATGCATTCATAGTTTAAATTTTTTTCAAATTTAGTGTATTAAATAATAAATGGAATAACTGCTTTTCTATTTTTTGGATAATTTTTAAAATTTTCTTTATACCATTCGTGATGATTCAATGCTCTCGGAATCAAATTAAAACCGGTCCATAATACAAAGCTTAGTGCTGGTAAGCTAAATGCAATAATTAAATAACCAAACCATTCAATAATTTCACCAAAGTAATTTGGACACGAAACATATTTAAAAAAACCACCATGAGGAATTTTATAACCAACACTATCTTTTCTTAGGGATATTAATTTATTGTCTGAGCTAACATTAACAAACATACCAATTAAGAAAATAATAATACCAATAATTACATTAGGCTCTAAAGCTGATTGTGTATTCATAATATAACCAACATAGTAACCGTTAAAGAGGCCATTAAAAATATTAAAGAAAAATGCACTAATTGCAATTGAAATTGGCATTTTTTTATTTTTTGTTTTTATTCTGAGTGGGAAAATAATTACTCTATTAAAGTAATGAGCAAACCATATAAAAGTTAAAATCATTGAGTATGAATTAAGCTCATTAGGACCAAGTAAACTTATAATAGGCATAACTATAAGAGCAGGAAATTCCATCCAAAACCAAGCCCACGAATTATTAATCATTAACCCCCAGCCATTTTCACTATGTCTGCCATAGGGAGTTCTTGTTTTTGAGATGACTAAGAATAAAAAAGTAATAAGCCCTACTAAAATCCAGCTAATAACAAGAGTATTAAAATTATTTAAAAAAAAATGACTCATAAATGAGCCATTAATTTAAAAAAAAACTTCATAAGAAGTAATTTATCTGTCATAAACAACCAATGCTTTAATAATTTCAATTACAACAGAAATTGTTTCATCTGATAAACCTGCTTCAGAAAGCGTTTTTAATTTTTCTTCGGATGGTTTATACCCTGATTTATCTTTAAGTGATCTATATTCCTGGCCAATTTCTCTAACAGTTGTCATTACGCTCCTCATATTATCTCTATTTACACCTTGTTCACGAATATATTGGATTAACTTTTCAAAAATTGGGCTTGTAGCTTCTGGCCTTGGTGGACCTTGTCTATTGTTTGAACCATATCTTTGACCTGATCTATTTCCACCTTGGCCCCTTAAATTACCACTTCTTTGACCTGAATTAAAATCTCCTCTTGCTCTATTCATTCTTTCTTGATTTTCGTTTCCAAAATCTGTTGTTTCTTTTTTAGATTCTTTTCCTTTTACTATATCCTTAGTTACCATTTTAGACATTTTTTGAGATAATGATTTCAGTACATCAACTTCTTTATCACTAAAAGACATTTTATTTAATTTTTTCTCTGTTTTTTTTGAAATTTTTTTGTTTTCAGAAATTTCTGAAGACATTTCTCTAACTAGTTCAATTGTATTTCTCAAGTTGTTTCTGTCAAAACCATTATCATATAAATATTTAGCAGCCTCTCTCCACATATTACCCTCTTTACTTTGTGAGTATGTTTGAAAACTCAATAATAATATAGCCGTATAAAGAAGAATTTTTTTCATAATTTTTAATTTTCTTATATCAATTTATGATTATTTTAATTTAAATTCAATTTTTATGTCTGAATCGATAATAAAATTGTTTCAAATAGATGCTTTTACATCTGAGATTTTTAAGGGCAATCCAGCATGTGTTATGCCATTAGAAAATTGGCTTTCTGACGATCTATTACTGAAAATTGCAAAAGAAAATAATGTTTCTGAAACAGCTTTTTTCATAAAAAAAGATGATCATTTTTATTTAAGATGGTTCACCCCTGAAATTGAGATGGATTTATGCGGTCACGCTACCTTAGCAACAGCCTATTGCCTTAAAGAACATTTAAATTATAATTCTGATTTAGTAAAGTTTGATTCGATGAGTGGTGAATTAATTGTAAAATATGATAAAGATTATTTGCAAATGGACTTTCCACACAGAAACCCTGTTAGCTCAGAATTACCTACTAATATTTATGAGTCTTTAAGTATAAAACCTAAAGAAATTTTAAAATCTAGAGATTACGTTTTGGTTTATGAAAATGAGGATCAAATAAAAAATATTAAAATTGATAAAGATCTGTTTGATAAAAAAAATATCGATCCTGGTGGAGTTGTAATTACAGCAAAGGGCAACAACTCAGATTTTGTTTCCAGATACTTTGTACCGCAATGTTCTTTTTTTGAAGATCCTGTTACTGGTTCTACTCATTGCTCACTTGTACCATATTGGAGTAAAAAATTAGGAAAACAAAAATTAAAAAGTCTACAACTTTCCGAAAGAGGAGGTGAAATGTTTTGTATTGATAAAGGAGATAGAGTTTTAATTAATGGAAAAGCAAAAACCTATTCTGTGGGTGAGGTTTTCTTATAAAATTAACTTCTGGTTTTTAAAACAGTTGTCAAGTAAACACCCGAAAAAATTAGCATTGAAGCAATTATTATAGTAAATGTAATTGTATCAGCTTTTGTAAAAATTGCAAATAAAACTCCAATTATTGGTTGCAGATACATGAAGACTGCAACCTCTGTTGATGTTAATTTACTTAAAGCATATCCATTTAGAAAGTAAGTCATCACAGTTGTACATAAAACAACAAAAATCATTGGAAGCACTGCTTCTTTGATTGGTAAGGCACTCCAATCTACATCCAGAAATTGGTTAATTCCAAGTGGAAAATTAAAAATAAGACCTATAAGAAATAGCCATTTAAATAGTGTTATTAAGTCATATTTTTCTGCCATTGGTTTTACAATAATTAGATAATAAGCATATGAAATGCTATTAACTATAAATAAAAAGTTACCAAGGGGTATATTTCTTCCTACCGAGCTATTCGAATCTGCACTTAGAATTAATATTAAAGCACCAATAAATCCTAAAAAAATCCCAATTATTTTAATAAAGTTTACTTTATTTTTAAAAATGAAAAATGATAAAATGACAACAAAAATTGGGGAAATTATTATTAATATGGAGCTATTAACAGGGGTTGAATAATCCAATCCTGCAATAAAAGCTGCTATGTTAATGCTCATCCCAAAAAGTCCACATTTAATAATTGTTAATCTATCTTTTTTTTCAATTGGTTTGCTCTTAAAAAAAAGGCTAATAGTCCAAAAAATAATTGTTGCACCCAACACTCTGAGAAGAACTAAGCCTAAAGATCCAATGTAAATTGGCATAACCATTTTAGCTATTGTATGATTTAGGCCATAAATTGTCGTTGCAATTGTAGCTGCAAAAAGTGGAAGAATCTTTCTTTGCATTATTGGTCTGATTGGGCTTTAATAATTTTTTGTATGTATTTGCCAATCATATCAAATTCAATATTGACAAGATCTCCTACTTGAATGTTTTTAAAATTTGTGTTTTCATAAGTGTATGGAATTATTGCTACTGAGAATCCGTTGTCCATAGATTCGACTATTGTTAAACTTACTCCGTTAATTGAAATAGATCCTTTTTCAATAGTTAAATTATTGGATTTCTGATATTCAAAATAAAAATACCAACTACCATTTTCCTCTGAAATTTTTGTGCATGTAGCTGTTTGGTCAACATGTCCCTGTACCATATGTCCATCAAGACGATCACCAAGTTTCATTGCTCTTTCGATATTTATTATATCGCCAATTCTCCAGTTTTTAATGGAGCTTTTTAATATTGTTTCTTTAATAGCGGTTACCTTGTAAATATTATCATTTATATCAACTACTGTTAAGCATACTCCATTGTGTGATAAGCTTTGATCAATTTTTAGTTCGTTTGTTATTTTACTGATCAATGATATTGAAAGATTATCACCCTCTTTATTAATTTCTTTAATTTCTGAAAGATTTTCAATAATACCTGTAAACATATAGTTGTATATTTATTTGCTCAAAAATACACATTATATACAAAGAGATGTCAAATTTTTTTAGGCCAGTTTTAGGGATATCGACTGGAGACCCAAATGGTATTGGAATAGAAGTTATTTTAAAGTCACTAGAGAAAATAAATTTCATTGGTAAATTTATCCCTGTCATTTTTTCTAATTATAAATTAATTGAAGAGCAAAAAAAATTTTTTAATCTTAACTGTGAAATCATTTCCATTGATAACATTAAAAATCTTAGAAGAGACTGTATAAATGTTCTTAATTTAAATAATAAAAATTTTAATATTGAATTTGGTAAATCGAAGATAGAAGGTGGAGAATTTTCTAGATTATCTCTAAGGCTTGCTGTTGAGTTTTTAAAAAACTCTATGATTGATGGACTCGTAACAGGTCCTATTAATAAAAAGAATATTCAAAATAGTGACTTTGATTTCAAAGGTCATACAGATTTTTTGGACACTTATTTTAATGGAGATGCTTTAATGTTTATGGTTTCAAGTAAAATTAAAATAGCACTATTAACTGAGCATGTGCCTTTAAATAAAGTAGTAGATCAAATAACAACAGAACTAATTAAAAATAGAGTACAACTTGTTGAAAATTCATTAAAAAATGATTTTATGATTAAAAAACCTAAAATTGCCATTTTATCAATTAATCCTCACGTAGGAGATGGCGGTGTTATAGGGAAAGATGATGGTGTAATTTTAATTCCAACAATTCAGGAGATTTCAAAATCAGGTATTGATATCTCAGGACCTTACGCCAGTGATAGTTTTTTTGGAACGAATATGTATAAATCTTTTGACGCTATTATTGCAACATATCATGATCAAGGCTTAATACCTTTTAAGACACTAACTTTTGGTAATGGTGTAAACTTTACTGCTGGGCTTAATGTGGTTAGAACCTCACCTGATCATGGTACCGCTTATGATATTGCAGGAAAAAATATTGCAAATCCAAGCTCTTTCAAATCTGCAATTTTACAAGCGTTAAATATTATTAAAAACAGACAAAAAAATTAGTATATTCGCAAGCCAATTCTGTAAAAGTGAGTGTCTCAAATAAGTTTATTTTAAAATTCGCCGGTCTTAAAGATGGTAAGCACAAATTTGAGTATCAAGCTGATAATAATTTTTTTCAATTTTATAATTACTCTGAATTTAACAAGGCCAACATTAAGTTTAAAGTAGATTTTATAAAAAAATCTACTGTTTTAGAATTGCAAATTAAAGGTGAAGGATTTGTTAATATTAATTGTACATTATCAAATGAGCCCTTTGACTATAATTTGAAATCACAATTTAAACTTATAGTGAAGTTTGGTGAATATTATGATGATTCAAATGATGAGCTTTTAATTTTACCTCATGGATCCCATTCCATTAATTTAGATCAATTTTTATATGAGATGATAGTACTTTCAATGCCAATTAGAAACGTTCATCCAGGAATTGAAGATGGGTCAATTAAGTCTGATATTTTAAATAGATTGAAAGATTTTGATATAAATAAAGAAAAAAGTAGTAATTTCGACCCTCGTTGGGATAAATTAAAACAATTAAAAAAGTAAAATGGCACATCCTAAAAGAAAAATATCTAAGACAAGAAGAGACAAAAGACGTACTCATTACAAAGCTCCATATGCTCAGATAGCTACTGATAAAACTACTGGACAAGACCATTTATATCACAGGGCTCATTGGCACGAGGGAAAGCTTTATTATAGAGGCAAAGTTTTAGCTGACACAACCGAAGAAAGCGAATAGTTATTTCATCAAATCATTTCTAACTACTGATCTGACAATATAATATCTTATATTTTCTAATCTCATTTATAACTGAATGACTAATCTCTTTAATAAAAAAACTAATTATTTAATTAATAGAAATTATGTTAATTGGTCTTATTAATTAATAAAGACATGTCCATTGATTCGTATTAAAACTGAAATTATAGTTTCAAAATAATCTCAATGTTTTGTTTAAAAACAATTATAAAAATGATTAATAAAGCGAATTATAAGTAGATATTTTAGCATTTTTTAATAAAATCAACGAAAACTTTGAACTTTAGAACCATATTATATTAAATAAGTCCTAAAAAGGTTAAAAACCCCCAAAAGTACATAAAATCATACTTTTAAATAATTTTAAGTTATTTATAACTCAAAAAATAATTAAAATGTTCAAAAATTGATAAATTAATGATTGATTTTATAAAAAAGACGTTAAAAAAAGTCAATAAAAGATAAAAAAGTTCATATTTCAATTAATTACTGCTATTATTCACTAAATTTTATAATAATTAACGTGTTTTTATACTCATTTGTTATATAATAGTATTATTTGAATAAAAAAAACTATTTTTTTTCAAATTTTTATTGTTTTTAGCTTTTTTTTTATCGATTTTTGCTTGAAATAAGAATAAATTATGAATTTTAAACAAATTCAGCAACTTATAAAATTTGTATCTAAAACAGATGTTGCAGAAGTTAATATTGAGAATAATAACTTTAAGATTAATATTAAAGGCAACTCCAAATCAAATTTAGAACCTATTAACAAAGTAGTTCAACCAGCACCGATAGTTTCACAACCTATTCAGCCTGAAGTCATTCAAGCCAAAGTTACATCTGACGCAAGTCCTATCCCTGAATCTAGTTCTGATAATTACCATACCGTTAAATCTCCAATTATTGGAACTTTCTATAGAAAACCTTCACCTGACAAAGACGTATTTGTGAATGTTGGCGATACTGTTGGAGAAGGAGATGTTTTATGCGTTATTGAGGCTATGAAATTATTTAATGAAATTGAGTCAGATATTTCAGGTAAAATTGTAAAAATTCTCGTTGAAGATGCTTCGCCAGTTGAGTTCGATCAACCGTTGTTTTTAATAGAACCATAATAACATATTATGTTTAAAAAGATTTTAATTGCTAACAGAGGTGAGATAGCCTTACGTGTCATACGCACATGTAAAGAAATGGGAATAAAGACTGTGGCTGTTTACTCTAAAGCAGATGAAGAGAGTTTGCATGTACGTTTTGCTGATGAGGCTGTTTGTATTGGCCCAGCTCCTAGTAACGAATCATATTTAAAAATTGCAAATATCATTGCTGCAGCAGAAATTACAAATGCTGATGCAATTCACCCTGGTTATGGATTTTTGTCTGAAAATGCAAAGTTCTCAAAAATATGTGGGGAACATAAGATTAAGTTCATTGGTCCATCACCTGATATGATTGAAAAAATGGGAGATAAAGCGACAGCAGTCTCTACTATGAACTTAGCTAAAGTCCCTACAATACCTGGTTCTGGTGGAGCTATTGATGATGAAAATGAAGCACTAAAAATAGCTTCAAAGATTGGTTTTCCAGTTATGGTAAAGGCATCTGCAGGTGGAGGCGGAAAAGGAATGAGAGCTGTCTGGGGCAAAAATGAATTTAAAAAGAGTTGGTCATCAGCAAAACAGGAGGCTGCTGCTGCATTTGGAAACGATGATATGTACATAGAAAAACTTATTCAAGAGCCTAGACATATCGAAATACAAATCATAGCTGACCAATTTGGAAATGTTTGTCATCTTTCCGAAAGAGACTGTTCAATTCAACGCAGACATCAAAAGTTAACTGAGGAAACCCCATCACCATTCATGACATCGAGACTGAGAGATAAAATGGGAAAAGCTGCTGTAAAAGCCGCTAAGTTTATTAATTATGAAGGTGTTGGAACTGTCGAATTTTTAGTTGATAGTGATAGGAATTTTTACTTTATGGAGATGAATACAAGAATTCAAGTTGAACATCCAATTACTGAACAAGTGATTGATTATGATTTAATTAAAGAACAAATAAAAGTAGCAGCTGGTATTAAAGTCTCCGGAAATGATTATTACCCTAAATTACATTCTATAGAATGTAGAATTAATGCAGAAGATCCAGAAAAAGGTTTTAGGCCATCACCTGGAAAAATTACTAATTTACATCTACCAGGTGGACAAGGGGTTAGAGTAGATACTCATGTATATAGTGGTTATACGATTTCTCCAAATTATGATTCTATGATTGCAAAAATTATAACAACAAGCCAAAGTGGAGGAACTTATGATCAAAAAAGAAAAGAGGCCATCAATAAAATGAGAAGAGCTTTGGATGAGTTTGTTATCGAAGGAATAAAAACTACAATCCCATTTCATAGAAAATTGATGGATGATCCAAATTATATTAAAGGTGTTTATACTACCAAGTTTATGGAAGATTTTGAGTATTAACCTATAAAGCCTTTTGATTTAATTAGTTCTAAAATTTGTATTGCATTTGTTGCAGCACCTTTTCTCAAATTATCACTTACAACCCAAAGGTTTAAACTGTTTTCACAGGAAAAATCTTTTCTTATTCTACCAACAAAAACATCATCTTTTCCTTTTGCATAGATTGGCATTGGGTATTTAAAGTTTTTAGTATCATCCTCCAATTTTATCCCATTACTTTCTGAAAGTAATTTTTTAATATCATCAATTTGAAATGATTTTTCTAATGTTAAATTTATTGATTCACTATGTCCTCCAATAACTGGAACTCTTACAGCTGTTGCAGTAACTGAAATATTTGGATCTAAAATCTTATGTGTTTCATTAATTAGTTTCATCTCCTCTTTAGTGTAGCCATTATCTTCAAACTCATCACAATGAGGTATTGCATTTTGGTGAATTGGATATTTATAAGCCATTTCACCCTCAATATTATTGTACTCATTATTTAATTGGTTAACAGCAATCCTTCCAGTTCCAGTAATTGATTGATAGGTTGAAACAATAATTCTTGTAATTCCATACCTAATATGGATTGGGGCCAAAGCAATAAGCATTTGAATAGTTGAACAATTAGGATTTGCTATTATTTTATCGTCGATGGTTAACTCATTTCCATTAACTTCAGGGACAATAAGTTTTTTGGTTTTGTCCATTCTCCATGCAGATGAATTATCAATTACGGTAACTTCATTATTAGCAAATTTCTTTGCCCATTTCAGAGATAAATCTTTACCTGCAGAAAAAATAGCTAGATCTAATTTTTTTTCTAGAGCATCTTCAATAGAAATAATTTTGTAATTATTATTACAAAACTTAACTGTTTTCCCAATAGATTTATTTGAAGCAACTAGGGTAAGTTCATTAATTTTAATTTTTTTTTCTTGTAGAACTTTTAAAATTTCTTCACCAACAAGTCCGGTTGCACCGATTATAGCTAAATTCATTTTTTAAATAATGAACAAATTTAAATAAATATGAATCTATCGCAATTTTAACATCAATTAAATATCGATGATTGTTCTTTTAATTCTGGATGATAGTGCTGTTAATATCTCATATGAAATAGTATTCGTTTTTTCGCCAAGATCTTCAGCTGTTTGAATTTTATCATCAATAATTATCACATCATCGCCCTCCTCGCAGTTAATATTGGTTATGTCTAACATTAGCATATCCATACAAATATTTCCAATTGTTTTTGCTAATTTATTTTTAATATAAAAACCAATTTTGCCATTTCCAAAACTTCTCTTTATGCCATCAGCATGTCCAATAGGAATAATTGCAATCTTACAATTTTTATTTGCAACAAATCCTCTGTTATATCCAACCGATTCTCCTTTTTTTATAAAATGGATCTGAGATATAACTGACCTTAATGATAAAACAGGCTTTAAATTCTTACTATATTTTTTATCATTTCCATATCCATAAAGTCCAATTCCTGTACGCACCATATCATATTTATATTCAGAATAATTCATTATTCCTGAGGTATTTAATAAATGTTTTTTAAATTTTTTTTCAAATTTAGCCTCCATCTTTTTTGAAATTTTCTCAAATAATTTGATTTGATTATTACTGAAGGCTTTTTCATTCAGATCCTCAGATGCTCCTAAGTGAGAAAACAAGTATTTGATATTTGTTTTACCATTTAAAATATTGTACAATTCATCAATATCATTCATACTAAATCCTAATCTATTTAGACCAGTATTAAATTTTAAATGGAATGGATGTGAGTTAGATTTTTTAATAAAAGCATTTAGAATTCTAAAAGAATAAATGTTAGGCTCTAAATTAAATTTAATAATCTCATCAAAATCATCAAGTTGTGGATGAAGAATTAATATTGGTAGTTTCACACCACAATTTCTTAGTTCAATACCTTCATTTACGTAAGCTACTGCAAAATAATCAACTCCATTTTTTTCTAAAAACTTACTAATCTTTACAGGCTCTGATCCATATCCAAAAGCTTTCACAACAGACATAATTTTAGTTTTTTTATCAACTTTGCTTTTAATAAAAGATAGATTAGCTTTTAAATTTTTAAGGTTTATTATTATTTGGGTTCCCTGGTAACTCAATAAATTATTTTTTTCTGATTTTTGAGATATATGCTTTTCTTGAAAGCGGCATATATTCTTTTTTTTCACCTATCATTATGGTTTCATTACTTTCAACTTTTCTATAGCTATATAGAGCAGGTTCACCTGTTTCAATGCAAATGGCATATACCTTTGTAACTTGTTCAGCAATAGCCATTAAAAATGGCATTGGACCAAAAGGCTTTCCAGAATAATCCATATCTAAGCCAGCTACTATAACTCTAACTCCTTTATTCGCTAAAAGATTACAAACTTCAATAATTTTGTCTGAAAAAAACTGAGCTTCGTCAACACCAATAATTTCATACTTAGTTTTAACTTTTAAAATATCTGTGATATTTTTTATCGTGGTGGCTTCAATTTGAAGTTTATTATGAGATTCTATTTTATTTTTTTTGTTTCTTGTATCTGTTTTTGGTTTAAAAACTTTGTAGGATTTTCCTGATTTTTTAATCCTATTAATTAATTCTTCTGTCTTCCCAGAAAACATAGATCCACATATAACTTCAATTCTTCCTGACATTTTCTTTTTAGCTTAATTTTATCGGATAAGTTATTAATTTAGACAAATATAAATTTTAAATGTCAAAACTTATTTTAATACCGACTCCAATAGGTAATCTGGATGATATAACATTAAGAGCAATCGAATGTATTAAAGATGTAGACCTAATTTTGTGTGAGGATACTAGAAGAAGCTTAAAGCTTATGAATCATTTAGTAATTAAAAAACCACTTAAATCATTTCATAAGTTTAATGAACATTCAAAAGTTGAAAAAGTAATTATTGAAATTCAATCAGGGATTAAGGTTGGTTTAATTTCAGATGCAGGCACACCCAGTATTTCTGATCCTGGCTATTTGATTGTTAAAATGTGTATTGATAATAATATTGATGTTGAATGTTTGCCTGGTCCAACTGCTTTAATACCAGCATTAGTAATTAGCGGTCTACCATCTGAAAGATTTACTTTTGAAGGATTTCTACCTGTAAAAAAAGGCAGAAAGACTAGATTACAAGAATTATCATCAGAGAAAAGAACTATGATTTTTTACGAGTCACCTTACAAATTATATAAAACACTTGAAGATTTTTATGAATATTTTGGTCCTGAAAGGGAGATTTCTATTTCAAAAGAATTAACCAAAATATTTGAAGATACTCAAAGAGGAAATATAAAGGATATTATTGATAATTATAAAAATAAAAAATTGAAAGGTGAGTTTGTTATAGTTGTAAAAGGTTTAAAATAAAAAACCCTTCTACATTGAAGGGTTTTTTATTTATCAAAGTAAGATTTTAGAACCTATAAGTAACTCCAAAATTCCAAGTTCTCCCCCACCCAGGTACAACTCGGTTATCAATATTGATACCCTTATATGTGATACCATCTCTATCAGTAGGTCCATAATTATTACCAGATTCCTGATAATATTCCTCATCAAATAGGTTATTTACATTTAGTCTCATGTAAATGTAATCAGAACCAATTGGGAATCTGTAGGAAGCTCCAGCTCCAAATATTTCGTATGATGGCATACGCATATTTGTAACTCCAGGCTCATCAAAATCTTCTGCATTTACATTTCCATATAATTTGTCTGCATGAAAAAGATCTAAATTAAATTTGAAATTGTCAGTTGGATTTACCGTTAAATCCAAATACGCAGTTGTATGTGCAGTATCGCCAACTTTTGCATCATCAAGGTAAAGAGTGGCAGAACCAATACTAACATTAGAATTATTTGATGTGACAGCATCATCTGTTACATTGCCTGAATAAGCATAGTCTCCTATTGTAAACATTCCAGAAAGTTCAACAAAAGGACTTAGTTGCCATACTCCATCAAATTCAATCCCTGTGTGTACTTGTTTTACTCCAGTAAAATTAGCTTCACCTCTTTCCCCATTAATTGTTACATTTTCAAACAAAAATCTATCTGTCCATGTTGTATTGTATAAATTCAAGTTAAAATCAAATGTCTTTGATCTAAATCCATATCCAAGTTCAAGTCCAACGATTTTTTCATTAAGTAATTTATCCTCAGGTGTAGCTATTTGATCATAATTTTGGAAAACTGAGTGGATAATTGGTTGAGTTGAGAAAATCCCAACATTACCAAATATGTTATTTTGAGCATCAATATTCCAATTTGCCCCTCCTTTTATTGACCCACCTTCAAGATTTACTTTATCTGAATATTGCAATGGATCACCTGGACCGTAGAGATAAAATTCTTCACGGCTGTATCCTTTACTAGAGCCGGAACCCTGTACAAAAATAGAAACATCATCCATTAAGTATTCAAGCTGAAAATACAATCCGAAATAATCTACAACACCAACATTATTTCTATCGATTTTTTCTTCCTCGTCAAGATTACCAAATACATTCCAAACTTCAGAGATTGGCCATCTATATTCTTTAGTTCCAGCTACAACTCCAGATGTATTAGGAACACCATTATATCTTGAATCTCTATAACCATCTGCACCTAAAAGGTCTCTTAAATTTCTATAATGAAATCCTCTGTAGAATCTTGAATCGAAACCAACATCTAATGTTAAATTCTCAGCAAGCTCAGTTTTAAGATTTCCAATTGCACCAAACCAGTTATGTGAATTAATGGAGTTTCTTTGAATCCATCCATTTCTTCTTGGGAATGGAGATCTAGATGAGAAGCTTTCGTCATTTACAATATATTGACCAGTTGTTGCATCAGCATTCATTGCTGTTGATCCATATCTCCAATTAGCAGTCTGTCCACTATTGTGTTTTATTACCTCATCCCATAAAACATAGCCATTATCAGGATTTCTCCATCTGCTAGAGCTGAAATATCCCCAGCCTCCATTCCTACCAAGATCACCTCCACCACCACCTCGACCCAGAGATCCGTATGCAGTAGCTGAAATACTTGTCTTATTATTTATTTTGAATTCCCAGTTTAGAGAAGCAATAGGTTTATGATAAAAATTGTTTCTCATGTTGTAACCTACTCCATCTCGAAGACCATAATTATAATTATACCTGATACCATAATCCCTGTAGTCTTCTAAAGTTGCCATGTTGTAGTAGCTAGTTGTTCTTGTATCATGAACTTGAGGAGCTCCAGTTACAATAATCTGTAAATTATGTTTATCATCATCACTTTTATATCCATATCCTAGGAAATATGAATATGCTTCAAAAGGAGTTCCATCTACATAACCATCACCTGCTGTTCTTCCAAATGATGCAGAAAATGCGTGTCCACTGTCACTAATACCTGTATTGTAGGTCATTAAAGTTTTTAAATATCCATCATTTCCAGCAGTGAAAGCAATTTTACCACCCTCAGATAAATCTGTAGATTTAGTAACAATATTAATAGTTCCTCCAGCTGAGGGGATTGGAAGCTTTGCTGAACCAAGACCCCTTTGAACTTGCATCGCAGAAGTAACGTCACTTAGTCCAGCCCAGTTACTCCAGTATACTCTTCCATTTTCCATGTCATTAACGGGCATTCCATTAATTAAAACAGCAATATTTTCTTGTTGAAAACCACGAAGTCTAACTCTGGCATCTCCAAATGCACCCTGCATAGTTGAATATACTCCGGGCGTTGAATTCAGAAGCTGAGGAAGCTCTAAGTTTCCAACTCTCTCTACAATTTGTTCCGCATTTAATGTCGATGCAGCAACAGGTGTCTCTCTATCTTTGGCAAAGTCTATAGTGCCAAATACTGTAACACCAGAGAGAATATTATCCTCTGGAGATAATCCAATTGTAATAGCATTAGAATCATCTACGCTAATCTCGGCTGACTCATAACCAACATATGATATCACTAAAACATCACCAGATTCAGCAGAAATTGAAAAATCACCGTTAAAGTCAGAGGAAACACCAATTGAAGTACCTTTGACAACGATTGAAGCACCTGGAAGACCGACTCCCACCTCAGAGTCAACTACAGTACCAGATACCGTATTTTGAGCAAAGCCAATCCCAGTCATAAGAATGGCTGCAAAAAAGAAGATTATTTTTTTCATTTTTGAATAGTTTAATTTGTCACAAATATTGTTATTTTTTTGTCAAGTTAGGTTACCAAACTATTAATTTTATGAACAGATTTTCAAGGAAAATTAATAGGAAATAATCTTTACGATATCTAAGATTAATTTTTAAGTTTTTTCAGAAGAGATTTTGTTGACTCATCATGATTTTTAATTTCTCCACTCTGAATTTCTGTTAATAACTTAGAAGCTAGTACTTTACCTAATTCAACTCCCCACTGGTCAAAACTAAATATATTCCAAATAATACCTTTTGTGAATATTATATGCTCATACATAGCTATTAACATACCAAAGCTTTCGGGACTTAATTGCTCGAAAAGAATAGAGTTTGTGGGCTTGCTTCCACCAAAAACTTTAAAAGGAGAAACTTTATTAATTTCCTCCGAAGATATTCCATTTATTTTTAAATCATTTACAACATCCTCAATATTTTTACCTACCATTAACGCTTCCATTTGACCCACGTAGTTTGACATCAACTTATCATGACTATCCGTATTTCCGTGAAGACATTTTTTAAAACCTATAAAATCACATGGAATTAATCTATTGCTCTGATGTATAAGTTGAAAAAACGCATGTTGAGTATTGGTGCCAGTACCACCCCAAATAATACTACCAGTACTATAATCAATTTTTTTTCCAGATCTATCAATATTCTTACCATTACTTTCCATCATAGCTTGTTGTAAGTAATTTGGTAAAAAACATAAAGATTCATTGTATGGTATTATTGCTTGGGTTTCAGCATTTAAAAAATTACTATTCCAAATTCCAATTAGAGCTAAGCATACTGGAATATTTTTTTCAAATGAGGAATTTTTAAAATGGTTATCCATTTTTTCAGCACCTTTTAAAAATTTTTCAAAATTATCGTATCCAACTGAAATGGCAATGGAAAGTCCAACAGATCCCCACATTGAAAATCGTCCTCCGATAAAATCATACATACTAAAAATAAGATCTTTATTAATACCAAAATTTTCAACAGCATTTAGATTAGATGAAACTGCACAAAAATGATTACTAATTTCATTTGTTTTTAAATTATTTGATATCCATTCTTTTGCAATACCAGCGTTGGTTAGGGTTTCTTGTGTTGTAAATGTTTTTGAAACAATAATGAAAAATGTAGTCTCAGGATTTAGTTTTATTAAAATATCTGCTGCGTGGTCACCGTCGACATTCGAAATAAAGTGAATATTTAAATGATTCTTATAAAATTTTAAAGCTTCTACTGCCATTTTTGGGCCTAAATCAGAACCTCCAATGCCAATATTCACAACATCAGTATATTTTTTTCCTGTTTGTCCTTTTAGCTTCCCATTTATAATTTTATTGCATAAACTTTGAACCTTTTCCCTGTCGTTAATTATTGATTGAATATCTGACTTGAAATCTCTCAATGCAGTATGTAGAACAGATCTATTTTCAGTTTCATTTATTAATTCGCCACTAAATAATTTTCCTATACTTTCTTTGAGTTTACATTCATCTGCAAGATTTAATAATAAATCAAAAGTTTTCTTATCAATTAAGTTTTTTGAAAAATCTACATCAATCTGATCAAATTCTATAGCAAAATTTCCTATCCTGTTTTTATCCTCATTGAATAATTCTTTTAAAGATTTTTTGTTAATAATGTCTTTATGGGCAATTAATTTTTTCCATGCATTAGTTTTAACAGGATTTATTTTTGGTAAAGACATTATTTATGGATTAGAATTATTTGTTTTTTCATCAAAGTTAAGATTTGATTTCATACTATCAAGTTTGTCTTTTATAGGAGCCATATATGTTAAATACTTTCTTTTGAGTGAATCAGAAATTGGCTTTGCCTCAGGAAGTTTTTGCTTTAATGGATCAACTTGTCTACCATTTTTCCAAAATCTGTAGCAAACATGTGGCCCCGATGTAAATCCAGTCATTCCAACTTCTCCAATTTTATCGCCTTGTTTTACATATGTACCAACTTTAAGACCTCTTTTTTTCATATGAAGATATTGAGTAGAATAAGTTGCATTATGGCTTACGGTTACATAGTATCCGTTACCTTTTGTGTAACCAGACTTAACTACTCTTCCATCTGCTGTAGATCTAATAGGCGTACCAACTGGAGCTGCAAAATCTGTCCCATAGTGAGGTCTAACTCGACCGTAATATGCAATTTTTCGTCTTAAGTTATATCTTGAGGAAATTCTACTAAATTGAACAGGAGATAATAAAAAAGCTCTTCTCAAATTTTTCCCTTTATCATCAAAATATTCAAACATTCCTCTAATTGAGTCTGTTTCAAATTCAATTGCATAAAATGGTTTGCCTCTGTGTTCAAAAAAAGCATTATGAATTCTATTAAGACCAATATATATTGAATCGTCAACATATCTAGACGTATACTGTATTTTAAAATTATCCCCCTTTTCTAGTCTGAAAAAATCAATGTTCCATGCATATATCTCAGATAATTCATTTGTTAGAAGTGGGCTTAAATTCAATTCTTGCATTGTTTCAGCTAAAGAACTTTTAATTGAACCCATAGCTTCAAATTCCTTTAATTTAATTTCTTTTTGTTTTTTTTCAGCCCAAAGTGAATCACCTAAGGATACTACTAAATAATCTATAGCGTTTGGTTGATAAATAAAAATTAAAGGTTGATTTAATGAATCCTTACTTGATAGAATTGTATATGGTCTGCCAACATTAATCTTTCTTATGTCAAAAACCTTTTTTGTTTCTTGTACTATATTATAAATTTTAGGGTAGAAAAGATTATTTTTCTCGAGGATTAAGCCAAAGGAATCTCCTGACTCTATAGTATCTTTTTTCACATTAAAATTATTTAATGTAAAGCCAAACTCTTTTATAATCTTCTCTTTAACAACCTCGATTTTAGTTTCATTTTCTTTTTCACCACATGAAAATGTAAGAAGTACTATTATTAAGAAGATAAATCTATTCACTTACAATAATTTTAAATGGATTTGAAAGCCCTCTAAAAGACACTAAGTTAGCAACAATAGAACCAACTCTCAAATCAGCTTTTACTTTAATTGGGATTCTATTTTCATCATTTGTAACCCATATTTTAATTCCTTCATTATCTTTGAAAACCCTGCCAGAATCCATGTAAGGCCTAAGCCTCATGCACTCCACTAATCCAAATTTGGTCTTTACTTTATCTATCCCTAGAAACATCATTTTGAAAGGGTAAATTTCTTGATCAAAGAAAATATCTACATAAATTAAATCATTTGGCTTTAGTGAAGAAATATCAAAATGTTTTCTTAGGTAATAAAATGTTGATATAATATCTTGTATCTCAGGATGTATCTCAAATTCCTTCTTGATATTTTTAATTTTATCATGAAAGTAAGCTGTATTAGTATTATAATCATATAACGTTTCAGCATTTCTTTCATACCCACCCTCATAGATATCTCTAATTGATTTTAATGGTTGTACTTTTTCAAAGGAAAAAAAAGTTTCATATGTATCGTCAACTTTAAAAAAAAGTCTAGCTAACCCTGTTGTTCGTCCGATGGAAGTAGCCCTTAAAACCTTTTCATTATTGACAAAATCCTCTCTTAGAGTTAGAGATGCATAACTAGCATTTAAGAAACCGTATTGTAATTTATATTCAAGCTTTTCCCCCGATTTAAAGGAATTGAAGCTTTTGAGTTTATTATTTGTTGATTGAGAGAACGAAAAGTGAAAATTAAGAAAAAATATTATTGACAGTAAAAGTCTCATTTATACTACAAAATTAAAAAACTAGTTTTCATCATTTAAATACTCTTTAATTTTTTTTGCTTTGCTATTCCCAATTTCATTTGCAATTTCCAAAACAGTTAAACCTTTTACTCTAGTTATTGATTTGAATTTTCTTAACAATTTAAGTTTAGTTTTTTCTCCAATACCTGGAATCATATCAAACTTTGAGTTTAGAGAGTTTTTAGATCTCTTACTTTTATGAAAAGTTAAACTAAATCTATGCGCTTCATTTCTTAAATTTTGAATTACTTTAAGAGTCTCGGATTTTTTATTTAAATATAAAGGAATAGAATCACCGGGATAATATAATTCCTCAAGCCTTTTAGCAATTCCAATAATTGGAATAGAGGTATATATGTCCAATTTTTTCAAACTTTTTACTGCTGAACTAAGTTGACCTTTACCACCATCAATAATAATCAATTTTGGAAGAGGTTTTTTTTCTCTAATCATTCTGGAATATCGCCTGTATATTACCTCTTCCATTGATCCAAAATCATTTGGACCTTCAATGGTTTTAATAATAAATTTTCTATACATATTTTTCATTGGTTTACCATCGATAAACACAACACATGCCGCTACTGAGTTTGTGCCTTGAATATTAGAAACATCAAAACATTCAATATGATCAGGCTCCTCATTTAATTTTAAATCCAACTTCATCTGGTTCATAATTCTATTTTTATGTCTCTCAGGATCTATAATTTGTAATTGTTTTAAACGTTCTACTCTAAATATTTTACAATTTCTTATAGATAGATCTAACAACTTTTTATTATCGCCAGCTTTTGGCACAATAAACTTCAAGTTTAATTGCTTGCTTAAATTGTAAGGGGCTATGATTAATTTAGATTTGGAATTAAACCTTTCTCTTATGCTAATAATTACTAAACTAAGTATATCAATGTCATCTTCATCAAGCGCCTTTTTTATTTCCAGGTTTTGAAATCTAATTACTCTTCCGAATGCAATTTGAAGATAATTTATGTATGCATTTTCTGAGTCTGATATTATACTAAAAACATCAACGTTATTAAGTTTTTGACTTACTACTGTTGATTTAGATTGGTAATTTTCAAGAATATCTATTTTTTCTTTTATATTTTGAGCTTTTTCAAAATGTAATTTTTTCGAAAAAATATTCATTTGTACTTTTAGTAAATCTTTAACCTTTTTAAATTTTCCATTAAGTATTTCTCTGACTAACTGAATATTTTTATCATATTCCTTTTCTGATAGTAAACTTTCACTTGCTTTTTTTGATCCACTCTCATGAAATCCAATTATAATAGAGTGCTCATTTTTTTTAAAAATCTTTAGAAAAAGCTCTTTTGAGTTTTTTTGAATTTTTCTTTCGGAAAAATTGTAATTTCCATTCCTAATAGGGTAGAGTGTTCGAATAATATTTAAAAGGACATTAATTACCTTGATGTTTGTATAAGGACCATAATATTCAGAACCATCTTTAATTAATTTTCTTGTTAAAAAAACTCTAGGAAATCTTTCATTTTTTATACAAATCCAAGGGTAGGTTTTATCATCTCTAAGCAAAATATTATACTTAGGTTGATTTTTTTTTATCAATGAGTTTTCTAGTAGAAGGGCGTCTGATTCTGATTGAACAACTACATGCTCAATTGAACTGGTGTTTTTCACCAGATTTATTGTTTTTCTTGATTTTATACTTTTTTGAAAGTAAGATTTAACTCTTTTTTTTAGATTTTTCGCTTTACCAACATATATAATTTTTTTGTCCTTATTTAGAAATTGATAAACTCCAGGCTGTTCTGGAATAGTTTTTAATATTACATTCGTATTATTAGACACTTAACTAAAATAATTATTTTATTTATTTAGAATTATATAATGGACAAATTTGCTGCCAGAAAAAAGTATCAAACTTTAAGATCTGATTTTTCACGAAATAAAATACTTGAAATGAGTGTTAAAATTGCAAATAATTGCTTGGATTTAGATATTTGGAATAATAAAAATTATCATATTTTTCTTTCACTGCATAAAAAAAATGAGGTAGATACAAAACCAATTATTGATATACTTGATGGAAGACAAAAAAATATTATCGTATCAAAGTCAGATTTCAAAGCCCTTTCATTGAAGAATTACATTTTAAGTGAAGAAGTTATTTTAGAAGAAAACGAATATGGAATTCCTGAACCTATTAATGGCATTCAAATCAACAGCGAAATAATTGATGTTGTATTTGTTCCTTTATTAGCATACGACAGTAAAGGAAATAGAGTAGGATATGGAAAAGGATTTTATGATAGATTTTTACAAAATTTAGATTCAAAGATTATTAAAATTGGATTGTCTTTTTTTTCTCCAGAAGTACTCATTAAAAATATTGATGAAAAAGATATAAAATTAGATTATTGCGTTAGCCCTGAAAAAATTTTCAATTTTCTTTAAAGAAAGAGCCATTCAAAACCAGCATTATAAATATGCCTATAGATATAGCAGAGTCTGCTATATTAAAAACAGGTTCAAAAAAAGTAAATTCATCACCTCCAACCCAAGGTAAAAAAGATGGCCATGTCCATGTTGCAATTGGAAATTGAAACATATCTACTACATTTCCATAAAAAATAGAACTGTAACCCTCTCCAGGCGCAAATGAAGCGACTTGAAAATAACTCTCAGTAAAAATATATCCATAAAAAACTGAATCAATAACATTTCCAATCGCACCAGCTAATATTAGAGATAATGATATACTAAATAATTTGCTTGAATTTTCTGAAATAGTTTTTTTTAACCAGTAAAAAATAAAACCTATGGCAATAATTCTAAAAAGAGTTAAAAATAATTTGCCAGATTTCTCTGTCAAAAAAGGTAAAAAATCATTTATTTGAGCACCCCAGGCCATACCCTTATTTTCAATAAATAATAATTTAAACCATCCAATATCAAAAATGGCCTCTTGTCCATAAATAGAAAGTGGAAAGTTTAGTTTTATATAAATCTTTAAAAATTGATCAACAAATAAGATCAAAGCAACAATGGCTAAACAACGATAAAGACTAATTTTTTGTTTTTTCATTTGTGCTTTCAAAAATATGGTTTGCAGATTTTGTTATAAATCCATTAAAATTATTGTAACGGTAAGCAAATTCATAATAACATCCTGGGACACTGTAAATACCATCAGAAAATTTCACTTTTATTTCCTTTGACATAATTGAGGATTGTTCAAGGCCTTGATCTTTGGATCCTTTTATTTCTCCACCTGAAGAATTTATTTCAAAGCCATTATCTTTTAAATAAGAATTAAGTTGCTCTAAATCATTAAAATAAGAACAATCTGTTACACTTACAGTAAAATGATTTGCTATATAACCCAATGCTAAAACCCAAGATGCATAATCTGATTCCATCTGTATTTTTTTATAAGTTTTATAATCAATTGGTGACCATGGAATACCAGATGTTAAAAAATTAGGATCTGAAACTGCTTCAATATCAATTTCATCAATTTTTTTATTAATTATATCACAAAATGAATCAGAAAATTTTTCAAGTAATAATTCACTAATAAAAATTCTTGGTAAACTGGGGTCTGAGTGAATAAAATAAGTAGCCTTTAATTTTTTTTCAGTGAAGGTTAAATCTTCTACTGCTTGATACCCATTTTTTAAAAAATATTCAGAAAGAATATGTCGATTTAATTTTTTATGATTAAATGTCCTTAATGCAATGTGGTCATTAATAATTTCATTAGGCTCTTTAGTCTTGATTAAATTTAAAACTTGATTTATATGTGGATTTAATTTACTGTAATCATTCCACATTTTTGAAAGAAAATCATTGATTTTCATAGACAAAATCTAAGAGATATTATTTTTTGCTTCAATGCTTAATGTAGCGTGTGGAACTAGCTTAAGCCTTTTCTTTGAAATTAACTTGCCAGTAACTCTACAAATTCCATATGTTTTATTTTCAATTCTTATCAAAGCATTTTTTAAATCTCTTATAAATTTTTCTTGTCTTATTGCAAGCTGTGTGTTTGCCTCCTTAGACATTGTTTGTGATCCCTCTTCAAACGCTTTAAATGTTGGAGAAGTATCTTCCGTTCCATTATTGCCATCATTCATATATGCACTTCTAATTAGATCTAAGTCTCTTTGAGCTTTTGAAATTTTTTCTTCAATGATTTTTTTAAAACTACCTAAGTCTTTATCAGAATATCTTACCACTAAGTTGTCTTCCTTTTTCATCTTATTAATTTTTAAAAATTTTAATTTTAATTTTTATATCGTCAAATTCTAATTCTTGAGCATTTGTCAAATCTTCTTTAAAGCTTAACTCAATAGCAAGAGTTTCATTTTTAATATAATCAATATTGTCAAAAATAGCTTTTTCAATTAAATTATTGTTTTCTATCTCTATAATTATTTTATCACTAACATTAAATTCTGAATCCTTTCTAATATTTTGAATTCTATTCACTAATTCTCTGGAAATGCCCTCATTTTTTAATTTTTCATTAATATTTGTATCGATTGCTATGGTTGTTCCATTTTCAGATGCTACTTGCCATCCTTCGATATCTTCAAAATAAACCTCTACATCATCTAATGTAATTTTAATATTATTATTAAACTCAAATGATTTCTTTCCCTCTAGTTCTTGAATTTGATCTGAGTTAAGATTATTTATTAATGAAATCACAGAGTTTAGATCTTTTCCAAATTTAGGTCCAAGAACCTTAAAGTTTGGTTTGACTTTTTTAACTAGAATTTTTGAAGAGTCACCAACTAATTCAACCTCCTTCACATTAATTTCAGACTTTATAAATTCAGAAATTTCAGTCAAAGTCAATTTTTCAAGCTCATTCCTAAAAGGAATTATAATCTTATTTAACGGCTGCCTAACTTTTATTTTCTCTCTTTTTCTAAGAGATAATCCTAGAGAACATATTTCCTGAGATTTTCTAATTTTTTGTTCTAGTTCTTCATTAACAAGTTCCTCGTAATAATTTGGAAAAGTTGTTAAATGAACAGAGTCATTATTCATATTTAAATCTTGAAAAAGGTTATCCATGTAAAATGGGCTTATAGGTGATGATAAAATAGCTACTTTCTTTAAACATTCGCTTAAGGTTTGAAATGCTGCAATTTTATCTTCATTATATTCTCCTTTCCAAAATCTTCTTCTCGAAAGCCTAACGTACCAGTTGCTAAGATTATCCTGAACAAAGGATGATATTGATCTTGCAGCTTTTGTTGGCTCATAATTCTCATAAGCATCACTTACATCTCTAACTAATGAATTAAGTTCAGAAATTATCCATCTATCTAGTTCAGACCTGTCTTTGTAATCAATGTTTTTTTCATCGTCATTAAATCCATCAATGTTTGCATACAAACTATAAAACGAATAAATATTGTGAAGTGTACCAAAAAACTTTCTTCGTACTTCTTCAATTCCACTTATATCAAATTTTAGATTATCCCAAGGATTTGAATTAGAAATCATATACCATCTAGTTGCATCAGGACCATATTTATCCAATGTTTCAAATGGGTCTACTGCATTCCCTAATCGCTTTGACATTTTCTGTCCATTTTTGTCGAGGACCAGCCCATTTGAAATAACATTTTTATATGAATTTGAATTAAAAACAAGCGTACTAATTACATGTAATGTGTAAAACCATCCTCTGGTTTGATCTACACCTTCTGCGATGTAATCAGCAGGAAAGAATTTATTATCATCGACAAAACTTTTATTTTCAAATGGATAATGCCATTGAGCATAAGGCATTGAACCAGAATCAAACCAAACATCAATTAAGTCAGATTCTCTGTACATTTTATTATTGGATGAAGAGGTAAGAACTATTTCATCAATGGTATGTTTATGTAAATCAATTTTATCATAGTTTTCATCACTCATATTACCCAACTCAAAATCTTCAAATGGATTTTTTTTCATATTACCAGATGAAACGGAATGATTAATTTCTTCAATTAATTGTTTAACTGAGCCTATCACTTTTTTTTCTGAACCATCCTCAGATACCCAAATTGGTAGTGGTATACCCCAAAATCTAGATCTAGACAAATTCCAATCATTAGCATTATTCAGCCAATTCCCAAACCTTCCTTCCCCAGTTGACTTAGGCTTCCAGTTAATTTTATTATTTAAGGCAATTAATTCTTCTCTTTTATCGGTTACTTTAATAAACCAAGAATTTAGAGGATAATAAAGAATTGGCTTATCAGTTCTCCAGCAATTTGGATAACTATGCGTATACTTTTCAACTCTAAAGGCTTTATTTTCCTCTTTTAATTTGATAGCGATTTCAACATCAACTGAACGTTCTGGTGCTTTACCATCTTCGTAATACTCATTTTTGACAAATTTTCCACCCAAAAACCCTAATTCTTTCACAAATTTTCCCTGTAGGTCAACAAGTGGAACTAGATCACCATTTTTGTTTTTAATTAACATTGGAGGAACTTCTGGTTTGGCATTTTTTGCTGCAATAGCATCATCAGCACCAAATGTAGGTGCTGTATGTACAATTCCAGTTCCTTCATCAGTGGTTACAAAGTCACCTGATATCAATCTAAATGCATTTTCTGGGCTATCATTTGGCAGAGGGGAATCATTCCATATTTGATGATATTTCATTCCAACAATATCTTTACCTAAAAATGTTTCCGCAACTATATATGGAATTTCTTTATCATTGTTAAAAATCAATTCATCTTGGTTTGAAGCTTCTTTAAAGTTTGTTTTAAAAACTTTAGTAATTAATTCTTTTGCTAATACAACGTTTATTGGTTGATGTGTATATAAATTATATGTCTTAATTAAACAATATTCGATTTTTTCTCCAACTGTTAATGCTGTATTTGATGGCAATGTCCATGGGGTTGTAGTCCAAGCAAGAATATAAATTTTAGAGTATTTTTTTAAAAAATTGGGGATTGATTCTTCTACACACTCAAATTGAGCTGTTACAGTTGTATCTGTAATGTCCTGATATGTACCTGGTTGATTTAGTTCATGCGAACTTAACCCCGTTCCAGCTTTCGGAGAGTATGGTTGAACACTATAGCCCTTATATATTAATTTTTTATCATTGAGGTTTTTTAAAAGCCACCATACACTCTCAATATATTTTGATTTGTAAGTGATATATGGATTCTCCATGTCTACCCAATAGCCAATTCTTTCAGTTAGATTATTCCATACATCAGTGTATTTCATCACAGCTTTTTTACATGCTTCATTATAATCTTTAATACTAATCGTAGACCCAATATCTTCTTTAGAAATATTTAATTCTTTCTCTACACCAAGCTCAATTGGAAGTCCGTGAGTATCCCAACCAGCTTTTCGGTTAACTCTAAACCCTTTTAATGTTTTGTATCTACAAAAAATATCTTTAATTGCTCTAGCCATTACATGATGAATCCCTGGCATTCCATTGGCAGAGGGAGGCCCCTCATAAAAAATGAATTCTTTTTTATCTCTACTGGAAATACTCTTCTCAAATGTTTTGTTAACTTTCCAAAAAGAGGAAATATGGTCAGAAACCTTAATTAGATCTAATGTTTTATATTCTTTAAATGACATAAAAAATCAAAAAACGAAAGTAATTAATTTTAATGTAATTTATGGATAATAAACAGGACTTAATTGAAAATAGCTACCAAGTTTAAGGATCTTCCTGGGGATGAAATTCCAGATGCAAATTCTCTGTAATGAATATCAAAAATATTGTCTAGAATTATCTTAAAATCAATAGGTCTTTTTAAAAGATTTGTCTTAAATAAGCTTGATAATTGAAAAACACCCCACGACGGCATACCTTTATACTGAATATTTCCGTTTGAGTCTATTATCATTGGTGTTTCATCCAGACCGTCCTCTCCTCCGACACTGTATGTAGATGGATCTTTTGAACTAGAGAACCTGTAAGATAATTGATACTGCGATTTTTCATTTATTATTTTAAACTTAATATTACCAAAAAGAGGAGGAATTGAAGGCATTGGTAGCATATCTTTTAAGTTTGAACCTTTTGTATATGTTATGCTACCATTTATTAATATATTATCTAAAACTCTTGTTCTAAAATCAAAGTTTCCACCATAAATATTAGAAGTACCTAAATTAAAATTCGCCATGGTTTGAACTAGCTCATCATCATATAAAATTCTATTATTCTCTCCCATGTAATAATCACGACCTATAGTTCCATTTAAAATTGTATAATAAATATTGAAATTAGTTCTAAAGTTTTTATTGAACTTTGACCAACCCAAATCTAGAGTATAAACATATTCAGGTTTTAATTCCATATTAGGCACATTAAGAATTCCTGAATTTTCTCTTATTTTACCAATATCATCAATATTTGGAGATCTAAATCCACTTGAAATATTTAATGATAATTTATTAAAATCATTCATTCGATGTACAATTCCTAAACTTCCAGTTACAGATGAATTAGTCATTTCCAGCCCATCAAATTGTTGAAAAAATAATGTATCATACTTATCATCATAGTCAGAATCGAAGAAATTATAATCCCAATTCGCTTTAATACTAATATTAGAAATTCTTAAACCAATATCATAATTGGTTTTTGGATTAATAAATTTCTTATAATTGAAATATCCAGCCAGTGATTTATAGCTACTACCATCGTTTGGATATCTTGACAAAGAACTATTCAAATAGTCAGAATTAATCATGGATTCAAATCCATCAGAGTTTAATTGATTGTTTGTTAACTCTACACCATATGCTATTGATTTTTGTCTATCAATTCTTTTGAAAAAATCAGAGTTTATAGAGAAAACATTTAAATTTTCATCATGTATGTTCAATATGTTTGAACCAAATTTTCTTTTGTTTCTGCTTTCGTCGATTTTTTGAAATGCAAATATTATATCCGCTCTGTCAAATAATTTTTTACCTTGAAAACTAAGTTTGGAGGAAATAAAGGATCTTTTTTGTGGTCCGTAATACCACTCTGCAAATTTTAATGTTCCATCTTCATTTATTTCACTCAGTTTGTCAAATCTATTTATGTTTGATGATTCTGAAAACTGAAAATTTAAAATCAGTCTTGCAGTTTTAAATATTTTAAAATTAAATTTTTGAATTAAATCTTTTTGTTTGTAAGCTGTGTTCCTTTGTAAGTTAGGATTGTTATTTAATGATTGATTTTCAAAAAACTTACCATCAATATTTTCTGAGTAGTAATTTACTAAACCCCAATTATTGTACCCATGATTTCTAACCTTACCCATATAAATATCACCAAAATCGGACTTCGTATAACTTGTGTAGCTTGCCCAGTTTTTTGTACTAAGTTCAAGGGAATAATTATTGATTTTTGATTGATCTTTCAAGTTATAGGAAATTGATTTGGTGTAATCAAAAAATTCATCTTTATTAAGTCTTGGTGTTTTTGTGTAAAAATGAATTACACCACCTAAGGCATCAGACCCGTATCCTACGGAAGATGGGCCGAATATCACTTCAGTCCTTTCCAGTGAGTTAGCGTCAATAGATATAGCATTATGAACATGACCTGATCTATATATAGCATTATTCATTCTTACACCATCAATAACCAATAAAACTCGATTTGCCTCAAATCCTCTTATCAATGGGCTTCCACCACCATTTTGCGATTTTTGCACATGAATTCCTCCACCATGATATAACATTTCAGCTGTATTTCTTGGAAGATCTAAGTTAAAACTGCTTCTATTTATAACAGAAACTTTCCTTGATAGAGTCGTTACATTCTGTATATTTCTTGAAACAGAAAGAACAACTTCATTTAAACCTAAAGCTTTAGGAGATAAAATTATTTTATCACCATCTTTTAGCGATTTGTAAGTTAAAGCTTTTCTCTGGTAAACTATATGAGCAAAAATAACTGAATCAGAATCTTTAAAGTTGTTTAAATAAACTGTTCCAGTCCTATTAGAAACTGTCCTATTTATTCTCTCAGAATCAAAAACCAATACGGCCCTTACAGGTCTTCCGCTGGTTGAGTCAACAATTGTAATTTTTTGGGATACAACTTCAGAACAAAAGAGATTAAGTATTATTAAAAAAAATATATTAAGAAAATACTTCATTTAAAATATCTACAGATTTTGGTTTTTTAAAACCTGGAACATGAAATTCAAAATAGGAAATCAAAAAATTTAACATGTCTTTTCTTTGGTTAATGTTTGTTAGAACATTGTTATTATAATCAAATTTTGTGCCCAAAATACTCTGTAAATTCTTAACTACTTGTCCTTTAAAATAGCTTGAGGAAGTTGGAGCATCCGTAAAAACTCCATTTTCAATATCAAAAAATGAAACTTTTTCAGAAGAAAATTTTGGAGTTATTCCTAAATAATCGGTTAGTTTAAGAATGAAAAGTAAATGGAAATTAGAGATATTGTTAGAGTTGTCAAACCATAGTAAACTTTGCTTAATAAATAAAAATAACTCGCTATTTTTTAAATCAATTGTTAAAATTTTAGAAAGAAATTCTGATAAAAATAAAGAAATATTAATTTTAATAATATCAGCATTAATCGATGTAAATGTTTCAATTATTTTTATTGATTTTAGATATAAGAGATTGTTATTTTTTGAATTATTGAACTCAATATCTAAAATTGTCAGAGGCTGAAGCTGACCTAAAGTTATCTTTTTCTTTTTCTTGGTTCTTATGCCCCTTATGATAAATGACTTGTATCCAAAATCTTTAGTGTAAGCTCTTAAAATTATACTAGATTCTGAATAATTTATATAACCTAATATTATAGCTTCAGTGTTTGCAAGCATTGCAAAAGATTAAACAACTCCTTGAGCTAACATTGCATCTGCAACTTTAATAAATGCAGAAATATTTGCTCCTTTACCGTAATCAATGTAGTCTTTGGTCTTACCATGCTTTAAACATTTTTTATGAATTTTAATCATAATTTCTTTTAGTTTTTCATCAACTTCTTCTCTCGACCATGAATATCTTAGTGAGTTTTGCGCCATTTCTAGTCCAGAAACTGCAACTCCACCTGCATTAGAGGCTTTCCCTGGTGCAAATAAAACCTTATTGAATTTAAAAGTTTTGATTGCATCAGAATTACAAGGCATATTTGCTCCTTCAGCAACACAAATGCAACCATTTTTTACTAGTAATTTAGCATCATCACCGTTCAATTCGTTTTGAGTGGCAGATGGTAAAGCAATTTCACATTCAACTTCCCAAGGGGTTTTATTTTTTTTAAATTCAGCTATAGGGTATTTTTTGATGTAATCAGAGATTCTTCCTCTTTTATTATTTTTAATATGCATTATATAATTCAACTTTTCCTCATTAATTCCGTCTTTATCATAAACATATCCAGCTGAATCTGACATAGTTAAAACTTTTGCACCTAAATGAATACATTTTTCAGCAGCATATTGAGCTACATTTCCAGATCCAGAAATAGTTACAGTTTTTCCTTTAATACTATCACCAATATGGTTTAGCATATCTTCAGCGAAATATACGGTTCCATATCCTGTTGCCTCGGGTCTTATTAAAGAACCTCCCCACGATACACCTTTCCCTGTTAAAACACCTGTAAATTCATTTTTTAACCTTTTATATTGACCAAATAAATAACCAATTTCTCTGCCTCCAACTCCGATATCACCAGCTGGAATATCAGTATTTGGACCAATATGTCTATAAAGCTCAGTCATAAAACTTTGACAAAACCTCATAACTTCGCTATCAGATTTATTTTTAGGGTCAAAATCAGAACCACCTTTACCACCTCCCATTGGTAATGTTGTAAGGCTATTTTTGAATACTTGCTCAAACGCTAAAAACTTTAATATACTCAAGTTAACCGTTGGATGGAATCTCAAACCTCCTTTATATGGACCTATTGCTGAGTTCATTTCAACTCTGTATCCTCTATTTACTCTAATTTCTCCACTATCATCAATCCAGTTAACTCTAAACATAACCACTCTTTCAGGCTCAATCATTCTCATGAGAATATTTTTACCATGATATATCTTCTGACCTACTATATATGGAATTAGATCTTCAGAAACCTCTCTTACAGCTTGCATAAATTCAGGCTCGTGAGAATTTCTACTATCTATTTCTTTGATAAAATCATGAATTATTTTATTCATTTACAAGGATTTAGATAAAAATAGGTATAATTAATTAATTGCTTGCTTAATATCATCAACAAGGTCGGATATATCCTCAATCCCAACACTTAATCTAATTAAGTTATCAGTGATTCCTATTTTATCTCTTTCTTCTTTTGGAATAGATGCATGAGTCATGGTTGCAGGGTGATTAACTAAACTTTCTACTCCACCAAGTGATTCAGCTAAAGTAAAAACTTTAAAACTACTTGTAATTCTCTTAACTAGGTCAAAATTCCCTTTTACAGTAAATGAAATCATTCCACCAAAATCATTCATTTGACTTTTAGCAATATTATGATTAGGGTGATTCTCAAATCCGGGCCAATAAACATCGTCAACCTTATCATGTTTTTTTAAATAGTTTGCAATAACTCTCGCATTTTCACAATGTCTTTGCATTCTCACATGAAGAGTTTTTATTCCTCTTAATGTTAAAAATGAATCCATAGGCCCACAAATTGCCCCACTTGAATTTTGCATAAAAAATAATTTTTCAGCCAATTCGTCATTGGACAATGCAAGTAATCCTAAAATTACATCACTATGACCAGCCAAAAACTTTGTTGCAGAGTGCATTACAATATCTGCACCAAGATCTATTGGTTTTTGTAAAAAAGGAGTTGAAAATGTGTTATCAACAGCCAATAATAGATTATTAGTTTTACAAATTTTTGAAAGATCCTCTATATCTACAATATTAATCATTGGGTTTGTTGGTGTTTCAACCCAAATCAATTTTGTCTTTGATGAAATTAAATTCTCAATTTCATTAAGATTTCTAAGGTCTGTAAATACAAATTTTAATCCAAATTTTTTGAAAACCTTCTCAAAAAGACGATATGAACCACCATATAGATCATTAGTGGAAATAATTTCATCACCAGGTGAGAATAATTTCATTATTGCATCAATTGCAGAGAGTCCCGAACTAAAAGCTAATCCATACTTAGCATTTTCTAAACTAGCTATAGATCTCTCTAAGGCATGTCTTGTTGGATTTTGAGTTCTACTATATTCATAACCACTATGTTCCCCTGGGCTTTTCTGTGAATATGTAGATGTTTGATAGATTGGTGGCATTACAGCTCCATAAGCTTTTTCTTTTATTTGCCCACCATGTATTGTTTTAGTATTAAATTTCATTATTCTACAATAAATTCACCCCTCATTATTTGGTAGTGTCCAGGGAATGTACACAAGTATACATAGGTTCCTGGTTCATCAACAGTAAATGTTATTTTATCAGATTCACCTCCACCTATCATGCTAGTATAAGCTATGGTCTCATCGCCCTCAGGAATGTATTGATTATCCTTAGCAAGCATTGCTCTTTGTGCAAAGTCATCAACATCCGTATCATTTTTTAGAAGAACAAAATTATGTCCCATGAACTCTTTTGCAATTTTTCCAGTATGATTTAGAACTAATGTAATTTCCTCACCAGCATTCGCTTTTAATAAGCTTTTATCAAAAAGCATTTGATCATTAGAATTTAAAATTAATGCCTCTGAAGACACTTGCGCTACAGGTTCTTCTTTAACTCTTTCATATGAAAATTTTTCTTTTTTAGGCTCATTACCGCAACTAATTAATAAGGTAACTGAAAGTAGATATAATAAATTTTTCATAATTATTTTTTTTCAAATTTACAATTCATATGTCCAATACAAAACACATACCGAAAAAATCCACTCTTTATAATTTTTATAGTTTTTTGAATGAAAATTTAATAACTATATTTATTAAAACAATTTACTAACTCTTATGAAAAGAAGAAATTTCACTAAAATAACTGCCTTTAGTAGTCTTATAGGTTTGGCACCAACCCAAATATTTTCAAAATCTTTAAACAGTGAAAAGGGCATTAAAATTTCATTAGCTCAGTGGTCTTTAAATAAAGCAATAAAATCTGGTAAATTGTCTCCGCTTGATTTTGCTAAAAAAGCTAAATCATTTGGAATTGATGCAATTGAATATGTTTCTGGCTTGTACACTAATCACACTGATATACTTGAAAAAATGTCAATGAGTAAACTAGGAAAAGAATTACATAAAAGATCTCAAGATTATGGAGTTGATAATGTTTTGATAATGATTGATTCACAGGGATCTTTAGCATCAAGTAATAATAAAGAAAGACTTGAAGCAATTGATAATCACAAAAGATGGATTGACTTTTCACACAAACTTGGATGTGAAACAATGAGAGTAAACTTAAGCGGAGAAGATAATCTAGAGAAATGGACAGAAAATTCAGTGAAATCACTTTCTGTCTTAAGTAATTACAATAAAGATCTAAATGTTGTTGTTGAAAACCACGGAGGTCTATCCTCAAATGGAAAGCATTTAGCAAATGTTATGAGCAAGGTAAATATTGATAATTGTGGAACTCTCCCTGATTTCGGTAATTTTTGTATTGATGGTAGTCCTAGACTTTGTGCTAAATGGTATGATATTTATAAAGGAGTAAAAGAATTAATGCCATATGCTCATGCGGTTAGTGCAAAATCTTATCACTTTGATGATAATGGAGACGAGACAAGCATAGATTATTCTAAAATGATTGACATAGTTAAAGATGCAGGATACAAGGGCTATATTGGGATTGAATTTGAAGGCAATAGGATGAGTGAAGATGAAGGGATTATTGCTACAAAGAAATTACTTGAAAAATTAATTTAAATGAAAACAATAAAAGGTCCCGCAATTTTTTTGGCTCAGTTTTGTAGTGATGATAAACCTTTCAATAATTTGAAAGATATTGCGAAATGGGCAAACAATCTTGGGTATAAAGCTGTTCAAATACCAACATGGGACGCTAGAATCTTTGATTTAAAAAAAGCTGGTTCAAGTAAGGATTATTGTGATGAAGTAAAAGGAACCTTAAAAGATCAAGGTTTGGAAATAAGTGAGCTTTCAACTCATCTTCAAGGTCAATTAGTGGCAAGTCACCCTGCATATGATTTGATGTTTGATATATTTGCTCCAGAAAATCTTCATGGTAATGTTAAGCAAAGAACAAAATGGGCTGTTGATCAAATGATTGATGCTATCAACGCTAGTAATTTTTTAGGAATTTCTCCCATGGCTTCATTTTCAGGATCATTGCTATTCCATACTTTTTATCCATGGCCACAAAGACCATCGGGTTTAGTTGAAGAAGGATTTAAAGAATTAGCAAAAAGATGGAAACCTATATTAGACCATGCAGATAGTAAAGGTGTTGATATTTGTTATGAAATTCATCCAGGCGAGGACCTTCATGACGGAGTTACTTATGAAAGGTTTTTAAAAGCTACAAATAATCATTCAAGAGCAAAAATTCTGTATGATCCTAGCCATTTTGTACTACAACAATTAGATTACTTACAGTTTATTGATTTTTACAAAGATCACATTAAAATGTTTCATGTTAAGGATGCTGAGTTTAATCCAACAGGGAAAGCTGGCGTGTATGGTGGATATCTTGACTGGAAAGACAGACCTGGTAGATTTAGATCGCCTGGTGATGGTCAAGTTGACTTTAAGTCAATTTTTTCAAAATTAAGTCAATATGGCTTTGATGGATGGGCAGTTTTGGAATGGGAATGTTGTATAAAAAGCCCTGAACAGGGTGCAAAAGAAGGTTCTAAATTCATAACTGATCACATTATTGAAGTTACAGAAAAATCATTTGACGATTTTGCTGGCTCTGAAATTGATAAAGAACAAATCAAAAAACTCCTTGGATTGTGAGGTTAAAAAATTTTATTTATTTATTTATTCCTGTATTAGTTACTTGTCAAGAAGCAAAAGATACTGAAATTTGGGGGCCTGTTCCTGAGGAAGTGTATACAATTTCTGACTCAGCACCACCAACTGATGCCATCATTTTGTTTGATGGATCTGACTTGTCAAAATGGAAGCCGAGATGGGGAAAAGATAGAAGTGAATGGCAAATTAATAAAGACGGATCAGTGACAGTTGTATTTGATGACACAGGCGGAATTGAAACAAAAGAAAATTTTGGCTCAGTTCAGTTACATGTGGAGTGGAAAACCAGTGAGGATACATCATTTACTAATCAAAAAAGATCTAATAGTGGAGTTTTTTTACAAGGTAGATACGAAATTCAAATTTTAGATAGCTATAAGTCACCAACTTATGTTAATGGACAAGCAGGCTCTGTTTATAAACAATATATTCCACTTGTTAATGCATCTAGAAAACCTGGAGAATGGCAATCATATGATATTATTTTTGATGCTCCTAAGTTTAATTCTGATGGAAAAAAAATTAAATCAGGATATTTCACTGTATTTCACAATGGAGTTTTAATTCACAATCATGTAGAAATTTTAGGAACAACTGAAAATGTAGGACTCCCTAAAAATATATCACACGGTGATGGTCCAATTGCTCTCCAAAATCATTGTTGTTCTCAAATTTCATTTAGAAATATTTGGGTTAGAGAATTAAATTAGATTCCATAAATTTTTCTTTCTTAAATTTGTACATGCTTCATTCAATGACTGGATATTGTTCAAATTCATTTAAAGTACAAGATTTAGAAATTGGTATTGAAGTTAAATCTTTAAACAGTAGATATTTTGATTCTAAAATTTCAATTCCTTCTGCATTATCCACTTATGAACTTGAGATCGATAATATTGCCAAGAATAAACTTGTCAGGGGTAAAGTAGATTTGACCATAAAAATTTCAGGACTTAATAATGATTTAGTCACTTTTAATAAAAAAGTAATTAAAAAATATATTGATGATCTGAGCAAAATAACTGACTTTGAAAGGTCAATATTGTTAAAATCAGTGTTATCTCTTCCAAATTCTATTGAAAAAGGTCAAATTAAAATCAGTAAATCTGAAATCAATGTGATTATTGAAAAAATTAAAAATGTTATTGATGATGTTGTTGATTTTAGAAAAAAAGAAGGTGAAAATATTAAGAAAGATTTTGAAAAAAATATTCATTTATTAAAGGAGTTTTCATCTGTAATTGAAAAAAATAGTAATTCTCACAAAGAAAGAATAAAAGAGGATCTAGAAAATAAATCAAAAAATATAAATATTGAAAATGACTATGGAAGATTTGAGCAGGAATTGTTTTATTATCTAGAAAAAATGGATATAAATGAGGAGATCGTTAGATTAAATAGCCATTTTAAATTTTTTTTAGAAATATTAAATAATAATAAGATTGAAAAAGGAAAAAAGTTGGGGTTTATTTGTCAAGAAATTGGTAGAGAAATAAACACTATAGGATCAAAGTGTAATAATTCTGCAATTCAAAATAGTGTTGTTGAAATGAAATCCTCACTTGAAAAAATTAGAGAACAATCTCTGAATGTATTGTAATGAGTGGAAAAGTTATAATATTATGTGCACCATCTGGAAGCGGTAAAACAACTTTAGCTAAATTTCTTTTATCAAATAGAGATTTGAATTTAAAATTTTCAGTTTCTGCAACTACCAGAGAAATTAGAAAAAATGAGACGAATTATATTGATTATAATTTTTTAGATGTTAAAACTTTTAAGAACAAGATTAGCAATGGGGAGTTTATAGAGTTTGAGGAAGTTTACACTAATATTTTTTATGGAACATTAAAATCAGAAGTAAAAAAAATGATTAAAAATCATAATTTGATTTTTGATGTTGATGTTGTAGGTGCCACAAGTTTAAAGAAATATTTTTCAAAAAACTCTATATCGATCTTCATTAACCCACCAAGTATTAGTGAATTAGAAAAAAGATTAATAGAAAGAGGAATGAAATTTGATATTATAGAGAAGAGAATTGCTAAAGCAAAATATGAAATTAGTATGGAAGATAAATTTGATTTTTCTATTATCAATGATGACCTAGATTTAGCTAAGAAAGAAATTTTAGACTTAGTTAAGACTTTTTTAAATAATTGATGCAAAAAATAGGTTTATTCTTTGGAACATTTGATCCAATTCATATTGGACATGAAAAAATTGCTAAATATTTCTTGAATAAATATTTTGATGAAGTTTGGTTTGTCATAACCCCATTAAATCCAGAAAAGGTAAATGAGAATTTAACTGATCAATCCATTCGTTTGGAAATGACTCAAAAATATTGTGATAATGAGTTAGATTTTAAATATTCTGATATTGAGTTTGGTTTGCCAAAACCTAACTATACTGCTGATACATTATATGAGTTTAAAAGAAATTTTAAAAATTTAAATTTTAGTATTATTATGGGTGAAGATAATCTTGTTGGCCTTGAAAATTGGAAAAATTATAACAAAATTCTTGAAAGTAAGATATACGTTTATCCGAGAGAAAATCAAAAAACTAAGAACTATAAGTTAAAAAATCACGAATCAGTTGTTTTTTCGGATGCCCCTTTTATGCGAATTTCATCTAGTGAAATAAGAGATTTAATAAAAAACAATAATGATATTTCACATCTAGTTCCTGATCAAATTTTTGAATATATTTCAAAAAATGGTCTGTATAGATAAGTTTATAATAACTTATTTAACCAATATTTAACATTATATAAGAAGAATTTTTAATACTATTGTTTCCCCTAAAAAAATAATTATGGATAAAAGTAAAATTGACATTAGCGCTATAAATGAAAAAATCAAGAAAGAAAGTTCATTTATAGATTTATTATTACCTGAAGTTAACAAGGTCATAGTAGGTCAACAATACATGATTGAAAGATTGTTAATTGGTTTGTTAGGAAAGGGTCATATTCTCCTAGAGGGAGTACCAGGATTGGCAAAAACCTTAGCAATTAATACACTGAGTCAAGCTGTAAAGGGTTCATTTAGCAGAATTCAGTTTACACCAGACTTACTCCCAGCAGATGTTATTGGAACAATGATTTACAACATGAAAGAAAATGATTTCTCTATTAAAAAAGGACCAATTTTCGCAAATTTTGTTCTCGCAGATGAAATAAACAGAGCTCCTGCAAAAGTTCAATCAGCTCTGCTAGAATCGATGCAAGAAAAGCAGGTGACAATTGGAGATAACACATTTAAATTACAATTACCTTTTCTTGTAATGGCCACACAAAATCCTATTGAGCAGGAGGGAACCTACCCATTACCAGAAGCTCAAATGGATAGATTTATGTTAAAATGTGTGATTACTTATCCTGAATTTGATGACGAGCAACAAATCATCAGATCAAATATTAATGAATCATTTGGAAAAGTTAAGCCAGTTGTTTCAATCAAAGAAATTATAAAAGCGCAAGAATCTGTAAAAGATGTATATATGGATGAAAAGATTGAGAAATATATTTTAAAATTGATTTTTGCTACAAGGTTCCCTGAAAAAAATAATTTATCTGAACTTAAACCATTAATTGGATTTGGATCTTCACCAAGGGGAAGTATTAATCTAGCATTAGCAGCGAAATGTAATGCTTTTATACAAAGAAGGGGATATGTAATTCCTGAAGATATTAGGGCAGTCATTCACGATGTTTTAAGACATAGAATAGGTTTAACGTATGAAGCAGAGGCAGAAAATGTTACATCTGTAGATGTAATAACTAAAATTGTTAATGCAGTAGAAGTACCATAAATAAGAAAGTTTGTGGAAGCAAAAGATCTTTTAAAGAAAGTTAGAAAAGTTGAAATAAAGACTAAGAGACTTTCAAATAATTTATTTGGGGGTGAGTATCAAAGTGCTTTTAAAGGAAGAGGTATGACTTTTAGTGAGGTCAGAGGTTATGAATTTGGTGATGACGTAAGGTCAATAGATTGGAATGTAACAGCAAGGTATAACCAACCTTTTGTTAAGGTTTTTGAGGAGGAAAGAGAACTAACCTTAATGTTGATTGTTGATATAAGTGGATCAAAATCGTTTGGAACAGATTCTCAAATAAAGAAAGATATCGTTACTGAGATTTCAGCAACTCTTGCATTTTCAGCAATTCAAAATAATGATAAAGTAGGATTAATTTTGTTTTCGGATGAGGTAGAATTATTTATACCTCCAAGTAAAGGAAAAACACATATTTTAAGAATAATAAGAGAATTAATTGAGTTTAAGCCAAAAAGCTCCAAAACAGATATTTCCGTTGCTTTAAAGTTTTTCTCAAACATTGTAACAAAAAAATCAATCGCATTTATTATATCTGATTTTAATTCAAATGATTACTCGAAATCACTATCAGTATCAAGTAAAAAACATGATATAACAGGAATTAGGATATATGATCGTTTTGAAGAAGAGGTTCCAAATATTGGTTTTGTTCCAATGATAGATCAAGAGACTTTAGAATTGAAATATATCGATACTAGCTCAAGAAAAATTAGGACTGAGTACAAAGCAAAATCTATTAAAAGAAAAACAGATTTTGAAAATTTATTTAAGAGAAACGGATCAGGTACTATAAGTTGTAGGACAGATCAAAGCTATGTAAAACTTTTATTAGGGTATTTTAAAAATCGTGGCTAGATTAATTCAAATATTTATTTTATTATTTTTTTTCCAGAGTAATTTCTCACAGGATGAATTAAGTATTTTTTCTGATGTTGATTCCACATCTATCAAGGTTGGGCAGCAATTTACCTTTTCTATTAAGGTTGAGTCTGAAAATATTGAAGGTATAATATTTCCTGAAAAATATAATTTTAGCCCTTTTGAAATTTCAGAGGAGTTTAAACTTGATACTACTTTTTTTAAAGGAAAAAAGTCTCTGATTAAAAAGTTTAAATTAACAAATTTTGAGGAGGGAGAATTTACAATACCAAAGCAAACGATTTTATTCAATGAAAAAGATTACCTGACTGACTTGATTCTTATTGATGTAAGGACTATCAAAGTAGATACTGTTTCAAAAAAGTTTTTTGATATAAAAGAAATTATTTTAAACAAAGAACAACGAATTCCATTTATTAAATATTTAATGTCAATTCTTGTTTTAATTCTTGGCGGACTTATAGTTTTTTTACTTTATAAAAAATTTATTAATTATGAATTTGATAAAAGCATTTTTAAAACTCCATTTGAGAATGCAATCGAAAATCTTGTCAGTTTAGAAAAAGAAATTTTATCATCACAAGATGATTACAAATTATTTTATTCAAAACTCACTGGAATTGCCAAAGACTACCTAGAAAAGGATATAGAAATTTCGGCAGCAGAAAGTACAACTACTCAGTTAATTGACAAAATTAATCTTTTAAAAAAGAACAATAAAATAAATATTTCAGATGAAACTATTGCAAGTTTTAAAGATGTATTAAGTAATGCTGATTTGGTAAAGTTTGCTAAATATTCGCCAAAAAATGAAACTGCATTAGATGATAATAAAATTCTAAAATCATTTATTGTTAACACAAAAAAATCTATTCCTAATAATATTGAAAAAGAAAATGAGCAAAGAAAAATAATTGAGAAAAAAATAAATGAAATGCAAAAAAGAAGAAAGACTAAATATCTAATTTTTTCTATCTCATCAATATTTATATCGTTTGTTTCATCAGTCTTTATTTTATTTGGTCCACCTAATTTATCCTCAATTCTTGTATTTAATGAAGATAAAAAAATGCTTAAACAAAACTGGATTAGTAGCACATATACAGATTTAAATTTGTCTATAGATTCACCTGATGCATTATACAGATCTCCTGACTCAACAATCAATAAGCTTACATTTATATCGTCAAATAAAAATTTAGAAATTAATTTAATTACTAAACCAATTGATGAAAATTCAGACTTATCAAATGAATTAATTAATGATTTTAAAGAAAGAAATTTTATAAATGTTATAACTAAAAATGAAGATTTTCAAACATTGGATGGAGACAAGGGGGTTAAAATATTTGGATCTTTTGATGATCAAAATCTTAATAGAAAAAAGGATTATTCTACAATATTATTTGTAGAAAATAAGTTATCAATCAAACTTGAAATTATTTTTGAAAGAGGCAATGCAAACCTTCAAAAAATTGTAGACAGAGTTATTAATTCATTAAAATTTATCAAGTAGTGAGTAATATAGAATTTAATAATCCTGAATTTTTATGGCTATTAATCATAGTTCCTTTAATGGCTTATTTTTTTTATAAGTCAAGGCATTTTAGAGTTAATACATTTAAAATGTCATCAATATCAGATTTTGGTTCTGGAATTAAGGCAACTATTTATCCACTGTTTGATATACTTAAATTAATTACAATAGGTTTGATCATAGTAGGATTAGCTCGGCCACAGGAAATAAGTAACTCAGTTAGAACAAAAACAAGTAGTGGAATTGATATTGTTATTGCAGTTGATATATCATCTAGCATGTTAGCTCAAGATCTAAAACCAAATAGATTAGAGGCGCTCAAAAGTGTAGCGACTGAATTCATTAATGACAGGCAAAATGATAGAATAGGTTTAGTAATTTATGCCGGTGAGAGTTATACAAAAACCCCAGTCACATCTGATAAGACTATTATTATTAAATCATTAAATGATATTGTATTTGATGGCATAATTCAAGATGGAACAGCAATCGGTATGGGCTTGGCAACCTCAGTCAATAGATTAAAAGAAAGTAAAGCAAAAAGTAAGGTAATTATTTTACTTACAGATGGGGTAAACAATTCTGGTTTTATAGATCCTTCAACGGCAGCTGATCTAGCATCAAACTATGGAATTAAAACATATACTATTGGTCTGGGGTCTAATGGAAATGCTTTAGCACCTATTGCCTTAAATCCTGATGGGTCATTTAGATTTGGAATGACAAAAGTTGAAATTGATGAGCAACTATTGGAAGAAATAGCCTCTAAAACTGGAGGTCTTTATTTTCGAGCTACTAATAATAAAAGTCTACAAGATATTTATGATGAAATCAATAAGTTAGAAAAAACAGAAGTTGAGGAAATTAGATATTCTGATGCAGAAGAGAAATATAGATTTTTCATTTTTATTGCTTTGGGCTTAATATTTGTTGATTTTGTTTTTAAAAAAATAATTTTTAAAAGTATAGTTTAATGTATCAGTTAGAGGAAACAACATACTTATATATATTAATTTTATTGCCGGTAATTTTGTTAGTATTTATATATAATAAATATTGGCAGAAAAGAACAATTAAAAAATATTTCGATGATGCTACTTTCAATTTTTTAAGCCCTGAACTATCATCAACTAAATCATACATAAAAACATCTTTAACCTTACTGATTATTTCCATTTTGGTATTTGGTTTAGTTAACCCAAAGATTGGAACTGAATTAAAAACAGTAAAAAGAGAGGGTGTAGATATAGTTTTTGCCATAGATGTTTCTAAAAGTATGTTAGCAGAGGATATTGCACCTAATAGAATTTTTAAAGCTAAAAGATTAGTTTCAGAGATTTTCAATAAGCTTGGATCTGATAGAGTGGGTATCATTGCATATGCATCTACTGCTATTCCTGTTTTACCAATAACCAATGATTTTTCATCAGCTAAAATGTTTTTAGAAAGTTTGAACACTGATATGTTATCTTCTCAAGGTACATCAATTGTTGAGGCCATTGAATTATCGAAAGGATATTTTGATGATGAAAATCAAACCAATAGGGTATTATGTATTTTATCTGATGGTGAAGATCACGAGTATGATGAGAATCAGTTTATTTCAACTCTGAGTGATAGTGGAATAATAATATTATCTGTTGGTCTCGGATCCAAAAAAGGCGCACCAATCCCAATTAAAGAAAATAATATTGTAAAGTCATATAAAAAAGATGATAAAGGAGAGGTAGTAATTACAAAATTAAATGATGAATTATTAAAAAAAATTGCTACTCAATCTAGTGGAAAATATATAAAGGGTGATAACACTAGTTTAGTAGTTGATGAAATAATAAATGAATTAAAAGAGATGGATAAAAAGGAGTTTGAATCTAAACAATTTGTCTCTTTTAAAGATCAATTTCAATGGTTTTTGGGTGCTGGATTACTATTATTTTTAGTTAACTCAATCATTTTTGATAAAAAAACTAAATGGATCGAAAAATTAAATTTGTTCAATGAAAACAACTAGATTATTCACTGCATTATTCTTTATTTTTGCTATCAGCTTTTCTCAAGATGAAGACAAAAAGAGTTCAAATAATTTTGTTTTTGACGGCAATCTTGAATTTCAAAAAGAGCGTTTTTCTGATGCTGAATATAATTATAGAAAAGCAACTTCCTTTGATTCTTTAAATTATAAAGCACCTTATAATTTAGGTAATTCATTATATAAAAATAATTTATCAAATGAGGCAAGATTCAGTTATAACAAATCAATCAAAAAGTTAAATGATAAGGAAGACCTGCACAAAGCATATCATAATTTAGGTAATACATTTATGAAAGATAAAAACTATCAGGGAGCAGTTGATAGTTTTAAAAAAGCATTATTGAATAATCCTGACGATGAGGAAACAAGATACAATTATGTACTAGCAAAAGAGTTATTAAAAAATCAAAATAATAACAAGAACAATAAAGATAATAAGGACAATAAGGATAATAAGGATAAAGAAAAAAACAAGGATCAAAATAAAGATCAAGAAAAAGATGATGATAAAGACAAGAAGGATGAAAAGCAGGATAACAAATCAGAACCAAAAAAAGAACCTTCAAAACAAGAAATTTCTCCTCAGCAACTAAAAAGTATTTTAGAAGCTATGAGCAAAGAAGAGAAAAAAGTTCAAGAAAAAGTTAATAAGAAAAAGTTTAAAGGCAACCCTAAACCTAATAAGAAAGATTGGTAGAATGAAAAATAATTTTTTAGTAATACTCACATTTTTTTATTGCACGTTAACATGGACACAGGTTAAGTTTGAAGCTGAGGTTAGTAAAAACAAACTTGGAGTAAATGAAAACTTAAGGATAGATTTTAAAATGAATAAGGATGGTGATAATTTTTCTCCTCCAAACTTTGATGGTTTCAATATTGTCGGAGGCCCAAATCAGTCAGTTAGCAATAGCTGGATAAATGGGACTAGAACTTTTTCAAAAACATACTCATATTTTTTATCACCAATAAAAAGAGGAAGATTTACAATAGGTCAAGCATCAATTGAAATTGAGGGAGATATATATAAAACCTCACCTGTTGATATTCAAGTTGTTGAAGCTGTTGATTCATCTGCTTCTCCAAACAGTACAAGTACGCTACTTGATGATGATATTCAACTTGTTGCTGAATTATCTAAAAGTAATCCTTATTTGAATGAACCAATTTCCATAGTATATAAATTATTTTTTAGCCCAGAAATTAATGTCAGAAATTTAGGGGAGATTGATTCGCCAGAGTTTAAAAACTTTTGGTCACAAAAAATTGATGTTCCAAGATTAGAGATTAAGCGTTCTTCTTTGAATGGGAAGAGTTATAACTATGTTACTTGGAAAAAAACATTGCTTTATCCACAAAAAGAAGGTAAACTAGAAATTAATCCAATGACATTAGATGTTTCAATTGATGTTCCTACCAACAGAAGAGATTTTTTTGGAAATATAATTTACACTCAAACATCAAGTAAAGTTTCATCAAATAAAAAGGTAGTTAACGTTAAATCTTTACCTACAGAAAATAAGCCAGAAGATTTTTTTGGTGCTGTTGGAGATTTTAATATTTCGTTAAATTCTAACAAGAATGAGTTAAAAGCTACAGAATCTTTTCAGGTTGAACTTAAAATTTCTGGTTCTGGAAATTTAAAATTATTTTCAATCCCTGATCTAATTGTTCCATCATCTTTGGAAAAGTATGATCCAGAATATTCAGAAAGTGTAAAAATAGGCTTAGCAGGCATGAATGGAAATATTTCAAATACATATACTATTGTTCCACAATTTCAAGGTAAGTATCCTATTCCAAAAGTAAAGTTCTCATTTTTTAATCCTAGATTAAATAAGTATTCTACAATATTTAGTGATGAAGAAATTGTTGACGTTTATGATGGTCCAATTGTTACAAATGATAATAGTAATGTTGCGGTTGAGGATAATAAAATTGCTTCAAATTCACTGCAATTTAATTTTATTGAACTTAACTCTGAATTTGATAACATAAGTAAAAGCGATCGTATTTTAGACAATTATATTACCTATATTATTATTTTGCCTATAGTATTAATTATATGTGTTTTTATCTATTTGAAAACTAATAAGAAGTCTATTTCGCAAAGTGAGAAGAATGCAGAGGAAGCTAAAAAACTAGCCTATAAGTTTTTAGAAAATGCAAAGAATGATATAACTAATACAGATCTTTTTTATATTTCTTTAGAGAAAGCTCTATTCAACTTCTTAAAATCTAGATTTGATTTTCAGACAACAGAGTTTTCAAAAGAAAAAATTAAATTAAAACTTTCTAAAAAGAACATTGCCGATAGTGTAATTGATTCACTTATTGGAATTTTGAATAGTTGTGAGTATGCTAGATATACACCCTCCTCATCTAAAGAAATGAAAGTTGATTATGATAAAGCTGTTGATGTAATATCTAATATTGAAAAGTCATGAAATTAAACATTTTAGCCTTGTTGTTTTTCTCATTTTGTATTGGTCAAAACGCCGAGTTATTTGATAAGGGAAATGATTTGTACAATCAGGGAAGATATCTAGAAGCAATTGAAAGTTATAGTGATATAATAAAAGATGGTAAGCATTCATCAGAACTGTATTATAATATGGGAAATTCCTACTATAAGTTAAATGATATTGCAAACTCAATATTTTATTATGAAAAAGCTTTATTACTAAATCCAAAGAGTGAGAAAATAATAAATAATTTATATTTTGCACAAAACATGTTAATTGATAAAATTGAGCCACTCCCTCAGAACCAAATCAGTTCTTTTTTTAGTAGTGTTATAAATTTATTTGATTATTCTAGTTGGCAGTATATTTTCCTGTTTTTTGAATTCACTGCTGTAATATTTTTGATTTTGTACTTCATTAGTAAAACACCTTTAAACAAAAAAAGGTATTTTATTTCTGCATTAACATTATCATTATTTTTTGTTTTAAGCTTAATCGCAGCAAATATTTCAAAAAATAATTATGTGAATGACAATCCAGCAATCATATTTGATAAACAGGTGGACTTAAGGACAGAACCAAATTTAAGATCTGAGGAAATAAATACTTTACATGAGGGGACAAAATTGAATATTATTGAAAAGATTGATGATTGGAGTTATATTGAGCTTAAAAATGGAAATAAAGGGTGGCTTACCTCATCATCCTACAGGCTAATTAGATAGTTAAAGAGTTATTGTCCAATAACTCTAATAATAAATCACCAATCTTTAAAAGTACCGGATAAATTTTTGAATTATTTGCTTCATCATCGGGGATAATTTCAATCAAAAAAAGATCAGATAAATAATCTATTACCATTGAAATTGAAACAATTATAATAATAAACTTTAGAGAACTAAATACACCTCCTAATATTCTATTTACAGTTCCTAGGGAAATAAACTTTATCAATTTTGTGAGGGATTTACCTGCAATTGTAAAGCAAAGTGATGTGATAATGAATAATAAAACAAAACTGATAATATTTAAAAATTTTATATCAATTTCAATATAATTTTCAATTATTTTGGACAAATCATCTGAAAATGTATATGATATAATAGCTCCGATAAATAAGCCTAGGAAGGATGCTATCTCATTTATAAATCCATTTGAAACTCCCTTTATAAACGCATAAAGAATAATTACTATAATTATTAAATCTATATAAATCAAAATTTAAAGTATAATTTTAATATAGCATAAATTTAAAATTAAAATGGAATACTTTACAGATTTAGGATATTTAGGTTTATTCATATCTTGTTTTTTAGCTGCTACATTTATTATTCCATTTAGTCCTGAAGTTGTTTTAGGAATATTAATTGTAAAAGGTTTTAGCCTTCCAGTTACAATCATAGTTGCAACAATTGGTAATTGGCTTGGTGGAATGACATCATATTTTGTAGGAAGAATAGGTGATTGGAAAAAAATAGAAAAATATTTCAAGATTAAAAAAGAAAAGGTTTTGGCTTTTAAAATTAAAATAGATAAATGGGGAAGTTTACTTGCATTTTTTACATGGTTTCCATTAGGAGGAGATATTTTAGCTCTGAGCTTGGGATTTTTTAAGGTAGATTCATATAAGGTTGCTTTGTGGATGTTAATAGGTAAGTTTTTTAGATTTGTAGTATCCGCATTAATAATTTACTATGGATTTGATTTAATTAAATTCTGGTGAAGTTTTAAAATTTGATTTTATTGAGATATTTTAGCAATATTAATGATTGAAGAAATAAATAAACATATAGCTGATTTAGAAAAAATTAAACTTAAGGATAATGATGAGCTTGAAAAATTTAGAATAAAATATATTTCTAAAAAAGGAATTGTACCCTTTTTATTTTCAAAATTAAAGGAAATACCAGATGCTCAAAAAAGGGAAGTTGGTTTAAAAATTAACTCCATTAAAGAGAAGGTTAATGAAATTCTATCCAAACAAAAGAAAAAGTTTACTAAAACAAGCTCAGATCAAAGTTTTGACGATTTAACTAAACCAGCAAATTTTATAAAGTTAGGGTCTAGACATCCAATATCAATTGTCAAAAATAAAATCACCGATATATTTTTAAAAATAGGATTTGATATTTCAGAAGGTCCTGAAATTGAAGATGATTGGCATAATTTTACTGCTCTTAATTTACCAGAGTATCATCCTGCTAGGGATATGCAGGATACCTTTTATATTAATAAAAATCCTGATTGGCTCCTAAGAACTCATACCTCATCAGTTCAAATAAGACATATGGAAAACAATGATCCGCCAATAAGAACCATATCACCAGGAAGGGTTTACAGAAATGAAGATATTTCTGCTAGGTCACATTGTTTTTTTCATCAGGTTGAAGGTCTATACATTGACAAGGGTGTTTCATTTGTTGATTTAAAACAAACGCTTTTGCATTTTACAAAAGAATTGTTTGGAAAAAGTAAAATAAGATTAAGACCTTCATATTTTCCATTTACTGAGCCTAGTGCAGAACTAGATATATATTGGGGTCTTCAATCTGAGGCTGATTACAGAATAACTAAAGGAACTGGATGGTTAGAGATATTGGGATGTGGTATGGTTGATCCGAATGTTTTACAAAACTGTAAAATTGATACTGAAAAATTTTCTGGATTCGCATTTGGACTTGGTATTGAAAGAATAGCTATGCTTCTTTATCAAATTGAAGATATTAGAACCTTGTACGAAAATGATTTGAGATTTTTAAATCAGTTCAGATCATCAATTTAGTTTTTCAGCTAAAAGCTTTAATTCTAATTCTGCATTTTTATTATTGTACAATATTTCATGTACAACTTTTATAATTTCAAAATTCATATTTTTTGATTTTGAAATTTCATATGCATTTTTAGTAGCATAATACCCCTCAACAATCATTGACATTTTTGAGATAGCTTTTTTTACAGGTAGCTCTTCTCCTATCATTTCACCAAAAGTCCTATTTCTACTATGTCTAGAGTATGTAGTTACCAATAGGTCGCCAATGTATGCTGAATGGCTAAATTCACGCTTTACATTATCAATTGATTTAATAAAATTTATCATTTCTTTAGTGCAATGACTAATTAATACACTTATAAAATTATCTCCATAGCCTAAACCAAAAGAAATTCCAACCAAAATTGAATATATATTTTTTAATGTTGCTGCATATTCAATTCCGATTACATCATTAGACAGTGATGTATGAACGTATGGAGAAAATAATTTTTTTGATAAATATTTTGAAATTTCATCGTTTGATGAACCAACGGTTAAGTAGGATAGTTTTCCTTTGGCAATTTCCTCCGCATGAGTTGGACCACTTAAAATACCTAAATTTTTATATGGTATATTGTATTCTTTGTGGAGATGTTCAGTAATAACCAAATGGGATTCTGGAATCACACCTTTTGATCCAGAAAAAATAATTTTATTAGCTAAGGCAGTTTTATGTTCATTTAAACTTTTTTCAATATAAGGTGAAGGAATAGCAATAATTAGAATATCTGAGTTATCAATAATTAAATTTAAATCTGAACTAATACTTATTTTATCAGTATCAATTTCTAAATCTTTTAAATATTTTGGATTTTTTTTTGTTTTAATTATTTCTTTGATTTGAATATCATTTCTGCTGTACCAAAAAATTTTATCGCAATTCTCTGAAAGCATCTTAACTAAAGCAGTTCCCCAACTTCCAGCTCCCAATACACCAATATTTTTATTAAAATTCATTTTAACAATTCTTTAATAAAATTCGAAACAAATTTAAACTAATTTTATTTTTTAGTTTTTCATAGTTTGTTTAGCCTAAGACACTCTTCTAAGAGTGTTTTTTGCTTTTAAGTCATCATCAGAAAATAAATTGATATAGAATAGAAAATAAACAACCTAAAAAATTTTTTTCTTGACTCAACTACCTTGTTATGTAAATAAAATCCCAATAAAACAATAAAAAAAGTTACTAAGTTTTTTTCTTCAAAAATTAGATCAGAAAATATCCACAAAAGAGAGGCTGAAAATTTAAAAAAAACAAAAATTAAAGTAATTAGGGATATCCTAAAATCATTAATTGAATATTGTTTTTTTAAAATTAATTTATAACAAAAGTTTATAGAGCAATAAATTAGAAATATGAGTGATATATATTTTAGAAGCGAATCAATAATTAATAAAGTGTCGGTCATTTTATATTATTGCATCAATGAGCTTTTTGGTATAATTTTTTGGATTTTTAAATAGATTATTAGTGGTATTTTCATCTACTATTTGACCGTCTTTTAAAACAATAATTCTATCAGACATAATTTTAACGAGTGCAAGATCATGAGAAATAAAAATATAAGTTAGTTTCATTTCTTTCTTTAAATTATCCAATAATTTAAGTACAGAAAATTGAATTGATTTATCTAAGGCAGAAACACATTCATCGCATATTATAAGCTTTGGCTTTAAGCATAAAGCTCTTGCTATTACTACCCTTTGTCTCTCGCCTCCAGATAATTCTGAAGGGTATTTGTGATATAAATCTTCTTTTAATTTTACCTTATTTAAATAATCACACGCCTTATTGTTTAATTCATCATTACTTAATTTAAAATGAACTTTCATTGGTTCCTTTATTTGATCTATAATTTTGATATTTGGATTTAATGCTGAATATGGGTCTTGAAATATTAGTTGAATTTCTTTACTCAAATTATACCTACTGATCGATTTAATCTCTTTCCCTTTGTAATGTATTTTACCATCATAGTTTTTATAAAAACCAATGATACATTTTGATATTGTTGTTTTGCCTGACCCTGACTGTCCAATTATACCAATAGTTTCTCCCTCAATAATTTTAAAACTTATATTTTGCAATATATATTTTCCTTTAATTGATAATTCTAAATTTTCTATGCTCATAATTTTATTAGCCTTAACGATTTTCTTTCTTTTGCTTTTTTTTAATTTATTGTTTTGATCAATAAGTTTTTTTGTGTAATTCTCTTTTGGATTTTTAAAAACTTTATTGGTTGATCCTTCTTCAACAATTAACCCATCATTCATTACCAAAACGTAATTAGAGATTTTGGATATTAAATTTAGGTTGTGACTTACAATAATAAGACTAAGTTTATATTCATTCTTCAATTCCATCAAAAGATTAATGATATCTTTTTTTATAAGACTATCCAACGATGAAGTAGCCTCATCAGCAATTATTAAGTTAGGCTCTTTAGCAATTGCAATAGCTATCATTATTCTTTGTTGTTGACCTCCGCTTAATTGGTGAGGATACTTATTATATGTCAGTTCAGGTTCATCAATCTTAACCTTATTAATTAAACTCAAAACTTGATTTTTATCTTTAATTTTTAAGGCCTCTGCAATCTGTTCGCCGCATTTCATGCTTGGGTTTAAATAACTCATTGGATCTTGAAAAATTATAGAAATCTCATTCCTAATAATATTATCCTGATTGTTTTTATCAATTAATTCATCAGCATAAAAAATTTCACCACCCTGATTAAGCCCTTTGAATTTTATAAGTGATAAAATGCTAAGAGCAGTTAGTGATTTTCCACTGCCTGATTCACCAATAATTCCAAGAATTTCATTTCTGTGAAGATCAAATGAAATTCCTTTAACTAATTTTTTATTTTCTGATGATACTTTTAAGTTATTTACTGAGATTAATTTAGACTTCATCAAAATATATTTTTAACATATTAAATGCTTCCTCAAGATAAACTTGTTGATCTCTAGGATATATCTCTCTTTCAGTTTTTTTATCTTGACGTTTTCCTAATCTAACAATCATTATATTTTGATCTGGAAAAACAAATACATGCTGACCTAGATGACCTCTCATTGCAAAAAAATCCATACTGTTGTATTTCCCTATCCAAAAACCATATCCGTAGTGGGGACTCTCCTTAAATCTTGGAGACGTAACTTTTCTTGTAAATGATGAATCCAGAAGAGTTTCTCCATCCCAATATCCATTATCTTTAAAAAGTTTTCCAAATCTTGCAAAATCTCTAGCATTGGAATTAAAGCAACAATAGGCTTTTTCCATGTTAGTTTTTGCATTATCTACTTGCCAAAGAGCATCATTCTCTGCACCCATTGGGTCCCAAAACCATTCATAAACAAGATCGGATATTTTTCTACCGGTTGCCTTTTCTATCGTCATTGCTAATAATTGAGTATCACCACTCAAATACTTAAATGATTTGCCTGGTTCTGAAATAATAGGCCTAGATTTTATAAGTTCCTCCAATCCAGTTCCAACATATGCTCTTGCAGTTACTCCAAAAATATTTTTATAATCTTCTGTCCATTTCATACCTGAGGACATGCTTGACAAATCTCCAACGGTTAAGTTACTGGCTAAGCCAGAGCTAAACTCTGGAATAAAATCTCCAACCTTTTGATCTAATCCAGAAAGATATCCTTCCATTATAGCTCTACCCATAATTGCGGCAACAATACTTTTTGAAATTGAAAAAGAATTACTAAGTGAATTTTCATTGTAGCCCTCATAATATTTTTCATGCCATATAGAATCATTTTTAATTATTAAAAAAGCTACAGTTCCTAATTCACTATGAATACTGTCCAACTTTTCTGTGGGGTTTACATTATTATAGCTATCATGAATGGACCATGACTTTGGATTCTTACTTTTTGGAATAGTAATGTTATCAAAATACTTGTAGTCCGTAATATCTGCAGTAGTTCTTTTGATTTTTACAATTATTTTAACCAAGTCATATAGGTAAACAGTTTCTGATTTGAAAATAATTCCAAGACATATAAATATTGAACATATAAAAAGTATAATTGTTCTTTTCTTCATCTGCTCTAATGTATTAAAATAAAAAATATTAAGTGGAATAATTTTTGATTTTGACTATTTTAGATATAGTCATTTATGAAGGAGCCATATTTATTATTGAGAACTAGAATCTTCTTTGCTATGATTCTACTAGTTTTTGTATCCTTTTTATTAATTGGGATTACTACTAGTTTTCAAATTCGTGATAACTCATTATATTATCATGAGCTAAGATTAGATAGAAAAGAAGCGCAGCTTCAAAGAGCTTTTAATATTCTTTTTAATGAAAAATCTCTACAGCCAGACAATCAACTGTCTTATCTGTTCAATAGAAGACCTGACGTTGGTATAAATATTAGTACAGTTTTAGATGAAGATTTAAAAGATGAAATCTTCAAGATTTCAGATGTTCAAAATATTAATTTCAGTTTATATGATTTAGATGGAACCTTGATTGGCTCTACAGTTGACGATAATGTTACAACTAAATTAGATGAATTATTGATTAATGATTTGGGATCTTCAACTAGTTCAAAACTTGTGAAAAAAAATGAATCAGAAAATCAATTGATTCGATCATCCTTTTCTTACATATTGGATATTTATGGCAAGCCAATATGGATATTAAATCTACCATATGTTGATGATGATAAATTAAATGCCTACGAGATTAGGTCCTTTATAATTAATATTGCACAGGTATACATTTTGTTATTTGTTTTAGCAATTATCATATCATATTTTGTCTCACTTTATATTACCAATCCGATATCAGAATTAGTTAAAAAAATGAGACAAATGAGATTAGATAAATTGAATAAGAAAATTAGAACTAGCGTTTCAAGTAAAGAGATGTTTACACTTGTTAGCTCATATAATAACATGGTTAGTCAAATTGATGAAAATGTTAAAAAATTATCTAAATCTCAAAGAGAGTTAGCTTGGAGAGAAATGGCCAAGCAAGTTGCACATGAAATTAAGAATCCACTTACTCCAATGAAATTAAGTGTTCAAAATTTTAAGCTTAAGTTCAACCCTAATGATCCCAAAATTCAAGAAAAAATGGAGGATTTTAGTGATACTTTAGTTCAACAAATAGATGTGCTGAGTTCAATTTCAACAGCCTTTTCACATTTTGCTGAAATGCCTGCACAAAAAAATGAGAACATTGATATTATTTCAACAACAAAATTGGCACTCGAAATTTTTAAAGAAAATAGTATAGATTTTGAATCTAAAATTGAAAGTCTTAAAGTTAAAATTGACCGTACTAACCTGATTAGAATCATAACTAATTTAGTTAAGAATTCAATTCAAGCAACAGAAAATGTTGAAGATCCAAAAATCACTGTTAGTATTAAAAAATTGCGAAAAAAGGGAATTATAGAAATCCAGGATAATGGAGTTGGTGTTCCAAAAAATATAAAGGAAAAAATATTTGAACCAAAATTCACTACTAAGTCAAAGGGGATGGGATTAGGGCTTAGTATAATAAAAAATCTTGTAACTAATTACAAAGGAAACATAGATTTTAGTTCAAAAAAGGGGAGTACTATTTTTAAAATTGAATTACCTATTTCAGACTAGTTAGCAATACTCGTTGTAAGCTTGTTTTAAGTTTTCGGAAATTAAACTTGCTTCTCTTCCCTCAATATGATGTCTTTCAAGCATGTGGACTAGCTCGCCATTTTTAAATAATGCAATACAAGGAGATGATGGAGGAAAAGGGAACATTAATTCACGAGCTGAATTAGTAGCTTCTCTATCAACTCCAGCAAAAACTGTATATAAATTTTTTGGAGTTTTATCATTATTTAATGACATTATAACACCTGGTCTAGCATTTGCTGCAGCACAACCACAAACAGAATTTACCATTATCACTGATGTATCATCATCAATTAATTTTTTGATATCATCATCATTTGATAATTCAACAAATCCATTAGATGTTAATTCTAATTTCATTGGTTTTACTACTTCTTCTGGATACATAATTTTATTTTTTCAAATATAATAAAGAACTATTAATTGACATTTGTAAATTTGAATATCATATCATGTATAAGTGGATTTTAGGAATTATTGGGTTTTATATTTTTAGGTTACCAGGATTTTTTATCGGTTTATTTATTGGACATCAAATAGATAAAAATAGTTTCATAAAAATTAGAAACAATATTAAAAAGGAGTTTGAGTTAAATCTATTGGCTTTAGCATCCATCTTAATTAAATCAGATGGAAATGTTTCCCAAAAGGAACTTCAATATGTAAGAAATTATTTTATTTCAATATATGGTCAAGCGAGAGCCGAAGTTTTATTTAAACAGTTCAATAATAATATTGATAAAAGAAATATTTCTGCTGAAAAAATATGTAGTTTTTTTTTAAGGAGAACAACTTATGGGACGCGCCTTCAATTGATTCATTTTCTTTTTAATATTGCTAAGGCTGATGGAAATGTTTCAAAAAGTGAAATTGAGAAGTTGCTAGAATTCACTAGATATTTAAATATTTCAAGAATAGATTTTGAAAGTATTAAAGCGATGTTCTTTAAATCTTCTGATTCTGATTATAAAATTTTAGAGATTGATAAAAACTGTACTAATGATGAATTGAAAAAAGCTTACAGAGAATTAGCAAAAAAACATCATCCTGATAAAGTTCAAAATTTAGGAGAAGTTTATGTAAAGGCAGCAAAGGAAAAATTTTCTAAAATTCAAGCTGCATATGAAAACATCAAAAAACAAAGAGGAATATGAATTTAGATCAAATCATCTTTTATTTAGAAATTGGATTTAGTCATATAATGGACATAGGTGCTTATGATCATTTGCTATTTCTTGTTTCAATTTCAGTTGTGTACTCATTTAAAAGTTGGAAAAAATTATTTTGGATTGTTACTTTTTTTACAATTGGCCATTCAATGTCTTTAGTAATTTCATCATACAGTATATATAAACCAAACTCCGACATTATTGAGTTTTTAATTCCAGTAACTATAATTATTTCTGCTCTAACAAATCTATTTTTTTTAAAGTCCACTCAAAAAATCAGTTATTTAACAATTCTAATTGCTTTATTTTTTGGATTAATTCACGGATTTGGTTTTGCAAACTTTTTTAATCAAATAACATTCAACGATGGTGTCGATCTAGTAGCATTGATTGGTTTTTCATTTGGTGTTGAAACAGCACAAATTTTAATAGCAACTTCAATTTTGATTTTGAACTCAATTTTATTTTTAATCAATCCTGGCTTTAGAAAAAATTACGTTCGATTAATTTCAATTATAGTTTGTTTATTAACTATATTAATATTTATTTAGAAATAATGATTGATAAAAAACAATTAAAGTACGATAAGGCTTATTTAAAAATGGCCAGTGAATGGGCTAAGTTATCTTATTGTAAAAGAAGACAAGTAGGAGCTTTAATCGTTAAGGACCGAATGATTATTTCTGACGGATATAATGGAACCCCAACTGGACTGGATAATAATTGTGAAGATGATGAGGGGTATACCAAGTGGTATGTTTTACATGCTGAGGCAAATGCAATTATGAAAGTTGCAGCTTCAACTCAATCCAGTATTGGAGCAACCCTTTATGTTACTTTGTCACCATGTACGGAATGTAGTAAGTTGATTTTTCAATCCGGCATTAAGCGAGTAGTCTACATTAATGAATATAAAGACAGATCTGGATTAGATTTTTTGATTAATGCTGGGGTTCAAGTTGATCAAATTACTGATCTTTAATTTTTGAATTTATTTTTTCAGAAATAATTAAAATTAAGATTAGTATTATAGCGCACAAGCTCCCAAAAATTCCAATTAACGCAACCTTATTATCGTTTGAAAAAATAGCATCACTGTAATCAAAATATACTAAATTGATTATCAAAATAATGATGGAAATTGCAAGACCTATATATTTTAACATAATATTTTTCGAAAATAAAAATTCAAATTATTAATCGCTTTATTTTTTATTTAAGTTTTTAAAATTGTTAAAAACTAATACAATTTGTGAATAATTAATTCTTTTTTTTTTGATAACAATTTAGAATCTTTGTTAAGCTTTATTGCATGCTACTATATACACTTAGTAAAGCTCTATCGCATTTAATTCATTTTTACATTTAGACGTTATGGTTGAACCAATTTTAAAAGAAAATAAAGATAGATTTGTCATCTTCCCAATTAAACATCACGATTTATGGGAGTGGTATAAAAAATGTGAAGCTAGTTTTTGGACTGCTGAAGAAATTGACCTACACCAAGATTTGACAGATTGGAAAACAAAATTAAATGATGATGAAAGATATTTCATCAAACATATTTTAGCATTCTTTGCTGCATCCGACGGAATCGTTAATGAAAATCTTGCTGAGAATTTTGTTAATGAGGTTCAGTATTCTGAAGCCAAGTTTTTCTATGGCTTTCAAATAATGATGGAAAATATTCATTCAGAAACTTATTCATTATTGATAGATACGTATGTTAAAGACGATGCTGAAAAAGATAAACTATTCAATGCAATCGAAACCTTTCCAGCAATTAAAAAGAAAGCAGATTGGGCATTAAAGTGGATTGAATCTGATTCATTTGCAGAAAGATTAATAGCATTTGCAGGAGTTGAAGGTATCTTTTTTTCAGGTGCATTCTGCTCTATATTTTGGTTAAAGAAAAGAGGATTAATGCCTGGTTTAACTTTTTCAAATGAACTTATTTCAAGAGATGAAGGTGTACACTGTGATTATGCCGTGCACCTGCATAACAATCACCTTGTAAATAAAGTTCCTAAAGAAAGAATCACTGAGATTTTGACTGATGCATTAGATATAGAAAAAGAGTTTATTACAGAATCACTTCCAGTTAGTCTAATTGGAATGAATGCAAAACTAATGACTCAATACCTTGAATTTGTAACCGATAGACTTTTGGTTGAGCTTAACTGTGATAAAGTTTATAATTCAACAAATCCATTTGAATTCATGGATATGATTTCTTTACAAGGAAAAACAAACTTCTTTGAAAAAAGAGTTTCGGAGTATCAAAAAGCTGGAGTATTAAATAATGATACTAGATCCGAAGAGATCAGTTTTGATGAAGATTTTTAATTAAATTTATAAGAACAACAACTAGTACCAAATGTTTGTAGTAAAAAGAGGCGGCCACAAGGAGCCAGTAATGTTTGATAAGATAACGGCAAGAATTAAAAAGCTTTGCTATGGTCTTAACCCACTTGTGGATCCAGTCAGAGTTTCAATGAGAGTTATTGAAGGTCTCTATGATGGTGTAACTACATCAGAGCTTGATAACCTTGCTGCAGAAGTTGCTGCTACAATGACTACAACTCATCCAGACTATGCTAATTTAGCTTCTAGAATTTCCGTTTCAAACCTTCATAAAAACACTAAGAAATCATTCTCACAAACCATGGATGATTTGTATAATTATGTGAATCCAAGGACAAATAAAAAAGCTCCATTGTTGTCAGATGAGGTTTATAAAGTAATTAAGAAAAATGCTGAGAAACTTGATTCCACAATTATTTATAACAGAGATTTCAACTATGATTATTTTGGATTCAAAACACTTGAGAGATCATATCTTCTAAAGTTAAATGGAGTTACTGTTGAGAGACCTCAACATATGTTGATGAGGGTTTCAATTGGTATTCATTTGGATGATCTAGACGCTGCAATTGAAACATATACTTTGATGTCAAAAAAGTATTTTACTCATGCAACTCCTACATTATTTAATTCAGGAACACCAAAGCCACAGCTATCCTCATGTTTTTTATTGACAATGCAGGACGATAGCATTGATGGTATATACAATACATTAAAGCAAACAGCAAAAATTTCTCAATCAGCTGGTGGTATCGGATTGTCCATACATAATATTAGAGCAACGGGATCATATATAGCTGGGACTAATGGTACTTCAAATGGTATAGTTCCTATGTTGAGAGTTTTCAATGATACAGCTAGATACGTTGATCAAGGTGGAGGAAAACGAAAGGGATCATTTGCAATATACATTGAGCCATGGCATTCAGATATATTTGACTTTTTAGAATTAAAGAAAAATCATGGTAAAGAGGAGATGAGAGCAAGAGACTTGTTTTATGCAATGTGGATTCCAGACTTATTCATGAAAAGAGTTGAAAGTAATGAAGAGTGGACTTTAATGTGTCCAAACGAGTGTCCCGGATTGTATGATACACACAGTGAAGAGTTTGAAAAACTTTATTTAAAGTACGAGAAAGATCAAAAAGGAAGAAAGACAATTAAGGCCAGAGAGCTTTGGGAAAAAATATTAGAAGCTCAAATTGAAACTGGTACTCCGTACATGTTATACAAGGACGCATGTAACAGAAAGTCAAATCAAAAAAACTTAGGTACAATCAGATCTTCAAATCTTTGTACTGAAATATTAGAGTATACTTCTAAAGACGAAATTGCTGTATGCAACCTCGCATCAATTGCTCTTCCAATGTTTGTTAAGAATAATTCTTTTGACCACAAGGAACTATTTAAAGTAACTAAAAGAGTTACTAAGAATTTGAATAAAGTAATTGATAGAAATTATTATCCAGTTAAGGAAGCTGAGAATTCAAATTTCAGACATAGACCAATTGGATTAGGAGTACAAGGTCTTGCTGATACATTCATAAAATTAAGAATGCCTTTTACGTGCGATGATGCAAAAACCCTAAACCAAGAAATTTTTGAAACAATTTATTTTGCTGCTTTGACCGCATCAATGGAAGAAGCAATTAAAGAAGGGGCATATAAATCTTATAAAGGGTCTCCAATTTCTAAAGGTGAATTTCAACACAATATGTGGGGTATTAAGGATGATGAATTAAGCGGAAGATGGGATTGGGATGGCCTTAGAAAAGAAATTAAAAAGAATGGCGTGAGAAACTCATTATTGGTTGCACCTATGCCTACTGCTTCAACCGCTCAAATACTTGGAAACAATGAATGTTTTGAGCCTTACACATCAAATATATACACAAGGAGAGTTCTCTCAGGTGAATTTATTGTAGTAAATAAACATCTTTTAGAAGATCTTGTAAAATTAGGTTTGTGGACTGAAGAGTTAAAGCAAGAGTTAATGAAAGCAAATGGATCAATCCAACACATAGATGGAATTCCTGAGGATATTAAAGAGCTTTACAGAACAGTTTGGGAACTAAAAATGAAAGATGTAATTGATATGGCTAGACACAGAGGATATTTCATTGATCAGTCTCAGTCATTAAATTTATTTATGGAAGGCGCTACAATGGCCAAGTTAACATCAATGCATTTTTATGCATGGAAATCAGGCTTAAAAACTGGAATGTATTACTTAAGAACAAAGTCAGCTGTAGATGCAATTAAATTTACGCTCGATAATACTAAGAAAGAAGAAAAGGTTAAAGAAGAGGTTGCTGCAACAGCATCTGTCGCAGAACCTCCACCAACTGCTGATGCCGTTTCTCAAATCCCTGTTGAGCCATTAACTGCAGAAGAATTAAAGGAGATGATCGAAAAAAACAAGAATGATGAGGGAGATGATTGCTTAATGTGTGGTTCCTAATTTTAATCTTGCTTTTCAAATTGTGCAGGGCTGATTTTCTCATCATACTTATCTGAGTACAGCTCTAAAATTTCAATGATATCTAAATCATCATCTACAACTAAAATCTTTAGCGATTCTTTAAATGTTTTAATAAACTAAAGCTTAAAAATAAAGTATAATATACTTAAAAAAAAAGACAGCCCAAGTAACCCTCTTTTTTTAAATGAATTAAGATTTGGATGGTGTGTACATCTCTAGCAAGTTCATAGTTTTTTCTACTAAATCTTTGCTCTCAATTAAAATACTAAAGTATAATGTTGTATTCTTTGGACTGGATTCATCCTTTTTAGTTCTAGCAATCTGAATATCAATTTTTTCTTTTAAAGAGGAATAGAGTTCTTGTTTTTTATCAATTACTTTATTTAACTCTTTAAGATTTTTGTTTGAGAAAATAAACTGTATTTCATTATATAAATTATTTAACTCCGAATCAATTTCTTGTAGTTCTCTTATTTGATTGAAGGTTAATTTTGTATGGTTATTATTAATGTGCTTGTACGTAATCTTTGAAATGTACTGTAAAGATTCTGCAATATCTTGCATATAGGCTAAAACATTTATATAGAAATTACTTGCACCTTTAATAGTTTCTTCATCTAGATTTTTAATGAAATAGAATAGATCATTTCTCAAGTCATCAACCTCTTCAGAATACTTAGAAACAGCTTTCCTATTTTTCTTTAGTGCGCTTAAATCTCCTTTTGCGAGTCCTTGAATTGATTGAGAATAAATCTTTTTAATTTTTTTCGAAGCTTTTGACATATTACTACTGCTTTCATCAATAACTCCTTGAATTGATTTACTTTCAGCTTTTGTTAATGCTTCAGAATTTTTTTCTTCCTCGAGTTCTTTTCTGTGAGAAACATAATTTCTACCTAAAATTAATAAGGCTGTAAATATTAAAATTGCAATTGCAGTTGGTCCTCCAAGGTGTATTAAAAATGCAATAACACCAGCAGCGGTAAATGCTATAAATGCTGTAAAGAACCATCCTCCAATTACATTCAATACACCTGCAACTCTATAGACAGCACTCTCAGATCCCCATGCTCTATCAGAAAGTGATGTACCCATGGCCACCATAAAAGTAACATAAGTGGTTGATAATGGTAATTTAAATGAAGTAGCAATTGATATTAAGATTGCAGCTACCATCATATTTACTGATGCCCTAATCATATCAAAAGCTGGTAATTCAACAGCCTTGTTAGAACTCATTTCTACAACTGGAACTTCAAATTGAGCATTAATCTTTTCTCTCAATTTTTTGGGAACTATTAAAGAGGTATAATTAGCTAGATTATATGAAAATCTAACCATTCCTCTTGATATAAAGTTTGGTTGAAATCTCTCTTTTGTATCTCTTTGTCTTGCAAGATCAATTTCAGTCTTCGTCACCTTCTTTGCTTTTGATGATATCCAAAGAGTAACAACCATAACCATACCGGCTAGGAATAGTAGTAAATTAGGAGTTGGAACTTTGCTTGAGAGAACTTCCATTGAAAACATGTTTGCAGGAACACCCGAAGCTACCCAAGCTTCATATGATTGCCAAGCAGCAATAGGAACACCAATAAAGTTTACCAAGTCATTTCCTGCAAAAGCAAGAGCTAATGAAAATGTACCTACACCAATAATTAATTTATAAATATTTACTCTAAAAGAAAATATTAATATGTATGATATTAATGATAATAAAACAAAACTTACTAGTGATATCATAAACACTTCTGTCTCTAAGAAAGAGGATATTGTTGCTCCATCCAACAGATCGTAGCTCTCTTTTGCAAAAGATGTCCCTTTTATTCCTTTCATCAATATGAAGTATGAAATTGAGGTTAAAGCTACTCCTCCAAAAACAGAACCAACCCACTTAGATTTTTGTTCATAGTTATATGACAATAATGTTCTTGCAATAAATTGAACTAATGCTCCAATGGAAAATGCAATAAAAACAGAGAGCAAAATTCCAAGTATAATTTGGGATGCTTTTTCAACATTTATATAATTTACTAAATCACCGAATTCACTTCCAAGACCAGATATTTTTATTAGTGAAACTGCAACAGCAGCTCCCAACAATTCAAAAACAATAGATACAGTTGTAGAGGTTGGAAGACCCAAAGTGTTGAAAAAATCTAATAATAATATATCCGTAATCATAACGGCCATAAATATTATCATGATTTCAGAAAACAATAACATTTCAGGATTAAAAATTCCTTTTCTGGCAACCTCCATCATTCCACTTGAAAATACAGAACCAACTAATACTCCCAAACTAGCTAGTATCATAATTTTTCTAACAGAAATTGCCTTTGAGCCTAGCGCTGAATTTAAAAAATTTACTGCATCATTACTTACACCAACAACAAGATCACCAATAGCTAAAAAAGCTAATGCGACAATCATTATAAAATATACATCAATATTATCAACGAAGTTTGTTAGTATATCGTTTCCTAAAAGTAATTGAAAGTTAAGTAAGTTCATAATTATATTTTTATTTCAGCATTTATAAATACCATAGATTTATTATTAATTGAATTATCAGTGTAATTATAGTTTCTATAATTTAAATTGAGCTTAAATCCTTTAGTGACTAGGTGCTCGTATCCCAAGATTATAAGCTTACCATCTTTCCCCAAGTTCCAATTCTCAGTGGCTCCATCAAGTGTGTTTGATATTAAAGAGTCATATCTGAAAAAAATATTTGAATTTTTAGATAAATTTTGTGAGACATACCCCGAAAATCCTGATAGGTTGTGGTCACTAAAAGGATCTTTATATGTTTTTCCATTTAACATCTCATTGTACTCTAATCCAACTCTAGTGTTCTTTTTTTCATATCCTATAAAATATCCTGTATTAACGAGGTTAAAATTATCAACTGATGATTGTGAGTCATAATATATTTTTGCTGAAAGTCCATTGTTAAATACATATATTAAATTTCCTCCAATTTTTATAAATCCATTATCATCTTGAACATTTTTATATCCTTCACCATTCAATGCAAACAAGTTTAAATCAATTTTTTCAGATAGTTTAATTTCAGCATTAACTCCTAAATCTGCACTGCTTCCAAATTTGTTTTCGTCTTGAAAAGTTTTGTACATATATCTATATCTCCAAATGGATTCTTGATACTTGAATTGTTTGTTTCCAATCATACCTAAACTTAACTTGAAATTATTTTTAACTTTCCAATCCAGTTGAGCTATTTTTAGAAAAGCAGTGTAATCACTCCCTGAGTTATTTTTACCAATGTCGAACGTGACCTTAGAAGAAATTTTTTCGGAGATTTTATATTCATATCCAAAGTATGCTCTTTTTATTTCAAAAGCATTTTTCTTCAAAGCATCATTGGAAAAATCTTTATTAAAATTCCAATAAACCCTAGTAGAAACTTTACCTTTGTTTTGTTGACTATAGATTTCAAATCCAAAAAAGATTATGGATATTGTTAAAATAAATTTAGTTTGTCTCATTTATATTATGTTGATACAAATTTCTGCTTTCTTTATAATAGTAATGTTAACTCAATGTTAAGAATTAAGACAAAATATTTATATGTATTAGTATGTTTTATAGCACTTAATAAATTATTTACTCAAGAAGTTGTTACAGACATTGCTCTTTCAGAAAAATTGGATGAAACCTCAGGGTTGGAAATGGTCAATAATACACTAATAACTATTAATGATTCTGGAAATAAACCTGTATTATTTTATTTGGATAAAAAAGGAAATATTCTAAATGAAAGAAAATTAGATTGTTGTAAAAATAACGATTGGGAGAGTTTAGCAGCTGATAAAAATCATATCTACATTGCTGACTTTGGGAATAATTATGATACTAGAAAAAATCTATCAATTATTAAAATCCCAATTCAAAAGTCATCAAATGAAATTGCAGAAGTAATTAATTTTTCATATCCAGAACAAAAAAAATTTAAGAGAATTTATAGAAGATCAGAGTATGATGCTGAAGCTTTAATCTCTTTTGAGGACAAACTATTAATATTCACAAAAAATAAACGAAAAAAAATTACTGAAATCTACTCTCTTCCAAAAAATGCAGGAAATTATCAGGCAAAAAAAATTGGTAGTTTAAATACTGATTCAATAGTCACTGGTGGTGATTACGATAAAGCAACAAATACATTAGCTCTGACATCAACTATCAAGTTTGATGAATATTACGTTTTAATAATTACTGATTTTAGTTTAAACAATAAAAATCAAAAAATTGATATGTATGAAATCCCAATTGGGAAAACGCAGGTTGAGGCTATAAAAATTATTGATCCAACAACATTCTGGATAACCTCTGAAGATGAAAAAAGTAGCTCAGCTGCAAGGTTGATGAAATTTAAATTATAAAACATTTATTTTTTCATCTTTCCAATTCTCAAAAATATTTAAATTGCACTAATGAAATGGGAAAACCTTTTATCATTAAAAAGACATGGAGATAGTTTAAAAAGACTTAGGTCAGAGCAAGATGAAACGAGAGTTGGATTTGATGTTGACTATGATAGAATTGTTTTCTCATCATTTTTTAGAACACTTCAAGACAAAACACAAGTTGTGCCATTTTCAAAAACAAGTTTCGTCCATACAAGATTAACACACAGTTTAGAAGTATCTGTCGTTGGTAGAAGTTTAGGGCGTACAGTTGGAAAACACATTTTAGAAAAGTATCCATATTTAAATCAAATTCATGGATTTCAAACTAATGATTTTGGGAGTATTGTAGCTGCTGCTTGTTTAGCTCACGATATTGGGAATCCACCATTTGGTCACAGTGGAGAGTCAGCAATTGGAGATTTTTTTAAAATTGGTGAAGGAGAAAAATATAAAAGCGAGTTAACAAAAGTTCAGTATCATGACCTGTGTAATTTTGAGGGAAATGCCAATGGATTTAAAATATTAACAGAAAGTAAAATTGGATCACCAGGAGGTTTGAGATTAAGCTATGCAACTTTAGGAGCATTTACAAAATACCCAAAAGCCTCACTTCCATACAAGCCAACAAAGAAAATTAAGGATAAAAAATATGGTTTCTTTTCTAACCAACATATCTTTTTTAATGAAGTTGCTGAGGAACTAAATTTAAAAATTGGTGACTCAAATTACAATAGACATCCTTTAGCTTTTTTAGTTGAAGCGGCTGATGATATTTGTTACACATTAATTGATTTTGAGGATGGAATAAATCTGGATTGGATTCCTGAAGAATTTGCTCTTGAATATTTAGTTAAGCTTGTTAAGGATACCATTGATAAAGAAAAATATTCAAAAATGGGATTGAAGTCTCAAAGAATTGCATACTTGAGAGCATTAGCAATTAACACATTAATTAATGAAGCAGTAAAAATATTTATTGAAAATGAAGAAAAAATATTGGACGGTACTCTCGATAAATCTCTAATGTCCATAAGTAAATTTAAAGCACAAATGGATGGAATAATTGAGATTAGTATTGAAAAAGTCTATAAGTCTAAAGAGGTGATTGAAAAAGAACTCACAGGATATAAGGTTTTAAATTTCCTTTTGAAGACATTCACAAATTCAGTTATAAATTGGAGAAATGATAAAGTAAGTGCATTTGATGAATTAGCTTTGGAATGTATTCCAAAGGAATATTTAAACCGAGATACAGATTTATATTCAAGTCTGTTAGATGTTAGTTGTTTTATTGCTAGTTTAACCGACGGATTAGCACTTGAATGGTATAAAAAATTAAGTTAATGAACCTGAAGGAAAAAGATATTTTTTATATGTCTAAAGCCCTTGCTGAAGCCAAAACGGCTTTTGAAAAAGATGAAGTTCCTGTTGGTGCTGTAATTGTTTCAAATGATAAAATTATTGCTAGAGCTCATAATTTAACAGAAATGCTAAATGATGTAACTGCTCATGCTGAAATGCAAGCTATAACATCTGCAGCTAATTATTTAGGTGGGAAATATTTAAATGATTGTACATTATATGTTACATTGGAGCCGTGCCAAATGTGTGCTGGTGCTATGTATTGGGCACAATTATCAAGACTTGTTTTTGGAGCTAGTGATCCTCACAGAGGATACAGAAAATTAAATACAACATTACATCCTAAAACAAAAGTTTCTTATGGAGTTTTATCTAATGAGTGTAAATTACTAATTGATGCCTTTTTTATTAAAAAAAGGAAACTGAAGAAAACTTAGTCTTTATAAATATAATCCTCCAAATTCCTTTTGCTGTAGCGGTAATAAAGAAAGATAGGTAAGAAAATAAAACAGAAAGCAAGAACACTACTTCCAATTAATTTTTCTCCAAGTTCGATATCTGTATTTTTTTTATACAATCCAAAAAACAGTAGAGCCAAATCCAGAATAAAAATAATGTATAGTAAAATTCGTAGAAACAAATTATTTGATTTTAATATTTAAATCATCCAATTGGTCTTTATCAATAATTGATGGACTGTCAATCATAACATCTCGTCCACTATTGTTTTTTGGAAATGCTATATAGTCTCTGATTGATTCTTCACCTTTCATCACTGCAGCTAATCTGTCTAACCCAAATGCAATACCGCCATGCGGAGGTGCACCATAAGTAAAAGCTTCTAGTAAAAAACCAAATTGATCAAACGCCTCTTTTTTAGAAAACCCTAAAATAGAGAAAACTTCCTCTTGTAGTTTTTGATTATGAATTCTTATTGATCCACCACCAATTTCATTTCCATTTATAACAAGGTCATAAGCATTAGCTAGAGTTGATCCTGGATCCTCCCCAATTTTATTTTCAACTGGTGATGTAAATGGATGGTGCATTGCATGATATCTTTTAGCTTCTTCATCCCATTCGAACATAGGAAAGTCAGTAACCCATAATGCATTAAATTTATTTTTATCTCTAAGCCCTAGTTTTTCACCAACATGTATTCTTAAACTCCCAAGTTGAGTAAGTGTCTTTTTCTTATCGCCAGAAATTATAAATGTTAGATCTCCAGCTTTCGAGCTTGTCATTGATTTTAATTGTTCTTCATTAAAGAATTTATCAACTGAAGATTTTACTGACCCATCTTGATTGTGCTTTATCCAAATCAAACCAAGAGCACCAATTTGAGGTCTTTTAACCCAGTCTGTATAATAATCAATATCTTTTCTTGAAAAAGATTCACCATTTTCAATAGTAAATGCATAAATAGATTCACTTGAATCAAAAATTTTAAAACCACTTCCCTTAGCTTTTTCTGAAAGGTTTAAAAACTTCATTCCAAATCGTGTATCTGGCTTGTCAGACCCATAAAGTTCCATTGCATCAGCGTAGGATATACGATCAAATTTTTCCAAAGATGCTCCGATACAAACTTTAAATAAATTTTTGACTAATCCTTCAAAAGTATTTAGGATATCTTCTTGATTGACAAATGACATTTCACAATCAATTTGAGTAAATTCTGGTTGCCTATCAGCTCTAAGATCCTCATCCCTAAAACATTTTACAATTTGAACATATTTATCAAATCCAGATACCATAAGTAACTGTTTAAATGTTTGAGGTGATTGTGGAAGTGCATAAAATTCTCCAGGATTTATTCTTGAGGGAACTACAAAATCTCTTGCTCCTTCAGGTGTTGATTTGATTAAATAGGGAGTTTCAATATCAATAAATCCCTCCTCTTTTAAGTACTTACGCACTTGAAAAGTTAATTCATTCCTAAAAATAATGTTGTCTTTTAAAGCTGGTCTTCTAAGGTCTAGATACCTATACTTCATTCTTAATTCCTCACCTCCATCAGTTTCATTTTCAATTGTAAATGGGGGTACATTGGATGAATTTAAAATATTTATTTCGGCAACTAATATCTCAATCTCACCAGTTGGGATATTCTTATTTATTGCTTCTCTTTTAATTACTTCTCCTTCAACTTGAATTACAAACTCTCTTCCAATATCTTTTACAGAATCAATAACTTTTTTTGAACTTTTCTCTGAATTTATGATAAGCTGAGTTATGCCATACCTGTCTCTGAGATCAATCCAAATTAAAAAACCTTTATTCCTTATTTTTTGAACCCAACCTGCAAGAGTTACAGTTTTTCCGACATCAGAAATTTTAAGCTCTCCACAATTATTAGTTCTGTACATAATTACAAATATCTAAAAGAAACTATAAAACTATATAACTTTCTAAAGTTTCTAAACCTCTAATTTACCTTTTAATATTTATATAATGTATTTTAGCATTTATATAATGGAAGGTTTTAAAGATCACACAAATCTATTTAATGGTTACATTGATAATTTTATTAATGACTTAAATGATAACTCAGTATATGAACCTATCAAATACTTCTTAAAATTACCATCAAAACGAGTTCGTCCAATATTAACTATGATTTCAAGTGGATTATATAATGACGATACTGATTATGCATTATCAGCAGCACTTGCAAATGAGCTTTTTCACAATTTTACTTTAATTCATGATGATATAATGGATTCTTCAAAAATTAGAAGAGGTAACGAAACAGTACATTTAAAATGGAATGTAAATCAGGCAATACTTTCTGGTGATGCCATGCAAATACTGGCTTATAAATGTTTGGAGAATTATGAAGCAAAAATTCAAAAAAAACTCATGGAGATTTTTAATGATACTGCTTTAAAAATATGTGAGGGACAACAGTTAGACCTTGAATTTGAAAAAGAAAATGAATTAAAATTTTCAGATTATATTCAAATGATAAAATATAAGACGGCTGTTCTCCTTGGTTCTTCTCTAAAAATGGGAGGCATTATAAATGATGTCAATGAAACTGATTTAGAATCATTGTACGATATTGGTATAAATTTAGGATTAGCATTTCAAATACAAGATGATTACTTAGACTTATTTGGTGATCAAAATTTAATAGGAAAAAAAATTGGTGGAGATATTATCAAGAGAAAAAAAACGGTAATGTACCATGTTTTTAAAGAAATTTCTAATGAAGATGATTCTCTAACTTTAGATCAGTTATATAATGATTCAAATAGTGATGATGATTCTAAAATTCAAAAAGTATTTGACTTATTCAAACATGCTAACGTTGATGTAAAGACAAAAGATTTAGTTAAAAATTATTCAACAAAAGCAATTAATTCATTAGAAAATTTGAACATTGAAAATGATAAGAAAAGTGAGTTAATACAGATTTGCAATAAACTTATTTCAAGAGATTTTTAATTCATATCTTTGATGTGTGAACTTTAAAACAGGTCGTTTTAATTAACTAAATAATGACTTCTATATTAGAATTTTTTCAATCTCAAACCAGTCCAATATTACAAGCACTTTATGCTGGTCTATTTACATGGATAATGACAGCTATTGGAGCTGCTCTTGTTTTTTTATTCAAGGGCTCAAATAGAAAAGTTCTTGATATGGCTTTAGGATTTACAGGTGGTGTAATGATTGCTGCTAGTTTTTGGTCATTAATAGCACCAGCTATTGATGCAGTTGAGGTTCAAAATGAGTTGGGACAGTCAACTATGCCATCATTTTTACCTCCAGCAATTGGCTTTTTTATTGGGGCACTTTTCATGTTCATATTAGATAAGGCAATTCCACACTTACATATTTTTGGAAAAATGAAAGAAGCAGAAGGACCTAAGACTGATCTAAAAAAAACTTCCTTACTTGTATTAGCTATTGCTATTCATAATATTCCAGAAGGTCTAGCAGTTGGAGTTGCTTTTGGTGCTTTAGTTATTCCTGAATTTGCAAATGTATATACTCTGGGAGCTGCCGTCGCATTAGGAATTGGTATAGGAATTCAAAATTTTCCTGAGGGCTTTGCCGTATCTATGCCTGTGAGAAGAGCAGGTTTTAGTAGAACCAAATCATGGATATGGGGGCAGTTATCAGCTATAGTGGAACCAATTTTTGCAGTCATTGGTGCTGCATTAGTAATTCTTGTTTGGCCAATACTACCATATGCATTATCATTTGCTGCTGGTGCAATGATTTTTATTGTTGTAGAGGAAGTAATTCCTGAAAGTCAAAGAGGAGGAAATACAGACTTAGCAACAATGGGTTTAATTGCTGGATTTGTTGTTATGATGAGCCTTGATGTATATCTTGGATAATTTTAAATTTAAATTATTATATATAAGTGAAGAAAACAGTTTATTTACTATTAGTATTAATTGTTGCATGTGTTCCAGAAAAGAAAGATCAAGATTCCAATTTTGATCCTGAATCCAAGTTGAAGGAGTTAGGAATTGAATTAATGATTCCATCTGACCCTGTTGCAAATTATGTAAATACCGTTCAATCGGGAAATCTTTTATTTATCTCGGGTAAAGGACCACTAAAAAATGATGGTGAATACATTAAAGGAAAGTTGGGATATGATTTGACTATTGATCAGGGATATGAAGCAGCTAGAGCTACAGGCATAAATTTAATTTCTACAATTAAATCTGCAATTGGTGATCTTAGAAATGTGAAACAAATCGTTAGAGTTAATGGTATGGTTAATTCAGCATCTAATTTTACAGATCAACCAAAAGTTATAAATGGATGTTCTGATTTATTAGTTGAAGTTTTTGGTGATAGAGGAAAACATACAAGAGTAGCATTAGGAATGAATTCATTACCAATGAATATTGCCGTAGAAATTGATTTAATTTTAGAAGTGGAAAATAATTAAGGGCAAAATCTTAATTAGATCTTACCCTTAATATAATTTAAGATTTTGAAATTTCTTCAATCATCATATTTGCTGAAGTTGCAGCTGGGTACATTTCTTTTGCTTTGTTATAAAATTTTAGAGCATTTTCCATATCACCCTCATTGTAATAAAACTCACCCATCGAATCATATGAATTATATCCATCTGGATAAAGATTAAGATACTCTTCAAATAGGTTTTTTGCCTCTTCCTTATTTCCAATGTTGTAATAAAAATAGCCCAGTGTATTTACTATTGGAGCTATCATGAATGAATGATCACCGCTAACAGCAAGAGATTCACTATCACCAGTACCATCTTTTAGCTCAGCTAAAAGTGTTTCCATTTCTTGAATTTTATTTTCCATTCCAGGAATAGTAAATGCATAATAGTAATGAATAAGTTTACCTTTCGGCTCAATATCTCTCATTGATTTCCAAACATCATGAGCACCTTGTGTAACAAGTGGCCAACTTCCTCCTTTATCTAAGTCTAAAAGTGAAACAAAAAGTTTCGAAGTATTATTTTTATTTTCAACCAATTCCTTGGCTTTAGATATATGCATTTGTTGTTTCTCAGATCCATCTTCCGAAAATCCAGCTAAAACTACATGTGGTCCAAATAGTGATGGGTCATATTCCAATGCTTTTTCGAAAAATACCATTGCTTTTTCATACTCAACATTATATAAATGAACAAAAGCAGCATTTGTCATTTCATTTGCAAAATCATTTTCACTTTGCCATTCAATATAGTCTCCAGTCGATGCATCAAATGTCCATGTTGCATTATCCCTGTTTTGATTTGTCTCGCAGCCAATTAATAATAGGCTAACTATAAATAGTAACTTTTTCATAATATTTTTTTGATTTAAATAAATTTAGCAAAAATTTTTATTCTCTGTTAGCCTTTGCAATCTCCTCAAAGTCAACATCTTCATAAGTATAGGATTTTCCTTTGAATAAGTCTTTACCAAATTTTTCAGCCCAATCTTTATGAAAAGCTAAATCATAGACGTGTGGAGGATTGATTTTAAATTCAACTGTATATAAATCATCAACCTTCCCAGGAAGGGCAATATTTCGTGCATAATGAAAGTTATCAATCAGATTGATATGAGGAGTAAGATCAACAAATGTTTTTAGACCAGTACTTTGATTTAATATAACAGAACTTATTTTTAAGAATGGTACAAATCCACCTGCCGGAGTCCCCTCGGGGATATTTAAAGAATCCCAATTAACTCTCGCTTCAATATGTACATTAGTTTCTTCAACACTCAAATTATTGGATTTGGGAATTACAACATCTTTAACAGCACCTTCGAAAATTAAAACAATACCAGGTTCAATTCTTTCCTCTCCAATTATTAATTCTTGACTTAAAATATTAGATGATGAAAAAAATAATATGTAAAAGAAAAACAAGATTTTAAGAGCTTTCATAGGAATCTAAAAGTATTTTAATATCATCAAGTAACCTATCCATTTCTTCAATATTTGTGCCATCGTAATATCCTCTAATTCTTTTTTCTTTATCAACTAAAACAAAATTTTCAGTATGAATCATACCATGACTTTGCTCATTATGGATTTTTTTAGCTACTAAAAATGACTTTCTTGCCAAGTCATAAATTTGTTTCTTTTCACCTGTCATCAAATTCCACTTTGAATCATCAACTCCTTTTTCTAATGAATAAGATTTTAAAACTTCAACTGTATCAACGTCAGGTGTTACAGAAAAAGAGGCCAACATAATATCGTTATTATTTTTTAAGTTTTCCTGTAGGTATAGCATATTACCTGTCATTATTGGACAAATATCTGGGCATGTAGTAAAGAAAAAATCAGCAACATATATTTTATTCTTATAATTATCATGAGATACGTTTTCACCATTTTGATTAAACAATGAAAAATCACTAATCCTATGATATTTTTTTACATATCTTAAATCCTCTTCGACCAACTCATCGCTCACCATTGATGGGCTGTATATTGGAAGTTTTTTGGTTGGGGTTTGCACGTAGTTAAATGATGAAACTCCAACAACTGAAAAAACAATAAAAAATAAAATTATGAGGCCGTATCTCTTTAAAAAACTATTTTTCATATGGACTGGCAAAATTAACTTATTTATAATTTTTAAAATATTTTTTTTAAGTTTTTTTGTAATACCAAAAAAGTTTACTTTTGACATCCAATTTTGAGATATGGAAGTATTTTTAATTAAAGCATTTCAATTATTACTAAGTTTAGCAATTCTTGTAGTTCTTCATGAATTTGGTCATTACATACCAGCCAAGTTATTTGGATGTAGAGTAGAGAAATTTTACCTTTTTATTGATTGGCCATTTACTTTTTTTAAGAAAAAAATTGGTGAAACAGAATTTGGTATTGGAGCTCTTCCACTTGGAGGATATGTCAAAATTTCTGGAATTGTAGATGAAAGTTTTGATACTGATCACACCTCATCGGAGCCAAAAGAATGGGAATTCAGATCCAAACCTGCTTGGCAAAGATTAATTATTCTTTTGGGTGGTGTTACTGTTAACTTTATTGTTGGTTTTTTACTTTACATGATGATCATGTTTGTCTGGGGAAAGACCGTATACACTGAAGAAAATTTGAATTCTGGTTTTAAGGTTTCTGAATTAATGAAAGAGGTTGGATTTAGTGACGGTGATAAAATTTTAACAGTTGATGGCAAAGAAATTGTTGATCAATTTGACATCAATAAAATGTTATTTACCAGAGGACTCACAGAAGTTCAAGTAATTTCTGAGGATGGTGGGAGAAAAATTGTAAATATTCCTGAGAATATTGGAACAAGAATGATGGAATCTGGACAAATGCTATCATTTATTCCAGTTCCAGACTTAGTTATAGATTCTGTTGTCTCTGGATTACCTGCATCATATGCAGGATTGGCAAAAGGGGATATCATTAGTAGAGTTAATGGATCCAAAATTTACGAGATGGACGACTTTGACAGTAATAAGTCTGTAAATGCTGATTATATGGATCTTGAAATCCTAAGAAATGGTAGTTTATTTGATGTAACGATTCCTTTTGATTCTGAGGATAAAGTCATCGGTATTAATATTATGAACCAAATGTCAAAACCTACAAAATTAAACTACGGGTTTTTTGAGAGTATTCAAGTTGGTTTTGATTATGGTTATTGGACATTGTATGATTATGTAGCCCAATTTCAATATATAGCAACTAAGGCTGGAGTTTCACAACTTGGTGGATTTGGTACTATTGGAGGGATCTTTCCAGCAGCATGGGATTGGCAAAGATTTTGGGAAACCACTGCCTTACTATCCATAATTTTAGCATTTATGAATTTATTACCAATTCCTGCTTTAGATGGAGGGCATGTTATGTTTGTATTGTATGAAATGGTTAGTGGAAGAAAACCAAATGAGAAGTTTATGGAGTATGCAACTTACATAGGTCTAATTTTACTACTTGGATTATTTGTATATGCTAATGGAATGGATGTAGCTAGAGCTATAAACTAATTCTCATTTCTCTTATTTGATTACCCAAAAATTAAATATATATTTGCCTTCACTAAATTCCTCCTTAGCTCAGTTGGTTAGAGCATCTGACTGTTAATCAGAGGGTCCTTGGTTCGAGTCCAAGAGGGGGAGCAAGTATACCGCTACATCACATATTCTTAAAGCCCTGCATTTTGCAGGGTTTTTTTTAATATTTAAGTAGTGATAAAACTGGATGATGATCTGAAGCCCAACCACCATATGGTGTTTTTATGTAGACATGTTTAGCTTCTTTTACTTCAAAATTTCTAGTAAAAATATAATCAATTCGTCTTTTTGATTTAACTAAATTTTTAAACCCATTGTATGTCTCATAATTAAGATCAGTTTTTTTTACATTGATTAGAACATCCTTAAGTTGTTTTTGAATTTTTTTTATAGAAAAATTATCATCATTTAAATTAAAATCACCAGTTAATATAATCGGAATATCTTTTGATTTAATACTGTTAATCTTATTCAAAATTAAATCTGTAGATTTTTCTCTTGCATGATTACCAATGTGGTCAAAATGGGTATTGAATACCCATAACCTATCTTTTGTATCTAGATTTTCAAATAATCCATATGTACATATTCTTTCCATTGAAGCGTCCCAACCAATAGACACTTTTTCAGGTGTTGAGGATAACCAAAATGTATCATTGGATAAAACTTTGTATTTATTCTTGTTGTAAAATATTGGACTAAATTCTCCTTTTATTTTTCCGTCATCACGACCGACACCTATATAATCATAATCTTTTAAAGATTCACTTAAAAATATTAGTTGAGAGTAAGTAACCTCTTGTAGTCCTGCAAAATCTGGATTTTCATCAACAATAAAATTCTTAATAGTTGATCTTCTATTTTCCCAAATATTGATTCCATCATTAGAGTTATTGTATCTAATATTATAAGAAATCACTTTTAGTTCATTAATGTTTAAAAAAAATAGTATAGGAATTATAAGTAAGAGTTTTTTTTGCATCTGGATTTATAATTATATAAATTTAAATCAATTATGAAAAATATATATGTAATACTTTTTTCTCTCCTTCTATTGAGTTGTGGAGAAAATACTGCTGAAAGAAAATTAATTGATGCTAATGCTCAACTTGAAAAAGATCTTGAAATGTATCAAAATGTTTGGAATACATTTTTAATTGATGGAGATACAAGTACAGTTAACTCTGATAATTTTACTGAAGATGTTGTTGTTGTTACAGATCAAGGTGATGTAGTTGGTATTGAAGCTGTAAAAAATCATTATTTAAATTACCTCAACGGTTTTTCTGAAATAGAGTGGAAAATTATTGATGCTTTTGGTCAGGGCAATAGACTTGTTAAACATTGGAATTTTAAGGGCAAGCACACAGGAGATTTTTTTGGAATACCAGCAACAGGAAATTATTTAGATCTTTCTGGAACAACAATGATCACAATGAAAGATGGTAAGATTGCTAAAGAACATGACTTTTTTGACATGAAATCTATGCTTGATCAATTGTTAAACTCAGATGGAGATGTAGTGATTGACGAGTACCAAGCTGTAAACTAATCTAAAGAATTTACAACCTCAGATTTTAACTCGTCCAAGGTATACATGTAAAGTTTCAGAAGACTAACTCTACTTTTAAAATACTTCATTTGTATTAGCAGGTTTGACTTTAATTCTTGGTCGCTTTGTATTGATTTATGTAAAAGACTTGAATACATTTCAATTGATGTTTTGTAACTATCAGCTGCGAATAAAATTTCAGAGTGGTTTTTGGTCAAAATATTAATCAGTTCTTGCTTTAAAGATTTTTCATATTCAACTGACGTTTTAAGATTAGAATAATTCAAATTATGAAGTCTTGTTAGCGTTTCTTTAATTTTTTCTGATTTAATAAACTTTATATCACCAGAGCTAATCATAGAATTGTATCTATTCATAGGTGGTTCAAAATCCCTGTAGTAAATTAAATTAAACTCAATCCTTCCTTTACTTGAAGTAATATTTTTTATGGATTCAATATTTAAATTATCATCTAAAAATTCCGTATACAATCCTATATCATCATTCCAAGCATTAAGTCTTTCATCACAATATTTTTCTATTTCAGCAATTTCCTTTTCAATATTATTTAGAACTTTTATTCTCTCTTTATTATCACTTCTTTTAATTGACAATTGGTTAAACCAAAATGATACTGTAATCCCTAAAACAATTACAATAAAATCAAACAGATAACGTTTAAAGCTTTTTTCTCTCATTATTTATTTTTTAGCCTGGTTCTCCAGCGATATATAAATATTAAAAATATTAATATAAAATTTATTCCCATCACATAAGGATTTGACCATGGTACTCCATCAAATCTATAATCTGAAATTGGCCATAAAATTGGGGTTGGAAAAAATTCTATACTATGTGTGAAAAAATCTACAATAATATGCATGGGCCATGCTAACATTGGCCATGCAAAATCTTTATTAATCTTGTAAGCTATTGCAATAAAAACTAGAGCTGTTACCATACTATGAGAAACATCATATAAATCATACACCCAATCAGGAAGTTCCTCCCTAGAGGGTCTACCGAATTCAAATTCACTAAAAACAATTAAATAAATAAAGTAAATACCAAAAGAAAATATGTCTGGTATAATACCAAAGAAGAATGAATACCATCTGTATTTTTTATATCCAAATAATCCTTTTCCATATAGTGCATGACTGAGCGTATCCATAATTATTATAATTTTAAGTTAAGTTTTTAATATTATGCAATTTATATTTAAAAGAATCAAAGGTATTATAATTGCTCTTAGTGGAATGTTTTTTCTTTTAAAAAATGAAGATTCAATTAAAGTTCAATCCTTTTTTTTTCTTCTATTTATTGGTCTAGGTTATTATTTTGAAATAACAAAAAATGAATGGATTATTCATATTATCTTAATTGGCTTTATACTAAGTGTAGAAGCTTTGAATACTGTAGCTGAAAAGATATGTGATATAATTAATCCAAAATACGACTCTAGAATAAAACTAATTAAAGATATTTCTGCAGGGGCTGTTTCATTTGCCGTAATTAGTTCGTTAATAGTATTGGTTATAATTTACTGTCCTTATTTTTCTGATTTGCTAAATAACACGTAATAATTTTATTATTAACTTTATTAAAACAAATGACCAAGATGAATACAAATTGTAGTTGTGACTGCGAGCCATGTAATAAAAATAATTGCAATGATTGCACATGTAGCCCGTGCGACTGTGATCCTTGTGGTTGCTAATTATCATTAATAGAAATACTCAATTAGAATTTTATGAAAATTAATTTAGTTTTTATATCAACGATTTTCATATTCTTTTTTTCATGTGATCCTTCAAATGAATTAGCCAGCCAGAATGTTGATGGAAAAAAATCATTAGTTACTAAGACCATTTATATTGATCAAATAATTCAAGGAACTAAAACTGAAAGACCAGTAATAATTCAAACATCGACAAATATTAACATTGATATAGATTATCCAATTGTATTTGCTTTACACGGAAAAGGTGGTAAAAATATTTCATGGGTGAATCAATTAAAAAGTTTTACAGATAATGGAGAATTTGTTGGCATTTATCCTCAAGGTCATCTAGATTCTTGGAATCTAGGTACAGAACCTTCAAAAGCTGATGATGTGGCTTTCATTAATTCAATTATCAAGGAATTAGAAAACTACAATAATTTGAATATGAACAAGATTTATGCAATAGGAACTTCAAATGGATCAGGAATGGTAAATAAACTAGGCATTCATACTTCACATTTTAAAGCAATTGCACCAGTTGTGAGCCAGCTAATGGAAAGTATGCCAATACTTGATAATACCAAACCAGTATCCATATTTCAAATAAATGGTGCAAAAGATTTTACAATTCCAATAAACGGAGGCTCTGCTTTTGGTCATAATTTTTTAGATGCATATAAAAGCGCTGAATTATGGGCATCAAATTTTGAATGCAACCTTTCCCCTGAGGTTAGATCAATTAATGGAAACACTCAATATCTTTTTACTGGATGTAATGAAAATAAAGAAGTGAAGTACCTAAGAATAGAAAATGGTGGACATAATTTGCGGCCTGCATATCCAAATATGTTTTCTGATATTTGGAATTTTTTTAAAAGATTCTAAAAGTTGTATTTTTAAATTTATAAATTACATTTTAATAACTTATTTGTAGGTGTATATGAAAAAATTGTGTTATGGTTTATTAATTTTAATAACTCATTTTAGTTTTGGTCAATCAGATAATAATAAAGCAAATTATGAGCTAGCATATAAATTTTCCCCAAAAAATTTAGCCAAACTGGTTCATTCAACATCTGTAAATCCTCATTGGCTCAAAAACGGAAATAAATTCTGGTATCAGTATAAAACTACCAATGGTTCCAAATACTATTTAGTAGATGCAGATAGAAAAATTAAGTCAGAATTGTTTGATAATGATAAAATGGCTGCATGGTTAACTGAAATCACCAAGGATCCATATGATGGACAGCATTTACCAAGATTTGATTTCAAATTTATAAATGATGAAACAGCAATTCAGTTCTACGTCACATCAAACGAGCTTGTTATCACAAATGATGATGTGGATTTAGATAGTTTTAAAGGTGAAATTGATGATGCATTAATATCCAAACTAAAAGAGTATGATTACAATACAGTTAACGATATTATTAACGAAGACATTAACGTCTTAATTGAAAAAACCAACATAAGCAGAGAAACCTTATCTAAAATTATTGATTATGTTAACGAGAATAAAGACAAAAAAAATAAAATTAAAAGTAAAAGTAAAAAAGTATATCATCTAGAATATAAATTAGGATCTAATGGACTTAAGATAATTAGCAATAAAAGAAAGCCTACTAAGAAATGGAACAAATGGGCAAACATAGCACCGGATAGTACAATTGTACTTTATTCTAAAAAACACAATCTGTACTGGATGGATAAAGCAAACTTTTTAAAGGCGGTAAAAGATGAAAAAGATTCAACTATAGTTGAAAACCAGTGGACAAAAGATGGTGTTGAACATTTTGGATACGGAGGATACAGCAGGGGATTAGATAACGAGGATATTGAACGAAAGAAAAATGATAAATTTCCGATAAGAGGATATTGGTCATCTGATTCCAAGAAATTTATATTTCAAAAAACTGATAGACGAAAAATTAAAGATTTATGGGTTATAAATTCAGTCGGTAAAAAAAGACCTACCCTTGAAACTTACAAATATCATATGGCTGGGGAGGAAGCAGATTACACTCACGAAATTTTGATTTTTGACATAAAGTCTAAAGGCATAAGAAAAGTGCAAATTGATTCAAATAAGCTAAAAACAGTTTCATACATAAGCGGTATAAACATTTATAGTAAACAAAGAAAACCATCTTCAAGAGATGATGAGTTTAAACCAACATTGCTTCTTTCAAATAAAGGAAAAATTTATTTTAGTATAACTAGTAGGGACAGAAAAAAAGTCGATATATGCAGAGCAGATATTAATAGTGGAGAGATGGAAGTATTAATTAAAGAAAGAATGAATACCTACATAGAAACGAGACCTTTGTATTTAATAAAAAATGAAACAGAAATGATTCATTGGTCTGAAAGAGATGGTTGGGCACATTTCTATAGGTATGATATTAAAGGGAATTTATTAAATCGAATCACCAGCGGTCCATATCACAGTGATAATATTAAATTTTATGACCAAAAATCAAATTTTTTATTTTTTACTGCTCATGGCGTGAACAAAGAAATAGATCCTTACTATGAACATACATATAAAGTTTCCTTGAACGGAGGGATTCCAAAATCTTTAAATATGGGGGATTTTAATACAATGACATATCCCTCTGATAATCATAAATATTTTGTCAATAATTTTTCCAGGGTAAATACAACACCTAAATCTAATCTTGTAAATTCTGATGGGAGTGTTTTAATGAATCTGGAAACGGCAGATTTAAGTGCTTTATTTGAATCAGGGTATAAATTTCCAGAGACATTTAAAGCTAAGGCGGACGATGGAATAACTGATCTCTATGGTGTAATTTATAAGCCTTTTGATTTTGATGAAAATAAAAAATATCCATTATTGGAGTATGTATATCCTGGCCCTCAAACTGAAGCAGTGAATAAGAATTTTTCAGTTAGAATGGATAGGCTTGATCGAATGGCTCAGTTAGGGTTTATAGTTGTAACACTTGGAAATAGAGGGGGTCATCCAGATAGATCAAAATGGTATCATAATTATGGTTATGGAAATTTAAGAGATTATGGTTTGGCAGATAAAAAATATGTTGCACAACAATTAGCAAATAGACACGATTTTATTGATATTAATCGAGTTGGAATTTATGGTCACAGTGGTGGGGGTTTTATGTCAACTGCAGCAATTTTAGTATATCCTGATTTTTTTAAAGTTGCATATTCACAAGCAGGAAACCATGACAACTCAATTTATAATAGCTGGTGGAGTGAAACGCATCATGGTATTACTGAGGAAACTGATGATGAGGGAAATATTAAATACACTTATGATATTGATAAGAATCAATCCTTGGCAAAGAATTTGAAAGGACATTTATATTTAGTAACTGGAGATATGGATAATAATGTTCATCCTGGGGCTACTTTCAGAATGGCGAATGCTTTAATAAAAGCAAATAAAAAATTTGGTTTTATGATATTACCTAGTCAAAGACATGGTTTTGGAAATATGTCTGAATATAATTTTTGGCTTCGGGCTAATCATTTTTCTAAATATTTACTCAAAAGTGAAAATAACCTTGTGGATATGGTCGAAATTAATATTGATATTCCACAGTCTAAATAACATAATTTTAATAATATGAATTGTAAAAAATATTTATTCTTTCTCATTTTATCAATGTTCATTATTTCATGTAAGAGTGAAGATAGTGCTCAGGTTGATGAAGATGGAATTATAACTGGACTACAAACAAAAACTTTTTCACACGATAATGTTAATAGGAATTACCTTATTTACATTCCAGATTCTTATGATTCTGAAATTGATTATCCTTTAATGTTTTTATTCCATGGTTTTGGAGGAATCGCTAATCAATTTATTAATTCAGCAGACATGAGAGATTTAGCAGAGAGTCAAAATTTTATAGTCGTCTATCCTCAAGGTCTTGATTTAGCCGGTAGTGGTTCACATTGGAATTGTTCTAATCCTTCTGCTGATAATAAAAGTGATGTTGATGATATTGGATTTATTGAAAATTTAATTGATCAGCTTTTAATAGATTATCCTGTGATTGATAACAAAAGAATATATGCAGCTGGATATTCGAATGGAGGATTTATGTCATATTATTTGGGTTGTAATTCAAAGAAATTTGCTGCTATTGGTTCAGTTGCTGGTACAATGTTAGATGATAGTTACCAAAGTTGCAATGCAAATTTTCCCACGGCAATGATTAATATTCATGGAACGGATGATTTTGATGTTCCTTATGATGGAAATATATATTATCCATCAATTCCAGATGTGGTTGATTGGTGGAAAAATTTTAATAATACACCAAATGAAGATTTATTGACTAATCAAGATGGTTCAATTGAACAATATATTTATTACAACGATGCTGGTGATAGATATGTTGAGCATATTAAAATAATAGGTGGTGGCCATTATTGGGATGATAAATTAAATTATAATGGCACAAACACAAGTGGTTTGATATGGGGATTTGTTTCTAACTATAATATTGATGGAATAATTGATTAGATAACTAATTTTTCCATGAAAGGTAACATATTATTTTTCTTCATTATAACTATTATATTACTTTCATGTAATAATAATTTAGAAAACAAAAATCCAAATGTTATTATAGTAATTACAGATGATCAAGGTTATGGAGATATTGCTTATAATGGCAATAAAAAAATAATTACCCCCAATCTCGACAAATTTGCTAATGAGAGCTTAAGGTTCAATAACTTTCATGTTTCCCCAGTTTGTGCTCCTACTAGATCTAGTTTATTAACAGGAAGGTATTCCCTTAGAACGGGAGTTACTGATACATATAATGGCGGCGCAATAATGTCATCTAGTGAAATAACATTAGCTGAAATTTTTGCTGAAAAAAATTATAAAACTGGAATTTTTGGAAAATGGCACTTAGGAGATAACTATCCCTCAAGACCATCTGATCAAGGTTTTCAGGAATCATTAATTCATTTAGCAGGTGGTATAGGTCAGGTCGGGGATTATACAAATTATTATGCTGGAAATGTGAGTTATTATGATCCAGCTTTATGGCATAACAATGAAATAAAAAAATATGAGGGATATTGTTCAGATATTTTCACTGATGAGGCTTTAAAGTTTATTGAACAAAATAAATCGAATCAGTTTTTTTGCTATTTATCATTCAATGCTCCTCACACTCCTTTGCAAGTCCCTAAAATATATTATGATTTATATAAGGATATTGATCCTTCAAATTTTTATGAAGAAGTAACTTCCGAAATGACTGAAAGAGATGTTAATGATGCAAAAAAGATTTATGGTATGGTCACTAACATTGATGAAAATTTTGGAAAGCTTTTATATAAGCTCGAGGAATTAAATATTAAAGAAAACACAATTGTTATTTTTTTAAGCGATAATGGTCCACAACAAACAAGATATGTTTCAAATCTTAGAGGTTTAAAAAGTCAGGTTTATAATGGAGGCATTAAAGTTCCCTTTTACTTTAGCTATCCCAAACTTTATAGAAAGGCAAAGGATATAGATTTTTTTGGCGCTCATATTGATGTTCTTCCAACCTTGTCCAAACTATGTAATTTAACAATTCCCACTGATAGAAAAATAGACGGAATTAATTTATTTGATGAAAATATTGATAAAAATAATAGAGATTTTTTCTCCTATTGGACAAGAAAATCACCCGAGCTTTATAAAAATATTTCATTAAATAGTAACAACTATAAGCTTGTCGGAAATACCGACTATGATTCACAAATTGAAAATTTTGAATTGTATGATTTGGTTAATGACCCTACAGAATCTAAAAATTTAATTTTGGAGAAAAACCAACTCGCAATGGACATGAAAAATAGAATGGATGATGTGTATTATGAATTAATAAAATCAAAAAACTTGGTAAATAAGCCTAGAATTCATTTAGGGAGTATTTATGAAAACCCTACAATTTTAAACAGAAATGATGCAGGTGGACAAAGAGGTATTTGGGCTCAAAATGAAAAATACGGTTTATGGAGAGTTAATTTTAAAAGTGGTGTATATAATTTTAAATTCAAATTTAATAATGTTGATCAGAGTGATGGGCAAATGACTTTGGAGATTGGGAATAGTGTCCATTCAAAAAAGATATACCTTGATGATGAAGGATTTGCTAGCATGGAAAATATTAAAGTTGATGAAGGAGATTTCGATTTAATACCATTTTTAACAATAAATCGAAAAAACATTTTACCCTTTTGGGTGGAGGTAAAAAAACTATAATTTTTTCTTAGCTCTTAATATTTGAGAAATTTTAAAAATTTGTATTGAGATAACTACAACATTAAGAAAAATGATTGAATACGAATTTGCCACAATTCCATAAATGAGCCATGCGGATGCCCCAACTAAGTTGTAAGATCTAAGTTTTAAGGTGTCATTATGCAAGAAAGATATAATTACGAATGTATTTCCTATCCAACCTATTAGCTCTAGTGTACTCATTTTAAAAACTTAATCAAAAATAGCTTAAATCATCTAAAACTGTGCTATTTTTGCTCCAAATAATATGTTTCGTTAGTGCGAAATAAAAATGAAAAAATTCCTATATATATTATTTATCTCATCAATAAATTTTATTTATTCTCAAGATATAATTTCTGGTAAAGTATTATTTGAGGACGAGGGTGTTGACTTTCCAATTTCTGGTGCTAATGTTTTTTGGCAAGGAACAAGTAAAGGAGTTATAACAAAATCCAATGGAGAATTTAAAATTGATAAAGAGCAAAGTACAAATAAACTAATTATCAGTTACATTGGTTTTAAAACTGACACTTTAGAAGTTAATGATAATAAATACATAACACATTACCTCAAATTTTCTGATCAAAATGAATTAAGTGAGGTTACTGTTTCTAAAAGAAGAAGCTCAGCTCAAAGAACCTATTTAATGCCTCAAAATGTTGTTATGATAAGCGAAGAGGAACTATTAAAAGCAGCTTGTTGTAATCTATCAGAAAGTTTTGAAACAAATCCATCTGTTGATGTCAACCATAATGATGCAATCACAGGTACTAAGCAAATTGAAATGTTAGGATTAAAAAGCCCCTACATTCTTATAACGGAGGAAAATATTCCGATGGTGAGAGGAGCTTCACAAACTTTTGGTTTAGGCTTTACACCAGGAACTTGGATTGAAAGCATTCAGGTTACTAAAGGTATGGGTAGTGTAACAAATGGTTATGAAAGTATTGTAGGACAGATTAATTACGAAATAAAAAAACCTTTCAGTGATATGCCTTTCTTTTTTAATTTGTTTAATAGTATAGATGGGAGGATTGAGGCAAATGCACACGTAAGATCTAAATGGAGTGAAAAATTACAAAACACATTATTCATTCATTACAATGATAGAAAAAGAGCGAATGATAAGAATGGAGATTTATTTTTGGACAAACCAATTCAAGATCAAATCAACCTGTTAAGTAAATGGCAATTTACAGATGCATCTAATGGATTAGTAAGTTTTTTAAATATCAGATACTTGGATGATAATAAAAAAATTGGTAGCGTTGACTTTAATGAAAAATCAGACTTATCTAGATTTTGGGGAGGAGAGATTTTTACAAATAGATTTGATTCGTCTTTTAAACTTGGTTATGTAAATCCTAATATTCCATATCAAAGTTTAGGGTTTCAATTTGCATATAATTTTCATGATCAAGAATCATATTATGGTCTTAACGATTATGATATTTCTCAAAAGAGCTTCTTTACTAATTTGATTTATAATTCAATTATTTCAAACACAAAAAATAAAATAAAAGTAGGGTTAAATTTTTCTAGCGATAACTATCATGAGTACGTATTCAAGTCTGATATAAGTAGAGTTGATTCATCATTTGGAGGTTTTTTTGAATACAGTTTCGGCAACACTAACAATTTTAATTTGATTTTTGGACTCAGGTATGATGTTCATAACAATTTAGGTTCATTCTTTACCCCAAGGTTACATTTTAGATATTCATTAAATGATAATTTTTCAATAAAGGGATCATTAGGAACAGGTAGAAAAATTGCTAATGTATTTGCTGAAAATCAAGTTTTATTTTTAAATAATAGAAAAAATATTAATAAAACATTTGCAGAAAAATTATATGGTGTTGATCCGGAAAAGGCCACTAACTTAGGCTTTAGTCTAGATCACAAAGTTTTTCTGTTTGGAGGACAAGGAAACTTAATTTTTGACTTTTACAAAACAATTTTTGATAATAAAGTGATCTTAGATTACGAGACTTTTGGTGAATTTAATTTTTATAATTCAACATTTGGAAAGTCTAAATCAGACAACTATCAACTCGAATTTCTTTTTTCTAAAAACAATTGGAATTTAACGGCTGCTTATAAAAAGTATGATGTTAAATCATATTATAAATCTGGGTTGAAAGAAAAACCTCTACAACCTAGAAATATTATCTTTTTCAATTATGGGATTGAGTCAAATAAAGTAAATGATAAAAATTGGAAATTTGATATAACATATAATAGGTTAGGTAAACAAAGATTAATGCTCAACCCAAGAGATAGTTTTGAACTTGTTGATCCGCATTTTTCTATAAACTCTCAAATTACCAGAGTTTTTAGTAATAAGTTTGAAGTTTACTTAGGAGGTGAAAATATTAACAACTACAAACAAGATAATCCAATAATTATGTCTAATAATGCTTTTGACCCAAGTTTTGATGCTTCAATTGTTCATGGCCCAATTTTTGGTTCGATATATTATTTAGGATTACGCTACAAAATATTAAATTAGCATTATGAAAAAAATTACATTTCTATTATTATTAATTCCATTACTATCTTTTTCACAGACTAAAGAAAAAAATGCAAGAGATACTTTTGAAGTTAGCGGTAATTGTGAGATGTGTAAGAAAAGAATTGAGTCTGCAACCTTGTCCCTTAAAGGTGTAAAGTATGTGAGCTGGAGTCCTCAATCAAAGAACTTCTCAATTATATACAATAGCACTAAAGTTTCTATTGATGATGTTAAAAAGAAAATTGCTGATGTTGGTCATGATAATTCATCATATAAGGCAACTGACGAAGTATATGATAATCTTCATGGCTGTTGTAAATATCGTGATCCAGAATAAATGGTAATCTGTCTTGGTTTCTGCTAAAACATCACTCAAGTTTAGAAAAGCCCATAGATATCTTGGGTTATTTTTAGGAATCCAATTTCTATTTTGGACAATAAGTGGCCTTTATTTTTCATGGACTAATTTAGATGAAATTCACGGAGATCAATTTAAAAAAAATAAGGTCCAGAAGGAATATAAAAATTTAATTAGCCCCTCTGACTTAGATTATAAGGATGGTATCAAAACAATATCTCTAAGAGATTTCAACAATGTACCATACTATTGGATAAATAGTGAGCTTTTGGTAAATGCTCTTAATGGGTCTGTAAAAGATTCTATAACAAAACAAGAAGCTATCTCAATTTCAAATGAAAATATTTTAGACAAGTATAAAATTAGCCTTGTTGAGAAGATTTATCAGGTTGGAAATCATCACGAATACAGAGGACGTCCTCTTCCTGCTTTCGTAATTTCTTATGAAGGAACGGAAAATTTAAAATCATATGTTTCTGCGTTAGATGGGCAGTTCCAAACAGTAAGACATAGAGATTGGAGATGGTTTGACTTTTTATGGATGACACATACAATGGATTACGAAACAAGGGATGATTTTAATAATAAATTAATTAGAATTTTTTCTTTAATGGGTCTATTTACAGTAATGAGTGGTTTTATTTTATGGGGAATAACTTCAAAAACTTTAAAGAAAATATTCAAATAACTTAATTGATCTCAAACTCTTTTGGAGGTTCTATGCCTTTTAAATTTTTAACGAAATAATCCCACTTTCTTCTTGTAAAATAGTCATTCATATCCCCATAGCCATGCCTTTTATTTGGAAAAATAATTAGATCAAAATCTTTATTTTCTTTTATTAAAGCATCTACTACCAAAAGTGTAGAATATGGCGGTACATTATCATCTAAATTACCGTGAGCCAGTAATAATTTTCCTTTTAAATTTTTTGCTAAAAGCTGATTGGCTTGATTATCATAATTGGTCTTTTTTAGATCATAATTATTTTCTCCATCGCTAGCATCATTATCAATATATTCTAAAAGTCCTTGCCATTTTTCTCCCCAATCTGCTTCATAATTTCTATTGTCATGATTACCAGAACTTGAAACCGCAACATCATAAAATTCAGGATACTCTAAAATTGCTCTGGTTGATGCAAAGCCTCCGCCTGAGTGACCCCAAATACCAACACGATCAGTATCCATACCTTTATAAATTTTTGATAGATCTTTTATGGCTTTTATATTATCTGGTAATCCGTTATCACCCATATTTCCGTAATACGCATCATGAAATGACTTTGATCTACCTGGTGTTCCCATGGCATCAACACCTATTACTATAAAACCCAGCTCAGCTAATGCTTGAAAATCTCTTTTAGCAACAGAGAATGAATAATTACCTATACTTCCAGATTGGGGACCTGGATATATGTAATTAAGCACAGGGTAATTGTGATTTTCATTGTAAAAACTGGGTAAGTAAAGAAGTCCATAGATATCTGTCATATCATCTCTACCCTTAACTGAAAATTCAACTGGCTCTTGCCAATTATTTTTTAATAGTTCCGAAATATCAACTTTATTGACCTCTTTAAGTGTTTCACCACTTCTATTTTTTAAGAGTGTAATAGGTGGATTTTTTGAAGTTGAATAAGTAGTTGTAAAATATTCCCAATCATTGGAAGCATTAATATTGTGAGTACCTTTTTCGGGTGTTAAACAAGTTAAACCAGACCCATCAAAGTTTACTTTATATAGATATACATGATATGGGTTTCCTTCTTCTTTTCCGCCACCAGTGAAAAATATTTCTCTTGTTACCTCATCAACATGTAACACATCTCTTACTAACCATTCACCACTTGTAATTTGATTTTTTAATTTTCCAGTTGTTAAATCATGTAGATAAAGATGACCCCAATCATCCTTTTCAGAATACCACAAAAATTCATTTGTTGTGAAAAAAACTCTCCAATTTTCACCATTCACACCTGATTCATAATAAGTCTTAGTCACCTCTTTGTAAACAGATTTAACGTTTCCAGTTTTAACATCTGCTATTTTTAAATGAGCTTCTTTGTGGTCTCTTGAGGAAGAAATAAAAGCTAACTTTTTTCCATCCTTACTAAAATTTGCATCAAGCAATACTCCACCTCTGCCAGCAATATGATCTGTAGTTGTTGATCTTTGATAATCTCTATTCATCTTGAAAGGGGTAATTTTTCCTGTCTCAACATTAATAAAAAGCCTTTCAATTTCAAATATATTTTCATCACCAGGCAGTGTATATTTCCATTTTTGTAGGTTAGGGTGTCCTACATTGGTTGTAGTTAAATACATTTCTCCAACTTTTCTTGCATCTTGTCTGAAAGTAGTAATAGTTTTTGAGTCATCTGACCACTTTAAAACTGGCCTATCATTTTTAATCCATCCAGCATTATTTGTGCCATAACCGTAATCTTGGTAACCATTAAATGTTAATTGCTTTGATTTGTTGGTGTTTAAATTTTTAACCCAAAGATTATAATCTTTTATGTAAACACTCTTTTCTTTGTCAGGTGAAACAAACTCAAGGTAGCTAACTCTTCTTGTATTATTAAAAGGGTATTCTTCCTCAGTAAGCTCGAGGTTCGTTAGATTAATTTTATATGATTTAAATATTGTGTCACTTTTTAATCTAAAGTGTAAATTATCGTTTTCCCATTTTTGAGAAATAATATTATTCTTCACATACTTGTTCATGTTTTGAGACAAGTATTTGACGGCATTTTCATATACATCAGCATCATATTTTTGAATATCATCGCTGCATGAAACTAGAACGCTAAATAATACACTAATAAAAAATAATATTCTCCTCATAGACTTTAAATTTAAAACATTTCTATAACCTAGTGTTGATTATGCTGTTATAAATTGATCCAAATGTATAGCTAAGGCCTAAAGAAAAACCTGTCCTGTAGTCTGTTGCAATTTGCCTTTGCTGAAGCAGTAAATCTTCAATCGATGTATTTCCAGCTGCAAGGCTATATTGTTCTCTGATTAAATTTATATTTCCTGAAAGTCTAACTGCTAAACCTTCAAAGATTCTTATATCTAAATCACTTCTGAGTGAAAATCTTTTTTTTGATCCATCATTTAAAAATTGAGTTGCATTTAGATATGAACTTATGTTTCCCCATTTTTGTCTAAATCTAATATTTAAGCTTAATGTTTGTGATGAAAGCTTTTGCTTTTCATATCCATAAATAGTTTTTTCAATATAATTTCTTTTGCCCGTACCAATTTTGTAAGCTAGTGTAATTTCCTTACTTAAAACATCTTTGTAAGGATAGAAGCTGTATTCAATAGCAGGCTGTATATATCTATTTAAATCAATATTTTCATAAGTATTTTGAAATGCGCCAAAAAATATACCTGCTGAAAAGTGATCAGAAATACTTCTGACGACCCTTCCGTTAAAGCTTGTAGTTTTTCTATTACTCTTATATACGTTATCATCTGAATAAAACTTTCTATTAGTTTCATTTCTTCTTAACTCTGCACCTATTCTCCAATCTTCAGTTAGTTTGTCAATTTCAAATTCAATCTCATATCTATTTGTCTTTCTGCTTTCTTCTTGATCACCATTATAAGATCCTGATAATTCAAAAACCCAGTTTTTCCATTTATCTTCATTTGGTGGAATGTCCGTATAATTTGAATCAATATCAAGTTTCAAATTATAGTCACCTTTATCTAAAAATGGAACGAGTATCACTTTTAATTTATTTACTAATTTATCTCTCAAACTACTGGATGTATCGTTTGAATATCCTACAACTATACCTGTTGAACTTATTCCTTGATACTTATTATTACCATCGATTTTTATTTCAAATGATCTTGACCCAGTAGGATTTCTTTCATCTCTTATGAAAATCTCTATATCAGCAAGATCTTGATCTCTCACATAATCTAAGAATGAAGTTTCTTGTTTGATGTAATTCTCATCGCATCTACAATCGATATAAGCCGTAATCTTAGTTTCTTGGCTGAATGATAAAATAGAAAAAAGAGTAAGCAAATATGTTAAAAAGATTTTCATGTTAATTTTCTATTTTTAATATCAAAATTTAGACCCAAATTATGATAAATGCCCTCGAAATTAAAAAATATCTTTTATCATTTACAATTATCACAATATTAATTTTAATTTCATGTTCAAATCCTAATCAAAGTAAAGTGTTAATAGGTAAAATGTATAATGGAGAAGAGGTCCATAAATTTCTTCTGAAAAATAAAGATTGTGAAGTAGAAATTATATCACTAGGAGCTATTATCACCAGCATAAAAGTGCCAGAAAAAAGTGGCAAATTATTAGATGTTGCTCTTGGTTTTAATTCTTTGGAGCCTTATTTGAATGAACACCCATATTTCGGAGCAATCGTTGGGAGGTATGCAAATAGAATTGATAATGGGAAATTCACTATAGATGATGATGAATATAATTTAGCTTTAAATAATAATGGCACCTCACTTCATGGAGGCATTAATGGATTTGATAAAGTAAATTGGAAGGTGGTTAGTTATGATGATAAAAATTACAGCTCTTTAAAACTTAACTATTTATCAAAAGACATGGAAGAAGGGTATCCTGGAAATTTAAATGTATATGTCACCTATATGCTAACTAACGAAAATGAACTTGCTGTTGAATACTATGCTGAAACTGATAAAACAACTATTTTAAACCTAACTCAGCATTCTTATTTTAATCTTTCAGGAGAAAGCAGTGGTGATGTATTAGATCATAATTTAGAAATTTATGCAGATTCGTATTTACCTGTCAATGAAAAAATTATACCTACTGGTGATATTAAGAAAGTTCAAGGAACGCCATTTGATTTTGTTAATTCAAAAAAAATTGGAAGAGATATAGATCTTGAAAATAATCAATTAATCTTAGGGAATGGTTATGATCATTGTTGGGTTTTAAATGATTTTGACGGCAGTGTACGAAAAATAGCAAGTGCATACAGTGACCAAAGTGGTATACAAATGGATGTTTACACTGATCAACCAGGTGTTCAATTATATACTGGAAATTTTTTAAATGGATCTATTAGCTCTAAGCAAGGTCTCAAATATGAAAAAAGATCTGGTTTTTGTTTGGAAACACAACATTTTCCAGATTCACCTAATAAAGAATCATTTCCAAATGTTTATTTGAAACCTGGCGAAGTATTTAAATCAAAAACAGTTTTTAAGTTTATTTTCTAATTGCGACTGCATCATCCATTAGATACACCCCACTACTAACATCTTCTCTTTTTAGCCTCAATACTCCAGTGACTTCCACAAGTTCATCCATATAAAAATCATCGTATCCAGGCTTAAGAGTTAATTCAATAGCTGATTCGGGACCACCATATCCACAAAAGAAACAATCAGCATAGGGATTTTGAGACAAAACAAATACTCCAGCATCAGGTGCAAGAGTTAGCATGTATCCTGTTATTTTAACATATTCATTATCCAAACTTTCAACTCCTTCACCAAAATATGGTGTTTGAAAGTAACCTCCAATCTCTTCCTTATATTCAGATTTATAATACACGTCCCTTAGTTTAAACCAATCAATCTCAATTTGAGATAATGCGTCATTTGTAATAAAAAAAGCTAAAAAGAAAATTATTTTATTCATCGCCTAATACTTCAGATATATTTAAATTATAGACTTGTAATGCAGGAATTATAGATGAAATTAATCCTATAAAAATTGAAAGTATTAATAGCCATAATTCTTCATTTAAAATACCAAAGGAATTTAAATTATAATTTAAGCTTTCCTCCATAAGCGAAGATACAAACACAACACCTAATCTACTAACCAGCAATCCTAAAAGAAATCCAACTGTAGTTAAAATTAAACTTTCAAAAATAATCATAAATGACAGCTGTCTCCTGGATGAACCAAGTGTTCTAATTAAGGCCATTTCATATTTTCTATCTCTCATTGAGTTAAAAAGATTTATAAATAGACTAAAAGCTGAGACAATTATAATTAGATATGCCAAGTATGTTAGCGTTTCAATTCCAAATCCAAATAGTTTAAATAGTCTTGATATTTCATATGATGGGACAGCTGCTTGTAGATTTGTCTCTTCATTAATTTGACGAGGGAACTGAATTATATTCATTGGGTTTTGAAACTTAATTAACATAGCAGTAATTTCTTCATCATCATGTTCGTGATCATGTTCATCATCATGTTCGTGATCGTGTTCATCATCATGTTCGTGATCATGTTCATCATCATGTTCATCATCATGTTCCTCCCCACTGTGATCATGTTCAGCATGTAAATCCCAAATGCTTTTAGGAGATGTAACAATTAACTGATCAATTACTGAGTTTGATGGTTCAAGCAATCCAACAACTTTAAATAATTGATCTTCGTGGGCTTCCCCAGTCTCTCTCAATCCATGAGAACTCATTAATTCATCATCCAGTTTTAAACCAAATTTTGAATGTATTTTTGATCCGACAACAACTTCAAATGGATCCTCCCATTTACGACCATCTTTAATTTTTGCATCATAAAGGTCAAGGAACTCATCATCAGTACCTACAATTCTATAACCTTTATAATTATCACCATAAAGAAGATCAATACTAGAGCCGACCATTCTATTATTTTTAATTTTTTTAGCATCTTCAACAGATATATTTCCAGTTGGTGAATCAATGTGATAAACTGCAGATAATATTAGTTGAAGTGGACTTCCTTTAGCACCAACAACCATATCAATTCCCTTAAGATTATTATCCATTTGAGTTTTAATCAAGCTATTTAGTTGTAGTAAAAGAGAAATTATTCCTATACCAAAAACTAGTAATGCTAAACTCAAAAGTGAGCTTAGAGGCTTACTTATAATATTCTTTATGCTTAATTTAAAAATATTCAAAGCTTGATGGATTTTTTAAAATGTTTCTTTAATCTGTTATCGTGAGTTATAACAATAAGCTGTGCATTAAAATCTGAAGCTTGTTTTTTTAATAGTTTAATCACTCTTTCACAATTCTCATCATCTAAACTCGAGGTAGGTTCATCAGCTAATATTAATTTGGGTGAATTTACAATAGCCATAGCTATTGATGCTCTTTGTTTTTCACCTTGGCTTAATTTTTTAGGATTTTTATTTTCCTTATCCAAAATGTCTAAACTTGATAAAATATCTACAATCCTAGAATCGTCTTTTTTATTCCCTAAATATTGAGCTAGTTGTAGATTTTCCTTAACAGTTAAAGAATTGACAAAGTGAGGTTTTTGAAAAACAATACCAATATTTTGTCCTCTAAATTTATCAATTTGATGTTGAGTTAATTTACTAATATCTTGACCATACAGGTTTATTGAGCCAGAATTCGATTGAAGCAAGCCTGCAAGAAGGTGTAATAGAGTTGTCTTTCCAATACCTGAACTTCCAATAATTAATAAGTTTTCATTTTTATTTAATGAAATATCAGGAAAATTAAATGAAACTTGATTATTGTAGTTGAATTTAAGGGCCTCAGTTTTAATCATCAATTAAATATATTAATTTTTAAAAATAATTTTCAAAACTAGTAATAAATCGCAAACATTTTATAATTTAGAATGATTCAAAATAATAAATTATGAATAAAAGCTCATTTTTATCTTTTTTGTGCATTATGTTGTGCATTACTATATATTCTCAAAGTAAGAAGTCTAAGGATGTTCAATCTATCAAATCAATGTGTGGTTGCTTTGAAATTGAATTTAATTTTGCAGAGACATTTATTTTTTCTGAGAAAGAAGGTTATCAAAAATCAAAAACATATAAAGCTAGAGCATTAGAGTGGGGTCAACTAATCCTCGATGAAAAAAATAAAATTTCAATTCAACATTTATTAATAGTTGGTAGTAAGCAATTCCCCTCAATTGTGAAACACTGGAGACAAGATTGGATTTATCAGAATACTGATCTTTATCTTTACGATAAAAATGATAAATGGTATTATATTTCCTTAGACAAAAAAGATGTTAAAGGCCAGTGGACACAAAAAGTTTATCAAGTAGATGATAGTCCGAGATATGAGGGATCTTCATCTTGGATTCACCAAGATGGAAAAAGCTACTGGGAAAATACAACTCCAGGACCTTTGCCAAGAAGAGAGTTTTCTAAAAGATCTGATTATAATGTCACAATGAGAGGAAACAGGCATGAAATCACCAGCGACGGATGGGTACATGATCAAGACAACAAGAAAATTCAAAAGGAAGATGATTCGCAGTTTGTTTTGGCTCACGAAAAAGGTTATAATACCTATACTAAAGTGCCTGACTCTGAATGTAAAGCTGCTGTTGATTGGTGGGATAAAAATGGAAGTAAATGGAAAATGGTCAGAGATAAGTGGGATATAATTTATAGTTTAAACAAAGATTTAACTTTAAAGCCTACTGTAGATGACAAAAAGTTATACAGTTATTTATTTTCACCTAGTATTGATGAAAAAAATGAAATTCACTCTACAATAGATATGTTCTTGATGGATTAAATTGATTTCAAAAGTCCTCCGTCTATTGGAATATTTGCTCCATTAATATAGCTAGCATATTCAGATGCTAAAAATGTTATAAGATATCCAAATTCCTCAGGTCTACCAATTCTTCCTATTGGAACTTGATTTCTCATTGCATCATACAACTCATCAACATTTACTTTAAACTTTTTTGCTTTATCTGAATTCAGTTCTTTTAATCTTTCAGTATCAAAATAACCTGTCAAAATATTATTTATAGTAACATTTTTATGCCCTATATCATTTGAAAGAGTTTTTGCCCAAGATATTACGGATGATCTCATTGAATTTGATAATGCTAAATAACTTAAAGGTTCTTTAACACTTATCGATGTCATATTTATAATTCTTCCCCAGTTATTTTTTTTCATATTTTTAATCGCAAGCATTGTGGTGAACACAGTATTTTTAAATAATAAATCAAAAGCTTTTTGGTAGTCATTAATTGATAAGCTATTTACATCAGCTGATTTAGGACCTTGCGTATTATTGATTAATATGTCAATTCGATTATTAGCTAAATATTGACCAATTATTTTTGAGTATTTTTCATGATCATTATAATCGCATATAATATATTCGTGTTTACAGTCAGTGAGTTTATTTAGTTCATTGATTGTGTTGACTAATAAATCTTCAGATCTTGCAACTAGAGTAACTTTTGCTCCAGACAAAGCAAGTTGTCTCGCTACTGCATTCCCAAGACCCTTACTGCTTCCACCTACTAAAGCATTTTTAGATTTAAGTGAAATATTCATTTGTATTCTTCTCTAACAGGTGAAAAAACATCCATCAAAATACATTTAGTAAGAGCTCTACCAGAGTGAGGAATATTTGAAGGTATTACAATTACATCGCCATTTTTACAAACCATTTTTTTGCCATCTAATATAAATTCAAACTCCCCGTCAACAACATGCATAATTTGTTCATGATGATGGAAATGTTCTGGAACTTCAGCATCTTTTTCAACATCCCAAAACGCCCATGTTATTTTATCACCATGAATCAATTTCCCTTTTAAACCTGGGAAAAATTCTTTTTGCTTTATACTATCTAAATTCATTTACTACTACAAATTTTATTGTTAACATATACTGAAAAGGAGATATCAGCTGTAGCTTCTAGAGTTTTTGAAACAGAGCAATATTTTGTAAATGAAAGTTCACTTGCTTTATATGCTTTTTTGGAATCTACTTCTCCCTCTATAAATACATCAGCATGAATCTGAGTAAAAAGCGATGGTAATTCTCCATCCTCTCTTTTTCCTTCAACTTCAATATATAAGTTTTTAAATTTCTGTTTTTGTTTTTTTAAAATAGAAATTATGTCAATACTACTGCATCCTGCAACACCCATCAATAAAAGTTCCATTGGGCTTACTCCTTTAGGATTTATATCAGACTTATTATCTATATCTATGGAGTTGCCATTTTGATTTTCAATTTTTGAATGGTAACCAGCTTTGTTGATTAGTTTTATTTTCATTTTAATACTGGAATCAAAACTGCATTTAAATCTGGGTCTTCCATATCTCTATCCAAAGGAAACATTGGTCTTTTAATTTTCTTATATCCTAATCTATACAAGTCTTGATCAACTCCACCAGGTGTTAAAGCCATAACCCAATCTCCTCTAATATCATATAGTTCTGGAACTAAATAACCAATTTTAACCATTAGTATATCTGTGTTTTTTGGATCAAGATCAAGATTTGTAAAATCTGAAATATAGTGATAGGGTTTTCTTTTGTTGGTTACAATTATTTTAATACTTCCAACTTGAACAACAGCTTCAACCTCTGCATTTTTATCACCGAAATGCATTGCTTTTAAAGTGCCATTTAATAAAATAGGTGGTGAAAACCGATCATCAACTTTTGCACCTACGTATCCAGTAATTTTATCTCCAATTTTAGTATTTAAAGCATTCAAAATTAAATCAGGTCCAGGAATTGAAGCATAAATTAATTCCGGACCATTTTCAGATTTAAATTCTTTAATTTTTAATAATTTATCTAATGTCCATGTGACATCTCCAGCCCCTCCAGCAGTAGGATTATCACCCATATCACTTATAATAAATGGCTTATTATCAATTTTATTTTTTTGATAATCAAAAGCTTGATTTAATGCGCTATCCAAGGTTGTAGTAGGAGCTACAAAATCAAATTCATATCTAGCATCCCAAAAACTTTGAGCTAATTCTTCTGCTCCATTTACTACAGCTTTTTTATTATCACCAACAGTCATTACAACAGCGTGATTTCTAGGTGCATCTCCCCAAGCATATCCAACCCAAACAGCCGCATCAACAACTCCTTTGCTATCAGCAATAGGTTTTACCTTTTCGTAAAGTGATTTACCAGGTTCAACTCTAGTACTAGTTTGTTCACCTGGTAATAGTATTGGAACTGGAATCCAAGCTTTGTATTTTGGTTTTCCTTTACCAGATTTTAATCTGTCAACTAAATTATCAAGAGCTCTTTGTTTTGATTCAAGAGCATCAGTATGAGGAGCCTTTCTATAACATGTAATAATATCTGAATACTTTGCTAATTTTTCTGAAACATTTCCATGAGAATCCATTGAAGTTGAAATCATTGTTTTATTTCCAATCACTGCCCTAATTCTTTCAATAAAATCACCTTCTGGATCATCCATGCCAATAACATTCATTGCTCCATGAATATCAAGAAACAAACCATCTAACGGTAAAGTCTGTTTGGTAAGTTCAATGATTTGTAAAACCATAGATTCATAAGCTTCTTTAGAAACAACGCCCCCTGGAAGTGCTCGAGCAGTCATTGTTGGAAACCAATCTGCGTTATCAATATAGTTTTGATCAAAAAAAGGATACCTTCCAAAAATTTCACTACTATATTTAATATCAAATTCTTTTTCTGTGGTTATTGCAGGTGAAAATGTACTAGATTCTATTGCGATTCCTGTAATCCCAATTCTTGGTTTCTCATTTGTCTTCTTGCAAGAAAACAAAATTGTAATGGTAATTATTGTTAAAAGTTTATAAAATTTCATAATGATTAATGAATTTATAAAAAATTTAGGTTTAGTTTTTTATTAACTCAGTTTATTTTTTTTTTCGATCAAAAATTTGTAAAATATGTAGTAATGGAACCAAATTTATTGATGTCCAGAACATTCTTAATTCTGGGTGGCATGCTGGTAGTCACTACTTTATCAGCGAGATTTAATAAAGCCTATGAAACAACAATTGAGGCAGTATTTACAATAGGAGGAACATTTTTATTTCTTATTATGGTTATGATTTATGCTGATTCATATCCACTAAATCTAGTTATGGTTGCTATTTTTTCGGGCTTTATTGGCTGGTCATTGGGACCAACTATAGCTTACATTGGAGAAAGATTTAAATTTAGAAAATATCTAAAGTCTAAAGCTGTTTTATCAAAAACAGTTAAAAAAAATCCAAATGCAACTTTTGTGGAAAAAATGTTTGGGGCTGATGATGAAAAGAAATACATCTATTACTATGCATCAGAACCTGCCAAAACTTTTGATAATATGTCTAATGAATTTAAAAAATTAAAAGACGATTTTAATAAAAATGTATTATCTCATGATAAGTACAATCAAGAGTGGCAAAATGTAGTTTTTCAAGCTATGACTGGAACAACATTAGCTGTAATTGTAGCTGGTGCAATTGTAGCATACTTTCCAACAGATTTTAGTTTTCTTGGAATTTTCCTTTGGATTTCATTATTAGCATTGATAGTTGTGGAAGTTTTGAATGCTTTTGTATTTAAATCAGAAAGGAGAAGGATAATATACTCCTATTGTGGTGTTGTTATATTTTCATTGTATTTAATTTATGATTTTAATTATTTAGAAAAAGCAATTGCTGCTGGTGATAATTCGTGGGGAACTGCGGTCAGGGTTGCAGTTAATTTGTACTTAGATATAATAAATTTATTTTTGGATCTGCTTGAAATATTAGCAGAATCGAACTAAAATAAATCTTTTTCTAAACCAATTAAGAAAGCATATTCCATTGCAATCTCTTTTAAAGCTTCAAATCTACCAGAGGCTCCGCTGTGTCCAGTTTCCATGTTTGTATTTAATAGAATTGTACTGTCGGATTTGTTATAATCTCTCAGTTTAGCAACCCATTTAGCAGGTTCCCAATACTGAACTTGTGAATCATGCAGGCCAGTTGTAACTAAAATATTAGTATGAGCGGTTTCTTTCACATTATCATAAGGTGAGTATGAAAGCATATAATCATAATATTCCTTTTCATTTGGATTACCCCACTCATCATACTCAAGAGTGGTCAATGGTATTGAGTCATCAAGCATTGTCGTCATCACATCAACAAATGGAACTGCTGCAATTATTCCATTAAATAATAATGGTTCAAAATTTAAAACTGCACCCATTAAAAGCCCACCTGCAGAACCACCCATTGCATAAATATGTTCTTTAGATGTATATCCTTTGTCAATAAGGTACTTGGCACAATAAATAAAATCTAAAAATGTATTTTTTTTATTCAAAAGTTTACCTTCCTCATACCAATCCCGTCCTAAATATTCACTTCCTCTTATATGTGCAATCGCATAGACAAAGCCTCTATCCAGTAAACTAAGTCTGACGGTTGAAAAATAAGGGTCTAAAGTGATACCATATGATCCATACCCATACAATAATAATGGAGTTCGGTCATTTAATTTTGTTTCATTGTGTCTGATTAATGAAATGGCAATCTTAGTCCCATCGTGGGATTTTGCCCATAATCTTTCAGTGATATAGTTCGCCTCATTAAAATTATCATCTACAACTTCTTGCTTCTTTTTCACATCGAACGATTTTTTTTCCATATCAAAATCAATAACTGATGAAGGTGTATTAAGAGATGAAAAGTTATATCTCAACTTCTTGGATTTAAAGTCAATATTTGTTCCTATTGATAAACTGTAAGTCTCACCCTCAATTGGTAAATAATAATTCTGACTATTATCCCACTTTCTTACATTCATTTTAACAAGTCCTGAATCTCTCTCAATTACTACTAAAAAGTCATTAAATATTTCAATACCCTCAAGAAGTATTTTTTTTCTATGTTCAATTACATCTCTCCAATTTTTTTGGTTTGTATTTTTTAATGAGGTTCTCATTAATTTAAAATTTTTGGAGTTATCCTTATTAGTTATTATATAAAAATTGTCTTTGAAATGACTTATGGAATATTCGTGGCCCTCGACTCTTTTATTAAAAATTTTAAATTGATCATCAGGCTTATTTGCGTCTAAAAATCTAACTTCACTTGTCAAAGTACTTCTTGAGCTAATGAATAAAAATTTTTCAGATTTTGATTTTGATACACCTATGCTAAATGATTCATCTTTTTCCTCATAAATAAGTTCATCTTCTTTTGAATTAGTATTTAATTTATGCTTAAAGATTTTATTAACTCTCAGAGTCACATCTTCCTTTTTAGAATAAAAAACTGTTTGATTGTCATTAGCCCAAACTAAACTACCAGTTGTGTTTTCAATTTTTTCATTGTATAATTTTTGGGACTCTAAATCCAAAAAATAAATAGTGTATAATCTTCTCGACAAAGTATCTGCAGAATAAGCTAACTTTTTATTATCAGGACTAATACTTATTCCACCTAGATTATAGAATGAATGATTTTTAGCTAATTTATTAACATCAAGTAGTATTTCCTCTTCATTTTCTAAGCTTTTATATTTCCTTGTGTAAATTGGATAATCTTTTCCTTTTTGAAACTTTTTTATATACCAATAATCATTGTAAAAATATGGAACTGAGCTGTCATCTTCCTTGATTCTGGATTTCATTTCATCAAAAAGTTGTTTTTGCAGTTTATCAGTTGGTTTTAACTTGGCTTTAGTGTAGCTATTTTCTTGATTTAAGTATTCAATTACTTTTTCATCCTCCCTTTGATTTAGCCAATAATAATTGTCAATCCTCGTGTCAGAATGTTTTGTTAGTTTTTTTGGATTTTTTTCTGCTTTTGGAGGATTGATTTTCATATTACATGAAATATTTAAAGTTAAAAGAAAGCAAATAAACAATAAACTTTTAGAACCGTATTTAATCATTATTTTTTTTTCCTGACAAAATTTTCGAAAACCAAATTCGTTTAATGATTTTAAAAAAAAGTCCTTTTCCAAAAATTTTAATGAAAAAGTTGATAATTTTTGTATCTCTTCCAACAAAGTTTGTGATTTTTTTCTTTTTAATTGCACACTGATACACAAATTCTGACACATTATTATTGTTTCCGTAGTTAAATGGAAAAGGAGGACCTTCTTTAATACCTGCTTTGATACCTGTTTTTAGTTTAGTTCTGATTTCATTTAAATCATCTATTTTTTCTTTTTCAGTATAAATTATTGAGTCATGAAATCCTGTTCTAAATGATCCCGGAGCAACCGTTTTGATATCAATTCCAAACAAACTAAGCTCATAGTGCAAACACTCAGTTAAACCCTCTACAGCAAACTTTGAAGAATTGTATAAAGATGTGAAAGGTAAGCCAACACGTCCCGCAATGGATGAAATATTAATTATAACACCATCTTTTTGTTTTCTCATTTGAGGCAAAACACCTTTAATGCAATTAATTAACCCAAAAAAGTTAACATCATATTGATATTTAATTTCTTCTTCCGACGCTTCTTCCAAAAATCCCATGGCTCCATATCCAGCATTATTAATTAGAACATCTATCCTATTATATTTCATAATTGTAAAGTCAATAACATTTTTAATATCGGATTTAACAGTTACATCAAGTTTTTTTATATCAATATTATCAAGCTTTTTCAAACTTGGAGAGCTATCAATATTTCTCATTGTGGCAATAACTTGAAAATTTTCTTTTTGAAATTTTTTTGCAATTAACTCCCCAAATCCTCTTGATGCTCCAGTTATTATAACAACCTTTTTCATTGTGGTTTATAAATTTATTATAATTTAATTTAATCTAAACAAATCATCTTATTTGATTGGGGGATTTAGGAATAAATTTGTTCATTTGCATAAATAATTTGAAATGAAAATAATTGAATTAAAAAACTCTGATATTTTTGGTGCTTCTTCTAGCTCATTATGTTTGGCTCATTGCGTACTTACCCCTTTACTTTTTTTATCTCCCATATGGTGGTGGTCGAGTTTAAATATTCTTTTTATATCAGTTTCTTTTGTCGCTGTTTATAATTCAGCTAAAAAAACATCTAAAAAAATAATGAAACCTCTGTTTTGGATAGGTTTTTATATTCTGACTCTTTCAATTATTAATGAAGAGTTTCATTTTTTACATGTGCCAGAGGTTTTAAATTACTCTGCTGCTGCATTTCTTGCAGGTCTTCATATTTACAATCTTAAATATTGTCAATGTGATGATGAGGAATGTTGTGCCCCTAAAACCTAAAGATTAAAAAAATATTTCTTGTGCAAGCCTATAGGTATTGGAGTGAGCTTCCAAAATATCTTTGATATTAACTGAATAACCTCCCCCCATGCTAATTTGAATTGGTATATTATTTTTTTTAGCAAGTTTCAAAACAAATTTATCCCTTTCTTTACACCCTTTTATTGTCATAGATAATCTTCCTAGTTTATCATTATCCAATACGTCAACTCCAGCTAAGTAAAATATAAAATCGGGTTCAAATTCATCAACTACCTTTGGAAGAATATTATTTAGTTTACTTAAATAAAACTTATCATCTGTTTGATCTGGAAAATCAACATCCAAATCACTTATTTCTTTTTTAAATGGATAATTTTTTTTACCATGAAATGAAAGTGTAAATACATTTTTATTTTCATTAAAAATAGAAGCTGTACCATTACCTTGATGAACGTCCAAATCGACAATTAATATTTTATTTGCTTTATTATTTTCTAGTAAATAGTTAGCACCAATTGCTTGATCATTTAACATACAAAAAGCCTCACCTCTATCTCGAAATGCATGGTGAGTACCACCTGCAATATTCATTGAAATACCATTTTTTATTGAAAAATCAACACATTCTATGGTTCCTTTAGCTATCTTTTTCTCTCTATATACAAGCTCTCTGCTCATGGGAAATCCTATTGGCCTTATTTCTTTTTTAGTTAATAAAAGCGACGAGAATCTTTCATAGTAATCTTTAGAGTGAGTTAATAAAGCTAGATTGTCTTCTAATAATGATGGTGAAAAAAAATTTTCAATATTGCATGTATTCTCTCTTAAAAGTTGTTCAGGAATAAGATCGTATTTAATCATCGGAAATCTATGATTCTCATCCAAGGGATGTTTATATGATTTATCAAAAGCTACTTTTAGCATGATAGAAATATTTAATAAAATTAAAGGAAAAAATTATTTTGAAAGATAATCAGCAGCTGAGGTAGCAATTTGTCTGTAAGGTTTAATGTTTACTTTGAAGCCAAGTGAATTTGCCCATCCTTTAGCAACAGGAACAAGTTTATTTGAAAAAAATCTTTTATCCTCATTATAGTCCATATCTATTTCCAAACTTACTTTTGGATGATGTCTTAGTTTTTGAGCTATTTCGAGACTCATTTCAGTTTCTTTCCATAATCTTGTCCATATATCGTTAATTTTTGGGACATTAAACTTTGAGTATATATAATGAACACCTGCCTCTTTATACCTGTATGCGATTGCAGTTATATATCTAGTATTGTCTGATTCTGAATATGAATCTGTTCCAATGTGAATTTCAACATCAGGATAGTTATCAATAATCTGTAAAGTATAACTTAATGGATCTAAGATTTCACCTTTAGAATTTCTAAATACCATTTATCTAAATACCTAAATTTTTAATAATTAAAATAAGGGTTTAGTAATTTATTTTGGAAAATTATTGACAATTTTTGTTAATAACAGTTAGCATACTATTGATACAAATATTTATCTCTATATTACATTGATAATGAATTATTTAAATTGATTATACATTTATATTTTATAGATTAATGAAAAATAATTATTCAGACAATTTTTTTGATGTTGGTTCAAAATTTGGTTTTTTACCCAAAAATCCTCCACTTGTAGAGCTTCCTGAAAGATATCTTGGTTTACAAAAATTACTTGACAATATGCCTGTTAATTTAGAAGATGGTTCAAAAGGATATTTGTCTATTCCTAACAAAATTAAAGTTGAGGTCGAAGAGCTTACAAATTATTTTGACATAGTTAAAAATGAAACTGATATTATGGTAATTCAAGCGCTCTACAGAGGATATTGTTTTTTAGCTTCTGCATATACCTTGGAACTTTCATATCAACAATTTATTAAGACAAAGAAATATGGGAAAGCAAGACAATTTTTGCCAATACAAATAGCACAACCTTTTGTTGAGGTAGCAGAAAAGTTAAATGTATATCCTTGGTTAGATTATCATTATGCATATTCTTTAGGAAACTATAAGTTTATTGATAAATCAAAAGGTTTTCATTGGTCTAATCTTGATCAGTGTGTTAAATTTTCTGGAACTAGTGATGAATCAGGATTTATTATGAATCATGTCGATATAAATCAGCATTCACCAAAGCTGGTTCGTTCAGTTTTACAAGCTTTGAAGGCAATTTTCAAAAACAATAATGAAAATCTTAATAAAAATTTAAAACAAAACTTTCATTCAATGGAACTTGTAAATGATAGGAGAAAAGACATGTGGGTAGCATCAAGATGGAAGCATTATAATGATTTTAGGATATTTATCATGGGTATTAAGGGAAATGATGAAATATTTGATGATGGTTTAATTTATGAGGGAGTATGGGATAAACCTAAAAAATTCAGAGGTCAAACAGGAGCTCAAGATAATATTATTCCTATGGAAGATATTTTTACAGGTATAACTAATTTTTATCCAAATAATCAATTGACTAAATATCTATTAGATTTAAGAACTTACAGACCAAAATGCATTCAGAATTTTTTTATTGATTTGAAATTTTCGATCGATTCTGTGAACGGTGGATCTGTTTTTCATTATCTAAAAAATGAAAAAAACTCAATAGGTATGTGTTATCTGCTTGCAATAGTTGAGGAAATATATAAGTTCAGAAATGGACATTGGCAATTCGTTCAAAAATATATTATGGCTAATACAAAGTACGCAAAGGCCACAGGTGGAACACCAATTATAAGCTGGATTCCAAATCAAATAAAATCTGTGCTAAGTTATATTGAGGTCATTTTAAATGAACTTCATTCAATGAATAGAAACTTTAATTTAGAACAAAATAAAATATATACACAATCAGCAAACTCCTTACAAGCTAAGCTAAAACTTCTCCATAAACAGCTTATTATTGTAAGTGACTCCAATTATAATCCTGGCAAAGTTTTTGAATTGAATAAAAAATTCAAATTAGAAGATACAAATATTGAAAAAAAGTAATCTGCCATCTAAAATTTGTCCTGTTTGTAATAGGCCTTTTACATGGAGAAAAAAGTGGGAAAAAAATTGGGAAAATGTCAAGTATTGTAGTAAAAGATGCAAAGGAAACTAAGTCATTAGTCTGGTTTAGAAATGATTTAAGAATTAATGATAACCTAGCTCTTAATTCAGCATTATCAGCTCCGGGTAAAGTAATTGGTTTTTACTGCTTTAATTTATCTATGTTTAAAATGACCAATCTTGGATTTCCTAGGATTGACAAATTTAGAGCTAAATTTCTGTTAGAAACTATTGAAAATCTCAAAGAAGATTTAAAAAGAATTAATATTACATTGATTATTACAATTGGAGATCCAGTTGAAGAATTAATAAGGGTAATATCTCAGCAAAAAATTAAAAATATTTTCTTCCAAAAAGAGTGGACACATGAAGAGGTTGAAGAAGAGGATAAATTAAAGAATAAATACAATAATATAAATTTTAAGTCATTTTATAGTCAGTTTTTATACGATCCGGATGATCTAGATATTAATAATATTTCTAATGTTTTTACAAACTTCAGAAAGCATTGTGAAAAAAAGTTAAATGTTAAAGATTTAGTAGAATACCCTAAAAAATTATTAGAAGATAATTTGTTGAGGGATGATTACCTAACCCCAAGTTTGTCGGATTTAGGTCTTGAAGATTTTGAAATAGATTCAAGGAGTGCATTCAAATTCAAAGGTGGCTATAATGCAGCTAAAGAAAGGTTAGACTTTTATCTCTGGCAATCAAAAAAGATAAATTTTTATAAACAAACTAGAAATGGATTAATTGGCCAAGATTACAGTTCAAAATTTTCATCTTGGCTTTCTAATGGATCAATTTCTGCACGCGAAATATTCTGGGAAATAAAGGAATATGAAAAAAATATTTTAAAAAATCAGTCAACTTATTGGTTGATTTTTGAATTAATATGGAGAGATTTTTTTAAATATATCTCTATGAAGTATAGAAATAAAATATTTAAAATTGGAGGTATTTTGGAAAAAGATTATCATTGGAATACAGAAAATAAAATTTTTGATAAATGGGTTGATGGATTAACAAATGAACCATTTGTAAATGCTAATATGTTAGAGCTTAAATATACAGGCTGGATGAGTAATAGAGGAAGACAAAACGTTGCTAGTTATTTAGCGAAGGAGTTGAATATTGATTGGAGATGGGGTGCTAGGTATTTTGAATCACAATTAATTGATTATGACGTACATAGTAATTATGGAAATTGGATGTATGTTTCAGGTGTAGGTAATGATCCACGTGACAGAAAATTCAATATAAAATTTCAAGCAGAAAGATATGATCCAACTAACAAATTTCAAAAGATGTGGTTACAAACAAGAATATTTTAATCTATAATCAATTCCAAACTCCTCGATCAATATTTTCTCTTAGAGTTAAGTAGTCTATTTTAGGGTATTTTTTCTCAACCATATCTTGAATTTTTTTGTATTTGATTTTTAATTTTTCTAGCATTTCTACATTAAATTTTAAATAACTTGATTGCATTGATATAATATTTTCAAATTCTTTATTTTTAAGTAGGTCATTTGTTTCAAAATCAAATTTGGAGAAACCTAAGGCTCCACTCGAAAATTCGGTTAATTCAATGTAGTTTGTTGAATTTCTAACAGAACTAACTTTATTTAAAAAGGGATTAAAGTATTGCCATATACCAGTTCTTAACACTCGATCTTCCTCTAGAATTTGAGAAAAAGTTTTGGGTAATGAAGAGATCTGTACTTTTAGATTTGAATCACTTATAATTGATAATTTACCTGAATTAAGGATTTCATTTAACACTCCTTCCTGAGGAACGTGTCTCCAACCTGAAAAAAATACATAGTAAATTAAACTATCAAATTTTTGCTCTGATTTCCATTCTCCTTTTGGACCAGTATGCTTTAGTATTACAGTACCAGCATTAATAATTTGTCTTTTTTTTGACAGAACAAAATTAAGATTTACTAGACTGGATGATATTTCATTGTGAAGGGAAAGAAGAACTTTTTCTTCTTCAGCTTTAATTTTTCTATTTTCATTTGCATTGTTAACCTCAAGAGCTATCAAAATACCTGCAATGATTAAAAAAATTTCAATAAAGGCATACTTGTAATAATCTTTATTAAGTTTTCCAAAGTTCCTTATCAGCTTTAAAATTCTCATCAATTAAAAATAAGTATTAAAAATATTTAATTTGTACCTTTTGTTGATATAATGATAATAATTAAAAAAAATTTTAAGAATAATAAGTTTTTATATTATTTCAAGGGTTTTTTTTCTTTACTGATTCCAAATTTTTTTTATAAAAATAAACTACAACACCTTTTAATTTCAATACCAGACAATAAATTAGATTATATCCTAAAAAGAGTTAATTATTATAATAAAATAGAAAACAAAATATCTACAAATAAAACTTGGTCAAAATTATCTGATTTACAAATTAAAAGTAAAGGCAAAACATATTTTTTTGATTCTTACTCAATAGTAAAATATTTTCCAAAATCTTTAAAAGCAAATTTTTTATTTGGAGATATTAACTATGTTCCTGAAGAGGTTTCATTTGTTAAATCAAGGCCAATTAATGCTGAAAATAAAAATTCAATTATTCTAAAACTTAATAAGGTCAGACACTTCTTATATGTAAATGATATTACTCCAATTGAGGAAAAAAAAGATATTTTATTTGGAAGAGCTGCTGTTCATCAAAAGCAAAGAATTGATTTTTACATAAAACATTTTGACAATCCTTACTGTGATTTAGGACAAATAAATAGTGGAACAAAACATGATCAATGGTTTAAAAAAAAGGTATCGATTGACTATCATTTGAAGCATAAATTTATTTTATGTATCGAGGGAAATGATGTAGCATCTAATTTGAAATGGGTTATGTCTTCAAATTCAGTTGCTGTAATGCCAAAACCAAAGTTTGAATCCTGGTTTATGGAAGCTACCTTAATTCCTAATTTTCATTATATAGAAATTAAAGATGATTACTCAGACCTAAATGATAAGTTAGAGTATTACACTGAAAATTTAGATAAGTTAAAAGAAATTTCTTCAAACGCTAATAATTATGTTAATCAGTTTAGAGACAAAAGAGATGAAAAAATTATATCACTTTTGGTAATGGAGAAGTTTTTTAATTTTTCTGGTCAAAAAAAATCATCAATCAATTTCTTTAGCTAAATAAAGAAAAACTGGTAGGTGATCACTATATCCATTAGGATCAAATTTACCATAAATTACATTTGGCGTAGGATAACCTGCCCATCTACCTTTTTCCCTGCCATTTAATAACCATTTTTTGTTAAATACCCCTGCTTTAAGAAATCTTAATTTACTATCCTCATCTATTAATGAGCCAGATATAATTAATTGGTCAAGCATATTCCCCTTGCCTTTATATAGGTAAGTCCAGTAGTATTTTTCTTCATGAAGAAATTCCATGGGATTATACATCTCATTAAACTTAGTTGTATTTCTATCAGATTTTGTTTTTAGTGCAACTTTAATACTTGGATCACCAGGATCATCATTAAAATCACCCATCGAAATAATTTTAGATTTTGGATTTATAGACAAAATTGAATCAATGATTCTTCTGTTTAATTCACCTGCTTTAAATCTTTGAGCAATACTAGGTTGACCACCTCCTCTACTAGGCCAGTGATTTACAATAAAATTAATTGGTTCTTTTTCTAAAAACCCAAAAACAACAAGTACATCTCTTGAAAAACTTGGTTTACCTCTATATTCAACCTTTAAAGGATAAGTTTTTGCTTTTCTCGGGATAAATTTAGTTGTGTCAAAAAGTAGAGCTACATCAATACCTCTCCAATCTTTGGAATCAAAGTGAATAATCCCATAATTAAGATTTTTCATTTTCTCAGTTGAAACTAAATCGATAAGTACTTGTTTGTTTTCAACCTCACACAGTCCTAAAATAGCGGGATGACTATTTGTTACATCTGAGCCTATAATTGGCAAAACCTTTGCAAGATTATTAAGTTTTATAGTATATTTTTTTTCAGTCCATTTATCTTCTCCCTCAGGTGTTCTAGCTTCGTCCCAACTGTTATTAGGGTCATCATTTATATCAAAAAGATTTTCAACATTATAAAATGCAACAGTATTAAGAATATATTTTTTTTCTTGTGCACTAACGCTAAGGAAAAAAAATAAAATTAGAATTATACTTTTCACACAGTTATTATTAATATTCATAAATTTTATAAATTTTTTTGAAAATTTAGAATTTTTTCAACTGATAAATTAAAATGTTATCAACCATTCTAATTATTTAACATACAGTTAATGTTATTTATTTCATTTAGCTTAATTTCAAAAAAAAAATATTATGAAAAAACAAATACTGTCAATATTATTTATATTATCAATTAATATTTCATTTTCACAATTAGTCTCATATGAAGCTATCTGGGTCAAAGATTCTATGGATGAATCATATGTAGAAGTAGAAGAATTTTGGTCTAAAATTAAAGAGCAAGCAATTGCCGATGACTCTCAAGATTTTTGGATTGTTTTCAAGCTGGAAAAGGATATTGAAAATGCTGATCATAAAATGAAACCAGATTATATTGTAATGAATGGTTATAAGGATTCTATTCAAAGATCTAAATCTGTTAACTGGCAGGAGCTAGGTAAGAAGGTTTACAAAAAAGAGCTGTCAAAGAAAAAATTTGAAACAAAATGGACATTAGGTTCTCAAGTAAGAAAAGAAACTAGAAGGTTTTTAGTTGAGAGATTAGATAATTCAGTTTGGAGCCCTCTAGCCGAGGGGAAAGAGGTTTTGTTCCTTTTTAACGGCTTTAAAGCTTTAAATGATGACTATGAAAATTTTGAAATGAAGTTTTTCAAAGAAAATCATAAAAAGCAAATTGAAGCTGGATCTAGAGCTTGGTGGGAGTTTAATAAAGTTTTGAACAGAAGTGAAAATGCCAATCAAGAAGTAACTCATTTTACAATAGATGCAATTGATAAAAATTATCAATGGTCAAATGATGGTGAACCGTCATTTACTCAACAAATGATGGGAAAATATGGTGTTGCATCAAGAGAGAGGGTTATTGGAGATAGAATGAGTGTATTATTTGCTAAGTTCCAGCAGAACTAAAGTAAGTTGTTAAAATATAATACTTCTAAACCCTTCACATGAAGGGTTTTTTTTATTTTTAAATAATGCGTTTTAAAATACTTATTATTCTTTTTTATTTACCTAGTTTAAGTTTTACTCAAGACTTAAACTATCTTTTTAAAAGTGGAGATGATGGTTATAATTGTTTTAGAATTCCTACAATAATTAAAGCAAAGAATGACGTAATTCTTGCTTTTGCTGAGGGTAGAAAAAAAAGTTGTAGTGATACTGGAGATGTTGACTTAGTTTACAAAAAATCATATGATAATGGTAAAACATGGTCTTCCTTAAAAATTATATGGGATGATGATGGTAATACTTGTGGAAATCCATCTCCAGTTCTTGATAAAAAATCTGGTAGGATAAGCCTATTGGCTACTTGGAACAGAGGAGAGGACAAAGAATGGCAAATAATAGATCAAAAAAGCATAGATACAAGACATGTTTATTTAATTCATTCGAATGATAACGGCGAAAGCTGGACAAATCCAAAAGAAATTACTAGTGAAGTAAAACTTGATAATTGGACATGGTATGCAACTGGACCTGTTAATGGGATTCAGTTAAAGAAAGGACTAAATAAGGGTAGATTAATTATACCATGTGATCACATTGAGGCAGATACAAAGCATTACTATTCTCATATAATTTATTCAGATGATGGAGGATTAAATTGGAATCTTGGTGGGTCAACAATGCAACACCAAGTAAATGAGTGTACAGTTATTGAATTTAAAAATGGCGATTTACTTCTTAATATGAGAAATTATACAGATGACCGATTAAGAAAATTGTCAGTAAGTAAGGATCAAGGTATTTCATGGGGAGATATATTTTCAGATGAAAGTTTAATTGAACCAATATGTCAGGCAAGTATGATAAATATTCAAAGACCTTTTAAAAAAGAACTTCTAGCATTTTCAAATCCAAATAGTAAAAATGCAAGGGAGAAAATGACAATTCAATTTAGCTTGGATCAAGCTGAAACTTGGTCACAAAAAATATTAATTCATGAGGGACCTTCTGCATACTCAAATTTAGTTCAACTAAGTAATAATGAAATTGCTTGTCTATTTGAGGGTGGGATAAAATCAGCTTATGAGGGTATAGCTTTCAAAAAAATTAATATTAGAGATATAAAATAAAAAACCCACTCAATGGAGTGGGTTTATACTTTTCAGTTCGAAAAAGAATTATTTTCCTTTAACGAATGGAAGACCAGTTTTTGGACTTTCTACTACTTGTTTTCCAGCTGGTAGATCACAAGCATTTGATCTAGCATCTTTAGCGAAATAATAAATAGTTTGATTTCTACCACCTTTAAGAGTAACATCTTTTGAATGTAAGTGGTAAGTTTTTCCTTTACTGTTTGTGTGAGTATATCCCATTTTATTTTTTTTTAATTAATGTTAGTTAAAATTTAATTAGCACTAATATATGAAAAAAAATACAAATCCTCCTCTGTTGGAATTTTTGCCACCTCTGATGGCAAAATATCCTTAATTATGACTGACTACAGGTTTCAAACTATTTTTAATAATTTCTGCCCATAGTTTATATCCTTTTTTATTCAAATGAAGTTTATCTTTTATAAAAAACTCCTCAGTAGGAAGACCATTTTTGGCAATGAAGTAATCTCTTGTAGATACGTAAAATAAATTTTCCTTTGAATCACAATATTTCATAATTAAATCATTTGCTAGAGATATTTCAGGCCAGGCTATCCATCTACTTCTTGTAGGCGTAGTTTCAATAGCAAAAATTGGAATTTCTTCGTGAATTGACCTAATTTGATGAATTACTAGTTTAAAAAGTCTTTTTACTTCTTTTGGCTTCCTGTCTGGTAAGTTTTTTGAATAAATATCCGATTTATTATTTCCTTTAATATCATTTGCAACAAATATCAAAATTGCTTTTGGATTATGATTATTTACTAGACGTTTTGTAAAATGTATTATATCTGTATAATGGGCACCACCATAACCTCTCTTAATGGTTTCATATGGAAACATATCTTTTTTCATTGTGCGCCAACCTCTTATACTAGAACTTCCAATAAAAAGTATTGCATTTTCGCTATAATTTTCAGATTTATCTAAATTTTCAAGTTTAATAATATCTTTTTCCCACTTTGCAGCAGTAGCTTGATATTTTTTTAGAGGTGAGCAAGAAATCAATAATAAAGTAAATAACAACACTTTTTTCATCAGATTTCAAGTTTAATGATGGTATCTATCTCATCTAATTCACTATCATCTACATTAATGATTAAGCCTGACTTTGTTTTTTGATACTTTACTTTTTTATTTGAATGATAATATGAAATCTTTTTTATTTTGGGATCATAACCCTCTATGAAATAGGTCCTTCTATTATCTAAAAGATGAATATAAATGGTATTTTCTTTTTGAGTTGAGGCTATTTCGTCCGTCGGATTTATTGGTCCTCTTGATGTTCCATAAATTGTTTCCCCATTAATTTTTACCCAATCACCAATTTCTTTTAGAGATTTAATATGTTCTTTCTGGATTTTTCCATTGGGCATAGGTCCAACATTTAAAAGTAAATTACTATCATATCCTGCTGCTTTAATCAAATATTGAACAAGATCCTTTTTTGACTTGTGTTTTCTATCCTTTAAATTAAAACCCCAAGATCCATTAATTGTTTCACATACTTCAAGCGGAAGGTTACCTATATCATCTGCTGATGTTGCAAATGATTTTGTGCTTCTTCCTGGTAAATCTTTTTCAAACATTTGAAAATCTTCACCTGGATTTGGTGCCAAATGATGGTTACTACCAATTAGTGCCTGTGGTTGAAGCTTGTGAATTAAAGAATAAACTTCTGAAAGTTTAAAATCTGCCATAGGCTCACCAAATCTTTTCCCATCCCATTTGAATTGATCCCACTCACCATCAAACCATATTCCACCAATTTCTCCATAATTAGTAAGTAGTTCTGTAAGTTGAGCTTTCATAAAGCTTATATAATCACTCCATTTACCTTGACCTCGTCCAGAAATTCCATTTCCTGTTCTTCCCCTAGGATAATAATCATCTCTGTACCAATCTAACTGAGAATAATAGAAAAAAAGTTTCATATTATGTTTTTTACAAGCTTCGGCAAGCATTTTCAATACATCTTTTCCGTAAGGTGTCTTCTCGACAATATTATAGTCAGACGCTTTAGAATCAAACATTGAAAACCCATCGTGATGTCTACTTGTAATAGTTATATATTTCATTCCTGCATCTTTAGCCATTAAAACCCATTCCTCAGCATCAAAATAAACTGGGTTAAAGAACGAGGGTAATTTCTCATATTCCTCAATCGAAATATTTTGGTTATTCATAACCCATTCTCCATCACCTAGGACACTGTAAACGCCCCAATGAATGAAAAGCCCAAATCTTGCATCTTTGAACCAAGCCCTGGCTTCAAGATTTTCATCACTAGGAATATATCCTTCTTGACAATGAGTATTTTGAAAAAATAAAATAATAATTAGAGCAATTAATAGTTTTTTCATTTTATATAAGTTTTTTTAAGTCTTTCCAAGTTATAATTTTTATGTTATTTTCTTTTAAATGACTTTTAAATTCATCACTATTGAATATATCAAAATCTAATTGTCTCCATCGATAATCAAAATTAGGATGGTCAACTGTAATTTTTCTTAACTCCTCTTCATCTTTTCCCAGATGTATGATAATTTGACTAAGACCAGGTTTAAGGTTTTCAATAACATCAAAATAATAATCTTTTATTTCATTAATTTCAGTCCCCTCAGGCAGCATATGAAACTGATCAATTATGATTGCATGTTTGGGTTTTTCAAAGTTTCTATCAAAATGTACACTTGCTTGTATGGGAACAAAAGCTAATAAATCATTTTCTTTAGCTAGATCAAGATACAGCCTAAAAATATCAGGGTCAAAAAATAAAGCACCTTCATGACTATCTATATGTGATGGATTAAAGCCCATTGAAATACCTAAATCTATTTGTGCTTGAAGTTCTTTTCTAATTTCATTCAATTTTCCATTTTTCGTAAACTTTCTTTTATTCCAATACAAATGGTTTTTTGAATTAAGAATAGAGCTTATGTCATTATTTTTTAAAATCCCTCCCCACTTATGATATTTCCATTCACTTGTTACAGTCAAATGAATTCCCATATCAAAATTTGGATTATTAATACTAAAATTTGCGACCTCATCAATTTCTCTTGTAGTCAACATCACAGCAGCAGAAGATATAGATTCATTTTTAAATGATTCAAACGTGGCTGAATTTACAGATTCACATAGACCAACATCATCAGCATGAATAATAAGTAGTTTATCAGTGGGTTCATAACCAAGAACTTTTGAAATTTTATCAAAGTCATTACTGTTTTGTTTATTTAAGATGAACTTAACTGCCAAATTGATATCATAGATTGGTAATTGATTTTGATGAAAATATGAGATAATTGTTATAATTATCGCAGTCGTCATAATCATTAATATTGAAAGAGTTTTCTTAATCAATAGTTTGTTATTTATTGTTTCTAAAGTAAAAAAAGAATTCTACTTTTAATATAATTAGATGATTTATCTAATTTTGATGTATGAAGAACTTTTTCTTTTATTTATTTTTTTGTGCTTTTTTCATTTCATGTACAAATAATAAAAAGCCAGATATAATTTGGATAACAATTGAAGATCAATCGCAATATCTACTTCCTTTTAATGGAAATGATGATGTCAGCCTTCCAAACTTAGAAAAAATTGCTAATGAAAGTATAGTTTTTGATAATATGTATGCGACTTATCCTGTTTGCGCTCCAGCAAGGAGCTCAATAATAACAGGTATGTATCCAAATTCAATTGGAACTCATAATATGCGTGCAATGCATTTTGATAATTTTTACAATAATGGTTTTAAAATTGGGAAAAGAGGAGAACATGAAAAGGTTTTAGAAGTTCCTTATTATTCTTCTAATATAGCTGAATCTATAAAGACATTTCCTCAAATTTTAAAAGAAAACGGTTATTTCACATACAATGATAGCAAAGGGGACTATAACTATCTGGTAAATTTAGATTCTACGTGGTCTGAGTATAATAGTAAAAATAAAATTTCAAAGTCTCAAAGTCCAATTTTTGCTATATATAATTATAATGTCACACATGAATCTGGAATGTGGAAAAGAGATAAAGAGGAGTTAAAAGTTAATCCTAATGATTTAAAAATAATTCCACCTATTTTTCCTGACGATTCAATTGTTAGACATTCATTAGCTGTAAATTATTCAAATTTAATAGAAATGGATAGGCAGGTTGGAAAGTTAATTGATCATTTAAAAAAAGAGGATATTTATGATGATTCCTACATATTTTTTTATAGTGACCATGGAGGTCCATTTCCTAGACATAAAAGAGCAATTTATGAAACTGGAACAAAAGTTCCATTTTTTGTGAAATTACCAACAGGAACAAAAGAAAAGGTTGACACCAATCAGTTTTTAAGTTTTGTAGATTTTGCACCCACTGTTTTATCAATTGCAGGTATAAATATTCCAAGCTTTCAACAAGGAAAACCCTTCCTTGGTAAATATAAAGATGAGTCAAAAAGAGAATATTTGTTCACATCAAGTGATAGATTTGATGAGCATCCTGATAGAATTAGGGCAGTGAGAGGTGAAAAGTACAAGTATATAAGAAATTATTTTCCAGAAAATTCACATGCCTTAAATGTTGCATACAGAAGGCAAATGGTACTCATGAGACACTTAAATAGTTTACATTTAAATGGAGAGCTATCAAAAGAGCATGATTTATGGTTTAGAGTCCCAAAGCTTAAAGAAGAATTATATGATTTAGAGAATGATCCCTTTGAACTAAATAATCTCTCAGACAATGCAGATTATAAAGCAGAGCTTAATATACTAAGCAACGTTCTAGATGACTGGCTTGACGATATTGATGATTTAGGAAGAATTCCTGAGAAAAAACTATTTAAAATGATTTCAGGTGATTAGTAAAAAAAATCAATTTTGGTTAATAATTTTAATGGTTTTAGTGCCAATTATTGGAATACTATTTAATATTTATGCTTTGTTTCTTTTTTTACCACTGGGGTTTTTTCTCAAAAACAAAAAAAATTGATTTATCTTTAGCGCAGTTTAGATTTAATTTTAGGTCTAATTATTGTATATAATTCATTGTGAGATTAATTTTAACAATCATACTATTTTTCGTTTTAAGTAATAGCAAAGCACAAGAAGGTGTTCCTATTTACTTTGATTACTTGACTGAAAACTATTATTTAGTTCATCCATCAATGGCTGGTGTAAATCTAGTTGGTGGAAAAATAAGAACTACGGTCAGAAAACAATGGTTTGATCAAGTTGAGGCTCCAAATCTACAAACACTTACAGCAGATCTAAGATTATCTGAAAGGTCAGGACTGGGCTTAACATTATTTAACGATCAAAATGGGTACCATGCACAAAAAGGAGCATATATTACATATGCCCATCATATCAATTTTAATGATGATATAGTTCTAAGTAAAAGACCGTATCCTTCTAAGTATGATGAAATTGATCAATTGTCATTTGGAATTAGCATTGGTGGAATTCAAAATTCATTAGACCAAACAACATTTGATATGGTTGATTATGATCCATTAATTTCAGGAATAATGGAGAATACAAGTTATTTTAATATTGATGTTGGAATGTCTTATGTTAATTCTAAATATTATGCTCATTTGACAGTAAAAAATCTCTTATTTGCACCTGATGAGTGGTATGGTGAGACAAATGATATAGTTAATAGTGATACTAGAAACTACAAGAGATTTGTTGCTTCATTAGGATATGTTTTTTATACAGATACTCCATGGTCATTTGAACCTTCAACTTTATTTCAATACTCTGACCTTACATCTGAAAAATCAATTGATTTTAATTTTAAAACATATTACAAATTGAATTCTGGAAGAATTTGGGCAGGACTTTCATTTAGAAATAGTTTAGAGGGGGCCGAATTTGTTAGAAAATATGATGATATCAGTGGAGCTGAGGGAACACTAATGGAACAAAACCTACAATTGATAACACCTCTATTTGGTATTGATTACAAAGATTTTGTTTTTTCATATAATTACTCTTATCAATTTGGAGATGTAAATTTTGGATCTGGTGGATTTCATCAAATTACAATAGGGTTCAATTTTCTTAGAGG